>NZ_JAEMHF010000009.1:0-177737 GCF_016456245.1 Brenneria sp. L3-3C-1 | reverse complement strand
GTGTCAGTGGAGGCGCATTATAGGCACTTCCCCGCGGCTTACAAGCGCTAAATGCAAAAAAGCGACCGAGTGCGTTTTTTTTCGGCAATGCGCGGGAAAAGGCGACACTATGCGCTTTTTTTCAGCGTCAGTTGTCCGAACTCATGAGCGAAACGCGTTACCTGCTCCCAGTCGGTGTATTCTATTTCTTTACTGCTATCTGTTTCGCCGCCGGTCATATGCATAATCAACTGGATCATAACGCGGTCAAACCACCAATAGCGCGGATAGCGCAGCGCACCGGCGAAAACGCCGCAAAGATCCGGTTGCCACGGGGAATTCAGCAAAAACTTCCGCGTATAGGCGTTTGTCTGTAACGATCGTTTTTCCGGTTTGCGAGCCGTAAGATTAACTGAAAAGAAAGCGCTGGGTAGTTCCTGCAAGTAAGTCAGATGCTGCCGGATGAATTTATTTACCGCCGGATTAAAGCGTCCGTATCGTACGGAAGCGCCGATCAAAATCCGGTCATATTTATTCAAGTCGATGTCATTCGTACTTAACAAGCTGATGACATCACACTCCAACGAGCCTTTAAGCGAGTTGGCGATATACGAAGCTATCGCCCTAGTCTGCCCATCCTTACTGGAAAACAATATCAAAGCTTTCATCGTACTATTCCTTTTACCCGTATTATTCCCGCCAGAAAGTTGGCGTAAACAAGACTAAAAGAGTAAAGACCTCCAGACGCCCGAACAGCATAGTCAAAATCAATATCCACTTTGCCGTATCATTCATTGAGGTAAAGTTATCCGCCACGACGCCCAGCCCCGGGCCTAAATTATTTAGCGTAGCGGCAACAGCGGAGAAAGCAGAGAAATCATCCACGCCTGTCGCGATGACCGCCAGCATACTGACAATGAAAACCAGCGCATAAGCGGAAAAGAAGCCCCAAACAGCCTCCAATATCCGCTCTGGCAGCGCGCGCTGGCCCAATTTAATGGTATATACCGCATTAGGATGAACCAGCCTTTTCAATTCGCGCGAACCCTGTAGAAAAAGCAGCAGGATGCGGATCACTTTCAAACCGCCCCCGGTTGACCCCGCACACCCGCCAATAAAAGCGGAGCACAGCAGCAATATCGGCAAAAAAAGCGGCCAGGAAGCGATACTATCGGTGGTAAAACCCGCGGTAGTCGCCATCGAAACCACCTGAAAAAAAGCCTGATTCAGCGTCTGCATACCGCTGACATAAACGTTATGAAACCACAAGACAATAATGCATATCGCAACCAACGACATCTGAACGAAGATGAACATACGGAATTCGGGATCGCGCCAGTAAACCTTGAGGCTGCGCCCGCTCAATACCGCAAAGTGGAGACCGAAGTTACAGCCGGAAATCAGCAGGAACACCGCAACGATGGTGTTAATCGTCGGGCTGTTAAAATAACCGATGCTGGCGTCATGGGTGGAAAAGCCGCCAACAGAGACCGTTGAGAAACTATGACTGATGGCATCAAAAATAGGCATCCCCGCCAGCCAGAGTGAAACCGCACAGCCGATGGTAAGGAGCACGTAAATCAGCCATAGCGTTTTCGCCGTATCGGCAATCCGGGGACGCATTTTGTTATCTTTCAACGGCCCCGGCATTTCGGCACGATAGAGCTGCATACCGCCGACACCCAATATAGGCAGGATGGCGACGGCCAGCACAATGATCCCCATCCCGCCAAACCATTGCAGCATTTGCCGGTAGAAAAGAATGGCCTTCGGCAGGGAGTCCAGGCCGACCAGCGTGGTTGCGCCAGTGGTGGTTAACCCGGAGAAAGACTCAAAAAACGCATCGGTGATGCCCAGATTGGGATGCTCCGCAAACAGAAAGGGAAGCGCCCCCACGCTGCCCAGCACCGTCCAGAATAATACGACGATCAGAAACCCTTCCCGCGATTTCAGTTCATGTTTTTGCTTGCGGTTAGGCAACCACAGCACGATGCCGATAACCAGTGCGACTAAAAATGTCTGAGTGAAAGCCCGACCTGCGCCATCGCGATAGATCAAGGCCACCAGCCCGGGGATAAACATTGTCCCGGAGAACAGAATAACCAGCAGGCCCACAATACGGGTTATGGCGCGAAAGTGCATTGAAGAGTATTCCTTAATCATTCATGAAACAGCGCTGGGATTATTGTGAAATTGGCAATAAATGCAACGAGCCGCGGCTAATATCGCGCAATCTCATTATCGCTTCATCCACGCCCCTGACGGGAATAGCCAGACGCAATGTCACGTCAGCGCCATAGTCGCTGTGCAGTATCCGACCACCAAGATGGTATAGCAACGATTCAATCTGAGGTAGTAAGGCATAGTCACACCGCAAGCCATACTCTTTCTGTAAGACTTTCTCTTGCAGCGTTATTCGCTTTAGCGCTTGTTGAACCCCGCCGCCATACGCCTTTACCAGCCCGCCGGTACCCAATTGGATCCCGCCATAGTAACGCACGACAACCGCGGTAATTTCTCCGACGCCGCTGCCCATCAATTGCGCCAGCATCGGTTTACCGGCCGTGCCGGAAGGCTCGCCGTCATCAGAAAATCCAAGCTGTTGGGAATTGTCCGGCGCACCGGCGACGTATGCCCAGCAGTGATGCCGCGCCGTGGGATGCTGTTCTCTTGCCCGCTGAATAACGTCTTTGGCCGCGTCAACGCCATTCGTCGGCGCCAGCAGGGTGATAAAACGGCTTTTCTTAATTTCCTCACTCAGGCTGACTGGCGCCGCAGGTATCGGGTAGGCCTGCATCAGAGCAACTTCTGGTCGCGAGTCATGTTTTCAATCCGCTGCTCGTGGATAACGATATTGTCTTCGATACGGATGCCGCCAAACTGTTTTAGCGCATCAATCTTCTGCCAGTCAAAATGCTGGCTGAATTTACCTGCCCGCCAGGGTTCGAGCAGCGAGTCGATAAAATAGATACCGGGTTCGATAGTTATGACCATACCGGGCTCAAGTATGCGGGTACAGCGTAAATAAGGATGTCCGGAAGGCGCGGCCAGCTGCGTCCCGCTATCGTCCTGCATAAAGCCCGCGACATCATGTACCTGTAATCCCAGCAAATGCCCCAGGCCATGCGGCAGGAATGGCCCGGTTAAACCGTTTTCCACCATTGATTCTTCGCTGATCCCCTGAATCAACTGATGCGACGCCAACAGTTTGGCGACGCGTTGATGCATTTGAATATGGTAGTCGGTATAGCGCACCCCCGCCTGTATGGTATCAATCAGTCCAAGCTGTTCCTGATTCAGATCCTTCACCAACGCCGCAAAAGCATTGTCGCTTTGTGAGGAATACGTGCGGGTAAGATCAGCGGCATAGCCATTATATTCCGCGCCAGCATCAATCAGGAAACTGCGTACTTCCGACGGAACCTGGTGATCTAACTGAGTGTAGTGCAGTACTGCGGTATGTTCATTCAGCGCCACAATATTGCCATAAGGCACATCCGTATCCCTGTGGCCGGTGGCGGTCAGGTAGGCCAGATTGATATCAAACTCACTCATGCCGGACAGAAAAGCCTCATGGGCGGCACGATGGCCGACAACCGCGGTTTTCTGAGCTTCGCGCATACAGGCTAACTCATAGTCTGTTTTATAGGCGCGATAGTAATGCAGATAATCCAGCACCCCCTGAGGATTAATATTTTCAGCGCCGATCCCCAGACTCAAGGCGCGTTGTGGGGTATAGCCGATATACGCGACTCGTCGACGCGCGGCAGGAAGCAACCGGCCGATATCATCGGCGTTACGCAGAACCGAAATATCCACCTCATCCGTCCAGAAACTTTCCGGAACAGGCGCGACGTTATGCCAGTAGTCCACCGGGGAATAGAACCACAGCTTCGGCGGATTGACGCCATCAATCCATAACCAGCAATTGGGCACCTGAGTCACCGGCACCCAAGCTTTAAATTGCGGATTGACCTTAAAAGGGTAGTCGTGATCGTCCAGGAATACCGTCAATAACTCACCGGAGTGAATCAACAATGCGTCAAGCTGATGACGCGCCAGAACCGCCTGTGCGCGTTGCTGCAACGTAACCAGATGATGGTGATATAAAGAAGCCAGCTTTTCCATAGGTATCCCTGTTTGTCACTGCATTGTCTTTCCATTTTAACACAGCCGTAGTTCAACGGCAGCGCCTGGCGCTTTGTGATCTCTTCGGCAAAAAATCACTCGTTCATTTGCAAATAATTAACATTATAGCCACAATTCGATCATCTGGTCGTACCAGATCACTCACCCTGAATGCGGAGATCACCATGCTTTATCAAGGCGAAACGCTCTACCTTAACTGGCTTGAATACGGCATTGCGGAGTTGGTTTTTTCCGCGCCGGGTTCCGTCAATAAACTGGATACGCATACGGTAGCCAGCCTGGGTAAGGCATTGGATATACTGGCGGAACAGAAAGCATTGAAAGGGCTGTTGTTACGCTCGGATAAATCAGCCTTTATTGTCGGCGCCGATATCACGGAATTTCTCTCTTTGTTCGCCGCGCCGGCCGATAAGCTCCACCAGTGGCTGAATTTCGCCAACGGTATTTTCAATCGGCTGGAAGATCTGCCCGTCCCTACGCTTTCGGCGATTAATGGCTACGCGCTGGGAGGCGGCTGCGAGTGCGTTCTGGCGACCGATTTTCGGCTCGCCTCGGCCGATGCCCGTATCGGCCTGCCAGAAACCAAACTCGGCATCATGCCGGGATTTGGCGGAACCGTACGGTTACCACGCCTGTTGGGCGCAGACAACGCGCTGGAAATCATTGCCGCAGGCAAAGACCTCGGCGCGGCTGAAGCATTAAAAGTCGGTCTGGTACAGGCGGTCGTGGCCAATGAAAAGCTTGTTGCCGCCGCAATGCGGATATTAAAGCAAGCGATTAACGGTGAACTGGACTGGAAAGCCTATCGGCGCCCGAAACTTGAAGCCCTGAAACTCAGTAGCATTGAAGCCGGCATGAGTTTCACCACGGCGAAAGCGATGGTGCTGCAAACGGCCGGTAAACATTACCCCGCGCCAATGACCGCGGTAAACACCATCGAAGCCGCCGCGACGATGGCTCGTGATGAGGCATTGCGGCTTGAGACAAAAAATTTCGTCCCGCTGGCGCATTCCGACGCCGCGCGGGCGCTGGTCGGTATTTTCCTTAGCGATCGGTATGTCAAAGACAAAGCGAAAAAAATCGTCGGCGACATTCAACCACCGGGACAGGCAGCGGTATTGGGCGCAGGCATTATGGGCGGCGGCATCGCCTATCAGTCCGCGTTCAAAGGGGTGCCCATCCGCATGAAAGACATTAACCAAAAACCGCTCACGCTGGGGATGAATGAAGCGGCGACGCTGCTGAACAAACAGATGGCGCGCGGCAAGCTGGACGGTATGCAAATGGCGGGCATACTGGCGAACATTTGCCCAACGCTGGACTACGCTGGATTTGAACGGATGGATATCGTGGTTGAAGCCGTGGTCGAGAATCCCAAAGTGAAGGCCAGCGTACTGGCGGAAACCGAATCACAAGTCAGCGAGCGCACTATACTGGCATCAAATACCTCAACCATCCCGATTGCGCTGCTTGCCGCCTCATTAAAGCGGCCGCAAAATTTCTGTGGTATGCATTTCTTCAATCCGGTGCACCGTATGCCGCTGGTGGAAATTATCCGTGGCCCGCAGACTGACGAGAAAACCATCGCCCATGTGGTGGCCTATGCCGGCAAGATGGGGAAAACGCCGATTGTCGTCAATGATTGCCCGGGATTCTTCGTTAACCGGGTGCTGTTTCCCTACTTTGCCGCTTTCAGTTTATTGATGCGAGATGGCGCGGATTTTCGTGAGATTGATAAGGTCATGGAGAAACACTTCGGCTGGCCGATGGGCCCGGCGTACCTGCTGGATGTGGTCGGTATTGATACCGCGCACCATGCTCAGGCGGTGATGGCCGAAGGATTTCCACAGCGCATGGCGAAAGATTATCGCGATGCCATTGACGTACTGTTTGAACATCAGCGATTCGGCCAGAAAAATGGCCGAGGCTTCTATCGCTATCAAACGGACAACAAAGGAAAGCAGCGTAAAGAACAGGATGAAAATATCGATAGCATGCTGACGGCCATCAGCCAGCCACGACGACACTTCAGCGCTGAAGAGATCGTTGCCAGGCTGATGATCCCGATGATTAACGAGGTTGTTCGCTGTCTGGAAGAAGGCATCGTCGATAGTCCGGCGGAAGCGGACATGGCATTGGTGTACGGACTCGGTTTCCCGCCTTTCCACGGCGGCGCCTGCCGCTATCTGGACACGCAGGGCAGCGCCCGCTATGTCGAAATGGCGCAGCGACTGACGCACCTCGGGCCGATTTATCAGGTTCCGGATGGGCTGCGACAAAAAGCCAGCCGCAATGAAAGTTATTATCCCCCTGTCGCGCCGCACGCGGACGTTTCTCAAGGGCAACCAGCATGAGGTCGGAGAATATGGAAAACGTGGTGATTGTCGATGCCGTGCGTACGCCGATGGGCCGCTCCAAAGGCGGCGCATTCCGTCAGGTACGTGCTGAAGATCTGTCCGCTCATCTGATGCGTAGCTTGCTCAGCCGCAACCCTGCGCTTGAGGCGGGCGGCATTGATGATATTTACTGGGGCTGCGTGCAGCAAACGCTCGAACAGGGCTTCAACATCGCCCGCAATGCAGCCTTGCTGGCAGAAATTCCCGCCTCTGTTCCTGCCACCACGGTTAACCGGTTATGCGGCTCCTCTATGCAGGCGCTGCATGACGCGGCGCGCGCCATTATGGTTGGTGACGCTCATGTCTGTCTGATTGGCGGCGTTGAGCATATGGGCCACGTGCCGATGAATCATGGCGTGGATTTCCATCCCGGACTTAGCCGCACCGTCGCAAAGGCGGCGGGGATGATGGGATTGACCGCCGAAATGCTGGCTCGCCTACATAATATCAGCCGTGAAATGCAGGATCGGTTTGCCGCGCGTTCGCACCAGCGCGCCGCTAACGCAACGACGTCAGGTGCGTTTCGTCAGGAGATAGTCCCGACCGCCGGTCATGACGCCGATGGCGTTTTACAGCGCTTTGACTATGACGAGGTCATTCGTCCGGAAACCACCGCGTCCGGCCTCGCGGCGCTAAAGCCGGCCTTTGATCCGGTTAACGGCACCGTGACCGCCGGCAGTTCTTCCGCGCTGTCCGACGGCGCGGCAGCGATGTTAATCATGAGCGAATCGCGGGCGGCGTCATTGGGCTTGACCGCACGGGCGCGCATTCGTGCGATGGCCGTGGTCGGCTGTGAGCCTTCCATCATGGGATACGGCCCCGTTCCCGCCACCAGGCTGGCATTGAAACGGGCCGGCTTGAGCGTTGCAGACATTGACCTGTTTGAACTGAACGAAGCGTTCGCCGCACAAACTCTGCCGTGCATAAAAGATCTCGGTCTGCTGGAAACCATGGATGAGAAAGTGAACCTTAACGGCGGCGCGATTGCGCTCGGTCATCCGCTGGGCTGTTCCGGCGCCCGGATTTCCACCACGCTGATTAACCTGATGGAAAGCCGCGATGTGCAATTCGGCGTGGCGACCATGTGTATTGGTCTGGGCCAGGGGATTGCCACCGTATTTGAGCGGCCGTAAATACCGTCAGCCATTCAGGCGTAACCAATAAATCACCCCGCGGATCGTCAGGCGGGGTTTTTATTTTATTCGAGCGCAGACAACTTGCTCAGATAAACGAAAAAGCGTCGCTGAACATATTCGCCGCCAGCGCGCCGCGTTCATTACAGAAACGCTCGCGGGCGATTTTCGCCATTTCAAAGCGGCCGGCGATATAAATGTCCTGTTCGGCTAATGAGCCGTAATCCTGTAGTACCGCGCTTAATACGGTGCCGGTTCTGCCGTTCCAGCCCTCTTCCGGCTGCTCAACCACCGGGATCACCTGAAGATTGACGTATCGCGCAGCAAGTTTTTCCAACTCGGCAAGATCATAAAGGTGCTTGGTTTCCCTGCCGCCCCAATAGATCGCGATGGAACGTTCGGGTTGCTGCGCCAGCGCCGTCAGCAAAATAGAACGCACGTACGAAAACCCCGTACCGCCGGCAATCAGCACCAGCGGACGTTCGCTCTCTTCACGCAGCCATGCTTCACCATGCGGAATATCCACCGTCAGCGCTTTCTCTTTCAGGATACGCTCCATCACCGCCATAGCGTAAAGATTAAGCTCAGAAGCACCAATATGCAGTTCAATAAAGTTCTGCTCCATCGGCGTGGACGCCATCGAGAAAGGACGTTTATCGCGTTCGTCCATGACCACCATCAGATACTGACCAGCACGAAAAGAAAAAGGTGCCTCAGGTAATAAACGAACCCGATAAACCGTATCGGTTATTGCCTCTACCAAAGTCACTTTACAGCTCAATGTTGTCATGCATTCCCTCTGTAGGGTAATCGAAGCAAAACTGGAAACAGAGCAACCGCAAATTAACGCCGGGGTTCTCTGTCACTAAAAATGGCAAGGTCATCCCATATGGCATCAACACGTGCACATACCTGCGGATCTTTCTCGATCGGATGCCCCCACTCGCGTTGTGTTTCGCCCGGCCATTTGTTGGTGGCATCCAGTCCCATTTTGGAACCCAAACCGGAAACCGGTGAGGCAAAGTCCAGATAGTCTATCGGCGTATTTTCCACCAATACGGTATCTCGCGCCGGATCCATGCGTGTCGTGATCGCCCAGATGACATCTTTCCAGTCACGCGCATTGATGTCATCGTCACAGACAATAACAAACTTAGTGTACATAAATTGCCGTAAAAAAGACCAAACGCCCATCATGACGCGTTTGGCGTGACCGGCATACTGCTTCTTCATGGTAACGATCGCCAGACGATAAGAGCAACCCTCCGGCGGTAAATAAAAGTCGACGATCTCCGGAAATTGCTTTTGCAAAATCGGCACAAAGACTTCATTGAGCGCCACGCCCAGCACGGCGGGTTCATCCGGCGGACGCCCGGTATAAGTGGAATGATAAATCGCATCATGCCGCTGTGTTATGTGCGTCACGGTAAAGACCGGGAAGTCATCAACCTCATTGTAGTAACCGGTGTGGTCACCGTAGGGCCCTTCCGACGCCATTTCACCCGGCTCAATATAACCTTCCAAAACAATTTCCGCACTGGCGGGCACTTCCAAATCGTTGGAAAGACATTTTACGACTTCAGTTTTATGGCCGCGCAATAGCCCGGCAAAAGCATATTCAGATAACGAATCGGGTACGGGCGTGACCGCGGCCAGAATAGTGGCGGGATCGGCGCCCAACGCCACCGACACCGGGAAACGCTGGCCCGGATGTTCCTGACACCACTCCTGAAAATCCAGCGCGCCGCCGCGATGCGACAGCCAGCGCATAATCAGCTTGTTTTTACCCAGCACCTGCTGACGGTAAATGCCCAGATTCTGACGCTCTTTATTCGGGCCGCGCGTCACCGTCAGCCCCCAGGTAATCAGCGGCGCCGCATCCTCCGGCCAGCAGTGCATCACCGGTATGCGGCGTAAATCAACGTCATCCCCCTGCCACACCTGTTCCTGACAAGGCGCTGAAGCCAGCCGTTTCGTCGGCATATTAAGCACCTGGCGGAATTTAGGCATTTTATCCACCAGATCGCGAAATCCTTTCGGCGGTTCAGGCTCTTTCAGAAAGGCCAGCAGTTTTCCGACATCGCGCAACGCGCTGACGTCCTCCTGTCCCATTCCCATGGCGACGCGTTTTGCCGTGCCAAACAAGTTGCACAGCACCGGCATGTCATAGCCTTTCGGATTTTCAAACAGCAGCGCCGGGCCTTCCGCCCGCAGGGTACGGTCGGCTATTTCCGTCATTTCAAGATAGGGATCAATGGGCTGGCTAATGCGTTTCAATTCCCCTCTCTCTTCCAGCAGCGAGAGGAATTCGCGTAAATCACGATATTTCATGCTGATCATCGGGGCAGTCAGTGGAACTGGTTATTATAAAGTCTCTTCGCCGACCTGTCGCTTCTTAGTGTGGCTATTTATGGTCGCCGCAACGTGATATGGCGTTAAAAATTCCTGCTGAAAATTTTTTATCCACGTCGGCTTTTGTTATGCTTAGCCACCGAAATGACAAGTCTGCGAAATTATGGAAGCTTGGTATTTACTGTATTGCAAACGCGGTCAATTACTGCGGGCGAAAGAGCATTTAGAGCGCCAGGATGTTACCTGCCTGAGTCCGATGATCACGCTGGAAAAAATAGTACGGGGTAAACGTACCGAGGTTTGCGAGCCGTTGTTTCCGAACTACCTGTTTGTGGAGTTCGATCCTGAACGCATCCATACCACCACCATCAGCGCTACGCGCGGCGTAAGCAATTTCGTACGTTTCGGTAATCTGCCCGCCACCGTTCCGCAACAGGTGATCGATGACCTGTCGCAGCATCCGACACAGGGCGTTACCGATCCGCTGACGCCTCAGCCAGGCGATGAAGTAACGATCACCGATGGGATTTTTACCGGCCTGCAAGCTATCTATACGGAACCGGATGGGGAAGCCCGCTCAATGTTGTTGCTGAATTTGTTGAATAAACAGGTTCGCCAGAGCATTGATAATCGGCAATTTCAAAAAATGTAATCGTCAGGGACGGCGAAAACCGCCCTGACGTCACTGACATCAGCGCTGTAATTGCCCATCGCGTAACCACTGCGCGACGCGCTTGGCGAAGTAGGTCAGTACACCGTCCGCCCCGGCACGTTTAAAGCACAGCAGCGATTCCATGACGACAGGCTGCTCCTGTAGCCAGCCATTCTGAATAGCCGCCATATGCATCGCGTACTCTCCGGACACCTGATAGGCGAAAGTCGGCACGCCGAACGTCTCTTTCACGCGCGTAACCACATCCAGATAGGGCATACCCGGTTTTACCATCACCATATCGGCGCCTTCCTGAAGATCCTGGGCAATTTCCTGCAAGGCCTCATCGCCGTTGGCCGGATCCATTTGATAGGTTTTTTTATCGCCGCCTTTCAGATTGCCGGCGGAACCCACCGCATCACGGAACGGGCCGTAATAACAGGACGCATATTTCGCCGAATACGCCATAATCTGCGTATTAATCAGACTCTGCGCTTCCAGCGTCTCGCGAATAGCGCCAATACGCCCGTCCATCATATCGCTAGGCGCGATAATTTCCGCGCCCGCTTGTGCATGCGACAGCGCCTGACGCACCAGAATCTCTTTCGTGACATCGTTAATAACATAACCATCTGCATCGATGATGCCATCCTGCCCGTGCGTGGTATAGGGATCGAGCGCCACATCCGTCAACAGCCCCAGTTCCGGCACCGCGTCTTTGAGGGCGCGAACCGCACGCTGAACCAGACCATCCGGGTTATAGGCTTCTTCGGCATGTAATGATTTTTTATCCGCCTCGATTACCGGAAACAACGACAGTACCGGGATGCCAAGTTTAGCGATGTCCTCAGCCTCCCTTAGCAATACATCAATGGTCATCCGGTATACGCCTGGCATAGAAGGGACTTCCTGCTGATGGTTTTTTCCTTCCATGACGAAAACGGGATAGATCAGATCGTTTACCGTCAGTTGATTTTCAGCAACCAGGCGGCGACTGAAGTCGTGACGACGCAGACGACGCAGACGTCGGCCAGGGAACGTACCGGGAAAAACATTGCTCATATAATTATTCTCCTGAATCAAGCCAGTTGGAAAACCCGGCGGGCGTTTTCATCTGTTTTCTGCCCCAGCCACGCGGCATCTTCTTCGCGCCAACCCGCGACCTGACGGACAATGTGCGGCAGAAAACAGGATTCATTACGGCGGGATGCGGGCTTGGGCGTTAAATCCCGGGGCAATAAATAGGGGGCGTCGGTTTCCAATAACAGCCGATCGGCTGGAATATCCGTTAACAACGCGCGCAGCTCAAGGCCCCGCCGCTCATCGCACACCCAACCGGTAATGCCGATCATTAACCCTGCCGACAGACATTCTTCAAGCTCACTGCGGTTCCCGGTAAAGCAATGGATAACCGCAGCAGGCAATTTGCTCAACCAGGGCGTCAGCAAGGTAATAAAACGGGCGTGGGCGTCGCGACAGTGCAGAAACACGGGCAGCGATAACTCCGCCGCCAACGCCAGTTGGGCGCTGAATGCCTGTTCCTGTTGCTCAGGGGGGGAAAAGTTGCGGTTGAAATCGAGTCCGCATTCGCCGATCGCAACCACGGGATCGGATTGCGCCATGCGGTAAATCTGCTCAGCGGCCGACGCCTGCCAACGGCTGGCATCATGGGGATGAACACCCGCCGTTGCCCAGCAGTAATCCGGATACGCCAATGCCAGCGCCAATGCCTGACGGCTTTCATCAACGTTGGTGCCCGTCACCAGCATACCGCGGACGCCAGCTTGTTTAGCCCGGGCAATCACTTGCCCGCGGTCTTTCGCAAACTGCGTACTGGTTAAATTAACTCCGATATCAAACATGTGCTGACGTATTCGCAGATAGCTACGGTGAAGGTTCTTCCGCTTTCGCCCGGCGACCTTTGCCCACATAAAACCGGGAGAAGAACACACCGATTTCAAACAACAGATACATGGGGAGAGCCAGCAACGTCTGCGAGAACACATCGGGCGGCGTCAATAACATACCGACGATAAAAGCGCCGACCAACATATAAGGCCGTTTCTTTTTCAGGTCTTCCGGCGTGACCACGCCGCTCCAGCATAACAATACAATCGCGATCGGCACTTCAAACGACACGCCGAAGGCCATAAATAGCGCCATGACAAAATCGAGGTAATTGTTGATATCAGTCGCAATCAATACGCCTTCCGGGGCGGTTTTGGCAAAGAAGCCAAACGCCAGCGGAAAAACCACGAAGTAGGCAAACGCCATACCGGCATAAAACAACAGGCTACTGGAAACCAACAGCGGTATCATCAAGCGACGTTCATGCTTGTACAGGGCCGGCGCAATAAATGCCCAAACCTGATACAACACCAGCGGCGCCGAGACAAACACCGACACAATCATGGTGAGTTTTATCGGCGTAAAAAACGGCGATGCCACATCGGTGGCGATCATGCTGGCACCGGCGGGAAGTTTCGCAATCAGCGGAGCGGAAACCATCTGGTAAATGTCATTAGCAAAGTAAATCAGTGCGAAAAACACCACCAGCACACAAATAATACTGTTCAGCAACCGCTTACGCAGTTCGATCAGGTGACTAATCAGCGGTTGGGTATCTTCAGCGGCCATAAACTAACGATCATCACTTGGTTGACGGGCAGAAGCAGCAGGGGAGTGCTCAGGTTTGATTTTGTTGTCCGAAACCGGTACAGGCGCGATCGGATTGTCATCAGGCTGGTGATTAACCGCAACCGATTCCGGCGCTTTTTCCGTGTCGATCACGCCATCATGAACAGCCTCGGGATCGTTGAGCGGCTGATAGGATGACGGTTCCGCCGAATCCTCGCTCTGGGGCGATTTTTCAGCATAGCTGCGCTTCATGGCTTCTGCCGCTTCTTTCAGTTCATCCATGGAGGCTTTCAATTCCGGCGACAGATTTTGCAGGCTGGCTTTCTCTACTTTCTTGAGGCTGTCCTGTAATTCCTGCAATTTCAATTCCTGCGACAGCTCATTCTGAACCGTGGACGCCAGCGAACGCAGTGTTCTAATCCAGCCGGCCACTGTCTTAACCGCCACGGGCAAACGTTCTGGCCCAAGAACCACCAAGCCAATCACCATTACCAGTAGCAGTTCGCTAAACCCGATATCGAACACCGATTATACCTGCTCTTTATGCTTGCTCTTTGCTTCATCCTGCTTAACAACTTCCGGCTGTTGGTCTGCAATCGATTTGGTTGCAAAATCAGCATCCTGCTGTGTTTTATCAGCATTATTCGCTGACGGTTGCTCATCGCCCATGGCTTTTTTAAAGCCTTTGATGGAAGCGCCCAAGTCTGAGCCCAAGGTTCTCAGCTTGTTGGTACCAAACAGCAATACGACGATCACTGCGATAATCAACAGGTTCCAAATACTAATACCGCCCATAATATTTACCTCTTTCAAAAGGGGGTCACCCAGATTACCCTCAGTATATAGGGTAATCTGGTTATGCATCATGATCTGCTTCAACGAGTTCGTCGCCAGCCGATAATCCAGGCGATAATTCCCGCGGCCATCAAACCAGAAGGAACAATGTCCGCTTCCACGTGACTGACCAGCAACACCGTACCACTTATTAATAGCGTTGCGCCAATTCCCAGTAGATAACGGGATTGTCCCTGACGAACATGCTGCGTGCGCAATTCATCGGCAAGCTTGTCGACACTCTGCCGCAGTATCTTGTGCTGACGTAAACCGTCATAGAATAATTCGGGGATCTCCGGCAATTTTTCGGCCCAGAACGGCGCCTTTTCCTTTAATGCCCGAATAACGGCAGGCAAGCCAACCTGCTCTTTCAGCCAGTTTTCTAAAAATGGTTTTGCTGTTTTCCACAGATCCAACTGCGGATAGAGCTGGCGTCCAATCCCTTCAATATACAGCAGCGTTTTTTGCAACAGCACCAGTTGTGGCTGTACTTCCATGTTAAAACGACGAGCCGTATTAAAGAGATTCAATAATACATGACCGAATGAAATTTCCGCTAACGGCTTTTCAAAAATAGGCTCGCAAACGGTGCGAATAGCAAACTCGAAGTCCTCAACGTTGGTATCCGCCGGCACCCAGCCTGAATCCACATGCAACTCGGCCACCTTACGATAGTCACGATTGAAGAACGCAATAAAGTTCTCCGCCAGATAGCGTTTATCTTCCTTGTTCAGCGAGCCGACAATCCCGCAGTCAATCCCAATGTACTGAGGATCGTCCGGGTGTTCGTAACTGATAAAAATATTGCCGGGATGCATATCCGCATGAAAGAAACTGTCGCGGAATACCTGGGTAAAGAAAACCTGAACCCCGCGTTCCGCCAGTAACTGCAAATTGGTGCCATTGGCTTTCAAGGCTTCAATATCAGAAACCGGAATGCCATAGATCCGCTCCATCACCAGCATACTCTCAGTGCAGTAATCCGAGTACACTTCAGGAATGTACAGCATACGGCTGCCTTCAAAATTACGCCGCAGTTGAATCGCATTGGCCGCTTCACGCAACAGATTCAATTCATCAAGCAACGTTTTTTCATACTCGCGCACCACCTCTCGCGGGCGCAGACGCCGGCCATCCGGCAATAGTCTCGGCAGCCAGCCGGCCAGACGCTTCATCAGCCGCATATCGGCCTGAATCACCGGTAAAATATCAGGCCGGATCACCTTAATGACGATATCTTTGCCGGTGGCTTTCAGACGAGCGGTATGAACCTGCGCAATCGATGCCGATGCCAGCGGCTTCACATCAAAATCATCAAACCAGTTTTCCAGCGGGATGCCGCCCATCGACAGCTCGATTTGTTTGCGCGCCAACATACCGTCAAAAGGTTCGACCCGGTCTTGCAGCATAGCCAGTTGTTCGGCAATGGCGGGCGGGAACAAATCACGCCGCGTCGACATCATTTGACCGAACTTGATCCACACCGGGCCAAGCTCTTGCAGCGCCAAACGCAAACGCTCGCCCAACGGCATGCGGCTGTGCCGATTCGGCAACCAAAATAACAGCCGGCGGCCAAAACGCAGCGGGATGGTCAAACGCATTTTGGGGATGAGCTCATCCAGCCCATAGCTCAGCAAAACGCGTACGATGCTGTAAAGCCGCAGCAGTTCACTTGGCATCATGGCAGGGCCTCCAGTTTCGCCAGCCGTTCAGCCAGATTGTCCGTGGATTTCTCCAGTGCGGCGATTTCATCCTGGAACCAGGCGTTTTCAAGTTTTCCCGGCGCTAACCGCCACTCTTCGGTAAGCGTCTCGGATAAGGCGTGCCGCTGTCTGCGCAATGTACGCCGCAGTAAATTCAGCGTCTTCTGCGCGGTCTGACTCAGCCCCTGCGCAACCACATCCCCCAGATAAGGCGCCAGCCATTCCGCCGGATCAAACTCGGCCAAATCAAGCAGCCCGATAAACTGCTGCACGACCTGGATATCGCCCTCAATGATCAAATCGCCGCTGCGCATCAGCGAAGAGAGGTGCTGCCGATCGCGCAGCTTCATCAGAACCGGTAAACGCGTCTTTAGCCGGCAATCCGCCGGTTCCCCCCACTCGCTCATCACATCGAGCCGGTGTTCGCTGAAGATAAGCACCAGCGGCGCGTTCAGTTCAGATAGCTCGATTTGCAGCGTTTTGCCGTGCAGGCGCTGACGCGCCGCTTTCATACCGCGGTCACGAAACAGTAGTTGATTCAGCGCAGTTTCCAGCGAAGCAGTCAGCACAGACGTTATCAGCATTGGCCTTCCCAATCAGAATTTAAAACCACGATGCAACGCGACAATCCCACCGGTAAGATTGAAATAATTGACACTGTCAAAGCCCGCGTCGCTCATCATCCCTTTCAGGGTTTCCTGATCGGGGTGCATACGGATAGATTCAGCCAGATAGCGGTAGCTCCCGGCGTCGCTCGCGACCATCTCGCCAATTCTAGGCAGGATGTGGAACGAATAGGCGTCATAAACCTTGCTCAGCGGTTTCATCACCGGCTTGGAGAATTCCAGCACCAGCAACCGGCCGCCGGGTTTCAAAACGCGATACATGGAGCGCAGCGCTTTATTTTTATCGGTAACGTTACGCAAGCCGAAGGAAATGGTGATGCAGTCAAAGAAATTATCCGGGAACGGCAGTTCTTCGGCGTTTGCCTGCACATAGCTGACATTATTGATAATGCCTTTATTGCGCAGTTTCTCACGGCCGACTTTTAGCATGGAAGCATTGATATCGGCTAAAACGACTTCCCCTTCGTCGCCCACAATACGGGAAAATTTCGCCGTCAGATCGCCAGTGCCGCCGGCGACATCCAGCACACGCTGACCGCGCCGCACGCCGCTGCACTCAATGGTGAATCTTTTCCAGATTCGATGAATGCCGAAAGACATCAGGTCATTCATCAGGTCATATTTTGCTGCGACAGAATGAAAAACGTCAGCCACCATGACTTCTTTCTCATCCTTGGCGACAGTGCGAAAACCAAAATCGGTCGTTTTCTCCGGCTCATTTGCCATTTTATCCGCCTACTTATTCAGTCAAATTTCGGGTCTACCGGTTATTGGGAAGAGTGTAACAGACCCGGATAAAAAGCCCACCGCCCTTCTTTGCCGAAAAGGGACGAAAAGCCATTGCGACAGCTACCCGCCAAGCCTGCGACGCAGAAAAAACCTAACGTCCTTCCGCATCGATTGCCGACGGTTTACCGTCGCCGGCCGTATCCGCCAGCGCCTCGCCGGCGGCGTTTTCATGGTCGGTTGCCTGCTCCGCCAGCGATGGGCTGATGGGACGCTTTACCTCCACCCCCAATGCGCGAAAACCTTCGGCCTGGCCGATAAGATTACCACGACCGGAAGCCAGTTTATTCATCGCCTGACGGTAGCTGCCGTGCGCCCTATCCAGGCTTTGCCCCAACGTTTCCATATCATCGACAAACAAACGCAGTTTATCGTACAGCCTCGCGGCTCGTTCAGCGATCTGCTGTGCGTTGCGACTCTGCTGTTCATAACGCCACAGGTTGTTGATGGTGCGTAACGCCACCAGCAACGTGGTCGGGCTTACCAGCATAATATTGTGCTTCAGCGCTTCAGCGATCAACTCCGGCTGGCGATCGATCGCCACCAGAAACGCCGGTTCGACAGGAATAAACATCAAAACATAATCCAGCGAACGCAGCCCCGGCAACTGTTGGTAGTCTTTGCCGCCTAACAGGCGAATATGACCGCGCACCGAAAGCAAATGCTCATTAAGGGCGGCCAAACGCTCGGCGTCGTCTTCGCTGTTAAAATAGCGCTCATAGGCGACCAGCGACATCTTGGCGTCAATCACCACATCTTTGCCTTGCGGCAAACGGACAATCACATCCGGCTGCATACGGTTATTCGCGCCGGTCTGTACGCTGACTTGAGTCTGGTATTCATAGCCTTCGCGCAGCCCGGAGGCTTCCAGCACCCGGCTGAGCACCACCTCGCCCCAGTTTCCCTGCGTCTTATTGTCTCCTTTCAGGGCCTTGGTGAGATTAATCGCTTCGCGGGCCATCTGCGCATTGAGCTGTTGCAGATTACGAATTTCATGCGTCAGGGTGTGGCGTTCACGGGCTTCAGCGCCAAAGCTATCCTGAACCTGACGCCGGAAACCATCAAGCTGTTCGCGCAGCGGCATCAACAGACGATCCAGACTCTGTTTATTCTGTTCATCCACCTTGCGGCCGCTGTGCTCAAAAATACGGTTCGCCAGATTTTCAAACTGCGTGGTCAGCCGCTGCTCGCTGTTTATCAGCAGACGCTGTTTCTCTTCGGCGGCCATGCGCGTTTCTTCAAGCCGGATGGTGACCTCGCGCAGCTCCGCCTCTTGAGCGCTATTGACCTCACGCAAGGCGCGCAGTTCCTGATTTAACTGAACGCATTCCTCACGCAGTTGCGCCAGCTGTTGCAACTTTTCCTGACTGGCGGCCAACTGGCCATGAACGTTGCGCAACGCCAGTTCATTTTCACGTAATTGCTGTTCATGCTGTTTTCTCGCCTGCTGACTTTCGTTCAGCAACTGTTGGGTCTGCTGCAATGTCTGTTCAAGCAAACGCCGATCGGTTTCATGACGAGACTGCCGCTGCTGGTGCGATACGCCGACGATGAGCCAACCGGCCAACAGACCAATAACGCCGCCGCCCAATCCATAAAATATGCTGATATCCACTGCGCCTCCGCTGGCTGCCATTGCTGCTCGTCAAAGTAGAATGATACTGTATGGATGTCCAGAGGCAATGCTGATAATGAAACAAATTTGGCGAAAAGCGCGGTGAAAAATCAGAAAATGCGGGCGGGATTGCGATTTGGCGATGAAACAAACAAGGCCGGTACAGTGACCGGCCTCAGATAACCGTCAGCTCAGACGCTGTTTCGCCTCGCTGATGGCTTTCGCCACCTGCTGCGGCGACACGCCGCCCTGCGCGGCGCGTTTATCCAGACAGGATTGCAGCGACAGGATCGGGTAAACATCGTCAGCGATAACGGCGCTGAACGCCTGCAAGTCGGCTAACGGCAGGGCTTCCAGCGCTTTCCCCTGACGAATGGCCTCCACCACCGCCTCACCGACGATATGGTGCGCCTCGCGGAACGGAACGCCTTTCGCCACCAGATAATCCGCCAGCTCCGTGGCGTTGGCGTAACCCTGCTCGGCCGCTTCCTGACAACGCGGACGCTTCACCTGAATGCCTTCCAGCACCAGAGCCGCCATCATCAGACAGTCATGCCAGGTATCCAGCGCATCGAACAACCCTTCCTTGTCTTCCTGCATGTCTTTGTTGTACGCCAGCGGCAGCCCTTTCAGCGTCATCATCATACCAGTCAACGCGCCCTGAACCCGGCCGCATTTGCCGCGGATCAGCTCCAGCGCATCGGGGTTCTTCTTCTGCGGCATCAGCGATGAGCCGGAAGTCACACGGTCGGAAAGCTCCACAAAAGCCGCTTCGCCGCTGTTGAAGAAAATCAGGTCTTCGGCAAAACGGGATAAATGCACCATGCCGATCGACGCATCAGACAACAGCTCCAGTACGTGATCGCGGTCAGAGACCGTATCCAGGCTGTTGCGCGTGGCGCCGGCAAATCCCAGCCAGCCCGCCAGTTGTTCGCGGTCGATGGGATAGGCGGTGCCGGCCAATGCGCCGCAGCCCAGCGGGCTGACGTCCAGACGCTTCAGCGTATCTTCCAGACGGCTTTCGTCGCGCACCAGCATTTCATGATAAGCCAGACACCAGTGGGCAAACGTGACCGGCTGGGCGCGTTGCAGGTGAGTATAACCCGGCATCACCGCGTCCTGATTGGCTTCCGCCGTGGTGACCAGCGCCTGACGCAACTGGCGCACCGCCAGCAGCAGTTCGGCAACCTGCGCCTTGCACCACAGCTTCAGATCGGTCGCGACCTGATCGTTGCGGCTGCGCCCGGTGTGCAGTTTCTTGCCCAAATCGCCGACCTTTTCGATCAAACGCTGCTCGACCCAGCTATGAATATCTTCCGCATCGCTTTGCAGGATCATTTCAGGATCGACCCGCACTTCGCTCAGCAACGCGTTCAGCGCCTGTTCCAACTGCTGTTGCTCCTGACGGCTGAGCACATTGACGGTAACCAATGCTTTCGACCAGCCAATCGAGCCGATGATGTCCTGCTCTGCCAGACGGTAATCAAACCGCAGTGAGTCATTGAACTGTTTAAAACGTTGATCTGCCGCCTGACTAAACCGACCGCCCCACAAAGCCATAACCCTTACTCCTGAAATTCAGATAAATGCAGGTATGACATCATGCCATACCCGAAAACCGCTTACGCTAAAATACGCGTCCCAATCGCCACCCCGTTAAACAGCGACGGTAGCTGATCGGCATGCCGCCAACTGGCGATATCCACCGGCCGCCCCAACGTACGGGCCGCATCCAGCGCTGCGTTGACCTTGACGATCATGCCATCGGTGATGATGCCCTGCTCAATCAGTTGCTCCGCTTTTTGCGCGGTCATTTCCGCAATGCGCTGGCCTTTTCCATCCAGAATGCCGCTCACGTCGGAAAGCAGGATTAAATCCGCGCCCAGCGTTTGCGCCAGCGCCGTCGCGGCCTGGTCGGCATTCACATTCATCAAGTCGCCCCCATCGGTAATCCCGATGGAGCTGACCACCGGCAGATAACCCGCCGACAACAGCGTATTCAGCAGCGCAGGCGAACCCGCCTGCGCTTTACCGACAAAACCCAGCGCTTCATCCAACTGCGTCACTGTCGTGCTGCAGCCGTCCGCCAGACACAGGCCGACGGCGTCAATACCGTGCTTCCTGGCCCACGACAGCAGCGTTTTATTCGCCGACCCCGCCAACGCGCCGGTAATAATGTCGATCTGATCGGCGGGCGTCACGCGCAGGCCGTTTTTCTTCACCACCGGCAACGACAGCTTTTTCATCAGATCGTCAACCAGACATCCGCCGCCATGCACAATCACAAGCGGGCGCTGGTGCTGCTGACGATAGGTAACCAGTGCGGTGAACAGACGCTCCAGCGCCTCTTCGCTATCCAGTAAAACGCCACCTAGCTTGATAATTAACGGATTCATTGTTCTCTTCGCGCCTCAGAATGGTAAATGATAATCAGAGTAAAGACTGGGTTTCCGGGAAACCAAAACGAATATTCATACATTGTACCGCCTGCGCCGCGGCGCCTTTCAGCAGGTTATCCTCCGTGGCGACCACAATCAGATGCTCGCCCTGTACGGAAAAACCGATATCGCAGAACGGCAGCCCGACGACGGATTTCAGCGCCGGCACCCCTTTCTCATACAGGCGCACCAGCGGTTTGCCGTGATAGGCGTTGTGATAGGCTTCGGCCACATCCTGCTGCGTCACGTCCGGCTGCAACCGACAGGTGATAGTCGCCAGTATCCCGCGAGCAAAATTGCCTAAATGCGGCGTAAAAATAACCGGCGTACCGAGGTGAGTCGAGATTTCAGGCTCATGACGATGGGTAAAAATACCATAAGGATGCAGACTGACCTCACAGAAACTGTTGGTCATGGAGGCTTTACGCCCCGCGCCGCTGACGCCGCTGACGGCGTTGATCACCGGCCATTGCGCGGTATTCAGCAATTGACCGTCCACCAGCGGCTTCAACGCCAGCTGTGAGGCTGTCGGGTAACATCCCGGCACCGCAATCAGTTGCGCATGTTTAATGCTTTCGGCCTGCCATTCGGCCAGCCCGTAGACAGCCTGAGCCAGCCAGTCGGTATGCTGATGCTCAAACCCATAATACTGACGGTAAAATTCCGCATCATTAACACGGAATGCGCCGGATAAATCGAAAACGGCGCAGCCCGCAGCCAGAAACTCGGGCGCCAAATCGTGGCTGACCTTGTGATCCGTCGCCAGAAAGACCACATCGACCCCTTTGGCCGCTTCCGCGACATGGGTTAACGGCTGGACCGGCAAATCAATGATGCCTTTCAACTGCGGATGCAAATCAGAAATTAATTTTCCTGCGTCTACGCTTTGCGCTGAAACGGCTAAAGCGGTTATGTTCATCTGTGGGTGACGGTTCAGGTAAAGCGCAAGTTCGGCGCCGGTATAACCGCTTGCACCAACAATCAACGTATTCAGCATGGGATCTGCGTACCTTCTTACTTATCAATGGAACAGGTAACAGGGCTCACCAGCGCCATCACGCTGTTCACCCGTGAAGCTAAGCGGAGTGGTGAATTCATCATCACTGATACCTTATGGTTTCCTTTCACTTAGCGTTATTGTATTTTTATTCAAAATAAATGCATGAATATTGATACTATCCTAACCAGAGGCTGTCAACAGTGAAGATGAATTTACCCCCTTTTATTGAGCTATACCGGGCGTTGATCGCGACTCCGTCCATCAGTGCGACCGACAGCGCGCTCGATCAAAGTAATCAGGCATTAATCAACCTGCTGGCAGGCTGGTTTACCGATTTAGGCTTTCATGTTGAAGTCCAGCCGGTCCCCGGCACGCAACATAAATTTAACATGCTGGCGCGAATCGGTGAAGGTAAAGGGGGATTGTTGCTGGCCGGGCATACGGATACCGTGCCTTTCGACGACGGGCGTTGGACGCGCGATCCCTTCACGCTGACCGAACACGACAATAAGCTGTACGGCTTAGGCACCGCCGACATGAAAGGCTTCTTCGCTTTCATTCTCGATACGCTGCGCGACATTGATCCGGCGAAACTGACTAAACCGCTGTATGTGCTTGCCACCGCCGACGAAGAAACCACCATGGCCGGCGCCAAATATTTTGCCGGGTCGACGCAGATCCGCCCGGACTGCGCCATTATCGGCGAACCGACATCGCTACAGCCGGTTCGCGCCCACAAAGGCCATATGTCCAGCGCTATCCGCATACAGGGGCAATCCGGCCACTCCAGCGATCCGGCGCGCGGCGTCAACGCCATCGAATTGATGCATGAGGCCATCTCGCATCTGCTGGCGTTGCGCAATACCCTGAAAGAGCGCTATCACCATGCGGCGTTCAATATCCCCTATCCGACCATGAATCTGGGTCATATTCATGGCGGCGATGCGGCCAACCGCATCTGCGCCTGCTGTGAGCTGCATATGGATATCCGTCCGCTGCCGGGGTTGACGCTCAACGATCTGAACGGGCTACTGTCTGAAACGCTGGCCCCGGTAAGCCAACGCTGGCCGGGGCGTTTAACCATCAGTGAACTGCATCCGCCGATCCCCGGTTATGAATGTCCGGCGGATCATCATTTAGTGTCGGTGGTGGAGAAATTACTCGGTACGCAAACAGAAGTCGTCAATTACTGCACCGAGGCGCCGTTTATTCAGGAACTCTGTCCGACGCTGGTGCTGGGGCCGGGCTCCATCAATCAGGCGCATCAGCCGGACGAATTCCTTGATACCGCGTTTATCAAACCGACGCGCGCGTTGATTGCGCAGATGATTCAGCATTTCTGTCACCACTGAGTCAACGGATAGCGGCCTCGCCAGCGTATATCACTAGCCGCGGGCCATTTTACGGGGCATTTATGCCCCCGTTTCCCCTGCTTAAATTAGCGCCCCTAATATCAGCGCATCTGTAATTAAATTTCACAAATTGCCAAACCTGCATCAATACGGGTAAAAAGATCGGCTGATATAAAGAATCGTGGGAACAAAGAATCGCCAATTGACGAATCAACCTTGTCGTGGCTAGATGAGGGAAGAGCTGTATTTTTTCTGGTGAAACAAACTTACAAAAAATTGAGATGGGTCAGGGTAACTATGAACGAGCAATATTCGGCAATGCGCAGTAACGTCAGCATGCTAGGTAAGCTACTTGGCGATACGATCAAGGAAGCGCTGGGTGAGAACATTCTTGATAAAGTAGAAACAATTCGTAAATTGTCAAAATCCTCCCGAGCAGGCAGTGAAAAGCACCGTAAGGAACTGCTGAACACACTACAAAATCTGTCCAACGATGAGCTATTGCCGGTTGCCCGTGCATTCAGTCAATTTCTTAACCTGACCAATACCGCTGAGCAATACCACACCATTTCGCCGCATGGCGAGGCCGCCAGCAATCCGGAGATGCTGACCACCGCCTTTAATCGTTTGAAAGCCAGCAAGGATTTGACGGAAAAAGACATTCGGGAAGCCATAGAATCGCTTTCTATTGAATTAGTGCTGACCGCGCATCCGACGGAAATTACCCGTCGGACGCTGATTCACAAGCTGGTCGAAGTCAATACCTGTCTCCAGCAGCTCGATCATGACGACCTGGCGGATTATGAACGCAACAAGATTATGCGTCGTTTACGTCAGATCATTGCGCAATCCTGGCATACCGACGAAATCCGTAAAATTCGCCCCACCCCCGTGGATGAAGCGAAGTGGGGCTTTGCCGTGGTTGAAAATAGCCTCTGGGAAGGCGTTCCGGCGTTTTTGCGTGAACTGGACGAGCAGATGGAGAAATCGTTTGGTTATCGGCTGCCGATAGAAGCCGTTCCTGTACGCTTTACGTCCTGGATGGGCGGAGACCGTGACGGCAACCCCAATGTCACCGCTGAAATTACCCAGCATGTATTGCTGCTCGGCCGCTGGAAAGCCGCCGACCTGTTCCTGCGCGACATTCAGGTTCTGGTGTCGGAACTGTCAATGTCCGCCTGCACGCCGGAAGTGAGCGAACTTGCCGGCGGCAGCGAAATACAGGAACCGTACCGCGCCATCATGAAATCATTGCGGGCCCAGCTCACGACCACGCTAAGCTATCTGGAATCCCGCCTTAAAGGCGCGCAATCGCTTCCGCCCAAGGATTTATTGATTAGCAATGAACAGCTCTGGGAGCCGCTGTATGCGTGTTATCAGTCGCTGCACGCCTGCGGCATGGGCATCATCGCCGACGGGCAGTTGCTCGACACGCTGCGTCGCGTACGCTGCTTCGGCGTACCGCTGGTGCGTATTGATGTGCGTCAGGAGAGCACCCGCCACACCGAAGCGTTGGCTGAAATTACCCGCTATCTTGGTTTAGGGGATTACGAAAGCTGGTCCGAGTCCGACAAACAGGCCTTCCTGATCCGTGAATTAAGTTCCAAACGTCCGCTGCTGCCACGTCAGTGGGAACCGAGCGCGGACACCAAAGAAGTGCTTGATACCTGTAAGGTTATCGCCAAATCCCCGGCGGGTTCGATTGCCGCCTATGTCATTTCGATGGCCCGCACGCCATCAGACGTGCTGGCCGTTCATCTGCTGCTCAAAGAGGCTGGCTGCCCGTTTGCTTTACCGGTCGCCCCGCTGTTCGAAACGCTGGAAGACCTGAACAACGCCGATGATGTCATGACGCAACTGTTGAATATCGACTGGTATCGCGGTTTCATTCAGGGCAAGCAGATGGTCATGATTGGCTACTCCGACTCGGCGAAAGATGCCGGCGTCATGGCGGCATCGTGGGCGCAATACCGGGCGCAGGATGCCCTGATTAAAACCTGCGAGAAAGCCGGCATTGCCCTGACGCTGTTCCACGGCCGCGGCGGTTCCATCGGCCGCGGCGGCGCTCCCGCCCACGCCGCTCTGTTGTCCCAGCCGCCGGGAAGCCTGAAAGGCGGCCTGCGCGTGACCGAACAAGGTGAGATGATTCGCTTTAAGTACGGCCTGCCGGAAGTCACGATCAGCAGCCTGGCGCTTTATACCGGCGCCATTTTGGAAGCCAACCTGTTGCCGCCGCCGGAACCCGAGCAGGAATGGCATGAGATTATGAATGAGCTGTCGCGTGTGTCTTGCGATATGTACCGTGGGTATGTGCGTGAAAATCCAGACTTTGTTTCTTATTTCCGCGCAGCCACGCCGGAACTGGAGCTGGGCAAACTGCCGTTAGGCTCGCGCCCGGCGAAACGTCGTCCTAACGGCGGCGTCGAAAGCCTGCGCGCCATTCCGTGGATCTTCGCCTGGACGCAGAACCGCCTGATGTTGCCGGCGTGGCTGGGTGCGGGCGCCGCGTTGCAAAAAGTCGTGGACGACGGCAAACAGAAACAGTTGGAAACCATGTGTCGCGACTGGCCGTTTTTCTCCACCCGTCTCGGGATGCTGGAAATGGTGTTTTCCAAAGCCGACCTGTGGCTGGCCGAATATTACGATCAGCGCCTGGTGGATAAGACGCTGTGGCCGTTGGGAAAACAGCTGCGTGAACAGTTGGCGGCCGATATTCATGTCGTGCTGACGATCGCCAATGACGACCACCTGATGGAAGACCTGCCGTGGATTGCCGAATCCATCGCCTTGCGTAACGTTTATACCGACCCGCTGAACGTTCTTCAGGCTGAATTGTTGCACCGTTCACGCCAACAGGAAAATCCCGAACCCGAGGTAGAACTGGCGCTGATGGTGACTATCGCCGGTGTTGCCGCCGGCATGCGCAACACCGGCTAATCACCGCACAGCGATCTTCAGTAAAAAGCAGAGGCCGGTTCATGTGACCGGCCTCTCAATTGATATGCTCCTGTCCGGCGCCTGAATCAAATCAAATACTTATCCTGTAAAAATTGCCGGGCGCGATTATCTAATCCGTACTCCGCTTCAAGCCAGCTATCGACAGAACCATGACGCTCATAAATGGCCTGTAATGCCGTCGAGATAAACGCTTCCTGAACCGACAGTACATACGCAAACTGCCCCAGCGCTTTATCACTCATGGTCTGGGACAAATGCGCCATTAACTGTTGTCGGAAAGGCGTCAGCGTGGTGTCGGTGAGCAGATAATCTTCGATCACCGTTTGCTCATCGGCTCCCAGGGCCAGCATCACCAGCGCCGACCCCATACCCGTACGATCTTTCCCCACCGCGCAGTGCTGTACCAGCGCGCCGTTATCCGGTTGCAACAGCAGCGAGACCAGGTGGCGGTATGCGGAGTTATCGAAAGGTAAGCGGCGGTAAAGCTCCAGCATGAATGCCTGTGAATCAAAGGTCTCCAGCACATCCGAACCTAAAGAATCCAGGTTCGCCGTGACCTCGTGCCGCAGCGGGTTTGCGGGGAATGGATGGTAGTTTGCGCCAGACCAAAGAATATCGGGCTTGAGCGCAATTTCATCGGGATCGCGGTAGTCAAGAATATCGGTAACGGGCACCCCGGCCAGTTGTTCACAATCCGCCGGACTCAATAAATCCAGCGAGCCGGAGCGAAATAACTTTCCACGCCGGATAAGACGCCCATCCGCCGCCCGATTACCGCCCAAATCGCGGAAATTGATCCCGCCGTCCAGCGGCACTAAAGACGGATGGAGTAACGTTGGTTCGGTCATACCTCTCCCGGTGATGGCTTAAAGAACAATTATGCCGAGGCCAGCAATCGACGGGTGGCGTCCAGCATAACCTTAACGACCGTCGTTTCCGCCAGCTTCATGGTCGCGGCATCAGGAATTTCCTGCTGGGTGCGATTGACAATAACCCCGGCGATCATGCCGGCGCGCAGCCCCTGGCTGGCGCACATGGTCAGCAGCGTGGCGGATTCCATCTCATAATTCAAAACGCCCATGCTTTGCCACTCTTCCATTGAACCGCGGAAGCGGCGCGCCACGCGGCCGGAAAACGTATCATAACGTTCCTGCCCCGGATAAAACGTGTCGGATGATGCGGTCACGCCGACATGCAGCGCGGCGCCGGCCGCTTTCGCCGCCTCGACCAGCGCGGTCGTACAGGCAAAATCCGCCACCGCCGGAAATTCCATCGGCGCAAAATGCAGACTGGCGCCGTCAAGGCGCACCGCCGCCGTCGTCACCAGCACATCTCCCACATTGATGCCCGGCTGAATAGCGCCGGTAGTGCCGACTCGCAGGAAAGTGCGGATACCAAGCTGAGCCAGTTCTTCAACCGCAATCGACGTTGACGGGCCGCCAATGCCGGTAGAGCAGACAATAACCGTCTTTCCGTCCAATTCGGCGCGCCAGGAGGTGAATTCACGGTGCGACGCCAGATGTACCGGGTTCTCCATCAGACGGGCTATTTTTTCGACGCGCTCGGGATCGCCGGGAACAATCGCCAGCGTCGCCCCTTGTAAATCATGCTTCGTCAGACCGAGATGGAACACATCAGATGTAGACATAACCGCCTCCCAGGCAATGAGTTGGATAATCAGAGGGATAAGGACAGACTTTATCGTATTACGATGGCATTTTTAGTGATGACTATCACTCATAAAAAAGAAACAAAAACTAAACGTACATAAAAACGTGATATGCATCACTAATCAGAGTTTCACAACGCTTCCCGCCGTTCGCCCCTTTTATTGTAGATTCTTTACTCATCGATACGATTTGTCGCAGAAGTGAAATTTGCTGCCGAAATGAAAAAAGGAGGCTTTCGCCTCCCTCAGACCGTTGACAAACCTATCACCCTTTATCGAACGGTGATAATGGAATGGAAGAGTAAAGCGTCCGCGCCAGGGATGGCGCGGTTCGAGCTTACAGGGACGTACTTGCAGCGTCTTTACGATCCATCCATTATCGCCGCTCACCAGGCTTTGTCAGCAACCTCAAGGAGGCTTTCGCCTCCCTGGTCATTGATACATGCTTACTGCGTTTCACGCAGACGCCGGGCCGCCTGTACCAGGTTCGCCAGCGCCTGACGGGTTTCCGGCCAGCCGCGGGTTTTTAGGCCGCAGTCCGGGTTAACCCATAGGCGCTCCGCCGGGATACGCTGCGCGGCTTTAAGCAACAGCGCTTCCATCCATTCAACGCTCGGCACGTTCGGCGAGTGAATATCATACACGCCCGGGCCGATTTCATTCGGGTATTCAAACTCTTCAAACGACTCCAGCAATTCCATATCGGAACGTGACGTTTCAATGGTGATCACATCGGCGTCCAGCGCCGCAATGGAATCCATGATGTCGTTGAATTCGCAATAGCACATATGGGTATGGATCTGCGTGTCATCCTGCGCGACCGCCGCATTCAGACGGAAGGCGTCCACCGCCCAGGCCAGATAGGCCGACCAGTCGGAGCGATGCAGCGGCAGACCTTCACGCAGCGCAGGTTCGTCAATCTGGATAATGCCGATACCGGCTTTTTCCAGATCCGCCACTTCATCGCGCAGCGCCAGCGCGATCTGTTTGGCAATGGTTTCCCGCGTCACGTCTTCTCGCGGGAAAGACCAGCACAGGATGGTGACCGGGCCGGTCAGCATGCCTTTCATCGGCTTATCCGTCAGCGACTGGGCATACTTCGCCCACTCAACGGTAATCGCTTCAGGACGGCTGACATCGCCGATAATCACCGGGGGTTTCACGCAGCGGGAACCGTAGCTCTGCACCCAACCATTCTGCGTAAACACAAAGCCGTCCAAATGTTCGCCGAAGTATTCCACCATGTCGTTACGCTCGGCCTCGCCGTGCACCAGCACGTCCAGCCCCAGACGTTCCTGCTCCGCCACCGCTTGCTTAATGTGTTCGGCGATGCCGGTACGATAATGATTGCCGTCCAGACGCCCTTGCTTGAAGTCCAGACGCAGGCCGCGAATTTCCGTGGTTTGCGGGAAAGAACCAATGGTGGTTGTCGGCCATGCGGGCAGATTGAAACGCTCGCGCTGTGCTTTGGCGCGCAGCGGATACGGCTGCCGGCGCTGGCTGTCCTGCGGCGTAATGGCCGCCAGACGCTGAGCCACCGCCGCATTGTGCACGCGGGTCGAGGTACGGCGGGCGCGGATCGGCGCGCTGTATACCGCCAGCGCCCGATCGTCGCCGCTGTTCAACGCCTGAGACAGCAGGGACAGCTCGGCGCACTTCTGGATAGCAAACGCAAACCAGCTTTTTACTTCATCATCCAGGCGCGTTTCCACGTTGAGATCGATCGGACTATGCAGCAGCGAACAGGAGCTTCCCAGCCAAAGCGTGCGTTTGCCCGCCAGCGGTTGCAAACGTTCAAACCAACCACTCAGATCGGCGCGCCATACGTTACGCCCGTTAATCACGCCCAGCGACAGCAGCCAGTCAGCGGGTAATTGCGCATTCAACGCCGCGGCATCATCCTTGCCGTGCACCAGATCGACGTGCAGCCCCTGTACCGGCAGCGCTTTGATGGTCGGCAGATTCTGACCGATGCTGTCGAAATAGGTGGTCAGCAATAATTTCACCGACCCTTGCAGCGCATCGTATGCGGGTTTGAACGCCGCCAGCCATTCCTGCGGCAACTCCAGAACCAATGCGGGTTCATCGATCTGTACCCATTCGATGCCACGTTTAGCCAGTTCAGTCAGCACCTGGCGATAGACCGGCAAAATGTCCTGCAACAGCGATAAACGATCGAACTGCTCGCCTTTTACCTTACCGAGCCACAGATAGGTTACCGGCCCCAGCAGCACGGGCTTCACCTTGTGCCCCAACGCCAGCGCTTCATCCACTTCATCCAGCAACTGCGTCCAGGTCAGTTTGAACTGCTGCCCTTTGGTAAACTCCGGGACCATATAGTGGTAGTTGGTGTTGAACCACTTGGTCATTTCGGCGGCGGCGGCGGGTTCGCCGGTCGGCGCCCGTCCGCGACCAATACGGAACAGCGTATCCAGGTCAACGGAGCCATTCGCGTTCTGATGACGGGCCGGTACGTTGCCCAACAGCAGGCTGGTGGTCAGCACATGATCGTACCAGGCAAAATCACCCACCGGCAGCAGATCGACGCCCGCATCTTTTTGTTGCTGCCAGTGACGCGCCCGAAGTTCACGTCCGACAGTCAGCAACTCTTGCTGTGTCGCGTTGCCTGCCCAATAGCTTTCCTGCGCTTTTTTCAATTCGCGTCGCAATCCAACACGTGGAAAACCCAGTGTGTGATTTAAAATCGTCATCGTAATTCCTCATTTAGCCGTCCAGATGTTTACACATCCATAATCCGCAGGTAGTGTATGATGCACAAGCGCAATTTATTCACTGTCACTGTGAAGGACTCTCATGATCGAACTTAAACACCTGCGAACGCTGCAAGCACTGCGCAATACGGGATCGTTAGCCGCGGCTGCCGCTGCGCTTCATCAGACCCAGTCGGCGTTGTCCCACCAGTTCAGCGATCTGGAACAGCGTCTTGGGTTCAGGCTATTTGTGCGTAAAAGCCAGCCGCTGCGCTTTACGCCGCAGGGAGAGATCCTGTTGCAGTTGGCCGAGCAGGTGTTGCCGCAAATCCAGCAGGCGTTACAGGCATGCCACGAACCGCACCAAACCACGCTGCGTCTGGCGATTGAGTGTCATAGCTGTATTCAGTGGCTGACGCCGGCGCTGGATGAGTTCCATCAAAGCTGGCCGCAGGTGGCGATGGATTTTAAATCCGGCGTCACGTTCGATCCGCAACCCGCTCTGCAACAGGGCGAACTGGATCTGGTGATGACCTCGGATATCCTGCCGCGCAGCGGGCTGCACTATGCGCCGCTGTTTGATTTTGAGGTCAGGCTGGTGCTAGCGCCCGATCATCCGCTGGTCGCCAAAGAAAAAATCGAACCTGAAGACTTAAGCGCGGAAACCCTGATGATCTACCCGGTTCAGCGTCAACGATTGGATGTCTGGCGCCATTTTCTGCAACCTGCCGGCATCAGCCCGGCGTTGAAGAGCGTCGACAACACCTTGCTGCTGATTCAGATGGTTGCCGCCCGCATGGGGATCGCCGCGCTGCCGCACTGGGTGGTGGAAAGTTTTGAACGTCAGGGGCTGATTGTGACAAAAACGTTGGGAGAGGGGCTATGGAGCCGGTTGTACGCCGCCGTCCGGGACGGAGAACAGCGCCAACCGGTGATCGAAGCGTTTATTCGCTCGGCGCGTCAGCACGCTTGCGATCATTTACCGTTTGTGCGGGACGCTTCACGACCCAATGCCGGTGCACCCACAACGAGGACATAATAATTAATGCCCCGATGATAAAGCTCGGCCAGTGGGGTTTTTCCTGCCAGATAGCCAGATTGACCAGCAGCGCGGCCGGAACATGGAAATTATTCATGATCCCCAGCGTGCCCGCATCCACCTGAGTGGCGCCGTAGTTCCACATAAAGTAGCCCAGACCCGAGGCCGCGACACCCAGCCAGATTAAAACCCCCCACTGCAACGAGGTGGTGGGCAGTTGGTTGGCATTGCCGAACAACAGCCAGGCGACCACCGAAACCGCCAGCGCGCCCAGATAAAACCATGAAAAGGCGGTATGTTGCGGCATCGGATGGACTTCCATCAGGCGCTTATACCCGACTTGCCCGATGGCAAAAAAGATGTTCGCCGCCTGAACCAGCACCAGTCCCCAGACAAAATGCGTGCTGACCTCATCGTAACGGATCACCGCCGCGCCCAGCACCGCCAGCAACGCGCTAAAGACATACCCCCAACGCAGACGCTCACGCCGCAACAGATCGTAAATCAGCGTGACATATAACGGCGTCATCACCGTAAAGAGCAAAAACTCCGGCACGGTAAGATATAAATAAGCCTGAAAAACAAATAGATACATAATCCCCAGTTGGCAGGCGCCAACCAGTAGATACAGTAAAATGACGCGCGGCGCATAGCCCCGCCAACGTAAAAAGGGCAGGAACACCAACGCAGCCAGCCCGACGCGCATCAATACGGAAAACCAGCTATCGACCTGGCCCGCCAGATATTCGCCAATCAGACTAAATGAAAAAGCCCACAATATGGTGGTGATAACGAGTAATGGCACAGCACAATATCCGCTCAGCAAAGAAGTGCCGTTATTGTAACGGAGGAAAGAAAATAAATTTTAACCAATATGGTTTACATCTGAGCAAATAAACAGCTAACAATCCTCAAAAGCTGTACGGCAAAAACTTACCCTGAACCGATGTAATCAATTGCAATGTATCGTCGATACATTCCGGCAAAGGCATCAAAAGAAATAACCCCTTTCAATATTCCGAAAGGGGTTAGCAATTAATCGAAGTGAGTAATAAGAAGATTGAATATCACTATTAAATTTGCCATCTGAACCAGGCAAAAAAGACGTTCCCATTATTATAAGTGCCGGGAATATACGTCGCCTGAAAAGAAAGCTTTTGGTAGCTTATTGATGCCAGAGGCAACAAGACCGGAATAGGAATATAGTTCCAGTTGTCGCGCATCGTGACGCCGGCGGTGAAACCTAACCCCAGTTGGAAGTCCTGATCGCGGGTCGGCCGCCAGCGTTTCTCAAAACCATAGCCGCCGATAGGCTCCCATTTGTTATGGGAATCCTTAAACGCCATGGCATAAATCCCATGCCAGTCGCCATCTTCATCAAAGCGCGACACGCCATACCCGGCCCCCCACGGACGCTCGTTATACTCATCCGTTTTTTCTTTATCGTACGTCCAGCGGTTATGCCAGGTAATCGCCGGGATGTAGATATCGTGGTTTGGTGATTCCGACCAGGTTTTAGACAGGTTATTTTTACTTCTCTGCCACCAGCTTTCATCGTGCTCTGCCGTGACGGTTCCGGCGCCGCGGTTATCCGCACCGTTGTTCGCCGCAGAGTAATTATTTTCCGTGTCAGTTGCATGAGCCAACATCGGCATAGCGGATGACGCCACAAAACACAGGGTTATTAAAACGCGCTTTAAATACATTATTGAACTCTCTGCAACCATAACACCACCTACACAGATATCAGAATATATCGTTCAACCCATTCTGTTTGCACAGATAGTACGACAATAAAACAGCTCGTCATTATGTAGTAAAATACGACGAGGGTAGTTAAATAAATGACTATCCGTGAAATAGTTTCAGACGTTTCCTACTCTGAATAACTAACAACAGCGAGCTAGCGGATAATTTATAAATAACGTTTTTTATTGACGCATGAAGCGACGGTATTAAATACCGTCTCCATACTCAAAACCACGATTCACACCGTTGAAATACTGATCCATATCCATTGACGGCTTATCCGTTTCCGGACGGCCGACTATCCGGGCAGGAACGCCGGCAGCGGTGGTATGGGGCGGAACAGGCTGTAAAACCACCGAACCCGCGCCGATTTTGGCGCCGCGCCCGATCTCAATATTCCCCAGGATCTTGGCGCCCGCGCCGATCATTACCCCTTCGCGGATTTTAGGATGGCGATCGCCGCTGGTTTTCCCCGTACCGCCCAGGGTAACGGATTGCAGAATGGACACATCATTCTCAACAATCGCCGTTTCGCCGATCACAATACCGGTCGCATGATCGAGCATGATCCCGCAGCCGATAGTCGCAGCCGGGTGAATATCAACGCCAAAGGACACCGAGATCTGATTCTGGAAGTAGATCGCCAGCGCCTTACGATCCTGAGACCACAGCCAGTGACCGATGCGATACGCCTGTAAGGCGTGAAATCCTTTCAGATAAAGCAACGGCGTTGAGTATTTATCCACGGCGGGATCGCGCAGGCAGACCGCCTGAATATCGCGCGCGGCGGAAATGATCATCTGCGGATCGGCATGGTAAGCCTCTTCAGCGACTTCACGGATGGCAATGGCGGGCATGATCGGACTAGACAGCTTATTAGCCAGCATATAGCTTAGCGCGCTACCCAGATTTTCGTGTTTCAGCAATGTGGCATGAAAAAAACTGGCCAGCATCGGTTCGCAATCCGCCAGATTACGCGCCTCAGCCTTAATATTTTTCCAGACCAGTTCCAGTTCTTCTGTCGACATTGCCTTGCTCTCCGCAGTACCACATACCGAATTATACCCTGCCGGCTTGAAGTCGCGAGGGATGTTCGTTCACTCACCGCCCGCCCGCAGCGCCCATGACTTTGGGTATACAATTTGTCGCCGACGCCGTTCACACACAAAAAACACCCTAGGCCGCCGGCATTAAGCAAGCTTGGTCATAGGATGTTATAAATGAGTGCTTTCGTCTTTGCGTGTACGCCCCAGCAGACTTAACGCTGCTTCCCGGGCATCTTTTCCACAGTACAGGACTTGCCAAAGTTGCTCGGTAATCGGCATTTCAACGCCGTAACGCTTCGCTAATGCCAATACCTCTTTGGTATTGCGATATCCTTCGACAACCTGACCAATCTTATCCTGCGCTTCCTGAACCTCCATCCCCTGCCCCAGCATCATACCGAAACGTCGATTACGGGATTGGTTATCGGTACAGGTCAGCACCAGATCGCCCAATCCGGCCATGCCCATAAAAGTGGTGGGATCGGCGCCCAATGCCACACCCAGCCGGGTCATCTCCGCCAGACCCCGGGTAATCAACGCCGTACGTGCGTTGGCCCCAAAGCCAATGCCGTCAGACATACCGGCGCCGATAGCGATAACATTTTTAACCGCCCCGCCCAGCTGTACGCCGATAAAATCAGGATTGCTGTATACCCGGAAACTTTTACCGCAATGCAGCAAACGCTGAAGATCATCGGCAAATGCGTCATCCGTCGCCGCCAGCGCAATCGCCGTAGGCAGGCCGGCGGCCAACTCTTTCGCAAAGGTCGGCCCGGATACGACAGCAAGCGGGATTTGTTCCCCCAACGCTTCTCGGGCCACGTCCTGCAACAAGCGTCCGGTTTCCGCTTCCAGCCCTTTCGTCGCCCACACTATCCGCGCGTCAGCGCGCAGATGGGGTTTAATCTGACGCAACACATCGCCGAACACATGGCTGGGAACCACCACCAAAACATTCCGGCTGGCCGCCAGCGCCTGCGCCAGGTCGGTTTCCAGTTGCAGCGAATCAGGAAAAGAAACGTCAGGCAGGAACGCCTGATTACAGCGGGCCGCCTGCAATGCACGGATATGCTCAGGCTGATGACCCCAGAGCACCACCCGGTGACCGTTACGCGCCAGGGTAATCGCCAATGCGGTGCCGTATGAACCGGCACCGATCACGGTCATTGAAGCGTCAGACGCGTTCATCAGGCATCCTGACGCGGCGCGGCATTTTCATCTGCCGTTTGTTGCTGCAAATAGTTCATGAACAGCGCATCAAAGTTAACCGGCGCCAGATTCAGCTGTGGGAAAGTGCCGCGGGAAACCAGGCTGGTGATGCACTCGCGGGCATACGGGAACAGAATGTTCGGGCAATACGCGCCCAGGCAATGCGCCAGTTGAGTGCCTTCAATGCCCCCAACGGTGAAAATCCCGCCTTGCTGAACTTCGCACAGAAATGCCGTTTCTTCACCCAGCGAAGCCGTGACGGTAACGCGCAGCACCACTTCATAAATATCTTCCGCCAGTTGGCTTGATGCCGTGTCCAGATCCAACTTCACTTCAGGCTGCCATTCCTGCTGGAATACCTGAGGGGCGTTCGGCGCTTCAAAGGAGATATCCTTGGTATAGATACGCTGGATTTGGAAAGACATTTCGGCGTTGTTTTGTTCAGACATGTTGAATAATACCTTTTGTTGGTTTTTTTGACGCCTTCCATCGTCAGAGAAGGTGGACGCCAGCACATTAGTCATTTTAGCGTTGCGGACAGCCCGTTGCGCCGTCTTGCAAGAATTATTTGCGGCGAACCGTTATTTGCCGCGGACCAGGGGCAGATTTTCACCGCTCCAGCCGGCAAGGCCGTCTTTCAACACCAATACGCGTTCAAATCCTGCTTTGAGCAGGTTATCCGCCGCTTCGCGCGAAGAAATGCCGTTGGCGCACACTACAATCACCGGTTGCGCTTTATGTTTTTCCAACTCGCCTACGCTGCCGTTTTTAATATCATTGGGTAACAGGTTAAACGCATTGGCGATGTGGCCGCGACGATAGTCGTCACGATTGCGAATATCGACTATCACGGCGTCTTCTTTGTTGATCAATTGGATCGCTTCACCGCGAACCACTTCCTTCACTTTAGAAAGTTTACTCTTCACAGTAAGCACAATGACGGCGACCAACAGGGCAACCCAGGCCAAACTCAATATAGGGTGCTTGCTAATGAATGGCATAATCTCTTGCATGGGGTATAACGACTCCCGAATCAGTTAAGCGATAAAATATAAGGTTCCTGAGTATACCTGCGCGATACGGCAATTACAGCCAGTAAGCCAACATAGCGTACTGAATCTGCGGCGCGATAGGTAAAAATCACCTCACAGATTGTGTAATTCAACCATTCTATGCGCATACGTTCCCATTTATCTATTATTGATGCATCCCTGCTGCGGATTCCGTGTCATCCTTGTCACGAATGGAAATAGAAATCCAGAAAGAGACGACTGGTAAGCCGCTGTTCATCGTGGAATAATCCTTCGCTATGAGTAAAAAAGCGTTATCTGTACAGTTGAGAGCAGTATGTCGCGCCAAAATTCAATCCCGGGCGTTACACAAGCTGTTCGCCCGGTGCGCCAGCGCGTTTTGCGTCGGCGCCTTGCTGCTGTCCGGCTTCAGCCAGGCGGCGGATAATCAGCAACAGCTCAAAGCCCTGCAACAGGATATCGCCGCCAAGGAAAAAAGCGTTCGACTGCAACAGCAACAGCGCGGCGCGTTAGTCCAGCAGTTGAAAAAGCAGGAGCAGTCCATCGCGCAATCAAGCCGTCAACTGCATGAAACGCGCAATACGCTGTCCACGCTGAATAAAGAGCTGAACGCGCTTGGCGCATCCATCGCCAAATTACAATCACAGCAAGACACACAGCAAGAAATTCTTTCCCGCCAGCTTGATGCCGCATTCAGACAGGGTCAGCACAGCGCTTTGCAGTTGATTCTGAGCGGCGAAGAGAGCCAGCGCAGTGAACGTATCCTGGCTTATTTTGGCTACCTGAACGAAGCGCGGCAGAAATCCATCAATGAGTTGCAACAAACGCGAACCGAGTTGGCCAGCCAGAGACGACTGCTTGAGGAAAAACAGACGCAGCAGAAAACGTTGTTGAGCGACCAGCAGCAACAGCAGAAAACGCTGGAGCAGGCGCAGACAGAGCGGCAAAAAACCCTATCGACGCTGGAAAGCTCGCTGGAAAAAGATCGGCAACAGCTCACCGAATTACGTCAGAATGAAACGCGCCTGCGCGATCAAATCGCCCGCGCTGAGCGCGAAGCCAAAGCAAGGGCCGAGCGGGAAGCCCGTGAGGCGGCCAAAGTCCGCGCCAAAGAAGAACAGGCCAAACGCAGCGGCGGCAGCTACAAACCAACAGAAAACGAGCGCTCGCTCATGGCGCGCACCGGCGGCCTCGGCCGACCGGCCGCACAGGCCTTCTGGCCGGTTCGGGGGAATATTGAGCATCGTTTTGGTGAACCGCTGCAAGGCGAGCTACGCTGGAAAGGGCTGGTCATCGCCGCGCCGGAAGGAACCGAAGTCAAGGCCATCGCCGATGGCAACGTGCTGATGGCCGACTGGCTGCAAGGCTATGGTCTGGTTGTGGTCGTCCAGCACGGCAAGGGCGACATGAGTCTTTATGGCTATAACCAAAGCGCGTTGGTTTCCGTCGGGGCACAGGTTAAAGCAGGCCAGCCTATCGCGCTGGTCGGCACCAGCGGCGGACAAAGCCAGCCTGCGCTCTATTTTGAAATTCGTCGCCAGGGTCAGGCGGTAAACCCACAACCTTGGTTGGGAAGATAGTCTTGTATCATTTAAAATCAAAAATCTTATTTTTTTTCAGTCTATTGGTGCTCTCCCAATCCGGTATGGCCGGTAAGCTTTCCATTGTGATTGATGACTTCGGCTACCGTCCGCATAACGAAAATCAGGTTTTAAACCTGCCCGCGGCCATTTCGGTGGCGGTGCTGCCCAATGCGCCTTACGCCAGAGAAATGGCGACCAAAGCGCATAATCAGGGACGGGAAGTCCTGATCCATCTGCCGATGGCGCCGATGAGCAAACAGCCGCTGGAGCGCGACACGCTGCGCCCGGACATGAGCGGCGAAGAGATCCAGCGCATTATCCGTCAGTCGGTCAATAATGTGCCTTATGCCGTCGGCCTGAATAACCACATGGGCAGCGCGATGACCGCCGATCTCCCCGGTATGCAAAAAGTGATGCAGGCCCTGAGCGCCTATCAGCTCTATTTTCTCGACAGTATGACGATCGGCAGCAGCAAAGCCACTCAGGCCGCCGCCGGAACCGGCGTAAAAGTGATTAAACGAAAGGTTTTTCTGGATGATAGCCAGAACGAAGCCGACATCCGCCGCCAGTTTAACCGCGCAGTGCAGATTGCACGGCGCAGCGGCTCCGCCATCGCCATTGGGCATCCCCATCCGTCGACCATCAAAGTGTTGCAGCAAATGCTGCCCGCGTTGGATGCGGATATCGTACTGGTGCGTCCAAGCCAGTTGCTGAATGAACCGACCTGGCATTACGAACCGTCACCCGCGCCAGAGACGCCGAAACCGGTTAAACCGCGTAATCCATTCCGGGGCATCAAACAATGCCTGGTGAAACGCCCGCCTGAACCCGTGAAAAACGATGTGATGTTCAAACTGGTCGATAGCAGCATTCGCGATAGCGCCGCCATCACATTTGTAAAACGTCGTTGGCAAACCTGGGTAGCGCCCGCCGAATCGGATGTGAGACCCTAGGTTTATTTTTCGTGTTTGCGCCTCAATTTGAGGCGCAAACAGGTCACTCAAGCCGGAAGTTATCCCTTCCAACTGAGAATAACTTTCCCCGACTGCCCGGAACGCATGACATCAAATCCCTTTTGAAAATCATCAATCGGAAAACGATGCGTAATAATGGGGGATAAATCCAGACCGGACTGGAGCAGGGCGGACATCTTGTACCAGGTTTCAAACATTTCCCGACCATAGATACCTTTGATAAACAGCCCCTTGAATATGACCTCGCCCCAGTCAATCGACATCGGCTCCGGGGGAATACCGAGCATGGCGATGCGGCCGCCGTGATTCATGGCTTTCAGCATGGCGCGAAACGCAGGCGGCGCGCCGGACATTTCCAGCCCGACATCAAACCCTTCGGTCATTCCCAGCGCCAGCATGACGTCTGAAAGATTTTCATGCGCCACATTTACCGCCCTCGATACCCCCATTTTACGGGCGAGATCCAGTCGATAATCGTTCACATCGGTAATCACCACATGCCGGGCGCCCACGTGGCGACACACTGCCGCGGCCATCACACCGATCGGCCCCGCGCCGGTAATCAATACATCCTCGCCGACCAAATCAAACGACAGCGCGGTATGCACCGCATTGCCCAAGGGATCGAAAATCGCCGCCAGCTCATCGGAAATATTGTCAGGAATACGGAATGCGTTTTCGGCGGGGATAACCAGATACTCGGCGAACGCTCCGGGACGGTTTACTCCCACGCCAAGGGTATTGCGACACAAATGCCGGCGTCCCGCGCGGCAGTTGCGGCAATATCCGCAGGTGATATGCCCTTCGCCGGATACCCTGTCGCCGATGTTGAAACCGCTCACTTCCTGACCGATGGCCACGATATCGCCGACATACTCATGTCCGACCACCATCGGCACCGGGATGGTCTTCTGTGACCACTCATCCCAGTTATAAATGTGCACATCCGTACCACAGATGGCGCTTTTACGAATGCTAATCATAATGTCGTTATGCCCCAGTTCCGGCTTGGGCGCATCCATCATCCAGATACCGGCCTCGGGGCGCAATTTCGCCAATGCTTTCATCGTCGTGATCTCAGTCAATCACGCCCAGGCGTTTGCCTACCCGGATAAAGGCGTCAACCGCCCGCTGAACCTGCGACAGCGTGTGGGCCGCGGACATTTGGGTACGAATGCGGGCCTGGCCGCTGGGGACGACGGGATAAAAGAATCCGGTGACGTAAATACCTTCGCGTTGCAGCGCCGCGGCAAAGTCCTGCGCTAACCGGGCCTCCCCCAGCATAACCGGAATAATGGCATGATCGGCCCCCGCAAGGGTGAATCCCGCCGCCTTCATCTGCGCGCGAAACAGACTGGCGTTCGCCCACAGCCGCTGGCGTCGTTCATTGCCATCCGCCAGCAGGTCCAGCACTTTGAGCGACGCCGCCGCCATCGCCGGCGCCAGCGAGTTGGAAAACAGATAAGGGCGCGAGCGTTGCCTCAGCCACTCGATAACCTCACGACGCCCGGCGGTATAGCCGCCAGAGGCGCCGCCCAGCGCTTTGCCCAATGTCCCGGTGATGATGTCGACACGATCCATCACGCCGCAATATTCGTGCGTTCCCCTCCCCTGCGCCCCGACAAAACCGACCGCATGCGAATCATCCACCATGACCAACGCATCGTAGCGATCGGCCAGATCGCAGATCCCCGACAGATTGGCGATAACGCCATCCATCGAAAAAACGCCATCGGTGGCGATCATGATATGGCGCGCGCCTTCCGCCCTTGCCCGCTGAAGCTGAGCTTCCAACTGACTCATATCGTTGTTGGCGTAACGATAACGTCGGGCTTTGGAAAGACGGATACCGTCGATGATCGAAGCATGATTCAACGCATCGGAAACAATGGCGTCTTCCGGACCCACCAGCGTTTCAAACAGACCGCCGTTGGCATCAAAACAAGAGGAATAAAGAATCGCATCATCCGTTCCCAGAAAGTCAGCCAGCTTTTGCTCCAGCTGCTGATGAATATCCTGCGTGCCACAAATAAAACGCACCGACGCCATACCAAAACCGTGGCTCTCCAGCCCCTGTTTCGCGGCAGCGATCAGCTCCGGGTGATTTGCCAGCCCAAGGTAGTTGTTGGCGCAAAAATTGAGCAGCTTACCGCTGTCGGCGACATCAATTTCAGCCTGCTGCGGAGAGGTAATGATGCGCTCTTGTTTGAATAAGCCCTCGGTGCGGGCAGCCATAATCTGTGTGGCGAGTTGCTGATAAAAAGCGGCGGGCATAAGCGATCTCTCCGGTAAAAAGGATGCCATGTATACCCTAAATAATTCGAGTTGCAGGAAGGCGGCAAGTGAAGGAGTCCCGATGAGCTTACTCAGGTAAGTGATTCGGGTGACTGAGCGCGGCCAACTCACATGCAACTTGAAGTATGACGGGTATAGATTAATAAACTAGCGGAAGTGGACGTGAATGAGGGAGAAAGAATCTGAAAATGCAATCTGCGTCACGCGGTATTTATCTTCGTCCGGCGCGAGAACGAATGCAGGAAACGGCGCTAAAAAAACCTCAGGCTGCTTGCCGTAAAATGTAATGCTATTATAGCGCTTATAGACAGCGTGAGGCGTGGTGCTTCACCGGCAAGATTAATAAGGGTAGACCCCATGATTATCGTTACTGGCGGCGCCGGCTTCATCGGCAGCAATATTGTAAAATCTCTCAATGATATGGGTTATCGGGATATTCTGGTCGTCGATAACCTGAAAGACGGGACGAAATTCGTCAATCTGGTGGATCTGGATATCACAGACTACCTGGATAAAGAAGATTTCATCGCCAGCATCATCGCTGGCGACGATCTGGGTGATATCGATGCCGTCTTCCACGAAGGCGCCTGCTCGTCGACCACCGAGTGGGACGGCAAGTACATGATGGATAACAACTATCAATACTCCAAAGATGTGTTGCAATATTGCCTCGATCGCAACATCCCGTTCCTGTACGCCTCGTCTGCCGCAACCTATGGCGGCCGCAACGATAACTTCATTGAAGATCGCCAATATGAGCAACCGCTGAACGTCTATGGCTACTCCAAGTTCCTGTTCGATCAGTACGTGCGCGAAATTCTGCCGCACGCCGAGTCGCAAATCTGCGGCTTCCGCTACTTCAATGTCTACGGCCCGCGCGAGGGGCACAAAGGCAGCATGGCCAGCGTCGCCTTCCATCTGAACAACCAGATCAATCAGGGTGAAAACCCGAAACTGTTCGCCGGCAGCGAAAACTTTAAGCGGGACTTTATCTACGTCGGCGATGTCGCCGACGTCAACCTGTGGTTCTGGCAAAAAGGGGTTTCCGGCATTTTCAACTGCGGCACCGGCCGGGCGGAATCTTTCCAGGCTGTCGCTGACGCCACGCTGGCATTCCATAAAAAAGGCAGCGTGGAATACATTGAATTCCCGGCCAAGCTGAAAGGCCGTTATCAGGCGTACACCCAGGCCGATCTGACCAACCTGCGCGCCGCCGGTTACGATAAACCGTTTAAAACCGTCGCCGAAGGCGTTGCCGAATACATGGCCTGGCTAAACCGTACCGTTTAATCGGATAAGGAACGGACAAACGGTATGAAAATTCTGGTCATCGGCCCTTCCTGGGTAGGCGACATGATGATGTCGCACAGCCTGTATCGCGCGCTGAAGGCTGAACATCCGCAAGCGGTCATTGACGTGATGGCCCCCGCCTGGTGCCGTCCTCTGCTGGCCCGTATGCCCGAGGTTAATCAGGCGCTGGCGATGCCGCTCGGCCACGGCGCGCTGGCGCTGGGGGAGCGTCGCCGTTTGGGGATTTCCCTGCGGGCCGCCCAATACGACCGCGCTTACGTGTTGCCTAACTCGTTTAAATCCGCGCTGGTGCCTTTCTTCGCCGGTATCCCGCAACGCACCGGCTGGCGCGGTGAAATGCGTTACGGGCTGCTGAATGATATCCGCGTACTGGATAAAGCGGCATTTCCGTTGATGGTGCAGCGCTATGTCGCGCTGGCCTACGATCGCCAACGCGTTCATGGCGCTCAAGATCTTCCGCAGCCGTTACTGTGGCCTCAGCTACAGGTTAGCGCGGAAGAAACCGCTGAGATGACGCAAACTTTCGGCCTGCGCGATCCGCGTCCGATGATTGGTTTTTGTCCCGGCGCAGAATTTGGCCCCGCTAAACGCTGGCCGCATTATCATTACGCCACGCTGGCGCAGAAGTTGATTGAACGGGGCTATCAGGTCGTCCTGTTTGGTTCGGCCAGCGACCAAGCGGCAGGCGAGGATATCCGCCAGGCCTTAACCGAGAAAGCGCAGCAACACTGCGCCAACCTCGCCGGGAAAACCGCTTTGGAACAGGCGGTAGTGCTGATCGCCGCCTGCCACGCGGTGGTGAGCAATGACTCAGGATTAATGCACATTGCCGCCGCCCTCAACCGTCCGCTCATCGCGCTTTATGGCCCCAGCAGCCCGGACTTCACCCCGCCGTTGTCGCATCAGGCAGAGGTCATTCGCCTGATTACCGGTTATCACCGGGTGCGCAAAGGCGATGCCGAGCAGGGATATCATCAAAGCCTGATTGACATCCAACCGGAGCGCGTGCTCGACGCGCTGGAAAAATATCTGACCACGCCGGGAGAACCCGCATGAGGGTGCTGATTATCAAAACATCCTCAATGGGCGATGTGCTGCATACGTTACCCGCGTTAACCGACGCCATGCTGGCCCTGCCCGGCATAACCTTCGACTGGGTGGTGGAAGAGGGCTTTGCCCAGATCCCCGGTTGGCACCCGGCCGTATCCCGCGTGATCCCGGTGGCTATCCGGCGCTGGAGAAAAAGCTGGTTCAGCGCCCAGACACGTCAGGAACGCAAAGATTTTAAGCGGCAACTACGTGAATATCATTATGATGCGGTGATCGATGCCCAGGGGTTAATTAAAAGCGCCGCGCTGGTCACCCGCCTTGCCCGAGGCAAAAAGCACGGTCTCGACTGTAAAAGCGCGAGGGAACCCCTGGCGAGCGGGTTCTATAACTACCGCCATCCCGTCAGCCGTCGGCAACATGCCGTAGAACGCCTGCGCGAACTGTTCGCCGCCAGCCTTGGCTACAAGAAACCCGCCGAGCGCGGCGATTACGCCATCGCTCCGCGCTTTCTTTCCCAGCTACCGGCCGATGCCAATCAATATTTGGTCTTTCTTCATGCTACTACCCGGGATGAAAAACACTGGCCGGAATCTCACTGGCGCGAGCTGATTTCTCTACTGCAATCCAGCGGACTCCGGATCAAGCTTCCCTGGGGCGCGGAGCATGAACGCCAGCGCGCTCTGCGTCTGGCGCAAGGGTTTGCGCACGTCGACGTTTTACCTCGTCTTACGCTGCAACAGGTCGCCGAGGTGCTGGCCGGAGCAAAAGCGGTGGTTTCCGTCGATACGGGCTTAAGCCATTTAACCGCGGCGCTGGATCGTCCGAATATCACCCTGTATGGCCCGACCGATCCGGGATTGATTGGCGGTTATGGGCTGAATCAGGCAGTGGAAATGTCTGAAAATCGGCAGATGAGTACAATTACGGCCGGGGAAGTCCGCCAAAAGCTGGATCAAATGATAGAATTAACTCCATCAGGCGAGTAATCCCGCTCTCCCCACGTTGAATAAATAGATGATCAATAACTTAGGATATGATCTGACAAGATCTTCCGGCATAAGCGCGGCCCTCGCCCTTAATCTTATTTTCCCCGGCTGTTTACTGACGCTCTGTATTATGCCATTCAGTACCATCGTCGCCGGTTGGGTTTTCTACCTGACCGGTTCGCTTTCCGTTTTTTACGTGATGACGCACCTGAAAACCATCGCGGCGACCAAACGACTTCTGACGATCCCGCTGTGTTTGTTGCTCCTCGGCCTGACCAATCTTGTCTGGTATCATCAATATTATCAGCCGGACACCGCCTTTTCCGCAGTCTACAACGCCTATGAAACCTCCGCCCACGCCTGTATTCTGGGGGCATTCATCCTACTAACGACGTTGCATATCGCCCGGGAGAAGCAAAAATTTCAGCTTCCCTGCATCCTGGCGATCTGCGCTCTGACGCTGGGCTATGCCTTTTATCAGTCCTTATTTAGCGGTGTGCACCGTATCGGGCTGGTATTCGGCCCGGCAACCAGCGCGGCCTATTTCCTCACCTTTATCGGCGCGCTGAGCGCCCAGGCGATATTAACGCTCAGTACACCCTGCAAGTATTATCTTTATATGGCTCATTTTCTGTTGATGACCATCGCCATTCTGCTCACGGAAACGCGGGCGGCAATATTTGTTTATCCGATTGTCGGCGCCACGATTTTATTATCAGAAGTCAGACACAATAGGCGTTTATTTATCAAAGCCTTTGCGGGTTCGGTTATCACTGTTCTGCTGTGCTCGTTTCTCTTCCAGGAGACGATCCATCAGCGCACCAACGATCTGATTAACGATATCCGCAATTACAGTATGAACAACAGCAAAACGTCAGTCGGCGCCCGCCTGGCCATGTACCAGGCCGGCGTACAGGTCGGCGAAGACGCGTTGTTCGGCCAATCGGCGGAACAGCGTTCAGTGCGTATTGTTCAGTTGGCGGAACAGGATCCCGGATTGGCGGGCGCCGTAGGATTCCTGAACGTGCATCTCCATAATGAAGCGATCGATGCCTTTTCTCTTAAAGGGTTGCCCGGCGCTTTTATCCTGCTGATGCTCTATGCCGCATTGATCTATTTTTCCGTCTTTATACTCAGAAGCCATCTGTTGGCAGCCATGATTTTTGCGCTACTCATGTACGGTTTGAGCGATGTTATTTTGTACTCTCGCGATATGCTAATCGCCTGGCTGCTGACCTTTTGCCTCGGCACCACATTGACCGGCAGATGGCTTAAGTAATAACCACATGTAACATGGTGATATAGGCAATTATCGCTGTGACAGGGAGCCGGGTTTTAGTACCATGGCAGGCTAAAATGGCGCACCGCAAACCGCTGTGCCGCCCGATCGGTCATCTCAGTCCACTGGTAGCTGTCGAGCCAGGGGCGGTAGCGTGGTTTGTTTGCAAAACGTCCATTTTTGAGCAAAGTCGTAGCTTTTATTATTTTCATTTAGGTATATCAATCTTATTACTAAAGAACAGATTCCCATTTATACACACACCAAAAAAACAAACTTAATATAAAATTAAACATGAAAAACTTTGAATTAAACACCCGAAAAAATCTACTTTCTACTTTCATCTACATAGGATTTATTATTGCATTAAGTTTCATGATTTTTAACTCACGATTATCTGTAAAAATATTCAACAACATAGGTATAATTGCTATTATATTTCTATTCCTGATCATCAAGATAAAGGAGATAAATAATAAAAATATAATGGTCGCACTAAGCATGCTATTGCTAAGTGCAGTAAATTTCATTTGGGAATTAATATATAAAACAGATGATAGTGAATTTTTAGGTGTATATCGCTCTTATCACAGCGTAGAGAAAATACTACTTCTAGGTGCAATATTTATTTTACTCACAACGATATTAAGCTCAGTATATAAAATAAAAAAACCATTTCTTATCTTAATATATTCAATCCCTTGCACGCTATTAACTTATTTTTGTTTTTTCAACAAAAATGGAAGATTCACTCTATCTGACGGAATAGCAACAACATCTGGCTATATGATGACATTTATTGGGATTATCATATCGCAGGCTATTCTCTTAAATAAATCATCAAAAAGGGTTAATTTTTATCTTCTAGCTTATGCTCTATTTTTTATTTTAATAATATATACAGAAACGCGAGCGGCAATATTAACATATCCTATATTAAGTGCATTAATTTTATTTCCTTTTGTTTTTAAAAACAAAAAAGTGAATTTCAAGATAATAACAAAATTCATACTAGTCAACATAGCATGTTTGATATTATGCCAAAACATCATTAACAACAGAGCAATTAATCTCTTTTCAGATTTAAAAAAGTATGAGCAATCTGATAGCAACTCATCAGTTGGTGCACGTATTGCCATGTATAAAACAGGGATAACCAGCTTTCTTGACGCACCACTGGGTCAGTCATTGGAGTCAAGAGCAGTTAATATCCGACAACAAGCAGAAAAAGATCCCTCTCTTTTTGGCGCATCGCTATTCACGAATGTTCATTTACATAACGAATTTATCGAAGCTGTCTCCTTGAAAGGAATATTCGGTGGGATTGGTTTACTTATTTTTTATGCATCTTTACTTTACTCATCTCTATTTATCATAAGGGACTACTCCATTATAGCGATCTCTTTAGCAGTGATCATTTACGGTTTAAGCGATGTCATTTTTTATGACAATAATATAACCATCGTCTGGGTTATGACTTATTGCCTCAGTATTTTCTTGGCCCAAAGCCAAAGAAATGAACAGACTAGTTTTGATAAAGTAGTCCTGCAATAAAATAGTTATACGTGAAATAAACAAAGGAATTACGGTGGATAATGTTTATCAAAATTACCAAAAAATCCTGGTTGTAAAGCTCAGATTCCATGGTGATATGCTACTCACCACCCCACTTATCAGCACGCTGAAAATGAATTATCCGGATGCCCAAATCGACGTATTATTGTACGAAGATACCATGCCGATTTTGTCCGAAAATAAAGATATCAATGTATTATACGGTATCAAGCGAAAAGAGAAAGGGGCACTGCGTAAACTAAAAAGTTTCTCGAATCTGGCTCGCAAACTAAGAGCCAACCATTATGATTTGATTATCAACCTGACGGATCAGTGGCTTATAGCCCCATTGCTAAAGCTAGCCAACGCCCGCAAGAAAATAAGTTTGGAATTCAGGCATCGAGATTCCTTTTTCTGGCGCTTTTGCTTTGATGAAATCGTCAGGCCAGTAGGTTCTCACGTTGTTGAACATAATCTTTCGGTAGCCAACGCATTGCATTTATCAAAAATTGATATGCACACCATTATGGCTTACGATGAGAAACAATGGGAAACGATTCATAACCAACTGATAACTATCAACGCAGACAAAAAATATATCGTTATACAACCCACAGCGCGACAGATATTTAAATGCTGGGATAATGATAAATTTGCTGACGTTATCGATAACATTCAGTCAAACGGATTGAATGTTATTTTAACGTCCGGCCCCAGCGAAGAAGATCAACAATGTATTAATGCTATTTCAGCGCTGTGTAAATCACCACCGATAACGGATTTTGCGTGCAAAACGACATTTCCTCAGTTAGCCGCATTAATAGATCACGCGGAACTCTTTATCGGTGTCGATTCCGCTCCCATGCACATGGCTGCCGCTTTGGAGACGCCGATAGTATGTCTGTTCGGCGCAACGGATCATCTATTCTGGCGCCCCTGGAGTGAGAATAAAATCGTTATCTGGGCTGGAGATTACCAGACGATGCCCCAACGCAGCGGAATAGACAGGCAGCATAAATATCTGTCTTGTATTCCGGCAACAGATGTCATTGAGGCAGCACTGACTATGCTGTCTAAAACTAGGCAGGCATCCCAATCTGGGACACGACAATGATCATTGCATTCTGTTTGTACAAGTACTTCCCTTTTGGTGGGCTACAGAGAGATTTTTTACGCATCGCTCAGGCCTGCCAGGCTCGCGGACATCATATTCGCGTATACGTCCAATCATGGGAAGGTTCGCAGATTGATAATTTCGAACTGATTCAGGTTCCGGTTCGGAAACACACCAATCACGCACGCAATAAAGAATATTATCAGTGGATACAACAACATATGCAACAACACCCGGTAGACCGGATAGTCGGTTTTAATAAAATGCCGGGGTTGGATTTCTATTATGCCGCCGATGTTTGCTATGCCGAAAAAGTGGCGCAGGAGAAAGGTTTTCTTTATCGCCTAACGTCGCGTTACCGACATTATGCCGCTTTTGAAAAGGCCGTTTTTGAGCGTGATAGCCGCACTAAAATGCTGATGCTCACTCACCGCCAGATTGACGACTTCAAAAAACATTACGGCACACAGGATGAGCGATTCGTCATTTTACCACCGGGTATTTCTCCCGATCGTAAATATCGTCCGGATGCGGCACAGGTCAGAACACGATTCAGACAAGAGCAACAGATCCCGCAGCATAGTCTGGTGGTTTTGCAGGTTGGCTCGGATTTCTATCGTAAAGGCGTTGAACGAAGTTTATATGCGATTGCCAGCCTGCCGGAAACACAGAGAAAACAGACGATTTATCTGGTTGTCGGGCAAGATAAACCCGGCCGTTATCAAAAAATCGCCTCGCGTCTGGGAATCAGCGCTCAGGTTCGTTTCTTTTCAGGCCGTAACGATATTCCTGATTTTATGGCGGCGGCCGATTTACTGATTCACCCTGCGCATCAGGAAGCGGCTGGCATCGTGCTACTTGAAGCACTGACCGCGGGTTTGCCGGTCATTGTGACCGATGTGTGCGGCTACGCTTTTTATATTGATCGGGCAAATGCCGGGGCCGTTATCGAAGAACCTTACCGTCAGAATGAATTAAATGCCGTATTACACCACGCGCTAAGCCAGACGGAAGAGCGTACGCAATGGGCCGCCAATGCGCGCCATTTTGCCGATACCGCAGATCTATACAGTTTGCCGGAGAAAGCCGCAGCGTTGATAACGGGTGATCCATCATGATTGAGCTAAAAGAACCTTTCGCATCATTATGGCAAAATAAAAACCCGTTTGAAGAGGTCGATAAACTCGACGGCGATATATTCCGCGCGCTGGAAAGCCGCCGGACGTTGCGTTTTACTGTGGGCAAGCAGTCCTATTTTATAAAAATACACCGCGGCACCACGCTAAAAGAAGTGCTGAAAAACCTGATCTCACTCAGGCTGCCGGTGTTAGGCGCCGATCGCGAATGGAATGCAATCCACCGTTTGTCCAAGCAGGGCGTCGACACCATGCGAGGAGTGGGATTCGGGCAACGCGGTTTAAATCCGTTGCGCCGCCATTCCTTTATCATTACGGAAGATCTTAACCCGGCGATTAGCCTGGAAGACTACTGCGCAACCTGGGCGAAAAATCGTCCGACATTTAAGGAAAAGAGGCGGCTCATCCGTCGGGTCGCGGAAATGGTGCGCGGCATGCACGCCAGCGGGATCAACCACCGGGATTGTTATATCTGCCATTTCCTGCTGCATCTACCGTATAATCCGGACAGCAGCAAGCTGAAAATATCGGTAATTGATTTACATCGTGCGCAGCTTAGAAAAAAAGTGCCATTGCGCTGGCGTAATAAAGATCTTATCGGTTTGTATTTTTCGTCGCTCACTATCGGCTTAACCCAAACGGATATTTTTTATTTTTTAAAAATTTATTTTAATCAGCCATTGAAAACGATATTAGACAGTGAAAAAAATCTGCTTAGCGAAGCAGAAATTAAAGCTGATAAGATAAAAAGCAGAACTGAACGTAAATCACTATAATGCACAATACGATCGAATCAATATGAATATACTTTTTGTTGGTGAAGCGGTATCCGGATTTGGCGGCATTGAAACTGTGATACAAAAAGTAACCGGTTTTCTAACAGATGATCCTGCAACCAGACATCACTATACTCTTTATTTCCTTTGTCGTGACGATAGAATGGATAAAAGCTGGCTGGCTGGGAAGAAAGCTGTTTATTCCAGATCCGGGATTAAGATTTCATTTTTCAGACGACTTAAACACATTTATGCTCTCAGTCGTTATATTGAGAAAAATAATCTTGATATCATCATCGCTTTTGATTCGCCCTCCTGCCTGATTGCAGCCAGAGCGATAAAATACAGCAACAGAAATATTCGGCTGATTTCATGGATCCATTATTCTCTCGATCATAAAAAATACTCCGAACGTGTACTGGAAGCGGATTATCATTTGGCTATCAGTTCTGGCATTCAACAACAGTTAGTCAATCGTGGTGTGCCGGCAGAGAAGATCTATACGATATTTAACCCAGTGACGCCAACAGAGATAGTCATTCCCCGACCTGAATCTACACAGCCAGCCTCTTTCTTATATGTTGGCAGAATCAAGTTCGAAGGCCAAAAACGGCTCAAGGACTTATTGGATACGCTCTCTAGGCTTGAAGGCGATTGGGTATTCCATGCCGTAGGCGATGGCTCAGATCTGAAAATATGTCAGGCTTATGCACAGCAGTTAGGGATCAGTCAGCATATCCATTGGCATGGCTGGCAGGCAAATCCATGGGAATATATTAGAACCGAGATTAAAACAGTTAGTTCCTTACTCTTAACATCCTCCTTTGAAGGATTCGGAATGGTTCTTGCGGAAGCCATGTCTTACGGTATCTATTGCATCAGTTCAGACTGCCCATCAGGACCAGCAGATATTATAAAAAATGATGTAAATGGGAAATTATATCCTCCTAAAGAAACAGAAAGGTTACAATCCACTTTACAGGATATTATAAATCACCAGACGTTACCATCGACTGATGTCATAAAAACATCGATAAGCAATTTTTATGATGAAAAATATTATCAAGAAATAAAAAAAATAATTCAGGCCATCATCAATTTATAATCTGCCAAACAGTCTAATAACGGCTAATGATTTTATTTCTGAGGTTATCATGCACTTCAAAAAAGATGATATTATTACAGAAATCGTATCATTCTCATTTAGTTCTAAAAGTGAAAATGTGCTAAACATTTCTTTCGGTACGGATAAAAATTTTTTATTTGGCTGCGCCATTTCCATTGCATCAATATTATTGAAAAACAGTGACAAAAACCTATCTTTTCATGTTTTTACTGATACTTTAGGAAAAAATGAAAAAGAAAAATTTGGTAAATTAGCAAAACAATACAACACATCAATTACATTATATGTTGTAAACTGTGACGAACTAAAAAAGTTACCCAGCACAAAAAATTGGTCTTATGCCATTTATTTTAGATTTATTGTCACTGATTATTTTCACAACTCGCTGGATAAAATAATTTATCTTGATTCTGATATAGTCTGCAATGGCTCTTTGCAGGAATTAATTGATTTAGATATCAGTAATTATATCGTTGCTGCGGTTAGCGAAGGTGATCAAAACTGGTGGGGAAAATGTGCGGAAAGATTAGCAACCCCAGCGATCAAAAATGGTTACTTTAACTCAGGCTTTTTACTAATTAATCTGCAAAACTGGCATGGCGGCAGCATAACATCCAGAGCAATGGATATGTTAAAAAACCAGGCGATTGCAGAAAAAGTATCCTATCCCGATCAGGATATTCTCAATATGTTATTGCCCGGACACATCCTTTTTCTCGATAAAAAATATAATACCCAGTTCAGCATAAACTATGAACTGAAATGTAAATCCGGCGAAACCTATCCTCATCCTATCAATGACGGTACGATATTCATCCACTATATCGGTCCAACAAAACCTTGGCATGAGTGGGCACAGTATCCCTGTTCGGAATATTTTTATATCGCTAAAAACACCTCTCCCTGGAAAGATGAGCCTTTGGAAAAAGCAACGACAACCAATCAATTACGTTATTGCGCCAAACATCATTTTCACAAAGGAAGATTCAGTTCATTCATTATCAATTACATCCGATATTTTGTAAAAAAAATATCAAATTAATGAGTCATAAGAAAGATTATATAGCATGTATTTTAATAAAGAATTAATCATTGAAGACACTATAAAAATCATTGGAAATAATAATTCCGATGAGCCTTTTTTACATGTCGCTTATGGCATAGATAAAAAATTTATTTTTGGCTCGGCCATTTCAGCAACCTCGATCCTCATCAACAATAATATTCCTTTATTTTTCCACTTTTTTACCGATTACATCGATGAGGATACTATCCATAGATTTAAATCTATGGCAGAAAAATTTCATACAAATGTTCATATATATAAAGTAAATACTTCAATATTAAAAGAATTACCCCAAGAAAGATGGCCATGCTCTGCATATTTCAGAATTGTAGCTTTTGATTATTTAAGCGATAAAATTGATAAATTACTTTATTTAGATGCAGATATTATGTGTAAAGGTGATCTTAGCGCCCTCACCGATATTGATTTCAGTCATGCAATTTGTGCTATTGTACCGGATATACAGTCAACGCAAGAACAGGCAGCAATCCGATTGAGAAAACCTGAATTGGCAGAGTATTACTTCAATTCAGGTGTAATGTTCACTCAGTTAAAAAACTGGAATGAATATCAACTCACTCAAAAGACGCTATCCTTTATTCTGGATAATTTAACGCTAAGATATCCCGATCAAGATGCGCTTAATGTACTCCTTTATGAAAAGACAATTATCCTTCCCCGCAAGTTCAATAGTATCTATAGCATCAAGAGCGAATTGAAGGACAAATCTCATCAGGCCTATAAAGAAATCATCACTCCCGAAACTATTCTTATTCATTATGTTGGGACAACAAAACCATGGAATGAATGGGGACAGTATCCATCCACCGTTTTTTTTAAGAAAGCATATCACGTATCAACATGGTGTGATGTACCTTTGACTAAGGCCGTTACCCCCTTGCAATGGAAGAAAAAATCAAAACATGAAATAAGACAAGGGAAATATATAAAAGGAATCCTTAGTAGATTAAAATACAAGCTTAACAAATAAAATATATATTACGGTAATTGATAAATGAATATAACATCTATTGTAATAATTTATAACTCAAAAATACAAGATTCCGAGACATTACAAAGCATCATAGAATGCCATATTGAAAACATAAACTTAGAAATTTGTATCTGGAACAATGGTCCTCAACTCCTCAATGAAAATGATATAGCCAATTTCCTCTCTATATGCCTAGAAAAAAACATCAAAGTAAATATATACCAAGATACCAGAAATATATCACTATCAAAAATATACAATTTTTTCATAAAAAATACATCATATGACTTTATTACAATTTTAGATCAAGACTCTGTTTTGCCCCCCAATTACTATCATAATATATCTCATCACGGCAGTATGGATATTATTGTTCCTAAAGTAATCGCCGATAAAAATGGCATGAGCGCACAAACTGACCCTCACATATATGGCGATTCGAATATTATGATAGATGACGGTCCGGTAAATGTAAAAATAGATTCTATTATGTCCGGGCTTACACTTTCCCAAAATGCGATCGGTAAAATTGTAGCATTCCGAGGTTATGTATTTGAAGAAAAATTAGCATTCTATGGTATTGATAGTGATCTATTCAGAATCATCAGTATGATGTCGGATACCAGGCGCCCGCTTAATATATATTGTACCAATGAAATTCATCATTCATTTGCCATATTTAATCAACAAGAAGCAAAGAGCAAATTTCGAATGATGGAAATGTTTTATTTCAAATTCTTCATAAGAAATGAATACCAGAAAAAAGCCAAAATAAGTACAATTTGGGTTTGCTTGCGAGACTTTATAAGAGGGAAAAGTAGCTTTTACAGAACGAAAAACCTGATTAAGTTTACCTTAATAAATATTCACCCTCGCTCCAAGTTAGAGATAGATGACAAAATAACACCTACTCATTACATTTAGGAGATGCAGTAGTAAAAATATCTCCTTGTTTTTTTAAGAAATAATAGAGATTACCACATATACTCATATAATATATAATCAAACAGCAGAGAAAAATGCAAAATGAAAAACATATCTTTTGTAATTTTAACATGGAATAGATCAAAGATGTTAAAATTATGCCTTAGTCGATTACATGCAGTGATTAAAAACAAAGATGAATGCGAAATAATAATTTTAGACAATGCATCGAGTGATAACACAAAAGATGTAATAAATGAATTTAAAAACGAAAAAACAGACATCAAGATTACAACAATCTTTAGTAGAAAAAATACTGGGCTAAATGGTTACAAGAAGCTTTTTTCAAAAGCAAAAGCAAAATATATCGTCGAAGTCGACGATGATGTTTTGGATTTCCCTGATAGCTTAGATCATATATTCGATACTTATATGAGTAATTTCCCAGAATATGGCTATCTGGCTTTGGATGTTATCCAGAACGAACATACTGACGGAGCTAAACCTGGAGCTGAATGTTATACAGAGGTAGAGCGTAATGGTATGGTAATTGAAAATGGCCCTACGGGAGGGTGGTGTTCCTGTTTTAGAAAAGAAGACTTTAAGAAAACATCCATATTATTTGATTTATTCCATAAATTTGATTTTAAAAATGGAGAGGATGGTTATTTATGCCGAACACTAAGAAAACGGGGTAAAAAATTCGGCATAATCAAAGGAGTTAAATGTTTTCATGCCTCAGGCCCCTATTATTCAAGAGAATTTCAACAGTTAGATAGGGATATTATGAAATACGAAGATTCCGGACTGGATACTTATGTAAAAAAATATAAGGAATATCGGTAATCACTCTCTCACATTACGAAGATAAAAATCATTAGACCACAAGGTTACCTTTACAAAAAAGCCACTCTTAACTTATTAAGATATATAAATTTATTAAGCTTTAACAAAAATCTAAAATCACACAAATCATAGATTTAATATTCTTAACTATATAACATTACTATCAATACTAACCAGAACAGTAAACAATATGCTACAAACTCTCTACACCGTTCTTCTTTACCTTATTCAGCCGCTGATATGGATTCGACTGTGGCTGCGCGGTCGCAAGGCGCCGGCATATCGTAGACGCTGGAGTGAACGCTACGGGTTCTGCGCGGAAAAAGTGAAACCAGATGGCATAATGCTGCACTCCGTTTCCGTGGGCGAGACGCTGGCGGCTATCCCTCTGGTCAGGGCTTTACGGCATCGCTACCCTAACCTGCCGATTACCGTCACCACGATGACGCCAACCGGTTCAGAGCGTGTACGTTCCGCTTTCGGCGATACGGTTTATCACGTTTATCTCCCGTATGATTTACCCTCCGCTTTGCGACGTTTCTTTAATCAGGTTCGCCCCAAAGTCGTTATCATTATGGAAACAGAGCTGTGGCCTAACCTGATTGATGAGCTGCATAAACGTAAAATTCCGCTGGTGATCGCCAACGCTCGCTTATCTGCCCGCTCAGCCGCCGGCTACAAGAAAATCGGCAGTCTGACGCGTCATATTCTGCGGCGTATCACACTGGTGGCCGCGCAAAATCGGGAAGACGGCGAGCGTTTTATCGATCTCGGTTTGAAGCGTTCAAGTCTCACCGTTACCGGCAGCCTTAAATTCGATATTTCCGTTACCCCGGAACTGGCGGCCCGCGCGGTGACGTTGCGGCGCCAGTGGGCGCCACACCGCCCGGTATGGATCGCGACCAGCACGCACGAAGGCGAGGAGTCCATTGTGCTTGCGGCGCATCGTCAGCTGCTGGTTAATTTCCCTGACCTGCTGTTGATCCTGGTTCCCAGACATCCGGAGCGTTTCTCCACCACGCAGGCGCTGACCCAAAGCCTGGGTTTCAACTACACCTTGCGAAGCAGCGGCGAACTCCCTTCCGCCGATACTCAAGTTATTGTTGGCGACACCATGGGTGAACTCATGTTGTTATACGGCATCGCCGATCTGGCGTTTGTCGGCGGCAGTCTGGTCGAACGCGGCGGTCATAATCCGCTCGAAGCCGCCGCCCATGCCATTCCCGTTCTGATGGGGCCGCACACCTTTAACTTTAAAGACATCTGCAACAAACTTGAGCAGGCGGATGGCCTGATTACCGTGACGGATGCGGCATCGCTGGCCAGAGAAGTTGGGAATCTGCTCGCCGATGAAGATTACCGCCGCTATTATGGCCGGCACGCCGTCGAGGTATTGCATCAGAATCAAGGGGCCTTGCAGAAGTTGCTCTCATTGCTGGAACCCTATCTGCCGCCTCGGACGCAATAATTGGCCGTGGTTTTGAGCATAGGAGCAGAGGATCATCATGACAATCAAAGCGATTTATCCCGGCACTTTCGATCCGCTAACCAACGGCCACCTGGATCTACTCACCCGCGCATCACGGATGTTCGACCATCTGGTGCTGGCGATTGCCGCCAGTCCGAGCAAAAATACGTTATTTACGCTTGATGAGCGGGTAGCGCTGGCAAAAGAAGTCACCCAACATTTGCCGAATGTGGACGTTGTCGGCTTCAGCGAACTGATGGCGCATTTTGCGCAACATCAGCAAGCAACCATTCTGGTGCGGGGATTGCGCGCGGTATCCGATTTCGAGTACGAACTGCAACTCGCCAAAATGAATCACCATCTGATGCCGGCGCTGGAAAGCGTGTTCCTGATGCCTTCCGAAGAGTGGTCTTTTATTTCCTCTTCGCTGGTCAAGGAAGTGGCTCGTCATGGCGGCGATGTCTCTCACTTCCTGCCCGCGTCCATTGCCGGCGCATTACAGAAAAAACTGCAACACGCCTAAAGCGCATCAAGACCTGATAATGCTCATCAGGCGATTGGTATTCGCGTCCAGCCCAAATCTGGCTCTAACATCTTTTTGTCCCGCTTGCGCATAGGATCGCATGGTCTCCTGATTTGATAATGCGAAATCAATTGCCCTGACCCATTCCTGCGGCTCGTTTCGTGCAACGATAAGCCCGGTGACGTGATCCTTGACCGTTTCCGGCAGCCCGCCTTCGTTACTGATAATCACCGGAACCGCCAATCCCAACGCTTCTATTTGCGCCATCCCCAGCGGCTCTTTGGTTGAAGGCATGACCAGCACGTTCGCTCTCTTCAAGGCTGCGGCCACCGACTTTAATTCTCCTAGCCATATATTTTTTTGTAAGCCACGCTCAGCAATTTCTGCTGTTATTTTCTCAGCATTACCGCCACCGGCAATAACGTATCTCAGGTGAGGCCTGCTTTTTATTAGCTCGCTCATCGCAGACAGGATTATGTTATGTCCTTTTTCCGCCCTCAACATGCCGAGCTGAATAATCACATCGCCCTGATTTTCATTGAGCCAGTCGGATAAATCCTCCCTGACGGGGAGATTGATCTCGTTATCAAGTTTTGCAAAATCAATTCCCGGATAAACCACCGCAATCCCTTTACCCAAAAACTGCGGCTTAATCTTGTGAGCCATAAACTGGCTTGGCACCATGACCAAATCAATCGGCAGAAAGCGGCTAAGAGGATTCGGTTTTCTGTTGGTGTAATAGGTTCTCGACCTGATGATTTTGGGCCGTTTGACCAGGGTGATTGCCGCAACGCACAGATTGTTGGCATCATGGCCGCTGTGACAAATACACGCCATCGGGCGATGGCGCTTTATCGCTTTTCTAATCCCCTGAATCGTCGGCAGATGAAAGCTGTTGCGAAAGGGCAAATTAATGACGGACAACCCGCGCGAACGTGCTTCGCCATCAATGCGCCCTTGGGGATTACATAATAAATAGGTCGCCACGCCTCGCCGGTTCAATTCTTCCATCTGTTGCAGCAGCTGCCATTCCTGTCCCCCCATATTTTTCGAACTTTCGAGGAAAAATACGACATCGTTATTTTTATGCATGCATCAACCCTGATTTAATAAATGTGATTGCAGGAAAATTAACGCTGGCAACGGCGACAAAAGAAAGTGCTTCGCTGCCCGTGCCTGGCGATTTCTATCGGCGTTCCACAAGCCCGGCAAGGTTCGCCGGTCCGTCCGTAGACCTGAAGTTCCTGAGCGAAATATCCCGGTTTGCCGTCTGATTGCAGAAAATCCCGCAACGTTGTGCCGCCCTGCTCAATCGAACGCAGCAGAACCTGTTTGATGGTTTCCACCAGCAAATTCGCTTCCGTTTCACTTAACGAACCGACAGGCCTGTCCGGCCTGATGCCCGCCATAAACAACGATTCGCTGGCATAGATGTTCCCCACGCCAACCACGACCTTGTTATCCATAATCCATAGCTTAACCCGCGTCTTTTTGCCGCGCGATCGCTGATACAGATAATCGCCGGAAAACGCCTCACTCAACGGTTCCGGCCCCAGATGCGCCAGCACCGGGCTTGCCTCAGGGTTATCCGTCCATAACCAGGCGCCGAAACGCCTCGGATCGGTATAACGCAGGACTTTGCCGCTATCCATGACCAAATCGACATGATCGTGTTTCTCCGGCTCAATATACTCCGGCAGGATACGCAGACTGCCGGACATGCCCAGATGAACGATAATCCACCCGGCGGTCAACTCAATCAGCAGATATTTGGCGCGCCGATGGACGCCCAGCACAACCTGATCGCTGAGCGATAAAATCTCGCTGGAAACCGGCCAGCGCAGACGAGAATTGCGGACTTCGGCATAAAGGATGGTATGACCGATAAGATAGGGTGAGATTCCCCGACGACTGGTTTCAACCTCTGGCAGTTCGGGCATGCTTTATCTCCTGAAAAATTCGATCGGTTAATTGAGCCGCTGCCAGAAAGCGTATTTCCGCCCATGCTGTTGCTTTAGCTGCGCCTGATATTCTTGCCAATCCGGCAGGATGTTGCGCATGCGGCGTCGTCAGCAAAAGTTGGTGTAACGTCGAATTCATATGTGTTCATTACCAAATGGTTGCAGAAACCCAAGTTCAGGAAATTGGCATAACATGAAGAAGGATACAAGCGGCTGATACAGAAAATCGGAACCATAAAAAATCGTCGCTTGTGGTGGCGGGCAAGGATAGCCTGCCATAAAAAAACCCGGCCGAAGCCGGGTTTTCAGTAATCCGCCAAAATTATTTAATTTTAGCTTCTTTGTAGATCACATGTTGACGGACAACTGGATCGAATTTCTTCAGTTCCAATTTTTCCGGCTTCGTGCGCTTGTTCTTCGTGGTGGTATAGAAGTGACCAGTACCAGCAGAAGAAACCAGCTTGATCTTCTCGCGAACACCCTTAGCCATGATTCAGTTCCTTAATACTTTTCACCACGGGCACGCAGATCGGCCAGAACCGTCTCAATACCCTTCTTATCAATAACACGCATACCTTTAGCAGATACGCGCAGCGTTACAAAGCGCTTTTCACCCTCAACCCAAAAACGGTGTGAGTGCAGGTTCGGCAGAAAACGGCGTTTAGTCGCGTTCAGTGCGTGGGAACGGTTGTTACCGCTCACCGGGCGCTTGCCAGTAACTTGGCAGACTCGGGACATGTCTATTCTCCAAAAATCAAAATCAGCTCGAGCTTCGTATAGAGTGGTGGCCGCCTCGTCAGGCTCTAGAGCCCATCTCAGCAACTTCACTGAAAAGACTCCGTCATCAGGATAAACCTGCTGAGATAGGCTCTTAACGCCACACCCAAGATTCTCAAAGGTGGCGTAGTATACGCTTTGAAGCGTAAGTGCTCAAGTCCCGAACAGCTAAAGATCCCCCAGGATCGCGGAAATATCGGTTAAATCCATCCGCGCTCGGCAAAAGAGACATATTCGCCACGCCCGATGACCAGATGATCAAGCACGCGAATCTCTAATAACAGACACGCTTTAATAATTTGTTCGGTTATCGCCCGGTCGGCCTGGCTGGGTTCCGCTTTCCCGGATGGATGATTGTGAGCCAAAATCAACGCGGCGGCATTGGCTTTCAGCGCTTCACGCACAATTTCCCTCGGGTGTACCTCTACGCTGTTAATCGTACCCGCAAACATTTCCTGATGACGAATAACCCGATGCTGATTATCCAAAAACATCACCAAAAAGACCTCTCGTTCCTGACGGGCCAGTAATAATTGCAAATACTGCCCGGTGATTTCCGGACTCAGCATCGCGTCCTCTTTTGCCAGGCGGGACGAAAACAGCCGGCGCGACAGCTCGGCCACCGCCTGCAATTGCGTATATTTTGCGATACCAATGCCTTTGGCGGTACAAAACTCCGCCTGTTCGGCGGACATCAGGTGATACAGCGAACCAAATTTCGCCAACAGGCTCTCGGCCAGTTGCATGACGTGCATACCGGGCAACCCGGTGCGTAAAAAAATCGCCAGCAGCTCGGTATCCGTCAGTGCTTCAGCGCCCTGGCTCACCAATTTCTCCCGCGGCGCCTGCTCATTTCCCCAGCTCATAGAACCTCCCGCTCCGACCGAACGCCATCATGACATGGCCGGCATTAAGGGACGATGCCAGCCGTGACAGGTTGCGAATCGGTTCGCAATTTTTGTTCGCCAGTCAGCCGGGAGGCTTAAGATTCCGCGCTTAGGGCAAGGTTATGATAAAATGACGCCTCTTTCGGTTTTTAATCGGACCATGATGATGGGACTTTCCAGTCTGAATGAGCTTTCTAACCAACGTATTTCTGGAAAACGAATCGTGCTCGGCATCAGCGGGGGCATTGCCGCTTATAAATGCCCGGAGCTGGTAAGACGCCTGCGCGATAGCGGGGCGGAAGTGCGGGTTGTCATGACATCAGCCGCCAAAACCTTTATCACCCCGCTGACCTTGCAGGCCGTGTCCGGTTACCCGGTGTCGGACGACCTGTTCGATCCGGCGGCGGAAGCTTCGATGGGTCATATCGCGTTGGGGAAATGGGCGGATTTGGTTATTCTGGCTCCCGCCACCGCCGACCTGATCGCGCGTCTGGGCGCCGGCATGGCCAACGATCTGCTAACCACCCTCTGTCTGGCGACGCCCGCGCCCATAGCCGTCGTTCCCGCGATGAACCAGCAGATGTATCGCGCGTTACCGACGCAGGACAACCTGCGTACGCTGGCGGCGCGTGGTTTGCAACTCTGGGGGCCGGACAGCGGCAGCCAGGCGTGCGGCGACATCGGCCCGGGCAGGATGATTGATCCGCTGGAGATTGTCGAACTGGCGCAGCGCCATTTTACCGCCGTCAACGATCTGCAACATTTGAACATTATGGTTACGGCCGGCCCGACGCGAGAAGCGCTCGATCCGGTGCGCTTCATCAGCAATCACAGTTCGGGGAAAATGGGATTCGCCATTGCCCAGGCCGCCGCCGCCAGAGGGGCAAACGTCACGCTGGTTGCCGGCCCCGTCGCTTTAGCGACGCCGAGCGGCGTGAAGCGCATTGACGTCGGCAGCGCGCTGGATATGCAACAGGCCGTGATGGCCGAAGCCGCCCGGCAGCACATTGTTATCGGCTGCGCGGCCGTTGCGGACTATCGCCCCAAGCTGGTTGCTGACGAAAAAATCAAAAAGCAGGGTGATGAAATGACTGTCACGATGATAAAAAATCCGGATATTATCGCTGATGTCGCCGCGATGGATAAAAACCGTCCCTATGTCGTCGGGTTTGCCGCCGAAACCCAGAATGTGGAAGAATACGCGCGACAAAAACTGGCGCGTAAAAAGCTGGATCTCATCTGCGCTAACAACGTCTCCCTTTCCGGGCATGGTTTTAACAGTGAAACCAATGCATTACATCTTTTCTGGCAAGACGGAGACAAGCAGTTGCCACAATGCGACAAGCTTCTTCTTGGCCAAAACTTAATCGACGAGATTGTCAGCCGTTATGATGAAAAAAATCGACGTAAAAATAGTTGACCCGCGTATTGGTCAACAATTCCCGTTACCGGCCTATGCCACGCCGGGTTCCGCCGGGCTGGATTTGCGCGCCTGTCTGGATCAGGCGATTGAATTAAAAGCCGGCGAAACCACGCTGATCCCCACCGGGCTGGCGATTCATATCGCCGATACCAATCTGGCCGCCATGGTGCTGCCGCGTTCGGGTCTGGGCCATAAACATGGCGTGGTGCTCGGTAATCTGGTCGGGCTGATCGACTCCGACTATCAGGGGCAGTTAATGGTTTCCGTCTGGAACCGCGGTCAGCAGACATTCACCATTGAGCCGGGCGAGCGCATCGCACAGATGATTTTCGTTCCCGTCGTTCAGGCCGAGTTTAATCTGGTCGAAGATTTCGTTAGCAGCGAGCGTGGAGAAGGTGGTTTCGGCCATTCCGGTCGTAACTAACACGCCCTTTACCACCCGGTATCGTAAAAACTCATATAAGCCACAGCACGATAGCGTGACTGTGGCGCTACCGGGTGCTTGTCAGTCAAATTTTTAGCAAGGGTCTTTTCAGGCATGGCAGAAAAAGAAAACAAGAAAAGGAATCGGCGCGAGGAAATTTTGCAGGCGCTGGCGCAAATGCTGGAATCCAGCGACGGCAGCCAACGCATTACCACAGCAAAACTGGCCGCAAACGTCGGGGTATCCGAAGCCGCGCTTTATCGGCACTTCCCCAGCAAAACGCGTATGTTTGACAGCCTGATCGAGTTTATTGAGGATAGCCTGACTACCCGCATTAACCTGATTCTGCAAGATGAAAAAGAAACGTTTAACCGTCTGCGCCTGATTTTATTGCTTATTCTGGGGTTTGCCGAGCGTAATCCAGGGCTGACGCGGATTATGACCGGCCACGCGCTGATGTTTGAACAGGATCGGTTGCAGGGCCGAATCAATCAGCTGTTTGAACGTATCGAGTCGCAGCTGCGTCAGGTATTACGTGAACATAAACTGCGTGACGGCAAGGGCTTTCAGCACGATGAAACGCTGCTGGCCAGCCAGCTGCTGGCATTTTGTGAAGGCATGCTTTCACGGTTTATCCGCTCCGACTTCCGTTACCGACCGACGCAGGAATTCGATACGCGCTGGCCGTTGCTGGCCGCGCAGCTGCACTGATTTCCGCTCTGTCTTTCGGCCGTTCCCGCCAGACGCCTCTGGCGGAACCCGCCGTTGGCGCGAATTAAATGCCGTACTGTTCGCGGTATGCCTTAACCGCCGCCAGATGCGCAGCCATTTCCGGTTTTTCCGCCAGATACGTAATCAACTCTTGCAGGGTAATGATGGAGATCACCCGGCACTGATAATCACGCTCGACTTCCTGAATCGCGGAAATATCGGCCCGTCCGCGCTCCTGACGATCCAGCGCGATCGTCACGCCGGCCAGGGTGGCGCCGTGGGCGGCAATGATCGACATCGACTCGCGGATCGCCGTGCCGGCGGTGATCACATCATCAACCAGCATCACGCGCCCCTGTAGCGGGCTGCCGACCAGACTGCCGCCTTCGCCGTGATCTTTAGCTTCTTTACGGTTAAAACAGTAAGGCAGATCGCGTTGATGATGTTCCGCCAGCGCCACCGCCGTGGTGGTGGCAATCGGGATCCCTTTGTAAGCCGGTCCGAACAGCAAATCAAACTCAATGCCTGAATCCACTAACGCCGCGGCGTAAAAGCGCCCCAGTAATGCCAGATCGCGCCCGGTATTAAACAATCCGGCATTAAAGAAATACGGGCTGATACGCCCTGATTTCAGGGTAAATTCCCCGAACTTCAATACCTGTTTGCTGAGCGCAAATTCAATAAACTGGCGCTGATAGGCTTTCATTACTGCATCTCCTCGTCTCACGGTTTGGTCGCGTTGTTGTTCGTCACGGCTATCTTCATCAAAGACAGACCACAAAAAAGCGACCATGCGGTCGCTTAAGGAAAATCAATCGGCTAACGCGGCTTTTTGCGCCTGAATGATATCTTCGATGCCGCCGCGCGCCAGCGCCAGCAAAGACAGCAATTCTTCGTGGGTGAACGGTTCGCCTTCGGCGGTTCCCTGCACTTCAATCATGCGGCCATCTTCGGTCATCACCACATTCATGTCGGTTTCTGCGGCGGAATCCTCGACATATTCCAGATCGCACACCGCCTCGCCGTTGACGATGCCGACAGAGACCGCCGCGACCATGCCTTTCAGCGGGTTCTTCTTCAGCTTACCGCCGGCAACCATGGTATTCAACGCATCGGCCAGCGCCACGCAGGCACCGGTAATCGACGCCGTACGCGTGCCGCCGTCCGCCTGCAAGACATCGCAATCCAGCGTAATGGTGTACTCGCCCAGCACTTTAAGGTCGATGGCGGCGCGCAGCGAGCGGGCGATCAGACGTTGAATTTCCAGCGTCCGGCCCCCTTGCTTGCCTTTCGCGGCTTCACGGGCATTACGGCTGTGCGTCGCGCGCGGCAACATGCCGTATTCGGCGGTGACCCAGCCCTGGCCCTGTCCTTTCAGAAAGCGCGGCACACCCTCTTCAACCGTGGCATTACATAAAACTTTGGTGTCGCCAAACTCAACCAACACCGATCCTTCAGCATGTTTTGTGTAATGGCGGGTTAATTTCAGGGGGCGTACTTGCTGTGCACTTCGGCCTGTAGGGCGCATGGCTTATCTCCGGCGGGTAAATGTTAACTGGCGCGCATTATACGGCCTTAGCGGCGCAATGCCTATCTTGCCCTGCGGCGCGGGGCCAAAATCCGGCGTTTTCGGTCTGCGGCCGTCTTCCCGGCAAATCGCTAAACGGTGAAAACATATACCCCCGCCGGTATAACCTCAGGCTATACCCTACCCATGAACAAGTATTCGTCAGCGATGATGCATCATGGAATATTTTCTTAACTACTTGCCCATTGATGAGAAAAACGTCATGTCGATCCCACAACCTTATCTGCCGCTGTCCGGTAATGAGACCGAATCTCTGGCGTTGCCGATGTCCGTCGCTATTACGGCTCCGGCGTTTCATGAGCGCTTCATGGCGCATGGCTATCGGTATGCATGTTAAACAGTGCGGGGAGTGAGGTTAACCATGCGTCATATGCAAATCGAAACCGTAAACCTGCCTTTAGCGCGACCATTCACGATTTCTCGCGGCACCCGTAGCGCGGTCGCCGTGGTGCGGGTCACGCTGGAAGAACAGGGATTTATCGGTCAGGGCGAATGTACGCCGACCGCTCACTACGGCGAATCCGCAGAAAGTGTGTGTCGGCAGTTAAAACAGATAACCGATGATATCGAAAGCGGTCTCAGCATCGCGCAACTGCAAACTCGTTTACCGCCGGGAGCGGCCAGAAACGCGCTGAACTGTGCGCTGTGGCGACTCAAAGCCGCGCTGGAGAAACAAACCCTGTGGCAATGCCTCGGCATTCAGCCGCCGACATCCGTCATCTGCGCGGAAACCCTGTCTCTCGACAGCGTGGAAAAGATGGCCGCCGCCGCCGCCGATGCGGTGTCGCGCGGCGTCCTGCTGCTGAAAATAAAACTGGATCGCGAACTGATTCTGGAGAAAGTGGCCGCGATTCGTGCCGTGGCCCCGCACGCCACGCTGATTATCGACGCCAATGAAGCCTGGGGTGGTCTGGATCTCAGCAGCCTGCTCAGTGCGCTGACCCGCTATCAGATTGCCATGGTGGAGCAACCGCTACCTGCCGGAAAAGATGATGACTTACAGCGTTTTACTCACCCCATTCCGATTTGCGCGGATGAGAGTTGCCACCACAGCGGCGATATCGCCGGACTGCGCAGCCGCTATGAGATGATCAACATCAAGCTGGACAAATGCGGCGGGCTGACCGAGGCGCTGGCGATGGTGGAAGCGGCGAAGCTCCACGGCCTACAGGTGATGGTCGGCTGCATGCTCGGCTCGTCAATGGCGATGGAAGCCGCTTTACCCATCACCACGGCGGCAGAACATGTCGATCTCGATGGCCCCATCTGGCTGGCCGCCGACAGTTCCCCTTACCTGACCTATAACCTCGGCCGTATCTGGCTATGACCCAAGCAACCGGAGTGACAATGACGGCTATCACGCAAACGGGTGCGGTAACCGCCGCAGCACCGGGTAAAACACCCAGGCCCGTGCTGGAAATCAACGATTTGAGCGTCAGCTTTAGCGGACGCTCCGGCAGGCATCTGGTGCTGAAAGGCATCTCTTTCACCCTGAACAAGGGAGAGGTGGTTGCCGTAGTGGGCGAGAGCGGTTCAGGTAAATCCGTTACTTCGCTGGCGGTAATGGGTTTACTGGCTGACGCCGCTCGCATTGAACGCGGTAGTGTCCGTTTTACCGGCCGTGACGGGCGACAGCATACGCTGCTGGACATGAAGGCCGAACAACGCCGTCAGCTACGCGGCCGTGAAATGGCGATGATCTTTCAGGAACCGATGACATCACTGAACCCGGTGCTGAAAGTCGGCGATCAACTGACGGAAGCCCTGCGAGATCATCAGATTTGCGATGCGGCCAGCGCCGAGAAAAAAGCCCGCGAATTGTTACACAAGGTGCGCATCGCCGACGTCGACCGGGTAATGAAAAGTTATCCGCATTCACTGTCCGGCGGCATGCGCCAACGGGTGATGATCGCCCAGGCGCTGGCCTGCGACCCGCAATTGCTGATTGCCGATGAGCCGACTACCGCGCTGGATGTCACCGTGCAGGCGCGTATTCTGCAAATCCTGCGCGACCTGCAACAGCAGAGCGATATGGCCGTACTGTTCATTACTCACGATATGGGCGTGGTGGCCGAAATCGCCGATCGCGTGGTAGTGATGTATCAGGGCGAAGTGGTGGAACAAGGCAGCGTGACCCAGATTTTCGCGCATCCTCAACACCCTTATACCCAGTCGCTGCTGGCCGCCGTGCCCAAACTGGGCGATATGCGCGAAAACATCTGGCCGAAACGCTTTCCGCTGCTCGGTCAGCAATCCGGCAACGATGAAGGCGATCAGGTCACTGCCCGCTACGATGAGGCGCCGTTGCTGGATATCTGCGGCCTGCGCGTCTATTACCCGGTGCGCAGCGGGATCTTGTCGTCCGTCACCCACAATGTACACGCCGTGGAACAGATTGATTTCAACGTCTGGCCGGGTGAAACCCTGGCTATCGTGGGAGAAAGCGGCTGCGGCAAATCCACCACCGGTCGGGCCTTGCTGCGTCTGGTACAGAGCGAGGCGGAAAGCATCCATTTTCAGGGGAAAGAGATTTCCCAAATGAAAGACGGCGATTTTCAGCCGCTGCGCCGTGAAATCCAGATGGTGTTTCAGGATCCGTATGCGTCCCTGAACCCGCGTCTCACGGTGGGCTTTACCATCGCCGAACCCCTGCTGCTGCACGGACTGGTGAAATCCCTGCAAGAGGCCACGCCGCAGGTACAGGCGTTATTGAAAAGCGTCGGCCTATTGCCGGAACACGCCCGCCGTTATCCTCACGAATTCTCCGGCGGTCAGCGTCAGCGCATCGCCATCGCCCGCGCCATGGCGCTGCAACCGCAGATCATTATTGCCGATGAGGCGGTTTCCGCACTGGATGTCTCCATTCAGGCACAGGTTGTGAACCTGATGATGGATTTGCAAAAGAATACCGGCGTGTCGTGGATTTTCATTTCTCACGATATGGCCGTCGTCGAGCGTATCGCCAACCGGGTAGCGGTAATGTATCTCGGTCAGATTGTGGAAATCGGGCCGCGCCAGTCGGTGTTCAATTCGCCGCAGCATCCCTACACCCGCCGCCTGCTGGCATCAGTCCCGATTGCCGATCCCACTCAGCGCGGCGTTCGCCAGCTTGATGACAGTGAAATACCCTCTCCGCTGCGTAAGGCAGGTGAGAGCGTGACAAAAACGCGCTATCGACAGGTCGCGCCCCATCATTGGGTGGCGGACGGTGAGATCGCCGACTCGTCCCCGGGTAATGATGTTCTTTGATCGTATTTTTATATCGCTAACCAGGAGAAACACCATGAAGCCATTCGTTCGCCGATCCGCTGTTGCCCTCGGGCTTTCATTGTGTCTGGCAGCTATTGCCCAGGCACAGGATCTTCGCATTTCCATCTACGCCGATATCACCGGATTAGACCCGCACGACACCTCCGATACGCTGAGCTACTCCATTCAGAGCGGTATTTTTGAGCGCCTGTTCCAGTTCGATAACAAAATGAAACTGGAGCCCAGACTGGCCGCTGACTACACCAGTAATGAAGACGCCACCGAATTCGTCATCACGCTACGTGAGGGCATCACCTTTCAGGATGGTACGCCGTTCAACGCCGATGCCGTTAAAGCCAACCTCGACAGACTCGCCGATCAGACCAAAGGTCTGAAACGTAATAGCCTGTTTAAAATGATAAAAACGGTTACGGTGATCTCGCCCACCCAGGTGAAAATCGATCTTAATCAATCGTTCGGCGCCTTCGTCAACACCCTGGCCCACCCGTCTGCGGTGATGCACAGCCCGGAGGCGTTGAAAAAATATCCTGATGAAGCACAGCTGCGCGTCAACCCGGTGGGAACCGGCCCGTTCAAATTCGATACGTGGCAGCAGGGTAAAGACGTGAAGCTGGTGAAATATGACAATTACTGGCAGAAAGGCTGGCCGAAAGTCGATAGCGTAACCTTCTTCCCGGCGCCGGAAGACTCCACCCGTGTGGCATCGTTGAAATCCGGCCAGGTCGATGCCATCTACCCCCTGCCCTCCGACCTGCTGAACGCGGTGCAAAGCGACAGCAAGCTGGCGGTACAGCGTGATGAAAGTATTTATTTCTACTACATCGCGCTCAACGCGCAGCACAAACCGTTGCAGGATGTGCGCGTGCGTCAGGCGATCAACTATGCCATCAACCGCGATATGTGGTTGAAAGTCGGTTTTGCCGGCATGGGAACACCGGCCACCTCAGCCATGCCGCCTAACGTTCAGTTCTACCAGAAACAAGCCACCCCGGACTACAGTTACAATCCGGAAAAAGCCAAGGCGCTGCTGAAAGAAGCCGGTTACGCCAACGGGCTGGATCTGAAGCTGTGGACCACCAACGCGACGGTAGCCGTTCGTAGCGCGCAATTCCTCAAACAGCAGTTGTCTCAGGTTGGCATCCGCGCCACCGTCACGCCAATGGACTCCGGCGCACGTAACGCCAAGCTGTGGGGCGTGAAGGACCCGAAACAGGCGGAGTTTGACCTTTACTACGGCGGCTGGTCGACCTCCACCGGGGATGCCGATTGGGCGCTGCGTCCGCTGTTCGCCACCGAATCCTGGGTGCCGACCGCCTATAACGTTTCTTACTACAGCAACCCGGCGGTGGACAAGGCCATTATGGCCGGCCTGCAAACCGCCGACCCGGCCAAACGCGCCGCAGCCTATGCCGACGCGCAGAAACTGATTTGGCAGGATTCGGCCGTCGCTTTCCTCGGCGCGCCGGACAACCTGGTGGGTAAAGCGAAAAATCTTTCCGGCGTTTATATGCTGGCCGACGGCTCGCTGATCTTTGATCAGGCGGAATTTAAGTAACAGACCCGGGGAGCACGCCATGTTTGCCTATATCGTCCGACGTTTGCTGGAAATGATCCCGGTTCTGCTGGTGGTCTCCCTGTTAGTGTTCGGTTTTATCAAACTGCTGCCGGGCGATCCGGCACGCATTTACGCCGGGCCGGATGCCACCATTGAAGCCGTTGAAGCGGCGCGCCAGCAACTGGGGCTGAACGATCCGCTGCCGCAACAGTACGTCAACTGGCTCGGCGGTTTGTTCAAAGGGGAGCTGGGCGTCACTTATCGCACCCAGCAACCCGTTACCGAGGTAATCGGTAAAAGTTTTATGCCCACCATGTGGCTGGCGCTGGCGGGGTTCGCCTGGTCGGTGGCGCTGGGGCTGCTGATTGGCGTGATTTCCGCGCTAAAACGGGGGAAATGGCAGGACTGGACGCTGATGAGCTTTGCCGTCGGGGGCATTTCCATGCCGCCGTTCTGGCTGGGATTACTGCTGATCCAGTTCGTGGCGATGCCGTTCGGCGTCTTTTCCGTCAGCGGCTTTAATCAGCCCAGCGATATTATTCTGCCCGCGCTCACCCTGGGCGCATCGGTGGCCGCGGTGATGGCGCGTTTTACCCGCTCCGCCTTCTTGGAAGTGGCGCAGGAAGACTATGTGCGCACCGCCCGTTCCAAAGGGCTGCGTAACCGGCTGGTAACGTGGAAACACGTAATGCGCAACGCGCTTATCCCGGTGATCACCATGCTGGGATTGCAGTTCGGCTTTCTACTCGGCGGCTCAATCGTGGTGGAAAGCGTGTTCAGTTGGCCGGGCCTGGGCTGGCTTTTGATCGAATCGATCAAAACGCAGGACCAGCCGGTCATTCAGGCGCTGGTTATGCTGTTTGTGTTTGAATTTATTGTTATTAACCTGTTGGTGGACCTGCTGTACGCGGTGGTCAATCCGGCGATTCGCTTACGTTAGGAGATATGATGAGCCTGCCTTCCGAGCCCGCCGTGGCCGCTGTTACGCTCGGCGAAAACACCATCCGTTCCCCCTGGCGTGATTTCGCCCAGGTGTTTATCCATAATCCGATGGCGCTGATTTCCAGCGGATTCATTTTGCTGCTGCTACTGGTGGCGGTCTTTGCCCCTTGGCTGGCGCCGTGGGATCCGATGGAACCCGACTGGATGGCGATCTCCTCGCCGCCGTCAGCGGCCCACTGGATGGGAACCGACGACCTCGGGCGCGACATCTTGAGCCGCATTATTTACGGTTCCCGCATCTCGCTGTATATCGGTATTTTTTCCGTTACGTTGGGAATGCTGGCAGGCATTGTGTTAGGCCTGCTGGCGGGATATTACGGCCGCTGGATCGATATGCTGATTATGCGCGGCTCCGATGTGCTCTTCGCCTTCCCCGGGATGCTGCTGGCGATTGCCGTGGTGGCGATCCTTGGGCCGGGGCTGAACAACGTGATTATTGCCGTCGCCGTCTTCAGCGTACCGGTATTCGCCCGTATTGTGCGCGCCTCCACGCTGTCGCTGAAGCAAGCCGCCTACGTCGAAGCCGTGCGCTGCGCGGGCGCGCCGGACCGCATTGTGCTGCTACGCCACATTCTGCCGGGCACTCTGCCCAGCGTGATCGTTTATTTCACCATGCGTATCGGCACCAGCATCCTGACCGCCGCCAGCCTCAGCTTTATTGGCTTGGGCCCGGAGCCGGACGTACCTGAATGGGGCAATATTCTGGCGATGAGCCGTAGCCTGATGATGGCCGGCTTCTGGCATGTCAGCGTATTCCCCGGACTGGCGATATTTTTTACCGTACTGGCTTTCAACCTGCTGGGCGATGCGCTGCGTGATACGCTCGATCCGAAACTGAAAAGCTAAGGAGCGGACATGGCTTCCTATCAACAGCAACAGATGATTTTGTTGTTACGCCGCTGGCGGCAACACCGCCAGTTGGGCACGCCCCGCTCAGCCAGCGGGCCGCGCAACAACATCAGCGACGTAGCCGGCGTTCGCGTCGGGCACTGTACGCTGGCTGAGAGAGCGACCCAAACTGGCGTAACGGCGATCCTGCCCTCTGACGAGAACCTGTTTACCCACCCTCTGCCCTGTGGCGCAGCGGTATTAAACGGTTTCGCCAAACCCGTGGGGCTGATACAGATTGAGGAGCTTGGTCTGTTGCAGACGCCCATTCTGCTCAGCAACACGCTGGCCGTGGGGACGCTGTTTACCGCGCTGGTACGCAACGCCATTGCACGTAATCCTGAACTGGGCCGCACCCTTCCCACCGTCAACCCGCTGGTGCTGGAGTGCAATGACGGCTGGCTGAATGATATTCAGACGCTGGCCGTTACCGAACAGATGGCGCGTCGGGCGATGGAATGCGCCGAAGAAACCTTTACGCGCGGCAGCGTCGGCGCGGGGCGCGGCATGAGTTGCTTTGGGCTGAAAGGCGGCATCGGCACCGCTTCACGCCTCATCCCGGAATTGAACGCCACGCTGGGCGTGCTGGTGCTGGCGAATTTCGGCACGCTCTCCGCGCTGACGCTTGACGGCGTGCGGATGGGCGAAGCCATTGCCCCTTTATTGCCTGAACTGGCGCCGCAGCGGGACGCCGGCTCAATCATCATTATTATGGCGACGGACGCGCCGCTGGATGCGCGCCAGCTCGGACGCATCGCCAAGCGCGCGGGAGCGGGATTAGGCCGTCTGGGCAGCTACTGGGGCCATGGGTCCGGCGATATTGCCGTCGCGTTTTCCACCTGCCCGGCTCCGCAACCGCCCGCCGACGACAAACTCGAACCCATGTTGAGCGCCGCCGCGGACGCCACCGAACACGCGGTGCTGGACGCCCTGCTCAACGCAGAGTCGGTGACGGGTTTTCGCGGGCATCACCGTCCGGCATTACGTCAGGTACTGGATCGTCTGGTACAGGATTTACTTGATTAAGGAATGGGTCATGAAAATTTTCATTTCGGCAGACATTGAGGGGATCGCAGGCGTGATGCGCCCGGAACAGTGCAGCCCCGGCACGGCGGAGTATCAGCTCGCTCGCGGTCTGATGGAGCAGGAAGTCAATGCCGCCATTGAAGGGGCGTTCGCCGGCGGCGCCACCGAGGTCGTCGTGGCTGACAGTCATGCCGCCATGGTAAATCTGCGGGCGGAGAATATGGATGCCCGCGCCCGGCTGGTGCAAGGCAAACCGCGTGGCTTATCAATGGTTGAAGGGCTGGAACAACAACGCTATGACGGCATGATGTTTATTGGTTATCACAGCGCCGCCGGGGAGTTCGGCGTGCTGGCGCATACCATCAACGGCCGGGCTTTTTACCGGGTTCATATTAATGGTGAAGTCATGGGCGAAAGCGATATCTACGCGGCTGCCGGCGCCGAGCAAAACACCCCGCTCTGGCTGGTCAGCGGCGACGATACGCTGCAACAATGGATCGCCCGCTATTATCCGGCCGCCGGTTATGCCTGCGTCAAACGGGCGATTTCCCAACATGCCGCGGAATCATTAAGTCCGGAAGCGGCCCGTCAGGTCATTCGACAGGCGGCGATGAATGCCGTCAGCAAAGCCCACAAAACCGTTACGTCGCGTATTCAGTCGCCCTATCATCTTGAGCTGATGGTGGCGAAGCCGGTACTGGCCGATCTGTTCTGTTTGCTCCCCGGCGTAAAACGTCAGGATGCCATTACCGTCGGTTATACTGCGCAAACCATGACGGAATTGGTTAGCCTGTTGAGTGCTTTTTCCTATCTGGCGACAACGCAGAATTGAGGCTGGAACCGCTCCTTGCGGCGTTATTGCACGACTAAAAAGAGAATCTGTAACATGATAAAACCCGTGATTGTCATCCACGGCGGCGCCGGCGCACTGACACGTTCGGCCATGAGCGCGGAAAAAGAACAGCGTTATCTGGCCGCGCTGGCCGACATTGTCGCCAGCGGACAGCAAATTCTGGCACAGGACGGCAGCGCGCTGGATGCGGTGACGGAGGCCGTTCGGCTACTTGAAGAGTGTCCGCTGTTTAATGCCGGACATGGCTCGGTGTTTACCCATAATGAAACTCACGAACTGGATGCCAGCATCATGGACGGCCGCACGTTGGATGCCGGGGCCGTCAGTTGCGTCAGCCATATCCGCAACCCGGTGTTGGCCGCCCGCGCCGTACTGGAGCACAGCCAGCATGTGATGTTCACTGCCGACGGCGCGGAAGATTTCGCCCGCCGGCACCGCCTGACGATGGTGGAACCCGCCTTTTTCTCCACCGAAGAACGCAGGCAACAGTTGTATAACGCACAGTCAGGCTCAGGCAAAGTGGTGCTGGATCACGATGGTCAGGCCCAGCTTACAGGCGCCGACCCTATCGATCCCGACCGCAAATACGGCACCGTCGGCGCCGTGGCGCTGGATAGCGCCGGAAATCTTGCCGCGGCGACCTCCACCGGCGGCATGACCAATAAACAGGCCGGCCGGGTAGGAGACAGCCCCATCATCGGCGCGGGATGTTATGCCAATAACCAGACCGTCGCGGTCTCCTGCACCGGCACCGGCGAAATCTTTATGCGTACCGTAGCCGCCTATGACGTTTCCGCGCTGATGGAATATGCCGGACTTTCCCTGCCGCAGGCCGCTGAACGCGTCGTAATGGAAAAACTGGTGCGGCTGAACGGCAGCGGCGGCCTGATTGCCGTCGATCGCCATGGCAACATTGCGCTGCCGTTCAACAGTGAAGGCATGTACCGCGGTTACGGCTATGTCGGTGAAGATCCGGTCGCGAATATTTATCGGTGACGGATGCGATACCGCGAGCGCGGCATCGATTGAGTAACCGGCGTCGGGCAGGTTGAAAATACAAAGCGGGGGTTTTTTGTCCATTTTGGTGCAAACACGCCATAAATGCGCAATTAACGCCCATTCCTTTGCATCCTGCGCCGATGCTTTTGACTGTGCCTGACAACCTCTCTTCCAACCCTGCACTTTTCCGATCTTTGACGGCTATCGATGTCCTCTGCGTCCATGGCCTTGGGATAACCACGATAAACCACCCGGGACGCCCGATTTAAACAGCCAAAAGCGATAACAGGCGAGCATTCATGAATGGCATGAATATTGCACGGATTTCTTAACGGTACAGCGACCACCAAAGAGACACGGAGCATGCTCCCATGCGTTTACGACACATCGAAATTTTCCAGGCGATTATTCAGGCGGGCACCATTAGCGGCGCCGCCCGCCTGCTGAACGTTTCCCAGCCTAATGTCAGCCGGGTGCTTAATCACGCGGAACAACAGCTTGGCTTCGCTCTGTTTGAACGACGTACGCAAGGCATGATCGTCACCAAGGAAGGCCGCCGCCTGATCCCCGACGTACAGGCGCTATTCAGAAACCTGCAAACCATCAGCTCGTTGACAGAACAGATCAAAACCGGCAAAGAACAGTCCGTTCGCCTTGGCGCGGCGCATGCGTTTGGACAGATGATTGTGGCCCCCGCGCTGGTGGAATTTCATAAGCAGGAGATGCTGGTCAACGTGGAGCTGGTGACGGAACATTTTAGTACGCTTTGCCTGAATATCCTGCAAGATCAGCTTGATTTCGCGCTGGTGTTTGGTCAGCAGGTGCCGGCGGCCTTGCTGGCGGAACCGCTGTTTCAGTCTTCCATGGTGGCATTGCTGCCCAAAGACAGCCCGGTGAACGGCCCCGTTTCGCTGGAATGGCTGTGCTCGAACAATCTGCTGATGATGCAGCTTCAGGATCCGCTCGGACAGGTATTACATCGGGCATTACGCGATAAATCCCTGAAGCCGGCGGCGGCGCTGTATATCAAAACCTACTCGGTGATTGCCGATATGGTACTGGCCGGAGGGGGGGTCGGCGTGGTCGATCTCTTTACCGCCTGTCGCTACGCCAACCAGCTTAAAATCGTCTCCATCGACCAGCCGTTACCGTTTGAAGTGACGCTGATTAGCCGCCGGGATAACCCTCAGTCACGGGCGACATTACAGCTAAAACAGATGATGAAAAATAAATGCCAGGAAATCGCCCGACAGAATGAAGCGCTACTTCACGCCGCATAAAACCATATAAACAGGCAAGCGGTATCACAAAAACAGTATGGCGCACTCCCTGTCAACGGCCGTTCCAGGAGACCTGACTGCCAGCTTGCCGATTTTGTTCTACCCAGCCCAGAGACACAACGTTATAATCCTTTCATCATTTGCTCTACAGGTATGCACCAATGATTCGCAGCATGACCGCTTACGCCCGGCGAGAAGTCAAGGGTGACTGGGGAAGCGCAGCCTGGGAACTGCGTTCTGTCAACCAACGTTATCTGGAAACCTACATCCGTTTACCAGAACAGTTCCGCAGTCTGGAGCCTGTTATCCGCGATCGCATCCGCACTCGTTTGACCCGCGGTAAAATTGAATGCAACCTGCGTTTTGATCTGGATCCACGGGCGCAAAGCTCGCTGATCCTCAATGAAAACCTGGCTAAACAATTAGTCAGCGCAGCCAACTGGGTAAAAATGCAGAGCGACGAAGGGGAGATCAACCCGGTCGATATTCTGCGCTGGCCCGGCGTCATGGCCGCCGAAGAGCAGGATCTGGACGCCATCAGCGCCGAGTTGTTGCAAGCGTTGGATCGTACGCTGGATGATTTCATCAGCGCGCGGGAAAGCGAAGGCCACGCCCTGAAAGGACTGATTGAACAGCGCCTGGCGGGCGTCAGCGGCGAAGTCGCCAAAGTGCGGGCGCATATGCCGAATATCCTGCAATGGCAGCGTGAACGGCTGCTCAGCAAACTGGAAGAGGCACAGGTTCAGTTGGAAAATAACCGCCTGGAACAGGAACTGGTTATCATGGCGCAGCGCGTGGACGTGGCGGAAGAGCTCGATCGCCTGGAAGCCCACGTGGCGGAAACCTATAAAATTCTGAAAAAAGAAGAAGCCGTCGGCCGACGTCTGGACTTTATGATGCAGGAATTCAACCGCGAATCCAACACGCTGGCATCTAAATCCATTAACGCCGATGTCACCGCCTCAGCCATCGAACTCAAGGTACTGATTGAGCAGATGCGGGAGCAGATCCAAAATATCGAATAATTTCCACCCTGTTCCACTGACTGCCACAACGCCCTGTTTTCAGGGCGTTTTTGTAAGATAAATGTGATCATGCCAATATTTACAAGAATGCCATAACACTTATACCACGATAACGCTGGTGCAAAGAGCATTGAAAAAAACCGCCTCCGCTCGTAATAAAATGACCAACACCATTTGCAAGGGTCAATTACACGTGTTTTAACAAAGGGTAGCGCGAGCATCCGCCGCAAGAAGACGGTAAGTGTGACACCAGAGCCCGCGCTATTTCAGCAAGCACGTAATGCGGGCATAAATTTGTCTGCTGTACTCACCGAAGCCCTGAAACACGAGATTCGAGCGTCAGAATCCGAACGCTGGAAAAAAACCACAAGGCACTCCAGAAGCTTAACCGTATTACGGATAAGCATGGTTTGTTATCGGACGATCAACGGGTATTTTAATCTATGCGGTACATTGTTTACCGTAATAATGGTAATAGCCATGCTTACCCTTACCTGCTTGATGTGCAGAGCAACATATTCGTCAGACCCAAATGTGTCCGGAAGTGGCAAGCGTTCAGGAACACCGTGAAAGGATAAAAAGTGCTATCGATTTTTTGCTGGATAGGTTTTAGATAACACGAATAATCGGAATTTTTTAGCCCCTCATCCCAGAGAGGGGAATATATTCAACTTATGGAATATAAGCATAACGCTTTATGGCCGCAGTAAAGCCACGGTCAATAGATATTGAATATACTTATGGTAAAAACAGCGAGTCTATATTTTTCAACCGGTTATTCATGGTTGATTCATAATGACATCAGCAGTCATTATTCAGCATTCAAATATCGGCTCCAGGCCAAATCGGCCGATTCGACGCCCATCATCTGCTGTATTTTTTCGTAAATTTCAGCGGCGGTCATACCGTTATATATTCCTTTACTGTAAAAGCTGAACATGTCCCTATTATCATCGGCGGTTTCCCGCCCTATCACCCCGGCATCCTCGGCCGTCACCGGCTTACCGGTAAAGGCATCAAATGCCTCCCAACTGCCGTCAGGGTAATTAATCATGGATACCAACGTACCGCCGTAAAGGGGAATACCGTTGATCATTTCCAGCGAACGTTGCGAAGAATCGGCCTGCTGCCGCGCTTGCTCTTCCCGCTCCTCTTTCGCCTGTTGCGCTTCGCGGGACACCAGTTGCTTCTCCAGATCTTGCAGGCTGTCACGTGACTGCGCCATTCCGGACTGTTTTTCTCCGTCCGTCGACAGCGTTACCTGGGTACTGGCGCCCGGCGGGCTATTCCCCGGCGAATAACCGTCTGTACCCGCCGTTGATGAGTTGGTGTTATCCACAACGCGATCGGATGCGATAAGGGGATAAATAGGTTTTATATTCTGACTGTGTGTGTCGATACCAGATATAGTCACAACGCCGCTCCTTCTTATTGTTTTAATACCGGTCCAGGCTAGAAGTTATAGTGATAACCCAAACCAATATGTTGAAACAGATATCAAACGCTGTCATCCAAACAGCGATTATTGATGCTATTAAAGGCGATGACCGACAGAGAAATAAACGCACTTCCGCCAATCTTGTCGCGAACTTACCTCATGTGATAAAGACGGTTGATATCAGCATTGAAAAAAGACTGTTCTGTAAAAGATATCGGTAATTTTATTTTTTTATTAATACAAAAAAAGAATAAGCATAGAAATACCACCGATGCAGGCGCATAAAAAAATCCGGAAACGTTTTTCGTCTCCGGATTTTTATGCATTAAATACCAAACTGCGGTGAATTACTTTTTGGTTTTGTCCTGCAACTGCTCAACCTGCGGCAGGCCGGCGTTGGCAGATGAAGACAACAGTCCGGTTTCAACATAGTTGAACAGCTTTTCGCGGGTATCGGTGATATCCAGATTGCGCATCGTCAGTTGGCCGATACGGTCATCCGGCGAGAACACCGAATCGCCTTTTTCCATCGTCAGACGTTCTGGCTTGTAGGTCAGATTATCGGACACGGTGTTCATGATGGAATAATCGTTGCCACGGCGCAGTTCCAGCGTCACTTCGCCGGTGATGGCGCTGGCGATCCAGCGCTGTGAAGAGTCACGCAGCATCAGCGCCTGCGAGTCGAACCAGCGCCCCTGATAGAGGAAGCGGCCTAGCTGGCGGCCATTGGCGTGATACTGTTCGATGGTATCTTCATTGTGGATACCGGTAAGCAGACGCTCATAAGCGATATGCAGCAACGCCATGCCCGGCGCTTCATAGATGCCACGGCTTTTCGCTTCAATGATGCGGTTCTCAATCTGATCGCTCATGCCTAAACCGTGACGTCCGCCAATACGGTTGGCTTCCAGCATCAGTTCCACATCGTCGGCAAAGGTTTTGCCATTCAGCGCAACCGGATGACCCTGTTCAAAACGGATCGTCACTTCTTCCGCCGTGACTTTGACGTTCTCATCCCAGAACTTAACGCCCATGATCGGGTTAACGATTTTGACGCTGGAGTTCAGGTATTCCAGATCTTTGGCTTCATGGGTCGCACCCAGAATATTGGAGTCGGTGGAATAGGCTTTTTCCGCCGACATTTTGTAGCCGAAACCCGCCTGAGCCATAAACTCGGACATTTCCTGACGGCCGCCCAGCTCATCAATAAAGTCGGTGTCCAGCCACGGTTTATAGATTTTCAGTTCGGCATTGGTCAGCAAACCGTAGCGATAAAAACGTTCAATATCGTTACCTTTATAAGTGCTGCCATCGCCCCAGATATTGACGCCGTCTTCTTTCATCGCCGCCACCAGCATCGTACCGGTTACCGCCCGCCCCAGCGGAGTAGTATTAAAATACGTGACGCCAGCGGTAGTATTATGAAAAGCGCCGCACTGGATCGCCGCAATGCCTTCCGCAACCAGTTGCTTACGGCAGTCGATCAGGCGGGCATTTTCAGCGCCGTATTCCATGGCGCGGCGTGGGATTTCATCGTAATCATCTTCATCCGGCTGACCCAGATTCGCGGTGTAGGCATAAGGAACCGCGCCTTTTTGACGCATCCAAAGCAGCGCGGCGCTGGTATCCAGCCCACCAGAAAACGCAATACCAATGCGCTGACCAACCGGAAGATGTTTGAGAATCGTTGTCATAAATAAATCCCTGCTCGAAGATCGATGGATAGAAGCTTAGCAGCTACACCATTATGTTACGCAATACATTGATGAGAGGTTATGCCTTCCCGGATAGGGAATTGGCCAGACTGGGTTGATTGTCAAAACCAATGCGCTCAAAAATGCATATTTATGCAAAATAAGTGAGTGATAATTTAAACATCTTTTTGCCGGCACAGGAAGAGAAGAGTCGAGTTTTAGGCAAAAAAATTCGCGCCTGATTCGCGCCCAAGTGAGCGAGTATAACGCTATTTGTGCGACAAGCTAAGCAGTAAAAACGGGTTACGCGATGCCAATAACAATAATAAAACATCGTTTCATTTAAATGCGCTTTCTTTGCTATTCTTTATTTCCCCCTGCACGTTGCTGGAGATGTTATGTCTAAGAAAATCGCCATTCTGCTGGCGCCTGGTTTTGAAGAAGCCGAAGCGATTATGGTGATCGATGTACTGCACCGCATGAAAATAGAGGTCACCATGCTGTCATGTCACGACAGGCTGGAGCTGCGCAGTTATCACAATATTCGTATGTTTGCCGATGCTTTATTGGAAAGAAACATGGACGTCCTGTTTGATGCCGTGATCATTCCCGGAGGTCCGCAGGGAACGGTCAATCTAGCGGCGAACCCGCTCGTCGTTGAATTCATTCGTCGCCACGATGAGGCCAACAAGCTGATTTGCCCGCTGTGTTCCGCCGCCGCACGCGTACTGGGCGGCAATAACCTGCTGAAAGGCCGACGTTATGTCTGCTCCGGCGAGCTATGGCGGGATGTTACCGACGGCGTATACGTCAACCAGAAAGTCGTCGAAGATGGTAACCTGATCTGCGGTAAAGGGCTGGGCGTCACCTTTGATTTTGCCTTCACTATCGCCTGCCGTCTGACGGGTGATAAAGAAGATGCCAATTTTCAGGTTGAACACATCGATTACGATTACTGGCGTGTGCCGGCGTAGCAGATAGGGTTCCCAGCGCGGTGTTGTCGGCCGCGCTTTATCTGTCCACGCCCGTGGACTATTTAAAGTCCAGCGACGCCAGCACTTGTTCAATCAGCGCCTGATGGACGTCACCACGGCTGGCCGGCGTGTTAATTTGCAACGTCAGTATTTTCTTCCGCCACACGGTATAGAACAGCGTCGAGTTGATCTGCTGTCCGCCAACCTGTAGCTCGTTGTCCATACGCTGCAAGGGTGTCTTGCCAATGGCGACGGCCTGTTGCCGGATCTTTTTTATATGCTGATACTGACCCTGCATACTGGCGAAAATGTCGTTTCCCAGGCTCTCCAGCCCCGCCTGATTCGTTCGCAATACCTGTCCTGCCGGCGGCGGCACCACGGAGAACACCACTTGCTGACGCGAGTCGCTGTTAATAAACAGATGCGTTTTACCCAGTTCGCCATTGTTAACATCATCGGGCGGCGTTTGGTCGGAAAACGCATCCGGCAGCATAAAACTGATTTTACCTTGTTGCAGCATCACCTTGTGTGCCGATGCTTCAGGCGCGGCGGGCGGCTCCACCGGCGCGGCGGCGTTGCTTTCCGGCGCCTGCATCGGCGGCGGCGCGGGCTGCGGGTCAGGCTTATTGTTATCCGATGGATTATCGCAGGCGCTTAATCCGGCGACTAACAAGGTGATAGCGAATAACTTACCCAATATCTTCAACATGTCTGCTCCGCGTTTTGCCGCACTATTCCGGTAAGACTTATACCATGCACCTCGTCATCTTAACTGATCAGACGCCGGGTATCGATTTTCTGCAACACCATCGACAACAGCAGGCTGCCCAGCAACGCAAGGGTGAATACGTAAAAAATATCCAGCACCGGCCGGGACGGAATATTCATGCCATGAGTACGCAGATAATGGATAATCAACGCATGAATGCCGTAAATCGCCAGCGAGTGACGTGATATCAAGGCAAACCCCGGCAGCACCCGTTGATTCAGGTAATATTTAACTATCATCAACAGACTGACCGCGGCCAGAAACACCAGCGGCCCGCAGTAAATATAAAAAGTCTGGGTAAAATTATCGTTTCGCAGCGTGTGATATTTGGTTCCCAGCGCCACCATCAGCACACAGAAAATAAATAACGGCATCGCGGCAAGCACCATTTTCCGCGGGATAGCCAACATCCCCAGCGCACGGCCGAGCATGGCGTACAGCAGGTAATAAAAGGTATCGCCGTAAATATAGAGGTTGACCGGCAGTAACCTGAATCCGGCGAATTCAACGCGCCCGGTATTGGGATTGGCAATAATCGCCAGCAGTGCAATGAACACCAGCAAATACTTTCCGGAAACAGGCTTGATATTTATCAGCGGAGAGAACAGATAAATCACCACAATGGCGTAGAAAAACCATAAGTGATAAAAAATCGGTTTCTGCAAAGCATGGCGAAGCGCATTCAGTCCATTTATCGGCGTCAGCGTGGCGATATAAATCAACGCGATGGCGCTATAAAACAGAATACATAAACCTATCCGCAGAAAATGCTTCTTCTGCGCGCTGCGTTCGCCAAAAAACAAATAGCCGGAAATCATGAAGAACAGCGGTACACAGACGCGAGACGCGGAATTAAGGATATTCGCCACATTCCAATGGGCGTCATCGGGTGTCCCGCCGGCGGTAATGGAGTAGGTTGTGCTGTGAATCAGAACGACCATCATACAGGCCAGTGCCCGCAAATTATCAATCCAGCCGATCTTGTCGGTCATGCACAACCTCTTAAAATATAATGCCTATTCAACAGAGTAGTGCCTGTTTACCATTGATACAATCAACAATCGGGGTAATCCGAAGCGCGCGGTGAAAACGAGAAGGGAAAAGGCCGCTAACCTTTAGCGGCCCCATGCTTACATTAGAACAAGCCCAACGGTTTATCCGAGTAGCTCACTAACAGGCATTTGGTTTGCTGGTAGTGTTCCAGCATCATTTTGTGGTTCTCGCGCCCAATGCCCGACTGCTTGTAACCGCCAAAGGCCGCGTGCGCCGGATAGGCATGATAGCAATTGGTCCACACGCGCCCGGCCTGAATGCCGCGCCCCATCCGGTAGGCGACATTGCCGTTACGGCTCCATACGCCGGCGCCCAGACCATATTCCGTTTCGTTGGCGATTTCCAGCGCATCCTCCATGGTTTTAAAGGTCGTCACCGCCAGCACCGGCCCGAAAATCTCTTCCTGGAAAACGCGCATGCTGTTTTTACCAAACAGGATGGTCGGTTCCAGATAATAGCCTTGAGCCAGATCGCCCGGCATCGCTTTGCGATGACCGCCCGTCAGCACCCGCGCCCCCTCTTTCTTACCGATGTCGATGTAGTTGAGGATGGTCTCCATCTGCCCGGCGGACACCTGCGCCCCCATCATGGTTTTGCTGTCCAGCGGGTTGCCGATGCGAATGGACTCCACGCGTTTAATCGCCCGCTCCATAAAACGATCGTAGATCGATTCCTGAATCAGCGCCCGGCTCGGGCAGGTGCAGACCTCGCCCTGATTAAAGGCGAACAGCGTAAACCCTTCCAGCACCTTGTCAAAGAAGCTGTCTTCCTTGTCCATCACGTCCGCAAAGAAGATATTCGGCGATTTCCCTCCCAGCTCCAGCGTCACCGGCGTGACGTTCTGCGCGGCATAGCCCATGATTTGCTGGCCGACCTCTGTTGAACCGGTGAACGCCACTTTGGCGACGCGCTTTGAGGTTGCCAGATATTCGCCAATCTCGCTGCCCGAACCGTTCACGACGTTAATCACCCCTGGCGGCAGCAGATCCTGGATCAGTTCCATCAGGATCAGCACCGACATCGGCGTCAGCTTGGCGGGCTTCAATACGATACAGTTCCCTGCCGCCAGCGCCGGCGCCATCTTCCAACAGGCCATCAACAGCGGGAAGTTCCACGGAATAATCTGGCCGACCACGCCCAGCGGCTCATGGAAGTGATAGGCCACCGTGTCGCCGTCAATCTCGCTAATGGCGCCCTCCTGCGAACGCATACAGGCGGCGAAATAGCGGAAATGGTCTATCGCCAACGGGACATCGGCGCCGCTGGTTTCGCGGATGGGCTTGCCGTTATCCCAGGTTTCCACATTCGCCAGCAGTTCAATATTCTGCTCCATTCGGTCGGCGACGCGGGTAAGGATCAACGACCGTTCCTGCACCGACATTCCCCCCCACTCGGCTTTCGCTTTATGGGCGGCATCCAGCGCATGATCGACATCCCGTGAGGTGGAACTGGCGACTTCACATAAAGGCTGGCCGGTAATCGGCGTCAGATTAACAAAATACTGTCCGCCGTCGGGCGGAACCCAGGCTCCGCCGATAAAGTTGTCATAACGTTTTTTCAGATTAAGCGCGCCATACTCGTCGGAAGTAATCCGGCCTTCAGATGTGACATGTGCCATTTCTGTCTCCTTTTCGCTGTCTGGATTCGCGGCAAAACCGCAGTGAAAATAGAGGCAATATGAAAAGTTTCGCTAAATAAAGAGCATGACTAAAGCGTATACAGTGATGCGCATTTCCGACAGCCGCAGCCGAAAGAGAATGACAACTCTTCGAGTTAACGCACAATTTATGGTACATCCATTAACAAAACGGTCGGCGGCGCGCGGGCATGTTCACCGTTTTCGGAGAAAAATTCGCATCCGTCGGGAGGCAGTGAAATAATGCTTTCATCAGTTTCCGGTTATTAACTTGCAGGTGTTCAGGTGAAAGGCGTTAATGCACAGACGGTAACGCCCCCGACAGGGGCATGTCAGCGAACGGTTCGTCATCAAGGTTCATTGGCGCAGCCGCAGGGCGACTGGCTGGCGGAAGAAGTACCGGTGGCGCTGGTGTATAACGGTATTTCGCACGTCGTTATGATGGCGTCGCCCAAAGACCTGCCGCTGTTTGCTTTGGGGTTTTCGCTGTCGGAAGGCATCATCCAGTCGCCGCAGGATATCTATGGCATCGATGTTCAACCGGTATGCAACGGCATCGAAGTTCAAATCGAGCTTTCCAGCCGCCGCTTTGCCGGATTAAAGGCACGGCGTCGGGCGATGGACGGCCGCACCGGGTGCGGCGTCTGCGGGGTTGAGCAGCTATCGGAGATCGGTAAACCCATTGCGCCCTTGCCCTTTAGCCAAACCTTTTCGCTAAGCCGCCTCGAATCCGCGCTGACGCAGTTGAAAGATGTGCAGCAGGCAGGTCAATTAACAGGTTGCACCCATGCCGCGGCCTGGATTCTGCCGGATGGTTCGCTAAGCGGCGGCTGTGAAGACGTCGGTCGCCACGTCGCGCTGGATAAGCTGCTCGGTATGCGGGCCAAACAACCGTGGCGGCAGGGCGCCGTGCTGGTTTCCAGCCGCGCCAGCTACGAGATGGTACAAAAGTCCGCCATGTGCGGCGTGGAGATCCTGTTTGCGGTTTCCGCAGCCACCTCGCTGGCCGTCGAGGTGGCCGAGCGATGCAATCTGACGCTGGTGGGTTTCTGTCGTCCGGGCCGTTCAACCATTTACACCCATCCGCAGCGACTGTGCGAATAGCGCCAGAGCGCGAAGACTTAGACCGATTTGTTGTTACCTCAGCGCATTACCACATAAGCGCTTGTTATCGGGGGTTAAGCCGATGAAACGCATCGCTTTCAGACGAGAATAATCATTTTCAATATCATTTAATTAACTATAATGAACCTAATTCTTACGCGGTGCTAACAAAAGCAGTGCCGCAACACTTTGTGTACTAGAATAATTGTGTACGATACCTCTTTTCAGTACTACAACACTTCAGTACGACAACCATGGAGATGCTAAACATGAGTTATTCACTGCCATCCCTGCCTTATGCTTATGACGCGCTGGAACCTCATTTCGATAAGCAAACGATGGAAATCCATCACACCAAACACCACCAGACCTACGTCAATAACGCTAATGCAGCGCTGGAATCCCTGCCTGAGTTCGCCAAACTGTCTGCGGAAGAACTGATCGCGCAGTTGGACAAAGTACCGGCAGAGAAAAAAACCGCTTTACGTAACAACGCGGGCGGCCATGCCAACCACAGCCTGTTCTGGAAAGGTTTGAAACTGGGCACCACGCTGGCCGGCGATCTGAAAGCCGCCATTGAGCGTGATTTCGGCAGCGTCGATACGTTCAAAGAAAAATTTGAACAAGCTGCGGCAACCCGCTTTGGTTCCGGCTGGGCCTGGCTGGTGCTGAAAGATGACGGCAAACTGGCGGTTGTATCCACCGCCAACCAGGATAGCCCGCTGATGGGCGAAGCCATTTCCGGCGCATCCGGCTACCCAATCGTCGGGCTGGACGTATGGGAACATGCTTACTATCTGAAATATCAGAACCGTCGTCCTGACTACATCAAAGCGTTCTGGAGCGTCGTAAACTGGGACGAAGCCGCCAAACGTTTCACCGAGGCGAAAAAATAAGCCGTCTTCTTACCGCCCCGGGTCAGCCCCGGCGGTGACTGAATAAACCGGAGTAACGGTAATCCCTGTTATTCCGGTTTTTTATTTTCAATGACGATGAACGGAATATTTCCCGTTTTCCCCCACTTTATTGGCTTATTAATCACCAGCAAGGGTATTAAAGTTTTCCCCTCTCCTGCCGATGATCCCTATGTGACTCTATCGTATTATTTTTAACCGATATGTTGTGCCTCACACGACAATCTCATGGCGCGATCTTTCATAATCAACGCGATGGATGACAAAACCGCGCCTGAGCCAGTATTCAGTTCATAAGATAGTGGAAGAAACAACATGGCTATAAAATTTGAAGATATTAACGTCGGTAAAAAATTAGGATTAGGTTTCTTCTTTATTTTATTGATGACGGTCATCATCGCTGGCGCGGGCGTCATGCACATTGAAGAATTAAAAAAAAGCATTGATAAAGTCAATTTAAGCAACAATATCAATAATGAAATTAATCAGGCCAAATATTACCGGGTGCGCTATAGCGCAACCTACTCGCCGGACGATATAAAACAAAATATCGTACACATTGAGAATATTAATCAGTACGTATCTCAGGCTAAAGGCTGGAACTGGCCTGAGCAGGCCAGAACGCAATTTTCCCACATCGAAAACGTGATTGCCGAATATCGGCAAAGACAGCAAAGCTATATTGACGCCATCCAAAAGAAAGATGACGTCAGGAAAAGCTGGAATATTTCCGAAACAGGCGCACCGCTAAAACAACTGGACGAACAATTAAAAGCCGACGGGGATAACATCCGGCTTCAGTTGCTGCTTTCCGATCTGAACCAGAAGCTGACGGCCGTTCGCTACCATGTACGCGGTATGCTGTTATCCCGGGATAAGGAATCGGAAGAAGAACTTGCCGGCGCCATTGACGATGCGCAAAGCGCGCTGACTACGCTGTACCAGAACCTGCCCGCCGAACAACAGGCGATACTCGCGCCCGTTCTGAGCACCATGAATACCTATGAAGAGCGCGCCATGGCTTATATGCCCGCCTATCAGGAAGAGCTGACTCAGGCTAAACAAATGGCCGCCAGTGCGGACGATCTCAACGCCACCATCCAGTCCCTGCTTAACAATCAGCTACAGCTTGCTCAGCAGGATATTCGTTCCTCCGAGATACAGATGGGCGTAACCATGCTGATTACGCTGGTTCTCGGGTTGCTGATTTCCTGGTTTATCTCACGCCAAATCACCAACCCGCTGAATACGACGCTGGATATGGCCGAGCGCATCGCAACCGGCGATCTGACCATGACCGTCAACACCGACCGCCGCGATGAACTGGGGCAGCTCATCAGGGCGATGGCGAAAATGAATGCTAATCTGCATAACATGATCGATGAGATCCGCATCGGCGTCAGCCAGATTTTCACCGCGTCAGGGGAGATCGTCGCCGGCAACACCGACCTGTCCTCACGTACCGAGCAGCAAGCCGCCGCCGTTGAGCAGACCGCCGCCAGCATGGAGCAGTTAACCGCAACGGTGAAACAAAACGCGGACAATGCCCACCACGCCAACACGCTGGTGATCAGCGCGTCGCAAACGGCGAAGCAAGGCGGGGAGCAGGTGAACAATGTGGTGAAAACCATGAACGATATTGAACACAGCTCCAGGCGTATTGCGGAAATCACCTCGGTGATTAACGGCATTGCTTTCCAGACCAATATTCTGGCGCTGAACGCGGCGGTTGAAGCCGCCCGCGCCGGCGAACAAGGCCGCGGTTTCGCCGTGGTGGCCGGCGAAGTCCGCAATCTGGCGCAGCGCAGCTCACAGGCGGCCAAAGAGATTGAGGGGCTGATCGCCGAGACGGTCAGTCAGATCGGCAGCGGCGCCGTTCTGGTCAGCAATGCAGGTAAAACCATCAATGACGTCGTCGTCTCCGTGACTCAGGTACACGACATTATGGGCGAAATAGCAACGGCCTCAGATGAACAGAGCCGGGGAATTACCCAGGTCAATCAGGCTATTGTGGAAATGGACAGCACCACCCAGCAGAACGCGGCACTGGTTGAACAATCCTCGGCGGCGGCGGATTCGCTCGAAGAGCAGGCCGCGTTGCTCAAACAGGCCGTTTCCGTCTTCCGTCTGGCAAACTCACAAGATGACGCAACGCCAGCCGGCATCGCCTTTTCCCAATCATCGCCCCAGCTAGGCCATAAAAAGTGATCGCGGTAAGCAATATGGACGTTGCCGACAAACCCACTCCGCCATAGTCATCCGCGAATACCACCGGCGGCTTGGTGTTGCTGAGATGCCCGCTTTCGCGGGCATGACGGAGGAGAAGGGCAGGAAACAGCGCGGCTTAAAAGGGTTTAGGGGCGTAACCCGTCATCTCTTTTAGCCCCATTTCACGGCCCAGCGCCGTCATGGGGTGTACCACCACCAGGCCGCGCACGCTTTTCTTCAACGCGCCCATATTGGCCTGCTCTTTTTTGGTGATGGCGCGGCTAAACGGCAAGCGGGCCAGCTTCTGCGCTTCCTGGCTGAGTTTCTGTTCTTTTACGCTGCGCAGACGTTCAATTTCCGCCGCCAGTTTCCCGCAGGCTTCCAGATTAAGCGCAATCGCCTCCGCATCCCCCTGTGCCAGCAGGGTGTCTTGCTTCCGGTTCAACTTATCCAGCTGATCGCTGAGGCGTTTAATTTCTGCTTTTTCCTGCTCTTTCATAACCTATAAACCTATCTAACCGGAGAATCGTGCGGGGCACAAGCATACACCAAACCGCCTGTCGGTGCAGTGGGCGAAGGGAAGAAGAAATAGGGATTAAAAAGCCTTTTTCAAACTAATCCGGGAAATCAGTTCGGTGAGTGACAGCAGCAGCGTCGAGCGCACCATCTGCTGATAACGCTGCTGTTGCATACCAATCAGTAATTGGTCGGCGGGGTCGCCGCCAGCGGGCAATGGCGGCGCTGGCGGCAGAGCGCTGACGCAGTGCAATTCGCCAATCGGACCGAGAATTTCATCATCGGTAAAACGGTAGTCATGGGCGTCGTGCGTGAGCTCTTCACCCAGCGCCATCAGCAGTTCTGCATCCTCATACTCTTTACGACTGATCATCCCTAATCCGTAAATCAATTTGAGACGCACAGACAGATCGCCCAGCGGACCGGTTCCCGTCATCAGCGGCTCCACCGCATATTTAACCGCATAGTCATCCTTGCGAAACACCTGCAACATCAGAATACTGGCCGCCTCAGCCAGCAGCTCGACGGCTTGCAGCATAAAACCGCGCACCGTCGTTGCTGAATTCAGCGATTCAAGAACCCGATTTTCAAACGCCTGTGTTTCTTCCATCGTCACTTCTCGTACCTTTAACCCACATGCAGATTTGCCTTACCCGATAATAGGGTTTTACCAGCGAGTGCGGCGATGTCGGTATGTAACATCACCTGTTCTATATCTCAACGGTTCCGAACGCACCCAGGTAATCAGGCAAAGGCAAACCCGCCTTGTGCCGAGACGCGCCGATTACTGCATGGCGTTATACACACTCACTGCTTGCGCGACAACCTTGCTGTCGGCATCCAACCCGGAAATCTGCGCCAATGCCGCCTGTGGCCCCAGTTTTTGCAGCAGCGCGGCCAGTTCCTGCGCCTGCGGATCCTGCTCGCTACGGTAGTGCATCGCTGCCGCAATACCGATAATCAGGTTATCGTACGGCAGGTTATATTCCAGCGTACCCAGCAGCGGCTTGATCAGCCGGTCGCCAGCGCTCAGCTTGCGCAGCGGCTGGCGGCCCACACGTTCGACATCGTCGTGCAGATAGGGATTTTCAAAGCGGCTGAGAATTTTATTGATGTAGGCGGCGTGTTTATTGGCATCGAAACCGTAGCGTTTAATCAGCACGGCGCCGCTCTCTTCCATCGCCCCTCTGACCACGGCGCGAACCTCTGGATCAAGGATGGCATCACGGATGGTCTGGTGTCTGGACTGCTGGCCCAGATAAGCGGTAATGGCGTGACCGGTGTTGAGCGTAAACAACTTACGCTCGACAAACGCCATCAGATTATCGGTCAGTTCCATACCGGGGATCGCCGGCGGCTCGCCGTTGAACTGCGTCTGGTCGACGATCCATTCGCTGAACGTTTCTACCGTTACCGCCAGCACATCGCTGCTGCCGGCTTCGGAAGGCGGCACAATACGGTCAACCGCGGAATCGACGAATCCCACATGCTCAACCACCCACTCCAGCTTATCTTCCGGCAGCAGTTTGAGTACATGCTGCTTAAGCTGGCTGGTGCCGCGCACCATATTTTCACAGGCAATGATGTTTAACGGCTGCAAATTACCGTTATCGTGACGCTTCAGCAGCCCCTGGGCGATGGTTCCGGCAATCTTTTCCAGGATTTGCGGCCCGACGGCCGTCGTGACCAGATCGACGTCGGCAATCAGCGCAACAGCCTCCGGGCCGCCGCTGTGAACCGCGCTAACGTTACTGACGGTTTCAAGCCGCGTTTGCTCTCCCACAATACGCACCTGATAGCTTTTGCGGCTGTTCAACGCATCCAGCAGCGGCTGGCTGACGTCGGCAAACGTCAGTTCGATGTTGGCATCGGCCAACAGTTTACCAATGAATCCCCGGCCGATATTTCCGGCGCCAAAATGTAATGCTTTCATTATGCTTTAACCTTTTAAAACGAAAATATAAAAAGAGGCCGCCCGCAGGCGGCACAGCCGTGAACTTAGGCGCTCTTTTTACCCGACAGCAGATCGAGCACCTCCTGCACGTCCCGGGTATGCGTCAGACGTTCAATCACCGTGGCATCGTCCAGCGCATTGGTCAGGCTGGTAATCACCTGAATGTGTTCGTTATTACGGGCGGCGATACCGATAACCAAACGCGCGACGTCATCGTCATTCTCACCGAAGCGCACGCCGTCGGGATACTGGCAGAAAACCACGCCGGTTTTCAGTACCTGATCTTTCGCTTCAATCGTTCCGTGCGGCACCGCGATGGACTCGCCCAGATAGGTTGAAGTCAGTTTTTCACGCTCCAGCATGGCATCGACGTATTCCGGCTTAACGAAGCCGCCTTTAACCAGTTGCTCGCCGGCAAAACGGATGGCCTGCTCTTTATCCGTCGCATGCTGATCGAGGAAAATATTCTCAGCGCCGAGTTGGAACAGATTTGGCGCGTCGCTGACGGCAGCCGGTTGAGCGGCCGTCGCGGGCGTCTGGGCAGCGCCGCCCTCGCCCTGCGCGGCGACGAGACGCGCCACCACATCGCCGTACAGCTGGCTGTCGAGGAAATTGGTCAGCGAGATATGCTGCGCCTGCGGCGCATGGCGCAGCGCGCGCTCGGTCAGATCACGGTGGGTAATGACCAGATCGACATCGTCCGGCAGGTTGTTGATGGCGCTGTTGGTCACGGAAATATTTTTCAGCCCGGCATCCTGTACTTTCTTGCGCAGCACGCCGGCCCCCATCGCGCTGGAACCCATACCCGCATCGCAGGCCACGATGATTTTACGCACGGTGCTCATATCGCCGCTGACGCCGGTATTGGCGCGATCCACGCCCTTAGAGGCCGATTTCATATCCTGCATGCGGCGAGTGGCATCACCAAGATCTTCCTCGCCTTTGTTCTTCGTGCTTTTCAGCAGAATGGCGGAAACAACGAAAGACACCGCAAAAGCCGCCGCAATCGCCGCCACGTTGGCGAAATAGGCGCCTTTCGGCGTCATCGCCAATACCGCCAGAATAGAGCCGGGAGACGCCGGAGAAATCAGGCCGCCGCTCAGCAGGGTCAGGGTAAACACGCCGGTCATACCGCCCAGGATCACCGCGATGATCAGACGCGGATTCATCAGCACATAAGGGAAGTAAATTTCGTGGATCCCGCCGAGGAAATGGATGATCGCCGCGCCCGGCGCAGACTCTTTCGCATTGCCGCGGCCAAAGAACATATAGGCCATCAGCACGCCCATACCGGGGCCTGGGTTGGCTTCAATCAGGAAGAAAATGGATTTCCCGGTTTCCGTCGCCTGCTGAATACCCAACGGCGAGAAGATGCCGTGGTTAATCGCATTGTTCAGGAACAGAATTTTTGCCGGTTCAACGAAAATCGAGGTCAGCGGCAACAGGTTATTCTGCACCATAATGTTGACGCCGGCGGCCAGCACCTGGGAAAAGACTTCGACCAGCGGGCCAATCGCCAAAAACGCCAGGATCGCCAGCAACATGCCGATAATACCGGCAGAGAAGTTGTTGACCAGCATTTCAAAACCGCTTTTGATTTTGCCGTCAACCATACCGTCGAAACGTTTAATGGCCCAGCCGCCCAACGGGCCGACAATCATCGCCCCCATGAACATGGGGATGTCCGTACCCGCGATAACCCCCATGGTGGTGATGGCGCCGACCACGCCGCCGCGTTCGCCGAACACCAGGCGACCGCCGGTATAACCGATCAGCAACGGCAGCAGATAGGTGATCATCGGGCCGACAAGTTTCGCCAACGTCTCGTTGGGGATCCAACCCGTAGGAATAAACAGTGCGGTAATAATACCCCAGGCGATAAATGCGCCGATATTGGGCATCACCATGTTGCTTAGAAAGCGACCAAAGTTCTGAACTTTGATCTTGATGTCTGGTGAAAGCATAAAACACACCCCTATTGAGACGCGCTGCCAATAAGAGCGCGTGATAATTATCGTGAGACGCTATGCGAACGAGTCGTCCTATGAACGTCCCCGTCAGTATTACTGTATGCAGCGAGGACTCTAGCACGCTGTTTTCATACCGCAACTCAGTGGCATAAACGTGACAAAAATCACACATTCACCCTACATCACTGCCACAAATAAGTGATCCATTTCACAAAAAACGCTTAAAAAGCCAAAATCCGGCGCTATCGGCGCATCATTACAGGCTTTTTATGTGACGTTAATCACATTTTTTAACCAAGCTTTTGTTTCACTTATGTGATGACAATCACAATTTATTTTCATCCCGCCCAACATCTTCTCGTCAGGCCGCCTCTCCTACGGTGTCGCGGTGACGCCCAACGCCTTTAGCGCATTCAACAGATTCTGCTGTTGCGCAGGCAATTCCGACACCATGCCGTTGTACTGCGCCACCTGCTGTGGCGTAGGGAACTGAACCGAGGCGCCGTTGAACACCACCTGATCGCCCTGCGCCTGAAGGTAATCCCCCACCTGAATCAGACTTTGAGCGAACGCGATGGCGCTTGGAATGACCGGCAGTAATACATTTGTCGGCTGCGTCACAACCCGCGCGTACAACCGCTCATAGGCGACCTGTAGCTCCTCCGGCTGTTTGAGCGCCCGGTGAGCGTTGTCGGCCTGTGCTTTGGCGGCCTGAACCTGCTGGCCTAACAAATTCAGCGCGCCAATGGATTGCCGCAGGTTATCGCGTTGAGACAGATAATCCTGAGGTACGCGAATGTGGGAAACTTGCTCCAGCATCGGCGTCAGGCTCCCCGCCACCGCTTGATTCACCTGCTGGGAAAATGTGGTCAAAATCGCGTAATCATTGACAAAAGGCCCGAATGTCTTCTTTTGTTCCTCCGTCAACGCAGGCAGTTTTCCATCCTGTTGCTGTTGAACATTTTGCAGAAAATCAGTAAACGCTTTGCGCTGGTCGGCTTCGGAATCACCGCAGGCAACCAACTGTAATCCCATAAAAAACATCAGTATTGGCAGTAACCAGCGTGAGCGATATCCCATCAATATTTTCATTCCATACCCCTGTTTTACATGCTTCTCGGTCAGTCAGTGATTTTCACGTATACAATACGTCGACGGCGTGTTTCAGATTACAGTAAGCATAGTCGAATCAGCCTGATGCAACGGGCAAAATAGCGCGGTGACAAAAGATAACGTCCGGGATCGGCAAGCCGGTCCCGGACGTTAAAATTTTACCGTTGAAAAGGATTAATGCCCGTAATACGCCACGGTGTACAGCTCTTTCATGTCTTCCACTTTTGGGTTGCCGGGGTTGGTCAGCGTACAGGGATCGGCCAGCGCGTTGTGACTCATGCGATCGAGTACCTTCACGAATTTCTCTTCAGCGAAATCCACTTCATCGCACGTATTCAGCGTATCGGGAATATTCAACCGATGGTTCAGATCCCGGATGGCGCTCGCCAGATTGATAATGCCGAAGCGCTTTTCAATCAGCTGATATTTATTGGTCCAGTGGCGGTTATACTGGATCACGTAAGGCAGCAAAATCGCATTAGCCAACCCATGCGTCACGCCGAACTCACCGCCGAGCTTATGCGCCAGCGAATGGATAATCCCCAGCGATGCATTGGTAAAAGCAATTCCCGCCAGCGCAGAGGCATTGTGCATGTGATAACGCGCCTGCATGTTGTCCGGCGAAAGGTAAGCCGTTTCCAGATTCTCAAACACCAGCCGAATGGCCTCCAGCGCGTAGGGGTCGGTGAATGAGGTCGCGGCGGTGGACACATACGCTTCCAGCGCGTGGGTCAACACATCCATCCCCGAATAGGCGGTAATGTGTGGCGGACAGGTGGCCGGAATGGCCGGATCGAGGATGGCGATATCCGGCACCATATCCGCCGCAACGATAGGATATTTAATATGGCTTGCGGTATCGGTGATCACCGAAAAGGCGGTAATTTCCGAGGCGGAACCGCTGGTGGAAGGAATGGCGACGAACTTTGCCTTGTTGCGCAGCGACGGCATCGCGCCAACGGGCAGAATGTCCTCCAGCGTAAGATGCGGGTGCTCGTAGAAGCACCACATGACTTTCGCCGCATCAATCGCAGACCCGCCGCCAATCGCCACAATCCAGTCCGGCTCGAATTCAAGCATCGCTTTCGCGCCGCGCTGTACCGTCTCCACCGAGGGATTAGGTTCGACATTATCAATCAGCAGGCAATCCATTCCCGCCTGCCTGAGCAGTTGCTCGGTTTTTGCCAGAAAGCCATGCCTTTTCATGGAATTGCCGCCGGTCACGATAGCCGCTCGGCGACCCCGCAGGGTTGCCAGCCGATCCATCGCATTTTCACCATAGGTGATATCCCGTGGAATAGAAAAATTAAGCGCACTCATAATAATCTCCTGCAATTAATAATAAACTATAGAAATAGTGTTACAGCAGACTGAGAGCAACGACGTTATCGGCAGTTCAGAATACCCCGGTATATTATTTGTTGTTTCTACCCGATTCCGACCAATAACAAGACCATCCATTCTGCCTTGAAATTAATAAAAAACACGGTGTTATTTATTTCAACGATACTTCATCGCGTAATGATTGCGATCAGAAATTTTTCCCAGTATAGGCGCGACACTGGGTAAGAATTGTGATCTTTATTCTATTTCACAAAAAATGAAATAATATGAAAACCACAATAAAATCGAGGAAAAACTTAACGTTAACAATATAATAGAGAGGAATAAAAACAATTATTATTATGTTGTAAAAATGAAATATTAATTAATATTCTACGTTAATAGAATGATATTTAATTTACATCAGTAATGAATACGCCATTATTGCGGGGAAGAAAATAGACTATCCAGATACCAAATAAAATATTCCCAAGGTGGTCAAAACGTTATTAACCAGCCCCGGGTTAAACATGATGCTCCCCCTCAGCATGAAGAGGGAGCACAAAGCACGCTACTGCAACAGCGAAATATCGGCGACTTGCAGGAACAGTTCACGCAGCTTGTTGAGCAGCGTCAGACGATTGATACGCACCGGTTCATCATCCGTCATCACCATTACCTGCTCGAAGAACGCATCGACCGGTTCGCGCAGCGAAGCCAGTTCCGCCAACGCTTCCTGATAACGACCTGCGGCAAACAGCGGCTCCAGCTTGTCAGACAGCACCACGACATGCGTCGCCAGCGTGATTTCCGCCGCGTCTTTCAATACCGACGCATCAACATTCGCTTTTAGCGTATCGCTGGATTTCGCCAGGATGTTGGATACGCGCTTGTTTGCCGCGGCCAGCGCGGCGGCGGCCTCCAGCGTACGGAAATGAGTGACCGCTTTCACCCGGGCATCGAAATCGGCCGGACGCGTCGGGCGACGCGCCAGCACGGCCTGAATGGTATCCACGCTGTGGCCTTCTTCCTGATACCAGGCGCGGAAACGACCGAGCATAAACTCAATCACCTCATCCACCGCCTTGGCGTTGGTCAGCTTGTCGCCGTACAGGCGCACCGCCTCTTCCGTCAGGGTCTGCAAATCGAGCGGCAAACGCTTCTCGACGATAATACGCAGCACGCCCAGCGCCGCACGACGCAGCGCAAACGGGTCTTTATCCCCTTTCGGATGCTGACCGATGCCAAAAATCCCGGCCAGCGTATCCATTTTGTCGGCAATCGCCAACGCACAGGCAACCGGGGAAGACGGCAGATCGTCGCCGGCAAAACGCGGCTGATACTGTTCGTTCAGCGCGACGGCCACATCTTCCGCCTCGCCATCGTGGCGCGCATAGTGCATTCCCATCACGCCCTGCGTGTCGGTGAATTCAAACACCATGTTGGTCATCAGGTCGCACTTGGACAGCAGACCGGCGCGGGTCGCGTGGTTCACGTCCGCGCCGATCTGAGCGGCAACCCAGCCCGCCAGCGCCTGAATGCGATCGGTTTTGTCACGCAGCGAACCCAGCTGTTGCTGGAACAGCACGGTTTCCAGACGCGGCAGATGATCTTCCAGCCGTTTTTTACGGTCGGTGTTGAAAAAGAATTCGGCGTCAGCCAGACGCGGACGCACCACTTTTTCATTACCGGAAATAATCTGCTGCGGATCTTTGGATTCGATGTTGGCGACAAAAATAAAGTTCGGCAGCAGCTTGCCGTCGTTGTCGTACACCGGGAAGTATTTCTGGTCGCCCTTCATGGTGTAAACCAGCGCTTCGGACGGCACCGCGAGGAATTTCTCTTCAAACTTCGCCGTCAGCACCACCGGCCATTCCACCAGCGAAGCGACCTCTTCCAACAGGCTGTCGCTCAGATCGGCGTTGCCGCCAATTTTACGCGCCGCGTCTTCGGCATCGGCTTTGATTTTGGCTTTACGTTGGTCGTAATCCGCCATGACCTTACCGCGATCCAGCAGGATTTTAGGGTACTGATCGGCATTATCGATGGTGAATTCCGCTTCACCCATAAAACGGTGGCCACGCAGGGTGCGGGCGGCGTCGATACCCAGCACGGTCGCCGGGATCAGTTCATCGTCCAGCAGCAGCGTCACGGTATGCACCGGACGCACAAACTGGGTGTCTTTATCGCCCCAGCGCATCAATTTCGGGATCGGCAGTTTAGCCAGCGCCGCGCTCACCATCCCCGCCAGCAGCGCCTGAGCCTGCTCGCCTTTAACCTGCGCGCGGTATAACAACCACTCGCCTTTGTCGGTCGTCAGGCGCTCCGCCTGATCGACGGTGATGCCGCAGCCGCGCGCCCAGCCTTCGGCCGCTTTGGTCGGCTTGCCGTCGGCGCCGAATGCCTGGGCGATCGCCGGGCCGCGTTTTTCTATTTCACGATCCGGCTGCGCGGCGCTCAAGCGGGCGACTTTCAGCGCCAGACGACGCGGCGCGGCGAACCAGCTTACTTCGCCGTGCGCCAGACCGGCGGCATCCAGCTCGGCGGTAAAGTTTGCGGCAAAAGATTCCGCCAGATTGCGGAGAGCCTTCGGCGGCAGCTCTTCCGTGCCGATTTCCACCAGAAAAGTCTTGTCAGTCATGGCTGCCTCTTAGCTCTCTTTCTTATTGCACATGTTCTTGTTACACATAGGGAAGCCCAACGCCTCGCGGGAGGCATAATAGGCTTCCGCTACCGCTTTGGTCAGCGTACGAATGCGCAGGATATAGCGCTGACGCTCGGTAACAGAAATCGCTTTGCGCGCATCCAGCAGGTTAAAACTGTGCGCCGCTTTCAAAATGCGTTCGTAAGCCGGTAAGGGCAGCGGTTTTTCCAGCGCCAGCAGGTGCTGCGCTTCTTTTTCATACTGCTCAAAGCAGCTGAACAGGAAATCGACATCGGCGTGTTCGAAGTTATAGGTCGATTGCTCGACTTCATTCTGATGGAACACATCGCCGTAGGTGGTTTTACCCAACGGGCCGTCGCTCCAGACCAGATCGTAAACGCTGTCCACGCCCTGGATGTACATCGCCAGACGTTCCAGGCCGTAGGTAATCTCACCGGTAACCGGTTTGCACTCCAGCCCGCCGACCTGCTGGAAGTAGGTGAACTGGGTGACTTCCATACCGTTCAGCCACACTTCCCAACCCAAGCCCCAGGCGCCCAGCGTCGGGTTTTCCCAGTTGTCTTCCACGAAACGGATATCGTGGATAGTCGGATCCATACCCAGCTCTTGCAATGAACCGAGGTAAAGTTCCTGAATGTTATCGGGTGAGGGTTTAATCACCACCTGAAACTGGTAGTAGTGTTGCAGGCGGTTAGGATTTTCGCCGTAGCGGCCGTCGGTCGGGCGGCGGGACGGCTGCACATAGGCGGTCGCCATCGGCTCCGGGCCGAGCGCCCGCAGACAGGTCATCGGATGTGAGGTGCCGGCGCCGACTTCCATGTCCAACGGTTGAACAATGGTGCAGCCCTGACGCGCCCAATAATCCTGTAACGTCAGGATCAGGCCCTGAAAGGTCTTGGTATCAAACTTTTGCATGTTGGATTCGCAGCGATACAAGTGGATTTACAATGAATGCGCCAGTATACCCTCTGAGTGCAAGATATACAGCCAGAATGCGGCAACAAGTGCATATCGGCGGCGATTTTTCATGCGGGCGGCGTCTGCCCGCATCCCTTCGCCGGCAGAGAATTAGCCGGTAAACACCGTTTGCAGCATCTTCAGACTGAGCAACAGCAGCAGCGCGGCAAACGCCTTCTTCAATGTCGCCACCGGCAGACGGTGCGCCAGACGCGCTCCGACCGGCGCGGTGAAGTAGCTCACCACGGAGATTAACAACACCGCCGGGAGCGAAACATAACCCAGGGTATAGTCCGGCAAACCGCTCGCCGACCAGCCGTTGATCATGTATCCCAGCGCCCCGGCCAGCGCGATAGGCAACCCGACCGCCGCCGATGTGCCGATCGCCTGCTGAATACGCACATTACACCAGGTGAGAAACGGCACCGTCAGCGATCCGCCGCCAATCGCCACCAGGGCGGAAATACCGCCAATCACCAGTCCCGCCAGCGAAATGCCCGCCGTGCCGGGTAATTGACGCTGCGGTTTGGGCTTGATATTCAGCACCATTTGCAGCGCGACATAAGCCATAAAACAGGAAAAGAAGATCGCCAGCGTCCGCGTCGGCAGCAGCGTCGCCAGCCAGGTGGCGGCAAACGTGCCAATCAGTATCGCCGGGGTAATCCGCCATACGACCGGCCATAAAACCGCCTGATGCTGATGGTGCGTGCGCAGGCTGGAGATCGCCGTAATCACAATCGCCGCCATTGACGTTCCCAGCGCCACATGCACCAAATGCTCATTCTGCACGCCCTGTGCGGCAAACAATGCGGTCAGAATCGGCACCATAATGCCGCCGCCGCCGATCCCCAATAGCCCCGCCATAAAACCCACTACCGCGCCTAACGCCAGATAGGCCAGAATCCACTCAACCGCCATTCCCGTTCCCCAATCAGTCACTCGTTATCGTTTTTTATTCAGACAGCTTAATGGTCAGCATCATGATATCTGTGAGCCATGACACAAAAAGCTGGTTGCATATACAGTGCTTGAAATGCAATGATCGCATTATATTGTCAGCGGCATTGCTATCAATACCAACAACCGTATCGAATAACAACCTGCCGACAGACCATTTCATGACAGGAAAATAAAATGAATCGTTGTGGCTGGGTGACCCAGGATGCGCTCTATCAGGCGTATCACGATAATGAATGGGGAAAACCCTGTACGGATAGTCAAAAACTGTTTGAGCTGCTTTGCCTTGAAGGCCAGCAGGCCGGGCTGTCATGGATTACCGTACTGAAAAAACGTGAAAACTATCGCCGTTGCTTCCGTCAGTTTGATCCCGGGCAGATTGCGCAAATGACCCAGGAGGATGTGGATAAACTGATGCAGGACAGCGGCATCATCCGCCATCGTGGAAAAATAACCGCCATTATCACCAACGCCCGCGCCTGGCTGGAGATGGAAAATCAGGGCGAAAGTTTTTCCCGTTTCATCTGGTCATTCGTCGACCATCAGCCGCAGCTTAACCGTCCGGCGTCGCTTGCCGATGTGCCGGCTAAAACGGCTATTTCGGACGCCATGTCAAAGGCGTTGAAAAAGCGCGGCTTCAAGTTTATCGGCTCGACCATCTGTTACGCCTTTATGCAGGCCGGCGGGTTGGTGAACGACCATACCATCGACTGTTTCCGTCGTCAGGAAACGGAAACGTGATCCGCGCGCATCAGCCGCAGGATCCGGCCCCGCGGCTGTCGCCAGATTAAATAAACCCTCACATTCCGCCCAACTAATCTACTGTAAAGGTACTATCTTAATTCTATCTGGTGTTACGCTGTGCAGTAACGTTTTCCTGCTTTCTTGTTTAATCACGGCGTGAACATTGATCAGAGGAAATTCATTGCCGAAATCAATCATTAACCACGAAAAAGCCAGTCGGACGGCCTCTCTTAATAACCATCATGGACAGGGGATTATCCAAGTTCGTTAAGGATGTACCATGCCATCAAATAAGCAGAACCGTATTAATGGCGCGTTATATGGTCAGATGTTGGGCGATGCGATGGGAATGCCGTCGGAATTGTGGCCGCGTACACGGATTAAAAACCATTTTGGCTGGATTGATCGTTTCCTGCCCGGCCCGGCGAATAATAGCGCCGCCCGTTATTTTCAGGCCGCGCAATATACCGACGACACGGCAATGGCTATCGCGCTGGCGGATGCCCTTATCGAATGTGAAGGCCGCATCGACCCAACGGCGATAGGCGAGCATCTTCTGAAGTGGGCGTTGTCGTTCGGCGCATTTGAGAAAAATATCCTCGGCCCCGCATCAAAAGCGGCGTTAACCGCGCTACGGCAGGGAGTCGACATTCACGAGTTGGAAAACAACGGCATCACTAATGGCGCGGCGATGCGAATTTCCCCGTTAGGTTGCCTGCTGCCTCCCCGTTCACTGAATGATTTCATCAATAACGTCGCGCTCGCTTCCAGCGTAACGCATAAATCCGATATTGCCGTCGCCGGCGCCGTGGCGATCGCCTGGGCCATATCCAGAGCGATTGAAGGTACGTCCACCTGGAACGGGATCTGCAATGAACTGCCGGCTGTCGCCCAGGCGGCGCAGAACAGAAGGATTACCACCTACAGCGCATCCCTGGCCTGCCGTATCGAACTAGCTTTAGAGACCGTCAAACGCGCCGGCGGCGCAGAACGCGCGATGACGCAGATTTATAATCTGATTGGCGCCGGTACGGACATGATTGAATCGGTGCCGGCGACGATTGCCATGGTTGAACTGGCGCAAACCGACCCCAACCGCTGCGCCATTCTGTGCGCCAACCTGGGAGGCGATACCGCTGCCATCGGGGCAATGGCGACGGCAATCTGCGGGGCGCTGAATGGCGTAACCAGTATCGCGCCTCACTTTAAACAACAGCTGGATGAGGTAAACAGGCTCGATATTGACTACTACGGACGCGAACTTCTGCGATTGCGCATTCTGTGGGAACAGGTCTCCCGGCGATTGCCGGCGTGATCCTGCAATACTTTTCCTGCTAATCTTTTTCATCATGCATACTGTGTGATGTGGCTTGGCGATGATTCCAACAGCTATTTCTGCGTTAACCTCTCTCAATTGCCGGAGTTTGCGATGAAACCTAGCGTTATTCTGTATAAAAAGATCCCTGACGATTTGCGTGCCCGTTTAGATCAACACTTCACCGTCACTGAATTTGACGACTTGCCGCCCGAGAACCATCCGGCGCTGGCGCAGGCCGAAGGCCTCCTCGGCGCCGGCGGCAACGTAGATAAAGCATTTCTGCAACACACGCCGCGCCTGCGCGCCGCTTCCACCATTTCCGTCGGTTATGACACCTTTGATGTGGATGCCCTCAACGAAAAAGGCGTTATTCTCATGCACACCCCAACGGTGTTAACTGAAACCGTGGCGGATACCGTGCTGGCGCTGATGCTGACCAGCGCCCGCCGGGTTGTTGAAGTGGCCGAACGGGTAAAAGCGGGTGAGTGGCAGAGCGGCATCGGCAGCGACTGGTTCGGTACGGACGTCCATCATAAAACCATCGGCATTCTCGGTATGGGCCGCATCGGGCTGGCGGTGGCGCAACGCGCTCACTTTGGATTCAGCATGCCGGTGCTGTACAACGCGCGCCGCCGCCATACGGAAGCCGAAGAGCGCTTTGACGCGCGCTATTGCGAGCTGGATACGCTGCTGGCTGAAGCGGATTTTCTGTGTATCACCCTTCCGCTGACCGCCGAAACGCACCATCTTATCGGTCGTGAACAATTGGCAAAAATGAAGCCCAGCGCCATCCTGATTAATATTGGTCGCGGAGCGGTGGTGGACGAAGACGCGCTGATCGACGCCCTCGCCAACGGCGCCATCCACGCGGCCGGCCTGGATGTTTTCGTTAAAGAACCTCTGCCTGTTGACTCTCCGCTGCTAAGCCTGCCAAACGTGGTGGCGCTGCCCCACATCGGTTCGGCAACGCATGAAACCCGTTATGCCATGGCAGCCTGCGCCGTGGATAACCTGATCGCCGCACTGAGCGGCCGGGTAAAAGAAAACTGCGTTAACCCGCAGGTGCTGAAATAGGTTCAGCCCACCGCGAACAAGGCGGCTGACGCCGCCTTGTTCAAGAAGCCGCTATCGTAGCGATCACTCAACCGCGATCGGTTTCTCCGTCAGCGTGGTTTTATTTTCGCCCTGAATCGCTTTCACCCGTTGCTCCGTTTTCTGTACCGCATCCGCGCTGCTCAGCAAACTGTATGTCAGTTCAAAGACGGTGCTCTGACCCGGTTGCAGTTGTTTTACCCGCCCCTGTTCGCGCTCAATGGTAACCGGATACGCATAACTGGTGCCGGGTTCAATACCGGTAACGTAGCCCTGTTTTTCCGTATCGGTGTTTTTCCATAACGTCAGCAACGGCAGTTGATGAGTATCAAATTCAATCGATACCCCTTTATCACCGGCGCGATTGACCAACGCCGCCAACGTTTTCCCCTGTTGATCCGCATACGGCGTCAGGTTGAAGACCATTTCGTCAAAGTCTTTGGTGGGGCCTTGATAGGTTTGCCACTCTTTCAGACCGGCTTTGGCATAGTCGTTAAACGGTGAAATATCCTTTACCGGCGCAATAAAACGCGCGCCCTGTTCCAGGATCGGCGTACCGAAGTTGCTGTGATAAATAATCTGATAATCACGGGCATAATCGGCTTTATTGGTCAGCACATCATGAACGGTAAAGGATTCGCTGCCGGGGATGTAACGCAGTTCCGTCCAGGTTTCCAGATTCGATTTCTTGAAGCTGTTCTCTTTCAGCAGACCGCGGACGGTGATCTGATAAGGCGCTTTCTCGCTGACGTCGACCACCACTTTCGAGGCTGGCGTGTTCCCGGCGCGCCCATGCAGGGTATACAGCATTCCGTCGCTGACCACCGGGTGCCCGGTCCACTCAAAACCACAGCGCACCATCATTTCATTGAAACCTTCCAGCCACCCCACCCCATTACGGCTTTCCAGGTTGATCGTATTCGGATTCACCACCTCATTAACCGGAGAATCCCACCCTAAACGGATGTTTTTGCCCGTGACGTGCAGCAAATCCATGCCGCGGGTTGGACTAAGCACAATTTTCAGCCCATTCTGACTGTTGATAGTGATGATTTTACTGCCTTCCTGACGCCCGCCGCGCAGCACGCTTTGCTCAATGCTGAAGTGCTGATCCTTAATCTTCATCGCGTCGCTGCTAATCTGCCAATTCCCTTTCTCCACGCTGCCTTCAGCATCCGTCAGCACAAATGTCTGAGCCGATAATTGCCATGAAGCCAGCGCTAATGAAATTCCCATTACCAGTAATTTTTTCATTTCATTTTTCCTTTTTGCTGAATTGATTTAGCCCAATACGCTGCCAAGACTACAAATCAGCTGAATTTCAGAATGTGATACTTATCACCAGTTCAATAAATAGCGTTTTACCAGTGAATTTCTTCTATGGAGATCACAATAACGTTAGAAACATTAATGCTTATTACAAAATAATAGCGTACAGATCGGTTAAAGCTGATATCGATTCAGCTTTAATCAAAAAACAACCCGTCGCTTGATGGTAATACGCTTTAGGTTATCAGTACTTTATGCTGAAAAATAAAGCCAGATCAGAACAATACAACAACCGTTTGATTTTCCGCCGCATTGCACCACGGTAACGCAAGCGTTATGGTTGCCGTCCACCCATGTATTACCGTTGATTAACAAACTATGAACTTTTCTCTTTTCGGCAACAAATTCACCCGTCATGCAGGCATCACCCAGTTAATGGATGATTTGAACGAGGGACTCCGTACGCCAGGGGCAATCATGTTGGGGGGCGGTAATCCGGCGCATATTCCGGCGATGGATAGCTATTTTCAACAGCTCTGTCAGGACATGCTGGAACAGGGGAAATTAACCGACGCCTTATGTAATTACGATGGCCCGCAGGGTAAAGACATTCTGCTCGGTTCACTCGCCGATCTGCTGCGCGATAAATTAGGTTGGCAGATTGGACCACAGAATATTGCACTGACAAATGGCAGTCAGAGTGCATTTTTCTACTTATTCAATCTGTTTGCCGGCCGACATGCCGACGGCAGCCTACGCAAGGTGCTATTCCCGCTGGCGCCGGAATACATCGGTTACACGGATGCCGGACTGGATGAAAACATGTTTACCTCGGTTCGTCCGCAGATTGAACTGCTGCCGGAGGGACAGTTTAAATACCATGTCGACTTCGATCATCTGTCGATTACCGACGATATCGGGCTGATCTGCGTTTCCCGACCGACCAACCCGACCGGCAATGTGCTGACCGATGACGAGCTGATGCGTCTGGATATTCTGGCCCAACAGCACGATATTCCGTTACTGATTGACAATGCCTACGGCGTCCCTTTCCCCGGTATTATTTTCAGTGAGGCCACGCCGCTGTGGAACCCGAACATTATTCTGTGCATGAGCCTGTCCAAGCTGGGGCTGCCCGGCTCACGCTGCGGCATCGTTATCGCGGACGAAAAGGTCATTTCCGCCATTGGCAATATGAACGGCATCATCAGCCTGTCGCCGGGAGCGATTGGTCCGGCGATGGCGCATGAAATGATCCAGCGCGGCGATTTGCTGCGGTTGTCCAATGAGGTCGTACGCCCGTTTTATCAACAGCGTGTGGCGGAAACCATCGCCACGATCCGTCGCTATCTGTCGCCGGAACAGTGTCTTATCCATAAGCCGGAGGGGGCGATTTTTCTGTGGTTATGGTTTAAGGATTTGCCCATCACCACCGAGGTGCTGTACCAGCGATTAAAGAAACGGGGGGTGCTGATGGTGCCCGGCCATTACTTCTTCCCGGGACAAGAGCAAACATGGCCGCATGCGCACCAGTGTCTACGCATGAACTACGTGCCGGACCCGGAGAGCATTGAGCGCGGCATCGCCATTCTGGCGGAGGAAGTCGTAAAAGCCTTGCAGGAGAACGGGCAGTAACGCTGCGCAATGTCGATCCCCGCTGAAAACCGATGGGTTTATATCCCGACCGCTGACGATAGGCCCTCATCAGGCAAAGGGGATCTTGCCAGATAACGGCAGGCTTCAGCCGTCAGGCAACGCGTGAGCCAATCGATGCACGGCGATTGCACTTTCCAGTGATGCCAATAGAGGTCAATATCGCTATAAGCGCCCGGCGAAATATCCACCAGCGCGCCGGTCGCCAGATTGTCGGCATACTGCAATTCCGAAATCATACCGTAGCCGAACCCCTGTTGCACCGCGATATAAAATGCTGCGGCAGACGGCACGCAGTGATATCGACACGCTTCCTGATTAACGGAAAACACCCGATTCAGGAAATCCGACTGTAGCTTGTCCTTATTGCCGACAATCATCAGCGGCGCCTTCTGTAGCGCCTCGCGGGTAACGCCGTGCGCGAACCAGCGTTGATAAAAATCGGGGTTGCACAGAAAACGATAGCGGATCGCGCCAAGCGGCACCACGTCGCAACCGCGCATCGGCTTGGCGATAGAAGAGATAGCCGCAATCACATTGCCCTCCGCCAGCGATTTCAGCGTATAGTCCTGATCGTCCACGATGATATCCAATAAAATACTTTTCTTTTGAACAACCGGCTGAACGGCGGGTAAAAACCATGTGTCCAACGAATCCTGATTAATGGCGATGCGTATTTTGACCTTGGTGTTTTCTTTACCCAAAAATTCGGATTCAAATTCCTGATAAAGAAATTTCTGCCTGCGCAAATATTGAACCAGCTTCCTCCCTCCTTCAGTAGAAGCGCAAGGCTTGCCTCGAATGACCAAAGGTTTGCCGATAGCGCTTTCCAACGCTTTGATACGTTGCGATATCGCCGAGGTGGTCAGGTTTAGCCTCTTCGCCGCAAGTTCAAAGCTCCCGGTTTCAATCACCGCCATTAAGGCTTCCATTTTGCGAATATCAATGTTCACAAGCGCCCTTCAGCTTAAGAAAAATTAAACATACCGTAATGTTTCTTAACAGACTTGCTAGTGTAAAACAAGTTAATTAATCTCTCTCACGGCGTCAGTTTAAAGGAAAAGGTAATTAGACAAATAACTGAATAATAAAACTTTATTTTTTATTGCTCACAGGGAAAAGCACGTTCAGATAATGAACCGACACAATACGGAGATTAGGTAGAAACATGAATATAGGTGAACTTAAGGGTAAAACAGTGGCCTTTGCCGCTTCTGGTGGATTGGATAGCTGTACGATCACGCATTGGCTTGCCAACCAGGGGGTAAACGTCGTGTGCCTGACGGCGGATTTGGGGCAACCGGATGAAGATGATTTCGGCCAAATCGGAGAAAGGATGCTCGCTTCCGGCGCTAAAGAGTTCATCGCCGTTGATCTCAGACAAAAAATGGCGGAAATGGGACTGGAAGTCATTCAAACCGGCGCGAAATACGAAGGAAATTACTGGAATCTCACCGGCGCCGGGCGGCAGGTCATTATCAAGGGACTTTTGCCGAAGCTTAAAGAGCGCAACATTACGATATTCAGCCACGGCGCTACAGGCCGCGGCAACGATCAGGTCAGATTCCAGGTTATCGCCTCCCTGCTTGACCCAACCATGCAGTTTTATGCCGCCTGGCGTGACGCCGCCTTTCTCGATGCCTTTAAAGGACGGCGGGAAATGATCGACTACTGCCAACAGCATGCGATCCCTATCAAGGCCACGGCGGACAAACCCTATTCCACGGACGCCAACCTACTCGGTTTGACCCATGAGGGCGGCGCGCTGGAAAGTCTTGCCAACCGTATGGACTTCGTGGATCCAGGCTTGGGCTGCTGGCCGATCAACGCCGCCGCGCAGCCAGAGGAACTCCGTCTGACCTTTCTGGAGGGCAGGCCGGTGAAATTAAACGGTCAAACCCTCGCCTTAGTGGATATATTCGAAACGCTTAACGCCATCGGCGGCAAACACGGTGTCGGCATTGCCGAAAATCTGGTGGAGAACCGCTTCGTCGGCGTGAAATCGCGCGGCGTGTATGAATCTCCCGCGATGACCATTCTCGCTTACGCCTATCAGCAGTTGCTACAGCAGATCCTTGATAAACGCGCCCTCAGTTTTTACCGCAACACCGCCGACTATCTCGGTACGCAACTCTATCAGGGCTATTGGATCGATCTCGGCTCCCGCATGGCGCGCCACGCAATTCAGCAAGTCACCGCCCTGGTCAGCGGCGAAGTGACCTTCTCCCTCTATAAAGGCAATCTGTCTTATCTATCTACCCATAACGTAAAACACAGCCTCTACAGCAAAGACGGCTCAATGGAAAACGAGGGCAGTTTCGACCATCGGGATTCCGAGGGTTTGCTGAATATCCTGACGCTGAATACCCGGATAAGCGCTCTGGCCGGACAGATTAAGGAATAGAGGTGCATCATGAACAAAAAGAAAAACGACGGCGTGCTTTTTATCGGTGATTGTTCTTTCTGGTCGGAAACCGCCTGCGAATTCGTTTCTTCGCTTTTCAACCGGGTCACGCCTGTATTTTGGGAAAACGGTATGAAAAAAAACCCGATGGTTTCTACCTGGCGGGGTGACTGGATTATCTCTTTCAAGTCAGACCTTGTTCTGCCGGAACCTATTCTGGATCATGCCGCTAAAGGCGCCATCAACTTCCACCCATCCTCGCCTAAATATCGCGGACTCGGCGGATATCACTACGCTGTCGACAATCATGACGCCCGCTTTGGCGCGACCTGCCATTACATGGACAAGCATATCGATCACGGGCAGATCATCCAGACATCGGAATTTCGGCTTTCCCCCACGGAAACCCCTGAAATGCTGCGCAGCCGAACCGCGGCGTATTGCCTGACGCTGCTCTATGACGTTTGTATAAAAATTTATCACGACGAACCCCTGCCCCGTTCCGCAATACGCTGGGGCGACCGGTTGTTTACTCACCGGGAACTCGAAAACTACCTTACGCAATCCCGGAAGCCGACGATGAACGTCAAAACAGGAGCAAAGTAATGAGCAAAAAACTTTGGGGCGGATGTTTCAGCAAAGATATCACCGGCGAAGTGCTGCAATACACTTATACCACGGTCATCGACGAGCGACTGCTGCCTTTCGATATCCTCGGCAGCATGGCGCATGTGGCGATGCTGAAGGAATGTCAGATTGTCTCTTCGGAAACCGCAGGGAAAATCCTCGGAGCGCTGGTGAGTTTATACGAACAGCACCAGCGCGGTGAACTGAAATTGAATCCCGAATATGAAGACGTTCACCTGAATATTGAACAACTGGTGATACAAAAAATAGGACTGGATCATGGCGGCCAGATGCACAGCGCCCGTTCGCGCAACGACCAGGTCGTCCTTGATACGAGAATGTATTTGCGCGCGGAGTTGTTGCAGATACAAAAAACATTATGCGCGTTTGTCGCATCGTTACTCGATCTGTCAGAAAAAAACGCGGACAAATCCGCGTTGGGGTATACCCATCTCCAGCCGGCGCAGCCTATCAGCCTGGGGTTCTGGTATAGTTGCTACGCCAGCATGTTCCTACGCGATCTGGAGCGGTTAAGCCAGGCGCTGAACGTCACGAATTTAAACCCGCTCGGCGCTTGTGCTTTATCCGGCACCTCATTCCCCATCGATCGCTATATGACGACCGCGATGCTCGGCTTTGATCGTCCTCTGTTGCATAGTCTTGACGCCACCAGCAGCCGTGATTTCGTGCTTCAGTCAGCCTCGGCATTCGCCTTGCTGATGGGCAACTATTCACGTCTGGCGGAGGAAATCGTCATTTGGAGCAGCCACGAATTCCGTTTACTCAGCGTCGACGACTCATTCGCTACCGGCAGTTCCATTATGCCGCAGAAAAAAAATCCGGTTGTCGCCGAACTGGTGAAAGGCAAAGTCGGCCGCGTCTATGGCACGCTGATGCAATTACTGACCATGGTAAAAGGGGTCACGCTCGGCTACAACTGCGATCTTCAAGAAGATAAGCCCATGATGTGGGGGGCGATCGATGCGATTAAGGACACCACCACCATCCTTCATCACCACATTGAAAACTGCGAATATAACTCAGCCAGAGCAGAGGAACTCTGTTGGCAAAACTTTTCCACCGTGACCGAACTGGCCAATTTTCTGGTCAGTCAAAAAGGCATCCCTTTCCGCGAAGCCCATCGAATCACCGGTATGTTGACCAAGGCGCTGATCAACGCGCAAACCGACCTACGCAACACGGAAATGGTCTGCCATTTCTTCGAAACGCAAGGCATCCGGGTCGATAAGCAAGAAATTATTGAATACGTCTCACCCGCGCATGTTATCAGGCGGCAGCGCAGCGACGGCTCAACCGGGCCGAACAAAGTGCGTCAGATGATCGACCACCTGCGTACCGAGCTTATTACGCATGAACAAGCCCTGGCGAAAACAGAGGAACAAATTAAACAGGCGGAACAGGAAACATTGAACCATGCCCGAAAATATGCCGACGTCTAAAACAACCCCATCGGCAGATCGGCGCAACGACATCCACCTTCCTACCGCGTTCGGTGCCATTGGCATCGACGCGGTGGTGGTCGCCGAACTGTATAACATTGACAATACGCAGCCGCTGCTCCCCGATATCGCACTAAGTTGCGAAGCCGCGGCGCGCAGCGTCTGCAACATGCCGGATGACGTTATCCGGGACAATACGATTCTTCAAGGCTACCGGGACATGATCCACAGGCGAGGGAGAAGCAATAAAAAATTCCCTCCCAGCGCGGAAGCCCTGATCGGCATCGTCAAACGAAAAGGGAAATTTCCCTCTATCAATACGCTTGTCGATATCTACAACCTTGCCGCACTGGAGCACTTTCTCTCTTTCGGCGTACATGACAGAGATTTGATCAAAGGTGATATCTGGTTTCGCTTCTCCGCCGGCGGGGAAGCGTTTATCCCGATCGGCGGCGGAAACAAGGCGACGGCGAAAGATGATTACGTATATGCCGATACCGAAAAGGTGCTGGCCTGGCTTGATTCAAGAGACAGCGATCTGGCAAAAGTTTCTCCGGCCACGAAAAGTGTTCTCATCGTGGTTCAGGGAAACGCGGCAACATCCATCGCGTACCGCACTCATGCGCTTAACGCATTGTGTCAGCGTATTGTGAGAAATTGCGGCGGCGAGTTCACCGTCTATACGATACCGGCCAAGGACAGTTAAGTGATAGACCTACTACATATTGCCAGGGCGTTTGCGCTCGGACTCAGTTTGATCGTCGCGATTGGCGCGCAAAATATCTACATCATTAAAACGGGTTTGCAAAATAAAAATGTTTTTCTTGCCGCGACGATAGCGGCAAGCTGTGACTGCGCACTCATTATTTTGGGAACCTTTTCCATGTCGGCGCTGATGACCATCGTGCCTGGCCTGATCATTATCGCAAAATGGATTGGCGTCTTGTTTTTGGTCTATTACGGTTTACTCTCTTTGATGAATGCTTTCTCCCGGCATCCCAAAGGTTGGGAAGCCGTGCTGTCCGATGTCAACAACTCAGAGAAAGCGCGCTATCTGAAACAACGCAGCGTGGTGATCCCGGCGCTGGCGTTTTCGCTTTTAAACCCGCACGTTTATCTCGACACCTTTTTTATTCTCGGCAATATCGGCTCCCGGCAACCTGATGATGCCAGGCTGAGCTTTATTATCGGCGCCAGCGCCGCCTCTTATATCTGGTTTTACGCGACTGGATACGCGGCCTACCGCGTTTCACGCTTTTTCGCCAATCCGCTTATGGTAAGAGGGCTTGATTTCGTTGTGGCCATCGCCATGTTCGCGATCGCCTATGGCTTGAGCCGCCTGGAAGCCCTGCCTTGATGCCGGCGTGTCGGCCCAATCAATCTGAAAACGATACCGTCTGGTTAAGACGGTATCAAATGACAAGCCCGTTCGGTCGGTAGCGATCGGCGATTTTGCCGACAAGCGCACGCCTCTCCGGCAAAAGCGAGACGTGCGTGAGAGGAAGCGAATCAATCAAGGTGGAGCGGCTTGTCCCCCGCTTCGTCCTGATCGACGGCAAAGCACGCCACCCTTTGATCGCCGTAGGTTTTCAACTGCGGCTGAAGCTGAGTACAGGTGCTGAAACAGCGCTGGCAACGGGCGTTGAACGCGCAGCCCGGCGGCGGATTCAACGGGCTGGGCAGTTCGCCGACCAGTTTGATGCGCTCACGGCGTAAATCCGGGTTAAGCCGGGGCGTCGCCGACAACAGCGCCTGCGTGTACGGATGACGCGGATTATTGAAGATGGCCTCTTTGCTGCCTTTCTCCACGCAGCGCCCCAGATACATCACCATCACCTCGTCGGCGATATGCTCGACCACCGACAGGTCATGGGAGATGAACACGTAGGACAGCCCCATATCCTGCTGCAAGTCCATCATCAGGTTCAGCACCTGCGCCCGCACCGAAACATCCAGCGCAGACACCGGCTCATCGGCAATCACCACGTCCGGCTCCAGCATCAGACCGCGGGCAATGGCGATACGCTGACGCTGCCCCCCGGAAAACATATGCGGATAGCGGTCGTAATGCTCAGTCTTCAGCCCCACCTTCGCCATCATCGCCAACGCCTTTTCACGACGCTCGGCTTTTGACAGTTGAGTATTGATCAGCAGCGGCTCTTCTAGGATCTGGCCGACCTTTTTACGCGGGTTGAGCGATCCGTAAGGATTCTGAAACACGATCTGGATCTTCTGACGACGCAGCTTCTCCGCCGTTTGATCCGGCTTCAGCAGATCCTGTCCCTGATAGTAAAGTTCGCCGCCGGAGGGGATTTCGATCATCGTCAGCAGGCGGCCGAGCGTCGACTTGCCGCAGCCGGACTCGCCGACCACCGCCAGCGTTTTTCCCCGTTCCAGGGTGAAAGAGACGCCGTCCAGCGCCTTGACCATTCTCTCCGGCGCGAAGAAGCCGGTTTTTACCGGATAATGCTTTTTCAAATCAATCGCATGCAGCAAATGCGCCGGCGATGTAAGGTTAGTTTGGTTCATAGGGTCGGCCTCCCCGCGTCATCCAGCGGCGTGTGACATTTAACCTGACGACCGGGTATCTCCCGCAGTGCCGGCTCTTCCCGGCGGCAACGGTCATGCGCATAGGGACAGCGCGGATTCAGCAGGCAACCGTCAGGACGGTCATATTTACCCGGCACCACGCCCGGCAGCGACGCCAGACGCGCCTTATCCGCCGCAAATTCCGGCAGGGCGCGCAGCAGCGCCTGCGTATAGGGATGGCGGGGCGCACGAAAAATATCCGTCGCCTTGCCCGACTCCACCACCTGCCCGGCGTACATCACGATGATCTGATGCGCCGCTTCCGCCACCAGCGCCAGATCGTGGGTGATCAGAATCAATGCCATGTTCTCGCGCTGCTGTAATTCAAGCAGCAGTTCGATAATCTGCGCTTGAATCGTCACGTCCAGCGCGGTCGTCGGCTCATCGGCAATCAGCAGCTTCGGCCGACAGGCGATAGCCATGGCGATCATCACGCGCTGGCTCATCCCGCCCGAAAGCTGATGCGGATACACATCCAGCCGTGAATCCGGATCGGGAATGCCCACCAGCGTCAGCAAATCAACCGCCCGCTGGCGGCGGGTTCTGCGGTTGCCGCCTTGATGCACCTTAATGGCTTCCATAATCTGGAACCCCACGGTATAGCAGGGGTTGAGGCTGGTCATCGGATCCTGAAAAATCATCGCCACTTCCGCGCCGACCAACTGACGCCGTTCTTTCTCCGAGATACGCGTCAAATCACGCTGGTCGAACTCCAGCTTGTCGGCCATCACTTTACCGGGATAATCAATCAATCCCATGATCGCCAACGAACTGACCGATTTGCCGGAACCGGACTCACCCACGATCCCCACGACCTGCCCTTGTTCCACCCGGTAACTGATACGGTCGACCGCGCGAAACGGTACGTCCTCATCGCCAAAGTGAACCGACAGTTTATCTATATTAAGTAACGCCATCTCTCTACCTCGGTTACTGCTTGAGTTTGGGGTCGAGAGCATCACGCAAGCCGTCCCCCATCAGGTTAAATGCCAACACCGTCAGTAAAATCGCCACGCCGGGGAACGTCACCACCCACCAGGCGCTCTGCGCAAACTGCAAAACATCGGAAAGCATGGTGCCCCACTCCGGCGTTGGCGGCTGAGCGCCCATACCGAGGAAACCCAAAGCAGCCATATCAAGAATGGCGTTAGAAAAACCCAGCGAAGCCTGCACGATCAACGGCGCCAGACAGTTGGGCAAAATATTGACGAACATTTGGCGCAGCGCGCCCGCGCCCGCCACCCGCGAAGCCGTCACATAGTCACGGTTCACTTCCACCAGCACGGCGGCGCGGGTTAAACGGACATAGTGCGGCAGCGCCACGAACGTCAGCGCCAGCGAGGCGTTGACAATCGACGGCCCGAAGACCGCCACCAGCACCAGCGCCAACAGCAGACTGGGCAACGCCAGCATAATGTCGACGACACGCATGATAATGGCATCCGCCACGCCGCCGAAGTAGCCCGCCAGCAGGCCGAAAATCACCCCCAGAACCAGCGACAGCGCCACCACCAGACATCCCACCAGCAGCGACAAACGCGCACCATACATCAGCCGGGACAGCACGTCGCGGCCGACATCGTCGGTGCCCAGAATAAACTTCCAGCTTCCCCCCTCCTGCCAGACCGGCGGATGAAGCAGCGCATCGCGAAACTGCTCGGCCGGCGCATGAGGGGCCAGTATGTTAGCGCCGACCGCAATAAGCAGCATCAGCACGACATAGATCATGCCGACCACAGCCCCTTTATTACGTTTGAAGTAATGCCAGAATTCCTGTAGCGGGGTCATCGGCTTAGGCGCGCTGTTTACAACAGGCTCAATAAGTTGTGTCATCTCAGCCTCCCCCTTATTTCTTATGTCGGATGCGTGGATTGACGACGCCGTAGAGCACATCCACCAGCAGGTTAACCAGAATAATCATGGTCGCCACCAGCAGAACGCCCCCCTGCACCACCGGATAATCACGGCGCTGCAAGGCGTCGATCAGCCAGCGTCCCAGCCCCGGCCAGGAGAAGATGGTTTCCGTCAGGATGGCGCCGGCCAGCATCGTCCCGACCTGCAACCCGATAACCGTCACCACCGGCAGCATGGCGTTGCGCAACGCATGCACCACAATCACCCGCAGCCGGCTCAATCCTTTGGCGCGGGCGGTACGGATATAGTCCTCGCCCAATACTTCCAGCATGGCGGAGCGCGTCATACGCACAATCACCGCCAGCGGGATGGTGCCCAGCACCACGGCGGGCAGGATCATGTGCTCCACCGCATCGATGAAGTCGCCGGACTCGCCCCAGAAAAAGGTATCGATCAGCATAAACCCGGTAAGCGGCAAGCTTTCATCGAGAAAAACCGTATCGCCGATGCGGCCGGATACTGGCGTCAGGTTAAGGTGAACCGACACCAGCATGATCAGCATCATGCCCCACCAGAAAATGGGCATGGAGTAGCCCGTTAACGCCAGGCTGATGGAAGCGTGATCGAAGATGGAACCGCGTTTTACCGCGGCCAGTACGCCGACGGGAATACCTACGCTGATGGCGAATATCATCGCGCAGACGCCTAATTCCAGCGTGGCCTTAAAACGCGGAACGAATTCGTCCCAGACGGGGATGCGGCTCTTAAGGGAAATGCCCAAATCGCCATGTAATACGCCGCCAATGTAGTTGACGTATTGCTGCCACAGCGGCTTATCCAACCCCATTTCAGCCATCAGCTGCGCGTGGCGCTCGGCGGAAATTCCGCGTTCTCCGGCCATGATCATCACCGGGTCGCCGGGGATCATATGCACGAAAGCAAAAGTCAGTAGCGTAATGCCAATAAACGTTGGGATAACCAGCCCCAAACGCCGGAGTATGAACTGCAACATATCCCGAATTCTCTTAAATTTACCTGTCCGAGCGCTCATCGGCGACCGAACTTATGTATGCTCACAACAAAAAATCGCCGGAAGCGATCTTAAACGTCGCGTGCGACGGCCCGTAGGGTAACGGGCAAGGACACCCGTGATAAAATGGATAGGCTTAAAGCCCTGCCTCCACCGCATCGGCAACGACGCGACGGAAGCAGGGCTTAGCGTTTACCCATAAAATGACGGGTTGAATTAATCCAGCGACACGTTGTTGAAACTGTGTACGCCGCGCGGCTCGATAACATAGCCTTTCACGTTGTTGCGGATCGGCTCATACACGGTGGAGTGCGCCACAATCAATGCCGGCGCCTGATCGTGCATCACCACCTGCGACTGTTTGTACAGTTCGATACGTTTTTCATGATCGGAGGTGGTACGCGCCGGCTGGATCAGATCTTCAAACGGCTTATAGCACCATTTGGAGTAGTTCGAACCTTTTTCCGATGCGTCGCAGCTGAACAGCGTGGCGAAGAAGTTATCCGGATCGCCGTTGTCGCCGGTCCATCCCATCAGCACCGTCTGATGCTCGCCGTCTTTGGCGCGTTTGAGATACTCGCCCCATTCATAGGTGACAATCTTGGCCTGCACCCCGACTTTAGCCCAATCCGACTGAATCATTTCGGCCATCCGGCGCGCATTCGGGTTATAAGGACGCTGTACCGGCATCGCCCACAGGTCAATCGTGAAACCGTCCGCCACCCCCGCTTCTTTCAGCAACGCTTTGGCTTTTTCCGGATCGTAGCTGTAGTCCTGAACGTCATCGTTATAGCCCCACATGGTCGGCGGGATCAGGTTTTTAGCCGCTTGCCCCGCGCCCTGATAGACCGCATCAATAATCGCGCTCTTATTCACCGCATAGGTCAGCGCCTGACGGACTTTCACATTATCCAGCGGCTTTTTCTGCACATTGAACGCCAGATAACCGACGTTAAGCCCCGGTTTTTCCAGCAGCGTAATATTTTTATCCTGCTTCATACGCGCCAGATCGGCCGGATTGGGGTACGGCATAATCTGACATTCATTTTTCTGGAGTTTGGCATAACGTACGGAAGCATCCGGGGTGATGGAGAACACCAGGCGGTCGATGCCCGGTTTTTTGCCCCAGAAACCGTCAAACGCGGTGTACAGAATGCGGGAATCTTTCTGGTATTGCTGCAATTTGAACGGCCCGGTGCCGATCGGATTCAGGTCGATTTTCTCCGGCGAACCGGCTTTCAGCATGTTGTCGCCGTACTCCGCCGACATAATGGACGCGAAGTCCATCGCCAGGTCGGCCAGGAATGGGGCTTCCGAACGGGTCAGTTCGAAGCGAACGGTGTAATCGTCCACTTTTTCAATCTTGCTAATCAGATCCGGCATCCCCATGCCCTGATAGTACTCATAGCTGCCGCCGGAAACTTTATGGTAAGGGTGGTTCACATCCTGCTGACGCAGGAATGAGAACAGCACGTCATCGGCATTGAAATCACGTGACGGTTTAAAGTCTTTACTGTCCTGCCACTTCACCCCTTTACGCAGGTGAAAAGTGTAGGTTTTGCCATCTTCACTGATGTCCCATTTCTCCGCCAGACCCGGCTCGATATCCGTTGTCCCGCTTTTAAACTCGATTAAGCGGTTATAAATCGGAATAGAGCTGGCATCAAAGGTGGTGCCGGAAGTAAACAGCTGCGGGTTAAACCCTTCCGGGGAACCTTCTGAACAATAGACGAGCGTTTTAGCCTGTAATCCGGCCGCGACAGACATGGCCAGCAGACCAAGCCCCAGCGTCAGTACCCTTGATTTAGCCAAGGAATTTCCCATTATTTGTGCTCCACTATGGATGATGTTGTGTATTCATTCGGCCAGACCGGTATTTTTAACTGCAATGGCCCGTACCTTGCCCGAAGGCGCGAAATTAAAATAACGGAGGAAGCCCTGTAACAGAGTGCAAGAAACACCCTATGAATACCTGGAATCTTCAGGCATCCGCTGTTTTCTTTCTCAATGACAGCTTAAATCTGTCAACAGATCATCCTAACGTCAATACAAGCTGTAAGGATTTACAAACCCGCGCCGCCCTCCGCATAGGTTTAAAATATAACAATAAGAAAAAAACTAAGTTTTATTGTTCACTAAAATAATAAAAACCAGTTATATACTCCATTAAGTGGTGCAATCAAAGAAATTACCACCGTTAAAAAAACTATAATAATGATCTGCGGCATGCCTACAATATGAGCACTATTTTTTGCAAAAGACGTTAACAACAGGTGAAAATCCTGCCAGATAATAAGTAAAAGTGATATATCCACCTACTTCATAAGCCATCAACTGACTATCTACGCTGCATAAAAAAACTTTATAACCGGAGTATGACTCGCATAGATGCATACCGACGCTTGACGACAAACGGTGTTCGAACCAATGCAGGATGTGTTTTGTGTGTAAGGATGACAGAGCAAAGGAATGCCGGGTTAAGGCATGGTTAGGTAACATGGAAAACAAGAAGCAACATACAAATAGCTTCCGGCGATAAAACACAAAAATGACCTGCCGATCCCTTTAATTTACGCTAAAAACAAATTAAAATTATAGTTATGGAAATATTTTTATTAACATCAATCCTTGCTATTTACTTATTTCTATAACGTGATATTTTCTATCGCATATTCACATTCCACCTCAAAATACGCCAACCTCCGCCACATAAATTATTTTAATTACAAAAAAAGAAGATAAGTTATTTAAAAAGGAGTTGCTAATAAGTTCACAAATATGCCATAAATTGCGGGATGACGTATTATTTTTAACATTTACTCATGCTAAATTACCCACCAACCTGAGACAGGGTTAAATACACTTCACTATTTTTATTTTTTTGTTACTTGTTGATAAAAAACAAAAAAACTAATTTTCTTACTTTCTGAAGATAAATACAGACTGTTTCTGTACCAACTATCCGGTAGGGTGAATATAATGAAAAAAATAGAAACTGATATTTTATGTGAGAACAATCTCGCCATCGAAACATCACCATCCGCTTCATCATTTGTGATACGTCTCTTAAAAAAAACCATTGGCTCCGTTCCTGTTGCTCTCTTTATTGCAATTAGCGCCATTGTGTTTATTGCCGCCTATAAAGGATTTCTGCCTAAGAATATGATTGGCGGCTTTGCCGTTATCATGACCATGGGGTTTTTACTGGCCCATATCGGACATAAAATACCGGTATTTAAAGATATCGGCGGTCCGGCGATTCTTTGTCTGATGGTGCCATCCATTCTGGTGTATTTTCATTTATTCAATGACAACACCATGAAAACGGTCCACCTGCTGATGAAGGAAGCGAATTTCCTTTATTTCGTTATTGCCTGCCTGGTTGTCGGCAGCATTCTGGGAATGAATCGGAAAATCCTGATTCAAGGGATGATTCGCATGTTCGTTCCGCTGGTTGTCGGCACTGCAACCGCATTGGTGACAGGCTTGCTCGTCGGTAAGCTCTGTGGTTACAGCGTCTACCACACGTTCTTTTTTATCATCGTTCCAATTATCGGCGGCGGGATCGGCGAAGGTATTCTGCCGTTATCACTGGCATATTCCGCCATTTTAGGGCAAACACCGGATGTCTATGTCGCACAGTTGGCGCCGGCCGCCGTTGTCGGCAATATCTTTGCTATTTTCTGTGCCGGCATATTGTCCCGTCTTGGCATGCGTCGTAAAGACCTGAACGGTGAAGGCCGTCTGGTACGCAGCGATGAAGATAATGCGCTATTCAACGTGACCGAGGCGCCGAAACCGGTTGATTTTCATCTGATGGGCGGTGGTTTACTGATGATTTGCGCCTTCTTCATCGTCGGCGGTCTGTTTGAACAACTGGTGCATATTCCAGGCCCCGTGCTCATGATTCTGATCGCCGTGTTCTGTAAATACAGCCGAGTGATCCCTTCCAGCATGGAAACCGGCGCGCACAGCGTTTACAAGTTTGTGTCCAGTTCGCTGGTATGGCCGCTGATGATTGGGCTAGGTATGCTATATATCCCGTTAGAAAGCGTCGTGGCCGTATTCTCTGTTGGATATGTGATCGTTTGTGGCTCAGTGGTGCTCTCCATGGCTCTGGTGAGCTTCTTCATCGCCCCTTACCTGAACATGTACCCGATAGAAGCCTCTATCGTCACCACCTGCCACAGCGGGCTGGGCGGTACGGGTGATGTTGCGATTCTGTCAGCATCTAACCGTATGTCACTGATGCCGTTCGCACAGATCGCTACCCGCATCGGCGGTGCCTCAACGGTTATCGGCGCGACATTGCTGCTCGGCTGGATGGTATAGCCCCCAACGATTCATCCATAATGCAAAACGCCACGGTGGTTGCCGTGGCGTTTTTTTACGAAAAAAGCGGTGGGAACGTCGCCTATTCGCAATACTGCCGCAATGCGTCCTGCTTTTCCGGCAACAGGCGATAGAGATAGACCGGGCGACCCGTAGAGCCGTACAGAATATTGGTCGCCAGAATCCCGGTTTCAGCCAGATAGATCAGATATTTACGGCATGAGACACGAGAAATGCCGATCGCATTGGCCAGCATTTCCGTTGAAAACTCCGCGCCCTGATTCCCTTCAATCCATTCGCACACGGTGCGCAGCGTTAAGCTGGTCAGCCCTTTCGGCAATTTCTTACGCTCGCTGGCTGAATTGCCGCTGGTGCGGCGGATCAGATTATCAATATCGGACTGCGCAACGAAATCGCGGTGCTTCAGTAAATTGGCTTCTTCACGATAAGCCGTCAATGCCTGTTCAAATCGTGAGAACTGGAAGGGCTTGATCAGGTAATCCACCACGCCGTAGTGCAGCGCTTTTTTGATGGTATGGACGTCGCTGGCGGAAGAAATAATGATCACATCCGTCTTCTCGCTGAATTCACGGATGGTGGGCAATAAATCCAGCCCGTTATCCTGCTGCATATAGATATCCAGCAATACCAGATCGATATCGGAATTCGGTTGCATCAGTAGATTTCTCGCCTGCTGCAAGGTGGGCACCGTCGCATAACAGCTAAATCCGGAAACCTGATTCAGATATGATTTATTCAGCTCTGCAACCATGGCATCGTCATCAACAATCAGTACATTAATCATGGTCAAACAGCCTTGCTTGATAAGGAATATTAACGAAAAACTGGGTGTATACCTCAGGTTCCGACTCAAAATCGATGTTGCCGCCGATCTTCTCCAGACTCTGTTTGGTCAGATACAGACCAATACCGCGTCCACTGCCTTTGGTGGAAAAACCCTGTTCATAAATACGTTCCTGATCCGCCAACGCAATCCCAGGCCCGTCATCACCGACGGTAACATGCAAACGCCCATCCTGATGATGGAAACTGACGCTGATTTCGCAATTTTCCTGGCCGTTTATGGCGTCCATGGCGTTTTCAATCAGGTTACCCAACACTGTAATCAATTCATTGGTGGCATCGACATCATCCGTATCCGGCAGCAGGCTTTCTTCGCTGATGGATAACACAATGCCAAGATCGCGGGCGCGGTTAATTTTACCCAACAGGAAACCAGCGATCACCGGCGATTTTACCTTACGAATAATGGAGCCGATTTCCGCCTGATAATTATTGGCGGTTTTCAAAATATAATCCTCCAGTTGAGGATAATATTTTAAGTGCAGCATTCCCAATATCACGTGCAGCTTATTCATAAATTCATGCGACTGCGCCCGCAGGGCGTCCGCATAATAGGACATACCGCTCAAACGTTGTAGCAGCTGGCTGATTTCCGTTTTATCACGAAATGTGGCGATAGCCCCGATAATATCGCCTTTAACAAACACCGGCACCGTATTGGTCAGCAACAGATGTCCGTTAACGTTGATTTCTTCATCGCGGCACGGAGTGCCGCTCTCCAGAACCTGTTTCAGATGCAGATGCTCCAGCCACTGTTCGCTGACGCTCTCGGTCGACTTATTGGTCGTCGGATTACTTTGTCGAAACAACCGCTTGGCTTCATCATTGATCACCGTAATGCGAGCATGCCGGTCAACCGCTATCACCCCTTCCTTAATCTGCTTCAACATCGCGTTGCGCTGCTCAAACAGATTAGAGATCTCAAACGGCTCAAAACCCAACATGATTCGTTTGAGTATTTTCACCAGAATCAAGGTGCCGAACCAGCCAACCAGCGCGCCGGCCAGGATAGTCCAGGGGATCATCCAGCGGTTCTCGCTGATGACCTTTTGCACGCTGGTCAGTGCGATCCCCAAGGCCACCACGCCAATCTGCCGGTGATTACCGTCAAAGACCGGCGTAAAAACCCGCAGCGCCGGATCAAGCGTTCCCCGGCTAATAGACGTGTTCTCCATCCCCAGCAAGGCCGGATAAATATCCCGTCCCGCAAAATATTCACCAATCCTTTCCCGCTCGGGATGGGTATGGCGAACGGTGTCCATATCGGTGACGGTCACAAAGAGCAACTGGTTACGCAGGCGGATCACTTCCGCCGAATCCTGCACCGCTTTTGGATTGCCGACCCCCTGTAACTCATTAATAACCACCGGTGAAGCGGCAAATGTGCGGGCAATGGCGAAGGCTTTTTCCCGCAGATGATCCTCTGATAGCTGGTTAATGCGGAAAAACAGTAAGGCGTATACGACCAACAGCACAGCGCCAATCACCGCCGAAACCATCAGAAACACCGAAGTTCCCAATTTCAACGGTGTTTTTTTCATACTCATGTCGCTCTCCGGAATGACCATCGTTACACCGCCATCTTATACTGTTTCGTCGCTTTTCGCGTGTCGAGGAGGACACTGAATGCGCTCTACCTCCGGGGGCAGAGCGCATCATCTTAGGAAGGAACGTAAATCGTTATAATCAAAGGGATCTATCGGGTATTACCAAAAACCGAGCAGTTTCCACCACATGCCGCCGACGCCCAGCCAGATGGGGATAATCACCAGGCTGACCAGGAAACCGATCTTCCACCAGGTGCTCAGCGGCATGTAACCACAGCCGAACAGAATCGGCGCCGGGCCGCTGGAGTAGTGGGTGGTGGACATAAACAGGTTACTGAAAATACCGAAGACTAACACCGTCAGCATCGGTGGCGCGCCCGCCGCCAGCGCAATCGAAACGAAAATCGCATACATCGCGCTGATATGGGCGATCGCGCTCGCCATCAGATAGTGGCTGTAGTAGTAAATCAGCAGCAGCAGGCCCAGCATCGGCAGCCAGTGCATACCGCTTACCGCGTTGCCGGCCAGACCGCCAAGCCAGGAAATCAGACCCATTTTGTTGAGCTGCCCGGCCAGCGTCATCAGCACGGCGAACCACACCACGGTATGCCAGGCTTCTTTTTCGCCGATCACATCATCCCAGCTCAACGCGCGACTGAGCAACAGAACGCTCAGGCCCGCCAGCGCGGTCAGCGTCGCGTCAATATTCAGCGTGGAACCCAACACCCAGAATGTGACCAGCCCCAGGAATACGCCTAACACCACCCACTCGTCGCGGCTCATCGCCCCCATTTCACGCAATCTTTCAACGGCAATCGCGCGCATTTCCGAGGTTTTCTTCAGTTCCGGCGGATAGAAGCGGTAAATCAGGTACGGGATCAGGGCCAGCGAGAGGAAACCGGGCAGCAGCGTTGCCAGCGCCCAGTCAGTCCAACTGATATGAATGCCGAACTGAGAAGCCAGTTTCGCCACCATCGGGTTACCGGCCATGGAGGTCATAAACATGGCGGAAGTCACGGCGTTACACTGGAAAATGGACTGCACCAGAAAGGCGCCGATACGCCGTTGTGTGCCTTTTTCCGGCGTTGAGTCGTATGCCTCGGCGATGGAACGGAACAGCGGAGTAATAATCCCGCCGCAGCGTGCGGACGTCGACGGCATCGCCGGGGCGAACAGCAAATCGGTGAACACCAGCCCGTAAGCCAGGCCCAGCGAACTGTTACCCAACTTGCTGATAAACAGCAAACCGATGCGCCGGCCAAACCCGGTTTTAATAAAGCCGCGGGAAATAAAGAATGCGCAGGCAATCATCCAGATAGTCGGATCGCTGAAGCCAGCCAGAACATCTTTAATGGAGAGCAAACCCAGAATGGCGACCGATGTCAGGCTGAACATCGCCATCGCGCCCAAAGGGTAAGGGGAAAGGATCAGGCCGACCACTGTGGCAACGAAAATCGCCATTAAGTGCCAGGCATCGGGCTTAACGCCGTCAGGAACCGGGAGTAACCACAATCCACCGGCGATACAGAATATAATCAGAAGCTTTAACAACCTGCTACTATTTGCAGACATAGGAACACCACTCTCCATTGAAACAAAATTCACTAATTCACAACGGATGTTCCGTGCGGAGGAGTCGGCGTTTCTTTTATTCTTCCTTCATCACCCTGCCGGTCAATAACCCATTAACTCGCGCAACAGGAAACATCAGTAGAAAAAAGGCGAGAAAATAGTCGTGCCACGGTATTTTTCTCGCCCTATCAAATCCAATAATTCATGGAAATATAATATTATAACACATAGTGAAAGCCGTGTTACTTTAGTTACTAAAGCTGTTTATTAACTTATATATCGAATCGATATTTTCTAAAAATAAATATTAAACGCTAAAAACAAGGATAAATAACAATTAAGGTACATAAAATTAACCTGATTCATTTTTTATAAATAAAATATAAAACACTGGAATTATTAAAGACGGTAAAACTAACCATTAAAAAAGATAAATAACAAATTTTTATTTATTTTTCCCGATAATTATCCTCGCCCTAAATAATAAAGGAGAGGTTTCCCCCTCCTTTATTATTTTATTTCCAGTCATAACAATGACCTTGCCATCCCCGCCTAAGCCTTTGTCACATCGCCCAAAACAGGACGGCCAGAAGCTGTGGCGAAATAATGCGCAAAAACATCGCTAACGGGTACACCGTGGCATAGGACAATGCCGCCGCGCCGCTGGTGGGATGCAGCCCATTGGCGAACGCCAGCGCCGGCGGGTCCGTCATCGATCCTGACAACATGCCGCACAGCGTCAGGTAATTCATTTTGCAGACAACGCGCGCCAGCGTCCCGACAATCAATAAAGGAATAATGGTGATTAAGCCCCCGTAGCCAATCCACCATATACCATCACCATGCAACAACGTTTCCACAAAATCCCCGCCGGACTTCAGCCCGACCACCGCTAAAAACAACACAATTCCCAGTTCGCGCAAGGCAAGGTTAGCGCTGGGAGGCATAAACCAATACAGCTTACCGATACCGCCGATACGCCCCAGAATCAAGGCCACCACCAGCGGCCCGCCGGCCAGCCCCAACCGTAAGGCGACCGGAAAACCGGGAATAAACAGCGGAATAGATCCCAGCAACACGCCGAGGCCGACGCCAATAAACACCGGCAACATTTGCACCTGCTGGAGCTTCTGCTGAGCATTCCCCACAATATCCGCCACGGCGTCAATCGCGCTCTTGCGCCCGACCAGATTAAGAATATCGCCGAATTGCAGACTGGCGTTATTGCTGGCGACCAGTTCGACGCCGGCACGGTTAAGGCGGGAAATCACCACGTCATAATTTTGCTTCAGGTTTAATTCACGGATCTTGCGCCCCAGCACTTTTTCATTGGTCACCACCACCCGCTCGACATGCAACTCTGTGCCGCGGGTCGACAATGACGTGTCCACTTCATTGCCGATCACCAGCCGGGCCTGTTCCAGATCGCTTTTCGCGCCGACCAGATGTAAATAGTCGCCCAGTTGAATAATGGTTGCGGGAGACGGCACCATCAGGTCATCTCCGCGCTTGAGACGGGAGCACACAATGGCGTCGCGATTCAGAATGGGAACGTCCTGTATCGCCAGCCCTTGCAGGTTTGAGTTGGAGACGGCCACATTCATGGTATGCAGTTGTTCATGATGCATGCCGTTGCTGTTCTCAAACTGCCTGGCTTCCGCATCCACCACCACGCGAAACACAACACGCAGCAGCCACATCACCAGCAAAATGCCGCAGATGCCCAGCGGGTAAGCCATCGCATACCCCATCCCCATCTGATTGACCAGCGTTCCGCTGGAACCGAGATCGGTCAGGATTTGCTGAGCCGCCCCCAAAGAAGGCGTATTGGTAACGGCGCCCGAAAAAATCCCCAGAATAATCGGCAACGGCACATTGAACATTTTATGAATAATCACCGTCACCACACAGCCAAGCAACACGGTCAGGATCGCAAAACCGTTGAGGCGCAGCCCGGAAACGCGTAATGAAGAGAAAAAACCCGGCCCGACCTGAATACCGATGGTATACACAAACAGAATTAGCCCAAACTCCTGAATAAAATGCAGCATGTCGTCATTCAGGGTGAACTGATAGCTCTGAGCAAAGTGTCCGACGATGATCCCGCCGAACAACACCCCGCCAATCCCTAGACCTACCCCGTAAATCCGCCAGTTGCCGATCCATAACCCTAAAACCGCCACCAGCGCCAACATACTAACGGTAAGCGCGATATCACTCATACCTTGTATCCTTGTGCGGACGTATCTTATTGGAAAGAAAACTAAAAACACGCTCTTTAGTTAAGCATTAGCTTTTACTGTCACTGATTCTGGCAGAATGACACCGTAGGAAACGTGGCGGGCAGCACAAAAAGTTTCCATAAGAAAAAAACGCCGGGAGCGTTTTTCAACAACGCGAAGCGTCGGCCCGTCAGGGGGCGGGCAGAGATAGCACGCAAAAAAACGCCCGCTACTCGGCTAAGCAGCGGGCGCAACAAACAAAACGATGATCAACGGAAATTATGCTTCATCATCAGCAGATGACTGGGTCAATACCGGGCGGCTATTGCCGATGGCAATCCGCTGCGGCTGCAATGCTTCCGGCACGTCGCGCACCAGATCGATATGCAGCAACCCATGTTCAAACTGCGCCTCGGAGACGTGCAGATGTTCCGCCAGCGTAAAGCTCAGGGAAAATGGCTTAAACACCAACCCCTGATGCAGATATTCCACTTTTTTCTCTGTCGGCGTCGGATTGCCTTTCACCGTCAGGCGCGGGCCTTCCACTTCAATTTCCAGCTCGCTTTGCTGGAAACCGGCCAAAGCCAGCGTGATGCGATAATGATTATCGTCTTTTTTCTCAATGTTATAGGGAGGAAACTCAATAGACTCCTGTCCCCCCTGCATCGAACTGGCTAATTTGTCGAAACCGATCCACTGACGCAATAAGGGTGATAAATCGTAGTTACGCATACTATTACTCCTTCTATGAAGCGAGACAATTTCTCCCAGTCACGGAACGTTACTGGGTTCGTCCCCATTCGGCGGACGATGTTTGGTTCATTAACGCAATAAATAGGTGGCCGTCGGCCGCGGTTATTTGATTTCGATCCGACGCGGCTTCATCGTTTCCGGCACAACGCGTTCCAGATCGATATACAGCAAACCGTTTTCCAGATTGGCGCCTTTGATCTGAATATGCTCGGCCAACTGGAACTTGCGTTCAAAATTACGCTCGGCAATACCTTGATATAAATAGTTACGAGCCACCGGTTCGCCGGCATGAGCCCCTTTCACGATCAATAAATTGTCGTGGGCCGTAATATCCAGTTCCTGTTCGGCAAAACCGGCGACGGCAATCGCGATACGATATTGGTTTTCGTCGACTAACTCGACGTTGTAGGGAGGGTAGCCGCCGTTGCTTTGGGTTTGGCCGGTTTCCAACAGATTGAACAGGCGATCAAAACCAATGGCGGAACGATAAAGCGGTGAAAAATCAGGGTTACGCATAAAACAGCCTCCTAAAACATTCAGCGAGGATTTAACCATCAACCTTCCCTCGGGACAGGTTAGCCGCCTGAAGCGATACCCTTACGGCATATCTTTCTCATCAGGCTTGTCATCAATATGGTGACCCCTCTCAGACTTTCAATAGCTCGAAAAGAAAAATTGGCGTTTTTCATGCAATATTCACCGATGAAGCGCGTGTTATCACATACACTCAATGATGAGATAGACAAGAAGGCCGTCGCGTAACCACCGGATGTTCGCTTATCCGACGCCGCGTTTTATAACCGAGGCAAGGTTCGCTCTGCTCTAACGGACGATAATATGACCATACTGAAAAGTGCTCTGTTTTCTTTCATCATCACCGGCAGCGGAGTGATGGCAATCAGCGGTTGTTCCAGCGTGATGACCCACACCGGCGCCGATCAGGGCTACTATGCCGGCACGCGCGCCAGTATGGATATGCTGCGCGACGACGACACCAGTTGGGTGATGATGCCGCTGGTGGCGCTCGATCTGCCGTTCTCCGCCGTGGCGGACACGCTACTATTGCCCTATGACTATTACCGGGCGGACCGTGATAAAACCAGCACCTCGACGCACGATCGTATTCTACACAGCGAACAGCAAAACCAGACTGTCACTACACAGGCTGCCGGCATCCCCCACAATCAGCTTTAAGCTTGCTTTCCCCTTTCACTCCGCGGACAAACGCGCTTATCGGATAAGAGATAATTTTTTATTATACAAAAAAGGCACAGCGTACAAGCCATGCCTTTTGGTTATCGGAATAGATCAATCAGCCCGCACCCACTTTTTATTCATCGTCATCTTCGCGCAGCGGAACAATCAGCATATCGATATGTACGGTATTAATCAGCTGACGCGCGGAAGACATCAGTTTGCTCCAGAAATCCTGATGATGACCGCACAGCACCAAATCCATATCATATTTTTTGATCGCATCCACCAGCACCTGCCCCAGATCGCCGCTGCCGCTTAATGTTTCGGTAATGGGATAACCGGCATTCTGAGAAAGTTCGGTCAACGCATTCTGGGTTTCTTCAGAGATACGTTGCTGCATATCGCCCAGATTGACGTCGATAAGCCCGGTATAAAGATCGGAGTAATTCACATCGACATGAATTAAGGAAATCTTTGCGTTATACGGCCTCGCCATAGAGACCGCTTTTTCCACCAACACTTTGCTTTCCGGAGAAAGGTCAACAGCAATAAGGATATGTTTGTAAGCCATAATAAGACTCCTTCCGTAAAGACTAATAATCGGTCAGCAGATTTTCCTGCCAATCTGATACTTAACAGCGGCTTATATGATAACACTTCACTGCATTATGGTTATGTTCAGCAGATCACAACGCCACGTTTTAGCCAGTCATGAGGAAAACCGTGGGTTATGAAGACCTAACATCTTGATTATCTCATCAAAGACTGTTTTCAATCCTGTCAATATTATGAGTAAGTGTAGTAGAAAGCGCTTCTTTTCGCGGTCAAATCACGCAGTTTGTTCTTCGACTGAGGGCATTACGGCAGAGAAAGTCGCCTACTGCGCCGATTTTGCTCTATCTGTAGCAAAAAAATACGTTCCTCTTCTACAATAAAAGTGAGAGCGGCCGGCGCATGCCGCCATTCTCAAAGGGTGAGAAATAACAATGGGGTTAACGGTGATGAAATTGATCATCCGGCCGCATGATAAAATCACGTCAAGAACGTGTGGCATAAATATTCGCCGAGGCGCCGCCGGCAAAACCTGTATAGCCATTGCCTCCGACGAATAACACAATCGGGAACCGGGAGGGGAGCATGATCAGTACATTTGCGCTTTTCTGGGCTTTATGTGTTGTCTGCATCATCAATATGGCGCGATATTATTCCTCATTACGCGTATTACTGCTGATATTACGTGACTGTGACCCGTTGCTTTATCAGTACGTGGATGGGGGTGGTTTTTTCACATCACACGGTCAGCCAAGCAAACAAATCAGACTGGTACGTTATATCTACGCGCAGCGCTATCTTGAACATCACGATCCTGAGTTTATGCGGCGCTGTGAAAGGGTGCGCGGTCAGTTTCTGCTCACGACAGCCTTATGCGGATTGGTGGTCATCAGTTTGGTAGCGATGCTGATTTGGTATTAAACAATGAACGGTTATCCAGAGTAATAAAAAGGCGATCCTGTAAGAATCGCCTTTTTTATGATGGGCTATCCCTGCCCATCACCCTACGGGCCGTCGCAAGCGACGTTAAAAATTTCTCCAGGAAATTTTTTATGTGGGCTATCCCTGCCCATCACCCTCACAAAATAATTTTTAATGCCAACCAGTACAAGGTGCCGGACAGCAACAACGATACCGGCAGCGTCAATACCCAGGCCAGCAGGATATTTTTCACCGTTTTACCCTGAACGCCGCCGCCATCAACGATCATCGTCCCGGCGACCGCCGATGACAACACGTGGGTGGTGGAGACCGGCATCCCGGTATAGCTGGCGACGCCAATCGACAGCGCGGCGGTGACCTGCGCCGAGACGCCCTGCGCATAGGTCATTCCTTTCTTGCCGATTTTCTCGCCAATCGTGGTTGCAACACGCTTCCAGCCCACCATCGTACCCAGAGAGAGCGCCAGCGCGACGGCGATGATGATCCAGATAGGCGCATACTCAATGGTATGCAGCAGGTCGTTACGCAGGTTGCTCAGGTAGCGCCTATCTTCCGTCGGCGTTTCCGGCAGTTTGACGATCCGATCCATGGTATCGGCAATACACATCAGCAAGCGGCGCACTTTACCGCGATCGTCCGCGCTTAACTGCTCGTAGCTTTTCAGGTTGCTCAACAACACCTGGGTTTGCTCGATGGCAATCATGACGCGCGAGCTATCGCAGTGAAAATCGACGTTGCCGTTCGCCGGAATGGTTTTTTCCGGCGCCGGGATCAGCGGCGGAGAAAGGTCGATGACATGCGCCAGCGCCGCGCCGTGTTGCTGATAATACTCCTGTAAATTGACCACGGAATCGCGGGTACGGCTGATGTCATAGCCGGAGGCGTTCATATTGACGATAAAGCCGGCGGGCGCCACGCCAATCAGTACCAGCATGATCAGACCAATACCTTTCTGACCATCATTCGCGCCGTGTGAAAAGCTGACGCCGATAGCGGATAAAATCAGCGCGGTACGCGTCCAGAATGGCGGCTTGCGTTTACCATCCTGTTTTTCACGGTCGCTTGGCGTAAGGTGTACCCGCTTGCGTTTTTTACTGTTGCTCCAGAAACGGCGTAACAGGAAAACCATCAGACCCGCAATAATCATCCCGACGATCGGCGATAAAATTAACGACAGGAAAATAGCGATCATCTTGGGAACATTGAGCGCATCCACCACGGAGGTATCCGTCAGTAAGGCGTTGGTTAAACCAATACCGATGATGGCGCCGATCAACGTGTGCGAACTTGAGGCGGGAAGCCCGAAATACCAGGTGCCGAGATTCCAGATGATGGCGGCCAGCAGCATGGAAAAGACCATCGCCAGCCCGTGAGCTGAACTGACATTCAGCAATAAATCCGTGGGGAGCAGATGGACAATGGCGTAAGCAACGCTGAGTCCCCCCAGCAGCACGCCGAAAAAATTAAACACGCCCGCCATAACGACAGCGAACTGCGCTCGCATGGCACGGGTATAAATAACGGTAGCGACAGCGTTGGCTGTATCGTGAAAGCCATTGATGGCTTCATAAAATAATACAAACAACAAAGCCAGTATCAACATCAGGCCGGTGTAGTAATCCAGTCCGGCAAATAAATGTAGCATAAGCGTTAGGCCATTTAGTGGTCATGAACGCGGCGCATTATCGGCGACAAGCAGGGGCGGGGAAAAGGGAAATATGACTTTTTTTTGACTTAGGGTGTGATGGATACGGATGAAAAGTCCACTTAGTCAATAAAAATCAATGTATTATACATTTTTACCAAAACACGCAAATTGTTACGCTGGCATCTGACAGAAACGGACACTACAATTTGCCGCCCTGAACGTTGCAGGCTTCCTGTCAGGGCAGAGGACGCCAGCGCCAATAACCGGAGAAACCATTGTGGAACAGTTTGACGTTGTCATTATCGGCGCCGGAGCCGCGGGATTGTTCTGTGCCGCACAGGCCGGACAACAGGGACTGCGCGTTCTGCTGCTCGACAATGGTAAAAAACCCGGACGTAAAATTTTGATGTCCGGAGGGGGACGCTGCAACTTTACCAATCTGTACGCCGAGCCGGCGGCTTATCTGTCCCAAAATCCCCACTTTTGTAAATCGGCCCTGGCGCGCTATACCCAATGGGACTTTATCAGCCTGGTGAATAGCCACAATATCGCCTACCACGAGAAAACCCTCGGTCAACTGTTTTGCGATGATTCCGCTCAGCAGATCGTCGATATGTTGCTTAAGGAATGCGAGCAGGCTAACGTCACGATGCGTTTACGCAGCGAAGTGGCGACGGTGGAAAAACCGGATGGCGCGTTCATTTTGCAATTAGCCGATGGCACGACGCTTCATAGCCCGGCGCTGGTGATCGCCAGCGGCGGCCTGTCGATGCCGGGCCTGGGGGCGACGCCGTTTGGTTATCAAATCGCCCGGCAATTTGGGTTAAACGTCCTGCCGACGCGCGCGGCGCTGGTGCCCTTTACGCTGCATAAACCATTGCTGGAACACTTGCAGACGCTATCCGGCGTCTCCGTACCCGCGGTGATAACGGCCGAAAACGGCGCGACGTTCCGGGAAAACATGCTGTTTACGCATCGGGGGCTTTCCGGCCCGGCGGTGCTGCAACTCTCCAGCTACTGGCAGGCCGGCGAGTTCGTCACGATCAATTTGCTGCCGCATCAGGATTTGGCGGCGCTGATTAATGATGAACGGGCGGCTCACCCCAATCAAAGTCTGAAAACCACCCTGGCGCAATGGCTGCCAAAACGGCTGGTCGACTGTCTGCAAACGCTGGGACAATTGCCGGACGTCACGCTGAAGCAGTTGAACAACATCCAGCAACAGCAAATTGAAACCAACCTCCAGCAATGGCGGGTGCAACCCAATGGCACAGAAGGCTATCGGACGGCGGAAGTGACGTTAGGCGGCGTGGATACCCGTGAGTTATCCTCCAAAACGATGGAAGCCCGCAACGTTCCGGGATTGTATTTTATCGGCGAGGTGGTCGACGTCACCGGCTGGCTCGGCGGCTACAACTTCCAATGGGCCTGGAGTTCGGCCTGGGCCTGCGCCCAAGCGCTCGTAGCCGTGAAATAGAAACTATAATAATAATTGCCTGGTTATATCCAATCGCCATCACCTTGAGAGAAAGGCTTTTTACGGACACGACTTATTCGAGCAGCCTCAGAAATTAAGAGTGAATACAACATCTTCTGGTTCTGTAGACTTGCCACTGCCGTCGACTCACGTATCCTCATCCTAGGCATTGGATCCGCCAAAAAAGGAGATGTGGATGATTCCCGGATATGGCAAATATAAAAGTCACTGGCCGTTATTGCTGACAGCAAGTGTATTACCGCTGCTACTTGGATTGCTATTCACCTTCGTCGAATCCCGGGTGATGGTTAAACGGAATCTCGAATCTACTGCGTTAATCGCTCTGCATCACGCGGAAAACATCACCGAACAAGCGTGGGAGATGGTTGCCGAAATCCAGCGCTTGAGCGGTCAGCCATGCAATGTGATCGGCGCTGAATTGCAGCGGCTTGGCTCGGTGTTTTCCTACTTTCGCGCGATCGGCGTCACCAAGGATACTACTGTCTACTGTTCGTCGACGTTCCGTCATGCCTCTCCCCCCATGGACGTCGTGATCATGCAGCCTTTACCTTCCCCTCTGCCAACACGCTGGAGTCTGTCAATCGCTGGCTCATCCAGTGTGAAAAGCCGCCCGGGAATCATCTTCGTTCAAATGCCGCTCCATGGCTATGGCGCCTACGCTATGGTCGACGCCCAATATCTTATCGACCTGATGCTGGCGATCGGGGAGGCGCGTGGCTACCAATTGACGTTAACGGTAAATAACGGCTATCCCATTCAGGTTGGCCAGCCATTCCCCGCGCTTTCAGGCCTCTTTCCCCTCGCTGAGTTTGAAATAAAATCGGATAAGTTCCCGATTGCCGTACAGGTGACCGCGCCGATCGAAGAATCGATAAGAACCTGGAAACAAACGTTTTTTACCTTTCTTCCCATCACGCTAATCTTATCCCTGTTTTTTACCTTCGGCGTGTGGAACTGGCAAAAGCGCAAGCTATTATTTCGGGATGAAATTAAAAAAGGGATCGCTAATGGTGAATTCTCCGTTTATTACCAGCCAATCTACGACTCAGCGGAAAACCATTGTCTCGGCGTCGAAGCGCTACTGCGCTGGCGACGTAACAGCGGAAAATGGATCAGGCCGGACATCTTTATCGCGGCCGCCGAAGCGGAAAACATGATTATTCCCATTACCCGACACCTGTTTGACCTCGTCGCGACGGACATCGCGGGCTGGCGGGTAAGTCCGGGGTTCCATCTGGGCCTCAATGTCGCCGCGGAACATTTACAGCATCCGACTTTTGTTTCAGACGTCCGCCGTTTCGAAGCCAAGGTCGCGTCTCACCAACTGAAGATTACGCTGGAGCTTACGGAACGCAGCCTTATCAGCAATGGTTCCGACGTCATACAGCGGTTACATCAACTGCGTGAAGAGGGTTTCCTGATAGCCATTGACGATTTTGGCACCGGTCATTGTTCGCTCTCATACCTGCAAAACTTCCCTTTGGATTATCTGAAAATCGATAAGGGATTCGTCAGCGCCATCTCGTCATTGGATGAGGATGCGCCAATACTTGATGCCATCATTAACCTAAGCCACCGGATGAAGCTTAAAATGGTGGCGGAAGGCGTTGAAAACGCCAGACAACTGACTTACTTAAAACAGCGCGGTGTGATTTACATGCAGGGGTTTCTTTACGCCAGACCCATGGACAACGAATCGTTAATCGCCTGGCTACGTTACAACCACGATAAATCATTGGAGAGTTTTATGATAAAAGACGATGCTCAGGACGAAAAATAGCCAGCAGGTTTTCCTCGCCGGCTATTTATACTCTAAATCAGAAGCGGTAGCCTACACCGATATTGAAGGCGTCGATTTTTGCGTCATCAATTTTGGTGCCTTCATAGCCGATATCAATCGCCCAGTTAACCGCTGGCGTGATTTGAATACCTAAGCCATAAGCAAAACGCGACTCATCCTCACTTCCTGATTCAACAAATGGGCCGTAGTTATATTTCCAGTCAATTTTCCCATGACCGATACCGGCCAGACCATAGATGCTTACCAGATCGTTAAAGCGATAAGACGGGCCGGCCATCAGGGAGTAGTACTTCACTTTAAAGCTATCGTTGGAATTAAACTCCGAATCGTAATAATCGTCTTTTCCACTCAGGTAGGTAAAAGAGCCGATAATGCCGACAGGAGACGTTCCCTGATAATGATACTTGGCGGTAATACCTTTCAGATCTTTGAAACCATCAACGTTCGCTTGCGCATAACCTAAGGAGATCGTTTGCGCCGCATGAGCAACAGACATTCCCATACCGCAGGCAGCCAGGGCGGAAAGCAGCAGTGTCGTTTTTTTCATCATCAACATATCTTCCATGTTTGAACAATACAAAAGTGAGCCATACAGCGTATGAATTCAGTAACATCCGGACACTGTACGTATTTTTTTCGCACACAAAATTGCATTTAATAAAAATCATGTAAAGCCGGTTATCTGAGATAACTTATAAAATGGATACATTAAATTAATTAAAAAACAAAATGTTATAAAACAAAAACAACAAAACAAAGCCAGTTTGAAACGTGATTTTGAGAAATTTCTTAGGTAAGGGAAGTGTAAAAAACCATAAGCGGCAGGCTTGGCTGGGAACATCGCTTTCAAAATCATATTCTGAGTAAACTCCGTGAATGCCTCCTTTTACCGGTAAGTAAAAAACACAGCGAGCGACGGAGATGAACAGTTACGCGGCTTTGATTTCAGAAGTAGTTATACAGGGTATACCGATGGACAACAGGCAATAAAAAACCCGCTAATCCAGACAGGATGCTGAAGGAGGGATGTATTTATTACTAGCGTAATCGTTTTATCGCATCGTCGTAGGTTTCGGAGTGCTCACGTTTGCCAACTGACACGACAAAAACCACCACTTTTTCATCCTGAACCTGGTAAACCAACCGGTAGCCAGCAGAACGCAGCTTTATTTTGTAGCAGTCCGGCATCCCTCGTAATTTGTTTGCTTCTATACGCGGTGCTTCCAGAATATCGGCCAGTTTCTTTTTGAATTGATTGCGAACCGTCTCGCCCAGCTTGCGCCATTCCTTTAGTGCGCGTTCGTCAAAATCCAGAAAATACGACATTAAAGATCATCCAACGTCACACGTACTGGTTTAGGGTTGCGAAGGCGTTCACGGACAATTTCTACTAATTCAGCATCTTCATCACTAAGTAACGTTTGTTTGAAGGGAAGACGTTCATTTTCAGCAATGTATTCCAGCGTAAGACGCAATGCTTCAGAAGGCGTAACCCCCAATTTTTCAAGTGCGGCGTAGGAGCGTGCTTTAAGATCATCATCGATACGGAGATTAATGCTACCCATCATGTTCACCTTTGTATTTACATATGTCTTTACGTAGTGTCGCGCTTTTTTTACTCAGGTGCAAGGGGAGGGGTAATCCTTGCTCATAATAGGAAAAAATAGCCAAGGGCTCTTGGGCTTGGTAAGTAGGTTATTAATTCTTAAAACATTCTCGTTCTGTAACGTGTATTCCGTCTCGGCAGGTTTTGCGGATTTGATTTCGGTATTGGTCAGAGGGGTAGTTATACGTGCCATCGTAATTATATGGGGTGGTATAACTAAACTTTCCAGCTGTAAACGGGGTATACCGATAGATAACGGGCATTAAAAAACCCGCCAATCCAGACAGGATGCGGGTTTCTTGGTACTTTCCGGTGATATCCGTCTATTCCAGATCCTTACCGAAAGTCGATTTGGTCGGTGAGAGAGGATTCGAACCTCCGACCCCTTCGTCCCGAACGAAGTGCGCTACCAGGCTGCGCCACTCACCGAATGCGGGCGCATATTACTGCTACCCCATTGAAGCGTCAATCCCTTTTTAGAAAAAGGATTATGCCTGTTGGTAAAGTATCCAGTAACCGATCTCTCCCCCAATCCCCCGAATGCAAATCCACGGCGATCGGGCGAATTACGGTTTGGAAAACGTGTTAAATACGGAACACGCCAACAAGACTTGAACGACACTATCAGTGACGTTAAGGTACTCGCTTATTATATCGCCTGGTTCACCCCCATGATCACGATTGCTCTCATTGACGATCACCGTATCGTTCGTTCTGGTTTCGCCCAATTGCTGGCGCTTGAACCGGATATGCAGGTTGTCGGCGAGTTTGGTTCAGGCCGCGAGGCGCTGGCCGGGCTACCGGGGCGCGCCGTGCAGGTCTGCATATGCGATATCTCGATGCCGGATATTTCCGGTCTGGAACTTTTAAGCCAGTTGCCGAAAGGCATGGCGGTGGTGATGCTCTCCGTCCACGATAGCCCGGCGCTGATTGAACAGGCGCTGAATGCCGGCGCGCACGGATTTCTGTCCAAACGTTGCAGCCCCGATGAACTGATTGCCGCTGTCCGTACGGTGACGGCCGGCGGCTGCTACCTCACGCCGGATGTGGCCCTGAAACTCGCCTCCGCCAAGCAGGATCCGCTGACCCGCCGCGAACATCAGGTAGCGGAAAAACTCGCGCAGGGGATGGCGGTCAAAGAGATCGCCGCCGAACTGGGGCTATCGCCGAAAACCGTGCATGTTCACCGTGCCAACCTGATGGAAAAACTCGGCATCAGCAATGACGTCGAACTGGCCCGTCGACTATTCGCTGGTTGGTAATGCATCCGTTACTCGCCCGGCTCATCTCCGTTACCGCCAGCTTCTTTATTTTCTCCGCCGCGTGGTTCTGCCTGTGGGGCATTAGCCTGCATCTGGTGGAGCGACCGGAGCTGGCGGCGTTGCTGTTTCCGTTTGGTTTGCGTCTGGGATTGATGTTGCAATGCCCGCGCAGTTACTGGCCGGTATTGCTCGCCAGTGAATGGCTGCTGTTGGTTTGGCTGTCGCAGGAAGTGAACCTGCTTCACCTGCCCTTATTGACGATCGGAAGCCTGCTGTCACTGTTGCCCGTCGCATTGGTCAGCCGCCGGCGACGCCCGAATGACTGGCATACCTTGTTGCTACAGGGCGGCGCCCTGATCGCCGCCGCGCTATTACAGTCTCTGCCCTGGATTGGAAGCGGGGAAGACGCGCTTACCGTACTGCTGTTGACCCTGACTGGCGGACTCACGCTGGCGCCCACCTGTCTGGTTATCTGGCACTATCTCACCAGCGCCACCTGGTTGCCGCTCGGCCCGGCGCTGGTTTCACAGCCGATCAACTGGCGCACCCGGCATCTGCTCTGGTATCTGCTGCTGTTTGCCGTCAGCCTATGGCTACAGTTAGGGCTGCCGAATGAGCTGGCGCGCTTTACGCCGTTTTGTCTGGCGCTGCCGATTATCGCCCTCGCCTGGCATTACGGTTGGCAGGGGGCGCTCATCGCGACGCTGATGAATGCCATTGCCCTGATCGCCAGTCAGACCTGGCACGATCATCAGGTGGATTTACTGCTCTCGTTGCTGGCCCAGAGCCTGACGGGGTTGCTGCTGGGGGCGGGCATCCAGCGCTTAAGGGAACTTAATCTGTCCCTGCAAAACCAGTTGGCCCGCAATCATCGCCTTGCTGAGCGGCTGCTGGAAACCGAAGAGAGCGTCCGGCGGGAAGTAGCGCGCGAACTGCACGATGATATCGGCCAGACCATCACCGCGATCCGCACGCAAGCCGGTATTTTGCAACGGCTGGCGCCGGAAAATGCCGGAGTGAAGCAGAGCGGCGCGTTGATTGAGACGCTGTCTCTTGGCGTTTACGATTCGGTGCGCCGTTTGCTGGGCCGCCTGCGGCCGCGCCAGTTGGACGATCTTTCTCTTGAGCAGGCGATGCGTTCGTTGACGCGAGAGATGGAACTGGAAGCGCGCGGCATCGTAAGCCGCCTTAGTTGGCAAATTGACGAAGCGATGCTCAGCGAAAGCCAGCGCGTCACGCTGTTCCGCGTCTGTCAGGAAGGACTGAACAACATCGTCAAACACGCCAACGCCAGTACGGTCACGCTGCAATGCGGGTGCAAAGACAATCAACTCCTGCTGGTGATTGAAGACGACGGCTGCGGCCTGCCGCCGAATTCAGGACAGTTGGGCCTGGGCCTGACCGGCATGCGCGAACGGGTATCGGCCCTCGGTGGTTCGCTGACTATCTCCTGCACCCGCGGAACCCGCGTCACCGTCAGTCTGCCGCTGCGTAATCAATAAGGATCGTCATGTTTGGTTTTCTGAAAATTCCGCCCGGCATACCGCCGCTCACCGATCGGCAAGCGATTGACGAAACTTACCGCTACTGGCGACGGCACATTCTTATCTCTATCTATCTGGGCTACGCGCTATTTTACTTTACGCGTAAAAGTTTTAACGCAGCGGTGCCGGAAATTCTGGTTAACGGCATTTTGACGCGCAGCGACATCGGCCTGCTCGCCACGCTGTTTTACGTCACTTACGGCGTGTCGAAATTCTTTTCCGGTATCGTCAGCGACCAGTCTAACGCCCGCTACTTTATGGGGCTGGGGCTGATTGCCAGCGGCGTGGTGAACATTCTGTTCGGCTTTTCCTCGTCGCTATGGGTATTCGCCCTACTGTGGGTAGCGAATGCGTTCTTTCAGGGCTGGGGCTCGCCGGTGTGCGCGCGTTTACTCACTACCTGGTACTCGCGTACCGAGCGCGGCGGCTGGTGGGCGGTGTGGAACACGGCGCATAACGTGGGCGGCGCGTTGATACCGATGGTGGTGGGTGCGGCGGCGCTGCACTACGGCTGGCGAGCCGGGCTGATTATCGCCGGAACGCTGGCTATTCTGGTCGGGCTGTTTTTATGCTGGCGGCTGCGCGATCGTCCGCAAACCCTGGGGCTACCCAGCGTGGGCGAGTGGCGCCGCGATGCGTTGGAGATCGCGCAACAGCAGGAAGGCGTGGGGCTGTCGCACCGGGAAATTCTCCATAAGTACGTACTCACCAACCCTTACATCTGGCTGCTGGCGCTGTGCTATGTGCTGGTTTACGTGGTGCGGGCGGCCATCAACGACTGGGGCAATCTGTATATGTCAGAGACGCTCGGCGTAAACCTGGTCACCGCCAATTCGGCGGTAACCATGTTCGAACTGGGCGGATTTATTGGCGCGCTGGTTGCGGGCTGGGGGTCGGACAAACTGTTCAACGGCAATCGCGGGCCGATGAATCTGATCTTCGCGGCCGGCATCCTGCTATCGGTCGGCTCGCTTTGGCTAATGCCGTTCGCCAGCTATGTGATGCAGGCAGCCTGTTTCTTTACCACCGGCTTTTTTGTCTTTGGCCCGCAGATGCTGATTGGCATGGCGGCGGCGGAATGCTCGCACAAAGACGCGGCGGGGGCCGCCACCGGCTTCGTCGGACTATTTGCCTATCTCGGCGCATCGCTTTCCGGCTGGCCGCTGGCGCAAATTATGGATATCTGGCACTGGACCGGTTTTTTTGCGGTCATTGCGGTGGCGGCCGGCGTCTCCGCTCTGCTGCTGCTGCCGTTTTTAAATGCTCAGGCGCCGCGCAGCGGAGCAAAAATCCCCGCAGAAGCGTGACTCACTTCACTCTTTTTCACCTCAAAGACCAAAACCGGGAAAATTTCCTAGTTTTTACTGGATGATGTCTTAAGCCAGTACCGACCTCCGTTTCTTACAATGCAGCCACTTCCAGCGTTTGCGTAGTAAGAGGAGACAACCATGCTGGCCTTTCTTAATCAGGTGCGCAAGCCGACCCTGAATCTGCCGCTCGAAGAGCGGCGCAAAATGTGGTTCAAGCCCTTTATGCAGTCCTATCTGGTGGTCTTTATCGGCTACCTGACCATGTACCTGATCCGCAAGAATTTTAATATCGCGCAGAATGACATGATCTCCACCTACGGCTTGAGTATGACTCAACTGGGGATGATTGGTCTGGGCTTCTCCATCACCTACGGCGTGGGGAAAACGCTGGTCTCCTATTATGCGGATGGCAAAAACACCAAGCAGTTCCTGCCGCTGATGCTGATCCTGTCCAGTATCTGTATGCTTGGCTTCAGCGCCAGCATGGGTTCCGGCTCCATCAGCCTGTTTTTGATGATTGCCTTCTACGCGCTGAGCGGGTTCTTCCAGAGCACCGGCGGATCGTGCAGCTATTCCACGATCACTAAATGGACGCCGCGCCGTAAGCGCGGAACCTATCTTGGCATGTGGAACATCTCGCATAATCTGGGTGGCGCGGGCGCGGCGGGCGTGGCGCTGTTCGGCGCGAACTACCTGTTCGACGGCCATGTGATCGGTATGTTTATCGTACCGTCGGTTATCGCGCTGATTGTCGGCTTTATCGGTCTGCGCTACGGCAGCGACTCGCCGGAAGCTTACGGTCTGGGTAAAGCGGAAGAGCTGTTTGGCGAAGCGATCAGCGATGAGGACAAAGAGACGGAAGACGGCTCGATGACCAAATGGCAGATCTTTGTCGAGTACGTGCTGAAGAACAAAGTGATCTGGCTGCTGTGTTTCTCCAATGTCTTCCTTTATGTGGTGCGTATCGGTATCGACCAATGGTCGACGGTCTACGCCTTTCAGGAACTGAAGCTGTCAAAAGAAGTGGCGATTCAGGGCTTTACCCTGTTTGAAGCCGGTGCGCTGGTCGGTACGCTGCTGTGGGGCTATCTCTCCGACCTTGCCAACGGCCGCCGCGCCCTGGTTGCCTGTATCGCGCTGGCGCTGATCATTGCCACCCTCAGCGTCTACCAGCATGCCAGCAATGCGTACGTTTACCTCTCCTCGCTGTTTGCGCTGGGTTTTCTGGTCTTTGGTCCGCAACTGCTGATTGGCGTCGCCGCCGTAGGCTTTGTACCGAAAAAAGCCATTAGTGCGGCCGACGGCATTAAAGGCACCTTTGCCTACCTGATTGGCGATAGCTTCGCGAAACTGGGCCTGGGGATGATTGCGGACGGTACGCCGATCTTCGGTCTGACCGGCTGGGCCGGCACTTTCGCCGCGCTGGATACGGCCGCCATCTGCTGTATCTGTCTGATGGCCATCGTTGCGGTGATGGAAGAACGTAAAATCCGCCGCGAAAAACAGGTTCATCAACTGAAATCCGCGTGACCGGTTGATAATATGCCATTGCCCAGTCTATCGACTGGGCTCAAACCGTTGACAAAGCCCGTTATTAGGGAGAACGTGGCTAGGGGCCGTAGCGGCGTAAGCCGCCGGAGCGCCCCTCGGTACGCTAGGCCCGGGTATCTCAGGCTTACAAACGACTTTGTCAGCAACCTCTGCCCAGTCTAGGCTTAACCGCGCCAAACATCATCGTCAGCTTCCGGTCTTGTTGCACCAGTTGTTTTTCGGGTTGATGCCGCCATCCGGCGAGGTATATCCCAGACATCCCAAAATGGTATCAAACAGCTCTTCATGGCGATGGGTTTTGCCGATTCGCTGCTGTGCTTTTAACCGATCAAACGCATTCATATTACCTGAGTCAGCCAGAAATTTATCCGATGCCCAGACTATCATCGGCGATCGGAACTGTTCCGGCGGCGCCATTTGGCGCGGCGTACCGTGTAAATGATAGTTATCATCGATGGATTCACCGTGATCGGAGGCATAAAACACCAATGCTTTCTTATCCCGCACCTGGTTAATCACGTTTTCGATAAAGCTATCGGTGTACAGCACGCTATTATCAAACGCATTAATCAGCTGTTCACGGGAACAGGATGCATCGACGCCCATACATTCCGGCTGATAGCGGGCATAGCTACGGGGATAGCGCATCGAGTAAAGATAGTGGGACCCCTTGGTATGCAGCACAATCAGATGCTTACCTTTCGGGTAGCGCTCCAGCGACTCCCTGACTTCATCCACCAGCAGCATGTCATCCACCGACTTACCGTCGTTGCTTTTTTCCGACGCGATCATTTCACGGAAAGAGTAGTTATCGGCTTCAATGCTGTTATAGAACCAAACTTCACTCTGCATCGCGAATAGCTCGGACGTGAACCCCAGTTCCTTTAATACCGCAAAGATATTCTGCTCCTTCAATGTCCGCTGAGGATTATCTTCCGTACCACCTTCCCGTACAAACATGCAACGCATGGAGAGTTTGGTCGAGGTATCACAGGATTTTCCGCGGAAAGCCACCAGATTTTTTTCTTTCGACAAGCGGGGCGTGGTATCGCGCTCATACCCTAACAGCCCCATGTGATCCCAACGGGTGGTTTCGCCAATGATGAAAACCACATAGGTATCATCAATCCCGGTTGGCGGAAGGTAAGTAAAATGTTTGCCGGGATCGAACAAATTCGTCGCGTCCTGACTTTCGTCATATTTCGTATAGGCAAATAATCCCAAAGCAGACAGCCAGTTCGATGGCAGATACGAATGCGCAACCACGCCGCCATAGCTGGGTAAGTCAACATTAGAGAGCTTTTCCGAGACCGACTGGGCCTTATCCATATAGCGGATCGGTAACCATACCAGGGCAACCACAGCCAGTAAGATCAACACCGGCGTCAGGCGTTTCCCCGGCGACGTTAGCTGTTCAATTAGTGTATGACGTAAGGCATTTTTCCAAATCAATAACAAGGGTAATGCGCTTACCGCCAGCATCCACAGAATAAAACGGAAACCGATAACTTCTTTAGAAAGATCAATGTCCGTCGTCATAACCGCGGCAATAATGCCGTAGCCGATAACGACATTAAAAAACGTCATGTAATAACTGGCGGCGACAGAAATCAGCACCAGCAGTGAGGCAACGACGCGATAAAAATAGCGCCCGCCCAGAGAAATAATCCGCATAAGAAAAAAGGTAAACAATATACAGGCCAGCAATTCAATTATTGCCGGGGTAAATTTTGATAGCTGCTTACCTGTAAATACCGAAAAAGCATCAAATCTTCGATAAAAGACTGAAAGATTAAGGAAAAGACCGATATATATTGCCAGAAAGAACGATAACTTAGGCTGTGAAATCGCGGGGCCAAACTTCATCGCTTCAAGTGCTCCGATAAAACGAATTATTATCTGAAGCTAGTAGGACAACGGGGCAATGAGGGAGTTCATTACTAAACCTCGCATTTATTCTTTCCCGTATGCGACAATAATTACAAAAAATAGATAAATCCGATGGCTAATCATAAATGTTATTTATGATTATTGCGCTAATATCTAATATGTCCGGTAGTGTTATAGCCTTTAATGATGCTTTAATTTTTTCCCGTCCGTTTCGGCACTGGCTATTATTCACTCAGTCTGGAAATAATAACCATGTTTTGGGGTACGGCCTCCGTCCGGTTTTTAATATCTATCCCCGCGTTACTTAACGAGGCAATAAGCTCCACCACGACCGGATGATGCAAAAAAGCCATGATCTCTTCCGCTCGCCTGGCGCCAACCCCCGGAAACTGCCGCCACTGCCGTGCGGTACGCTGTTGTAACTGTAACCAGCTCATATTCTCCAGCGCTCCCCGCGCCGAACGAGGCAAGGGAACCCCCAGCGCCCATAGCCAGCGAACCAAAGGCTGCTGACGAGCCTGCTGTAGAATCTCATAAATACTCTCGGCCTGCCTGGCGCCAATACCTTTAACGTCCTTTATTTGTGCTCTGGTCAGCGCCAACCATGACACGACATCCCGCAATACGCCCTGCTGCATCAAACGTCGCCATATCCCTTCACCGATGCCTTTAAGATTCAGCCCCTGATCGCTACTTAACCAGGTTAGCCGTGAAAGCATCTGTTGCCGGCAGGCTATGCTGTACTGAAAACAGCTGAAATTGTGAAAGTCGTCCTCTTTCGGCGGCGTTACCGGCGAACGCTCGGCAACCCGCCACGCCACGTTATCCAGCCGTGGAATACCTTGCCCCGCCAGACTGATGCTCACCTGATCGCCGGGCAGAACATCCCATTGTTTCCAGCGTGATAGCGATCCGACATTGACCCGGCGAACCGACTTGTCATCCAGCCGCAACGGGTTGAGGCTCAGTACGACGCTGATCTTGCCGGTACGGCCGATAGCAAAATTAACCCCGTTAACCTCCGCCACCTGCCGCACCGGCGGATATTTCCAGGCGACGGCCCCGTCGGCCGGCGTATCCCGCCAGAAGCGTCCCGGCGATTCTTTGCCCTGACGGATCACCACGCCATCGGTTACGAAAGGAAGAGGATGACGATACCAGCGCTCCCGCCAACGCTCAGCCTCCTCCAACGAGGAAATCCTGTGCGTGTAGTCAGCGGTCATGGCGAACCCCATCGCCTGCAATCCCTTAAGGCGCTCAGGCAACGTGGCCGGGCCGTCGGGCCAACCCCAGATAAAGATGCCGATTCGCGGCAAAACAGCCGAAGAGTCATGGCGCCGCATCTCCCCGGCGACCACCGCGCGGGCATTTATTCCACCGTGCAGATTTTGCCGATGATCGACAACGTTGAGAAATAGCTCCCCCTGTAGCACCAAGGTTGACGGCGCCCCGGTCAGCGTTTTAGGGATATCCGGCATGGCGAGGACTTTTTTCGTCCAGTTTTCCCCGCGCAAACCATTGCCGCGGCTGATGGCCGATGCCAATTTCCCCTGCCGATACACCAGCGTTACCGCCACGCCATCAATTTTGGGCTGGATCCATAAATCCTGATGCTGTTTTATCCATCGCGACAGTTGCCCGCGATCGGACAGCTTTTTTAAGCCGGTATGCGCGACCGGATGACGCTGTTTACCGTTATCCGGCAGTCGGACGGCAAAATCCGCGCCCTCGGGTTGAAAACAACGCCGCCAGTGGTTCAGTCTGCTTCTGAGCTGATCATAAACCTCGTCATCCACCGGACTGGCGCCGGCTTTATAATAAGCGTCATCCCACTGCGCCAACTGCCAGTTCAACATCCCCATTTCTTTTTGGGCGCGACCCGTCGGCCAGTCCGGACAAGACGGCGCGGCGATTAACGGCCAACCAGCGACGCCCGCCAATATTACGATGACAAACCGACTGAACCCGCAATTCATGTAACCTCCCATAAGTACCGACTGAGCGCAGTACAACGCAGCCGCGAACAAAAAACGAGAGTAAAAACCGAGGAATGCAAAACGCTTCGCAACGTTTTTTGTCGTTTGCAATCAGTATGAAAAATCACCGGGAGCGGCTGCGCAACGCATGCGGAAAAGGTTGGCAGAAAGCATTTCTGGTGGCATAACGGTAAAACATTCTGCAATGACATTTATCACAGCGCGACTGATGGCGTATTGGCGTGTATAATGTGGGGAAATGCGGGTTCCGCCGCATTTATATCAATAATTAATTGCAATTAATAAAACTTCACTATGGCTCAAGGCACGTTATATATCGTTTCCGCTCCCAGTGGGGCCGGAAAGTCCAGTTTGATTCAGGCGCTATTAAAAACGCAGCCGCTTTATGACACTCAGGTATCGATCTCCCATACCACCAGAGCCAAACGACCGGGGGAAAGCCACGGCGAGCACTACTTCTTTGTCTCGGTTGATAAATTTAAGCGTATGATCCAGGAAAACGAATTTCTGGAATATGCGGAAGTCTTCGGTAATTACTACGGTACGTCCCGGTTAGCCATTGAACAGATATTGGCGACGGGCGTAGATGTATTTCTGGATATCGACTGGCAGGGCGCCCAGCAAATCCGTACCCATATGCCGCAGGCGCGCAGCATTTTTATTTTGCCGCCGTCAAAAGAAGAACTGGCGCGCCGACTGCGCGGCCGCGGTCAGGATAGTGAAGAGGTTATTGCCCGCCGCATGGCGCAGGCGGTGGCTGAAATGACGCATTACGCAGAATATGATTATTTAATCGTTAATGATGATTTCGATTTGGCGTTGCTCGATCTGAAAACCATTATTCGCGCCGAACGTCTGCTGCTGGGCAGGCAAAAAGTTCGGCATGAGGCATTAATCACCAAACTATTGGCAGACTGACGGCTCTTTCAGTATGATGCCCAGTCATTTTATTTCCCTGTGGAGTAGCACATTATGGCACGCGTAACTGTTCAAGACGCTGTAGAGAAAATTGGTAATCGTTTTGACCTGGTGTTGGTCGCTGCTCGTCGCGCCCGTCAGATCCAGACTGGTGGTAAAGAGCCGCTGGTAGCGGAAGAAAACGATAAGTACACCGTGATCGCCCTGCGCGAGATCGAAGAAGGCCTGATCAACGCCCAAATCCTGGACGTTCGTGACCGTCAGGAGCAGCAAGAGCAGGAAGCCGCGGAAATTCAGGCGGTCACCGCGATTGCTGAAGGCCGCCGTTAATCAGACCGCGAGTCGCCCTTGTACCTTTTTGAAAGCCTTAATCTGCTGATTCAACGTTATCTGCCGGAAGAGCAGATTAAACGTTTACGCCAGGCTTACCTTGTTGCACGTGATGCTCACGAGGGGCAGACTCGCTCCAGTGGCGAACCCTATATCACTCACCCGATTGCCGTTGCCTGTATTCTGGCCGAGATGCGTCTTGACTATGAAACGCTGATGGCCGCGCTGTTGCACGATGTGATAGAAGACACCCCCGCCACCTATCAGGACATGGAACAGCTCTTCGGCAAGAGCGTCGCCGAACTGGTGGAAGGCGTCTCCAAACTCGACAAGTTGAAGTTCCGCGATAAGAAAGAAGCGCAGGCTGAGAACTTTCGCAAGATGATCATGGCGATGGTGCAGGATATCCGCGTCATTCTGATCAAACTGGCCGACCGTACCCACAATATGCGCACGCTGGGTTCTTTACGCCCGGATAAGCGCCGGCGCATTGCCCGCGAAACGTTGGAAATATACAGTCCGCTGGCGCATCGGCTGGGTATCCATCACCTGAAAACCGAGCTTGAAGAGCTGGGTTTTGAAGCGCTCTATCCCAACCGTTACCGCGTAATCAAAGAGGTGGTCAAAGCCGCCCGCGGCAACCGGAAAGAGATGATCCAGAAAATCCTTGCCGAGATTGAAGGCCGTTTGACCGAAGCCGGAATTGCCTGCCGGGTAAGCGGCCGTGAAAAACACCTTTATTCCATCTACTGCAAGATGCATCTGAAAGAACAGCGTTTTCATTCCATTATGGACATTTACGCTTTTCGGGTGATCGTTAAGGAACTGGATACCTGCTATCGCGTGTTGGGTCAGGTGCATAGTCTGTATAAACCCCGCCCCGGCCGGGTAAAGGATTATATCGCCATTCCCAAGGCGAACGGCTATCAGTCGCTGCATACTTCGCTGATTGGTCCGCACGGCGTTCCGGTGGAAGTGCAGATCCGCACCGACGATATGGATCAGATGGCGGAAATGGGCGTTGCCGCGCATTGGGCCTATAAAGAAGGCGAAAGCAGCACCACCGCCCAGGTTCGCGCCCAGCGCTGGATGCAAAGCCTGCTGGAATTGCAGCAGAGCGCGGGCAGTTCGTTTGAATTTATCGAAAGCGTTAAGTCCGACCTCTTTCCCGACGAAATGTATGTCTTCACGCCGGAAGGCCGGATTGTGGAATTGCCCGCCGGCGCAACGCCGGTCGATTTCGCCTATGCCGTACATACCGATATCGGTCATGCCTGCGTCGGCGCCAGAGTCGATCGCCAGCCCTATCCGTTGTCGCAGCCGCTGACCAGCGGGCAGACCATTGAGATCATTACCGCGCCAGGCGCCAGACCAAACGCCGCCTGGCTGAACTTCGTCGTCAGCTCTCGAGCGCGCGCCAAAATCCGCCAGATGCTGAAAAACCTTAAGCGCGATGACTCCGTCAGTCTGGGCCGTCGTTTGCTGAACCATGCTCTGGGCAGCGGCCGTAAACTGTCTGATATTCCGGAAAAAAATATTCAGCTTGAGCTTGACCGAATGAAGCTTGCCACGCTGGACGATCTGATGGCGGAAATCGGGCTGGGCAATGCCATGAGCGTGGTGGTGGCGAAAAATCTGCTGAACGAACAATCCCAGTTGGAAAATACCGGGCTGCGCAAATTGCCGATTAAAGGCGCGGATGGCGTGATGATTTCATTCGCCAAATGCTGTCGCCCTATTCCGGGCGATCCGATTATCGCTCACGTCAGCCCCGGTAAAGGACTGGTTATCCACCACGAATCCTGCCGCAACATCCGCGGTTATCAGAAAGAGCCGGAAAAGTTTATGGCCGTGGAGTGGGATAAGGTGACCGATCAAGAATTTATCGCCGAAATCAAGGTGGATATGTTCAACCATCAGGGCGCGCTGGCTAATCTGGCTGCCGCAATTAATACGGCGAACTCAAATATCCAGAGCATCAATACCGAAGAAAAAGACGGCCGCGTATACAGCGCGTTTATCCGACTCACCACGCTCGACCGCGTTCATCTGGCGAATATTATGCGCAAAATCCGCGTAATGCCGGATGTAATAAAAGTTAACCGTAACCGAAATTAACCGTTATGACGCCTCAACGCTATGCACGCATAAGAGAGATGCTGACCTGCCGTCAGCCTGATCTGACAATCTGCATGGAGCAGGTGCATAAGCCGCATAATGTTTCCGCCGTTATTCGTACGGCCGATGCCGTGGGCGTCCATCAGATCCATGCCATATGGCCCACCAGCAGAATGAAAACGCTGGTATCTTCCGCCGCCGGCAGCAATAGCTGGGTACAGGTTAAAACCCATCGCACCATTCATGACGCCGTCAGCCACCTGCAAACGGCAGGCATGCAGATTCTGGCGACGCACCTTTCTGAACAGGCCGTCGATTTCCGCGACATTGATTATACCCGCCCGACCTGTATTTTACTGGGGCAGGAAAAAACCGGTATTAGCCCGGAAGCGCTAAAACTGGCCGATAAAGATATCATTATTCCGATGACCGGCATGGTGCAGTCGCTGAATGTCTCCGTCGCATCCGCATTGATTCTGTATGAAGCTCAGCGCCAGCGTCAGTTAGCCGGCATGTACCAGCGCGAGGACAGCCCATTGGACGAAGAAGAGCAACAGCGGTTGCTGTTTGAAGGCGGCTACCCGGTACTGGCGCGAGTCGCCAAACGTAAGGGTCTGCCGCGCCCTTATATTGATAGCAGCGGCCAGATCGTTGCCGATACCGCCTGGTGGGCCTCAATGCAATCCTCGGAGCGCTGATGAAAGGCCGCCTGAATACCCAACCGTTGAGCACGCTTGCCGGCGTGGGTAGCAGTCAGGCGGCTAAACTTGCCCGCCTCGGGCTGGAAACCGTGCAGGATCTGTTGCTGCATCTGCCGTTACGCTACGAAGACCGCACTCGCCTTTACCCGATTGGCGACCTGCTCCCCGGCATGTTTGCCACGGTGGAAGGCGAAATTCTGCGCCACGACATTACCTTCGGCAATCGGCGTATGCTGACTTGCCAAATCAGCGATGGCAGCGGCGTGCTGACCATGCGTTTTTTCAATTTCAACGCCGCCATGAAGAACAGTCTGGCGCCGGGTCAGCGGGTCACCGCCTACGGTGAAATCAAGCGCGGCAAAATCGGCGCTGAAATTATCCACCCGGAATATCACCTACAGGGCGATAACACACCGGTGGAATTACAGGGATCGCTGACGCCGGTTTATCCCACCACCGAAGGCGTTCGTCAGGCAACATTGCGTAAACTGACCGATCAGGCGCTGGCGCTGCTGGACGCCAATCCGATCGACGAACTGCTGCCGCAAGAACTGAGTCGATCGCTCATCAGCCTGCCCGAAGCCCTGCATATCCTGCACCGTCCCCCGCCGGACATTCAACTCAGCGAACTGGAACTGGGTAAACACCCGGCGCAACAGCGGCTGATTATGGAAGAACTGCTGGCGCATAACTTAAGCATGCTGGCCGTTCGCGCCGGCGCGCAAAGCTACCGGGCATTATCCCTGGCGGCTGATGATTCTCTTAAACTACGCCTGCTGACGGCGCTGCCGTTTACGCCGACTGCCGCGCAGGAACGCGTGGTTGGTGAAATTGAAGCCGATCTGGCAAAAGAGTTCCCCATGATGCGATTGGTACAAGGGGATGTCGGGTCAGGAAAAACGCTGGTTGCCGCGCTGGCCGCGCTACGGGCGATAGCGAACGGAAAACAGGTCGCGCTAATGGCGCCGACCGAGCTGCTGGCGGAACAACATGCCCATAACTTTCGCCAGTGGTTTGCGCCGCTGGGGATTGAGGTGGGCTGGCTGGCCGGCAAGCAGAAAGGAAAAGCCCGACAGGCGCAGCAGGACGCCATTGCCAGCGGTCAGGTATCCATGGTCGTGGGCACTCACGCCATCTTCCAGCAACAGGTCAAATTCAACGGGCTGGCGCTGGTGATTATTGATGAACAACACCGTTTCGGCGTACATCAGCGTCTGGCATTGTGGGAAAAAGGCGAACAACAGGGGTTCCACCCACATCAGTTGATTATGACCGCCACCCCGATCCCCCGCACGCTGGCGATGACGGCTTACGCCGATCTGGATACCTCGGTCATTGATGAACTGCCGCCAGGCAGAACGCCCGTCACCACGGTTGCCATACCGGATACGCGCCGTAATGAGATTATTCAACGTGTCGATAACGCCTGCCGGCAAGAAGGCCGGCAAGCCTATTGGGTCTGTACGCTGATTGAAGAATCCGATCTGTTGGAAGCCCAGGCCGCCGAAGCGACCTGCCAGGAATTAACCGCCGCCCTGCCTGACATCACCGTCGGATTAGTCCACGGACGCATGAAAGCGCAGGAAAAACAGGCAGTCATGCAGGCTTTTAAACAAGGCGAACTGCAATTGTTGGTCGCCACCACGGTGATTGAAGTGGGGGTTGACGTGCCTAACGCCAGCCTGATGATTATCGAAAATCCAGAAAGGCTTGGCCTAGCGCAGCTTCACCAGTTACGCGGCCGCGTTGGACGGGGCGCGGTCGCTTCTCATTGTGTGCTGCTTTACAAAACCCCGTTGAGCAAAACGGCGCAAAAACGGCTTCAGGTATTACGCGACAGCAACGATGGCTTTGTCATTGCGCAACGTGATTTGGAAATTCGCGGCCCGGGTGAACTGCTGGGTACGCGCCAAACCGGCGCCGCGGAATTTAAAGTCGCCGATTTACTCCGCGATCAGGCACTGATCCCGCAGGTGCAGCGCGTCGCCCGTCATCTCCACCAACGCTACCCGGAACACGCCAAGGCGTTGATTGAACGCTGGTTACCCGAAAGAACCCGTTATACCAATGCCTGACGGCGCCATCATTCAGCACAATATCCCTTTAAATAATAAGGCATTACCAGCCAGACAAATTTCATATCGGAAACGCCGTTCCGCAAACGTTTGCTTTTGTTAAAGAGATCATTAAAATGCCCTCTTTGTCGTTTCAGGAACGCCAACTATTATGACGACCGCCACCACGGATACCCACCAAACCGACAGTCCCGCCGCGCCCAAGCACAGCGAGTTGATTTATCGTCTGGAAGACCGTCCTCCTCTGCCGCAAACCCTGTTTGCCGCCAGCCAGCACCTGCTGGCGATGTTTGTCGCGGTGATCACTCCCGCGCTGTTGATCTGTCAGGCGCTTGGTTTACCCGCGCAAGATACGCAACACATCATCAGTATGTCGCTGTTCGCTTCCGGTCTGGCCTCTATTCTGCAAATAAAAACCTGGGGGCCGGTAGGATCGGGTCTACTGTCCATTCAAGGCACCAGCTTTAACTTCGTTACGCCATTAATCATGGGCGGGCTGGCGCTGAAAAATGGCGGAGCGGACGTCCCCACCATGATGGCGGCGCTGTTTGGCACGCTAATGGTCGCCTCCATGACGGAAGTTATTCTGTCGCGCTTCTTGCACCTTGCGCGCCGAATCATTACGCCGCTGGTATCCGGCATTGTGGTGATGATCATCGGTCTGTCGCTGATTCAGGTCGGCCTGACCTCCATCGGCGGCGGCTATGCGGCAATGAATAACAACACCTTTGGCGCACCGAAGAATCTGTTGCTGGCGGGTATCGTACTGTTGATCATTATCCTGCTGAACCGCCAGCGTAACCCTTATCTGCGCGTGGCCTCACTGGTCATCGCCATGGCGGTCGGTTATCTGGGCGCCTGGCTGATGGGGATGTTGCCCGACAGCGCGCCGGCGGAACAGCATTCATTCATCATGGTGCCCACGCCGCTCTATTACGGCCTGGGCTTTGACTGGAATCTGCTGATCCCGCTGATGCTGGTGTTTATGGTGACATCGCTGGAAACCATCGGCGATATCACCGCCACATCCGATGTCTCAGAACAGCCGGTCAGCGGGCCGTTGTACATGAAGCGTCTGAAAGGCGGCGTACTGGCGAACGGCCTGAACTCTTGTCTGTCCGCCGTCTTCAACACCTTTCCAAACTCCTGTTTCGGCCAGAATAACGGCGTTATCCAGCTTACCGGCGTCGCCAGCCGCTACGTCGGCTTTGTGGTGGCGCTGATGCTGATTATTCTGGGGCTGTTCCCGGCGGTCAGCGGCTTTGTGCAGCATATTCCGGAACCGGTGCTCGGCGGCGCAACCATCGTCATGTTTGGTACGATCGCCGCTTCCGGCGTGCGTATCGTGTCGCGTGAACCGCTGAACCGTCGCGCCATCATGATTATCGCCCTCTCGTTGGCCGTGGGGCTGGGGGTTTCGCAGCAACCGCTGATTCTGCAATTCGCACCCGACTGGATGAAAACGCTGCTGTCTTCCGGTATCGCCGCCGGCGGTATTACGGCGATTGTGCTGAATCTGGTTTTCCCCCCGGAAGAAAAATAATTCGTACTCGCTTCAATAATTTCTGATAAGCGTGAATAAAAGCGACCGCGGGTGCAACACCGGTCGCTTTTTACGGTCTGTAACAGCATTAGCTATTGAGCCTGCGGGGTAATTGCGGCATAAAAACAGTTATCCCTGACGACTGGCATGGACTGACACGATGAGATTTATCGGGAAATTATTGCTGACCCTACTGCTGCTGGCATTACTGGCGCTGGTGATATTGTACGTAATACTGCAAACCACCTGGGCCTCAAGCCGGATCGGCAACTGGGTGAATCAAAACACGGACTATCAGATCTCATTGGGGAAAATTGACCATAGCTGGTCCAAGCCCGATCGGATTCTGCTGAAGGACGTCATATTCGGCCATAAGGATCAGCCGCCGACGCTGACCGCCAAACAAATTTCGGCAGGGCTGAGCGCGCGTCAGATAACCGACCCCCGCCATTTTTCCAGTCTGGAACTGGAAGGCGGTACGCTGAATCTCTCCCCCGCCGCCGCGACCCTGCCGATCGAAGCCGATGTATTACAACTACGGACGATGGCGCTTCAAGCGCAGGATGATGACTGGCGCTTGAACGGCCAACAGGTCAATGGCGGGATCATGCCCTGGCAGCCTGAAGCGGGGCGTTTACTCGGCAAACAGGGGCATTTTCAACTCAGCGCCCGTTCGTTGCGGCTCAATGATATCCCCGCCAGCCAGGTGCTGATGCAGGGAGAAATTAATCATAATCAGCTTATCCTGGGGAATTTCGGCGCCGACGTGGCGCAAGGCCAGTTAACCGGCAGCGCCAGTCGGGCGGAAGACGGCAGTTGGCAGATTGGCAACCTGCGTCTCAGCAAGGTTCGCTTGCAAACGCCAAGCACCCTACGGGAATTCTGGCAACCGATTACCGCGTTGCCTTCGGTTGCCGTCTCCCGTTTTGATTTGATCGATGCCCGTATTGAAGGGCCGGGGTGGGCGTTTATCGATCTCGACGTCACCCTGCAAAACGTCACATTCAAACAAGACGACTGGCAAAGCGATGGCGGCGAACTGTCGTTCAATGCCACGGATATCGTCAACGGCGATATGCATCTGATCGACCCTATCGTTAACCTGACACTCTCCCCCAGCGGGGTTGAAATCAAACAGTTTACCACCCGCTGGGAAAGAGGGCTGTTGCGTACCGACGGCAACTGGCAACGCAGCAACCATCGTTTGCAACTGAATGAATTCGTGGTGGCGGGCATGGAATACACGTTACCGGCCGACTGGCGTCAGCGTTGGCAAACCACGCTGCCGGACTGGCTGGAGGAAGTGAATATCAGGAAATTCACCGCCAACCGTAATCTGTTGATTGATATCAACCCGGATTTTCCATTTCAGCTTACCGCTCTGGATGGAAACGGCAGCGATCTGCTGCTGGCGCGTAATCATCAGTGGGGTATCTGGAGCGGTTCGCTGAACCTGAACGCCAGCGATGCAACATTCAATAAAGTCGATATCCGCCGCCCCTCTTTGGCCTTAACCGCCAATGAGGGGCAGATCGCATTCACCGATCTCAGCGCCTTTACCCAAAACGGCTTGCTGGAAGCCAAGGCAACCATCGAGCAACACCCCGCCCGGGCCTTTTCGGTTACGATGACCGGGCGCTCCGTTCCATTGGATATATTAACTCGCTGGGGATGGCCGGCATCGTCTTCCGACCCCACGGGCAATTCCAATCTGCAATTGCAGCTTAATGGGCGGCTCGCCGCCGATACGCCGCTCAAGCCGACGTTGAACGGTTCGCTTCAAGGGGCTGACAGCAGCGGACAACCGATCAATCAGCAAATGCGGCAAGGCGCATTGAGCCAGACCGCACAGTAACGCTAATCAACGTTGATGGCCTTGCCGCCATCAACGTATTTCGGATCCCCCTAGTTCCAGCGGCTCTTTCGGCGTAGCGGGTAAGACAATATAAACCCCCTCGAACAACGCGCCTTTTTTATCATCGCCGAACAGATCCACATTCAGTTGCACCCTGGCTTTACGTCCCCGGGCCAGACGATCCAAATCCCCGCTCAACGAACCGAGATCGGCAATCGCGCTTGGTCTGCCCGTTACCGGCGTACTGTAGCGAATGTGCGCATCGGCCAGAATAATCGTGCCGCCCAAATGCCTTTCACGCAGTAGCAACCAGATCAATCCCCAGCCCGTCAGGGTGGCGAGAGAAAACATGCTGCCGGCGAACAACGTATGGTGGGGGTTCTGATTACCGGTTTCCGGCATGGTGGTAATAAATTTTTGACCGGTATACTGACTAATACGTACGCCCATTTTTTCACTCAACGGGATGTGCTGATACCAGGCCTGCTGCAACTGCCCGCACCAGTCAGGGCGGTGCAAAATATCATCCAGCGTCACGACCGGTTTGATCATCAGAAAATGGCGTATCGGCGTGGTTTGCGGCGCAGTGATTTCCCCCTGATTCACAAAACCAAGTTTGGCGAAAAAATCTATCGCGTCCTCGCGGGCGCTACAGACGACGCGCTTCGCCCCTTCCTGACGCGCGACCGATTCCAGCGCCATCGCCAGCAACGTCCCTAATCCTTTGCCACGGACATCGGGATGAACGGCCAAAAAACGCATCGCCGCTTCATTGTCTGCATTGATGGACAAGCGGCCGATCGCCACCAGCCGCCCTTGTTCATCCACCACCGTCTGATGATGCGCCAGTGCGTCATAGGCATCGCGCTCAGAGCCCAGCGGTTGGTGCAGGGGTTTACGCAGCATCTCCCAACGGAATTGATAGTACGCATCAAGTTCTTCTGCGCTTTCAGGTACTCTCAGGTGATACATAAACATGCCTCATTAAAAAATAGTGACAAGAACGTCTTCGCCTTATACATGCAGCCAGAACGTCACCGGCCCGTCATTAACCAATGCGACTTTCATATCGGCCGCAAAACGCCCCGTTTCCGTGTGAATACCCCGCTCGCGGCACTGTTCGGCAAAATACTGATACAGGCGATCGGCTTGTGCCGGGGGCGCGCCGCGGGAAAAACCGGGGCGCATTCCCTTTTGGGTGTCGGCCACCAGCGTAAACTGCGACACAATCAGTACGCTGCCGCCCGCCTGGCGGACGTTGAGGTTCATTTTGCCATTATCATCACTGAAGATACGGTAACCCAGAACCCGCTCACAAAGCCGCACGGCTTTTTGCTCATCATCACCTTGCTCAACCCCCAGCAACACCAGCAACCCGGCTCCGATTTCCCCAACAACGGCATTTTCCACCGTAACGCTGGCGCTGGAGACTCGCTGAATTAACGCGATCATCGAATGTTACAGCTCCTGTTTTCATTATTTTGAAAGATTCGCGGCAAAATCAGCCGCAAACCCCACGCGGTGAGTTACTCATTGATAGCAGCTACTTGCGAGGCAAAAAAATCCGGCACCACCTGAGGGTCTGTCACCAGAATACTGTGGATGCCCAATTTCTGGGCGGCGGCGACATTGGCAGGATTATCATCAAAGAAGATGGCTTGATCGGGCGTTACCCCTTCCTGCGTCAGAACATGGTGATAAATAGCGGCTTCAGGTTTACGCAATCCGATATCCTGAGAGAGATAAAGACGATCGGCGGCCTCTTCCACTTCCGGGAACAATACCGGCCAGTGGCCGCAATGCAGACGATTGGTGTTGGACAGGATCACCACCCGATGCCCCTGGCGGCGCAGCCGCTGCATAATATTGATGACCTCAGGGCGCAGCGCCACAAAAATAGCCTGCCATCCGGCGGAAAACTGCTCAAAGCTCAGCGAGATGCCCATTTCATGGCATAACCGTTCAGCAAACGCCTCATCACTGATTTCGCCGCGTTCATGTTGTTCAAAAGTTTCGCCCATCACAAAACGCTCTTTCAGCGTCGCCAACGGCGCGCTGCTCAGCTTGCTCCAGACGCCCAACACCCGATTGAAATCAATATCTATGACGACATTACCCAAATCAAAGATATAAAGCATGGCATCTTCCTCCTGATGTAACCGTGGGATTTTCACTGTAACGGGAAATAGCAAAGCTGAACAGGGAGGAAAAGCGGGAAACATGAAAGCGGAGAGAATCAGATAAAACTCAGGGCGCCCAAAGGCGCCCTGTTACACATAAGAAGCTACTGATAAAAATCAGCCTTCTTTAGGACCGCGGTTCGCGCGTTTACGATCGTTTTCGGTCAAATGACGCTTACGAATACGCACGGATGATGGCGTAACCTCGACCAGTTCGTCATCATCGATGAATTCCAGCGCTTGCTCCAGCGACATTTTAATCGCCGGAACCAGCGTCGTTGCTTCATCCGTACCGGAAGCACGCATGTTGGTCAGTTTCTTACCGGTCAGACAGTTTACCGTCAGATCGTTGGAACGCGAGTGAATACCGATAATCTGGCCTTCATACACTTCAGCGCCGTGCCCCAAGAACAGTTTACCGCGATCCTGCAAACTGAACAGGGCGAAAGCGACCGCTTTACCCTGACCGTTGGAGATCAGTACGCCGTTCTGACGTTGACCGATTTCGCCCGGACGCACGTCATCGTAGTGGCTAAAGGTAGAGTACAGCAGACCGGTGCCGGACGTCATGGTCATGAATTCGGTACGGAAACCGATCAGACCACGAGCGGGGATCAGGTAATCCAGACGAATACGGCCCTTGCCATCAGGAACCATGTCTTTGACATCGCCCTTGCGCTCGCCCATGGCTTGCATCACTGAACCCTGGTGCTGCTCTTCAATATCCAGCGTCACGTTTTCGAATGGCTCTTGCATGCGGCCATCGATTTTACGATTGATAACTTTAGGACGTGAAACGGCCAGTTCGAAACCTTCACGACGCATGTTTTCGATCAGCACCGACAGGTGAAGTTCACCACGGCCCGAAACGCGGAACGCATCGGCATCTTCAGTTTCTTCAACCCGCAGCGCCACGTTGTGCACCAGCTCTTTGTTCAGGCGGTCAAGGATTTGACGTGAAGTCACGTACTTACCTTCTTTACCACAGAACGGCGAGGTGTTGACGTTGAAGTACATGGTTACGGTCGGTTCATCAACGGACAGCGCCGGCAACGCTTCAACCGCGTTCACATCACAAACCGTGTCGGAGATGTTCAGTTCGCCCAGACCGGTGATAGCGATGATGTCGCCAGCTTCGGCTTCCGTCGCTTCGATACGCTCCAGACCCATATGGGTCAGAACCTTACCGACTTTGCCGTTACGGGTTTTGCCTTCGCTGTCGATGATGGTGACCTGCTGGTTAGGCTTAACTTTACCGCGTTTGATACGGCCGATGCCGATAACACCCACGTAATTGTTATAGTCCAACTGAGAGATTTGCATCTGGAACGGCGCATCAAGCTCGACTTTCGGCGCGGAAACATGGTCGACGATCGCCTGATACAGCGGGGTCATATCTTCCGCCATATCATTGTGATCGTTACCCGCGATCCCCATCAGCGCCGACGCGTAGATAATGGGGAAATCGAGTTGTTCATCGGTGGCGTCCAGGTTCACGAACAGGTCGAACACCTGATCGACAACCCAGTCTGGACGCGCGCCGGGGCGGTCGACCTTGTTGATTACCACGATCGGTTTCAGACCATTAGCGAATGCTTTTTTGGTCACGAAACGGGTCTGCGGCATCGGGCCATCCATTGCATCAACGACTAACAGCACCGAGTCGACCATCGACATAACACGTTCAACCTCACCGCCAAAGTCGGCGTGTCCCGGTGTATCCACGATGTTAATACGGTAGTCTTTCCAATTAATGGCGGTATTTTTGGCGAGGATGGTAATTCCACGCTCTTTCTCCAAATCGTTGGAGTCCATTACACGTTCGGTTGCTTCAGTGCGTTCTCCGAAAGTTCCGGATTGTTGCAACAACTTATCAACCAGGGTGGTTTTCCCATGGTCAACGTGCGCAATAATGGCGATGTTACGCAAATTTTCGATCACAGCTTTGCCTCAGGCATTTAGAAATAGCGCGCTATTGTACACGTATTAATCGAGGGACTAAACAAGATCACAAGCATCTATGATAAACAACCTGATGCTGCTTACTTTGTGATCCCTTTCACGGTGCAAAAGCGCTACAAGTTGGCACCTGCGCACCATATTAGTGCACACATTCACCCATAAAGCACCATTTTGGTGCCATCTGCTATAATGGTGCAGCGGGTTTTGATAAGGAAAGCCCCAAAGGGCAACACATCGCACTAATTTAAAAAGTTGGCACACTTTTAGCTTTAGTCTACTCACGGTAACAACATCAATCCACAACGATATTCGTTCCACGACGATAAATGACAATCGGGAGAACCAAGTATGTCCGCAGAACATGTTTTGACGATGCTGAATGAACATGAAGTGAAGTTTGTTGATTTGCGCTTCACCGATACCAAAGGCAAAGAACAGCACGTCACCATTCCGGCTCACCAAGTTAATGCCGATTTCTTTGAAGAAGGCAAAATGTTTGATGGTTCCTCGATTGGCGGCTGGAAAGGCATTAACGAATCCGACATGGTATTGATGCCGGATGCCAGCACTGCGGTCATCGATCCGTTCTTTGAAGAATCCACGCTGATCATCCGTTGTGACATCCTGGAACCCGGCACCATGCAGGGTTACGATCGCGATCCGCGTTCCATCTCCAAACGCGCCGAAGATTTCCTGCGTTCTTCCGGTATTGCCGATACCGTTCTGTTCGGGCCGGAACCTGAATTTTTCCTGTTTGACGACGTTCGTTTCGGCAGCAGCATCTCCGGCTCCCATGTCACTATCGATGATATCGAGGGCGCCTGGAACTCCAGCAAAGAATACGAAGGCGGCAACAAAGGTCACCGTCCGGGAGTAAAAGGCGGTTACTTCCCTGTTCCTCCGGTAGACTCTTCACAGGACATCCGTTCCACCATGTGTCTGACCATGGAGGAAATGGGACTGGTGGTTGAAGCTCATCACCACGAAGTCGCAACCGCTGGTCAGAACGAAGTGGCTACCCGCTTCAACACCATGACCAAAAAAGCTGACGAAATTCAGATCTACAAATACGTGGTGCACAACGTTGCTCACGCATTCGGCAAAACCGCCACCTTTATGCCTAAGCCGATGTTCGGCGATAACGGTTCCGGTATGCACTGCCATATGTCGTTAGCCAAAAACGGCGCCAATCTATTCTCCGGCGACAAATACGGCGGCCTGTCTGAAACCGCGCTGTTCTATATCGGCGGTATCATCAAACACGCGAAAGCCATCAACGCGCTGACCAACCCCAGCACCAACTCCTACAAGCGTCTGGTTCCTGGCTACGAAGCGCCGGTCATGCTGGCTTATTCCGCACGTAACCGTTCCGCCTCTATCCGTATCCCGGTGGTTGCCAGCCCGAAAGCGCGCCGTATTGAAGTCCGTTTCCCGGATCCGGCCGCTAACCCGTATCTGGCATTCTCTGCGCTGCTGATGGCCGGCCTGGACGGGATCATCAACAAGATCCATCCTGGCGATGCGATGGATAAGAACCTGTACGATTTGCCGCCGGAAGAAGCGAGCGAAATCCCAACGGTTGCAGGTTCGCTGGAGGAAGCGCTGAACGCGCTGGATGCGGATCGCGAATTCCTGACTCGTGGCGGCGTATTCACCGATGACACGATTGATGCCTATATCGAACTGCGTAAAGCGGAAAATGACCGCGTTCGCATGACGCCGCATCCGGTTGAGTTCGAACTGTACTACAGCGTTTAATCACCGCGCTGCATCATAAGTAAGGCGGTAGTTTGATCGTGCTGACGGTCAGGCTACCGCCGGAACCACCGTTTTTAAGATAGTTTTTGTGACCGGCTAACCATGCCCGTCATTCCAGGAAAGCCGTCGAGCTAACGCTTTGCGTTATTAAAAATTTTCCTGAAAATTTTTTGTTGCCGTGGAAACTTTTCAGCCCATCTCAGGATGGGCTTTTTTCTCCACCGGCTCTGAAGTTGCGGCATCTTATCCATCATCTACACTACTATGCACTTATACGGTGCGGGAGTCTGCGTTATGGCAACAGGCACGCTGCCCGATGCTGGGCAGATCCTAAATTCTTTAATAAACAGCATTTTGTTATTGGATAACGATCTGTCTATTCATTATTCCAACCCAGCAGCACAACAACTACTGGCGCAAAGCTCGCGTAAATTGTCAGGTACGCCGCTGCCGGATTTGCTGGGGTACTTTTCTCTGAATATAGATTTGATGCGTGAAAGTCTGGATTCAGGGCAAGGTTTTACGGATAACGAAGTCACAATTGTTATCGACGGCAAAGCGCATATTATGTCGCTCACGGCCCAGCGGATACAGAATAACTTCATTCTGCTGGAGATGGCGCCAATGGATAACCAACGCCGCCTTAGCCAGGAGCAGCTCCAGCAGGCCCAACAGCAGGCGGCCCGCGATCTGGTCAGAGGGCTGGCCCATGAGATTAAAAATCCGCTCGGCGGGTTACGCGGCGCGGCGCAACTGCTATCCAAAGCCTTGCCCGATCCGGCGCTGACCGAATACACCAAAGTTATCATCGAACAGGCCGATCGCCTGCGTAATCTGGTCGATCGCCTGCTCGGCCCGCAGCAACCCGGTCTGCATGTAACTCAAACCATCCATCAGGTGGCGGAACGGGTGTGCCAGCTTGTTTCATTGGAAAAACCGGACAACGTGACGCTGGTGAAAGATTATGACCCCAGTCTACCGGAGCTTACACACGATCCGGATCAGATTGAGCAGGTATTGCTGAATATCATGCGCAATGCGTTACAGGCGCTGGGTGAAGAAGGCGGCACCATCACTTTACGTACCCGCACCGCATTTCAGCTCACCTTGCATGGGGTGCGTTACCGTCTTGCCGCGCGTATTGATATTGAAGATGACGGCCCCGGCATCCCCGCCCAACTACAGGATACGCTGTTTTACCCCATGGTAAGCGGACGCGAGGGGGGGACCGGTTTGGGATTATCGATTGCCCGCAGCCTTATCGATCAACACTCCGGTAAAATTGAATTTAACAGTTGGCCAGGTCATACCGAATTCTCGGTTTACCTGCCCATTCGCCAGTGAGGTTCACAATGCAACGAGGGATAGTCTGGATTGTCGATGACGATAGCTCCATCCGTTGGGTGCTCGAACGCGCGCTCACTGGCGCGGGCTTGACCTGCGCCACGTTTGATAACGGAAATCAGGCTCTGCACGCTCTGGCGACGCAAACGCCAGACGTCCTGTTGTCCGATATCCGCATGCCCGGAATGGATGGGCTGGCGTTATTGCAGCAAATAAAACAACGGCATCCGATGCTGCCAGTCATCATCATGACGGCGCATTCCGATCTTGATGCCGCCGTCAGCGCTTATCAACAGGGCGCTTTTGATTATTTACCGAAACCCTTTGATATTGACGAAGCGGTGGCCCTGGTCGAACGCGCCATCAGCCATTATCTGGAACAACAGCAACCGGTTCGCAATCAGCCGAGCAACGGCCCGACGACGGATATCATCGGCGAAGCGCCGGCGATGCAGGACGTATTCCGCATTATCGGCCGTCTTTCACGCTCTTCCATTAGCGTATTGATCAACGGCGAATCCGGTACGGGGAAAGAGCTTGTCGCTCATGCCTTACATCGCCATAGCCCACGCGCCAAAGCGCCGTTTATCGCGCTGAACATGGCGGCAATCCCCAAAGATCTGATCGAATCGGAATTATTTGGTCATGAAAAAGGCGCATTTACCGGCGCCAATCAAATCCGGCAGGGACGGTTTGAACAGGCGGACGGCGGAACACTGTTTCTTGATGAAATCGGTGATATGCCGCTGGATGTTCAGACCCGCTTATTGCGGGTGCTGGCTGATGGCCAGTTTTATCGGGTTGGCGGTTATGCCGCGGTAAAAGTGGACGTGCGAATTATTGCCGCCACGCATCAGAATCTTGAGTTGCGGGTACAGGAAGGCAAATTTCGTGATGATCTCTTCCATCGCCTGAACGTGATTCGGGTTCATCTGCCGCCTCTGCGTGAACGGCGCGAAGATATTCCCCGTCTGGCTCGTTATTTTTTACAGGCCACCGCCAAAGAATTGGGCGTCGAGCCGAAAAACCTGCATCCGGAAACGGAAACCGCGCTCACGCGCCTGCCGTGGCCGGGGAACGTGCGTCAGTTGGAAAATACCTGCCGCTGGTTAACCGTGATGGCTGCCGGACAAGAAGTTCTGATCCAGGATTTGCCCCCGGAACTCTTTGAAACCACGGCACCCGACGCCACGGTGCAAATGCTGCCTGACAGTTGGGCGACCTTATTGGCCCAGTGGGCGGATCGGGCGTTACGTTCCGGTCATCAAAACCTGTTGGCCGAAGCTCAGCCGGAGATGGAAAGAACCCTGCTCACAACGGCATTGCGTCATACTCAGGGCCATAAGCAGGAAGCGGCCCGTTTACTTGGCTGGGGACGAAATACCCTCACGCGCAAGCTGAAAGAGCTGGGAATGGAGTAACCGAGGTTGCGCTTTTATTGCACAATTGTTCGCCGGAAGATCGTCGGAGGGTAAAAAACGGCAAAACGTTATTTATCCTTGCCGGGCGGCGACCGGCAAAACAGCGGGTAAGGACAACCCGCTGTAAGAAATACAATCTGACGCACGAAATTGTCGCTAATTTGTCCTTTACTTGCCCCGAGTCAGCAGTATGATCGTGTCGCTGATTCGGGAGGAGCACTATGTTGGATTCATTAATTTCCGTGGTGACGCACGGCGCTGAAATAAGCTCTGCGGCCAGCCACTCGCCGCAAGCCGCCATCGCCGCCATACTGTGCGCCGCACTGATTAACTTCTTTAGCTAAGTGCCGACACTTGGCTGGATATGCCGCGCAATACCCGCGATTTGGTCGATGCCGGTCAGTTAAACTGACCGGCATCGGACTATTGTTCTTTGTTCTCCCTTACGGTAGCGAGCGACCCCGCGTTACGTCATGTGAGCGATAAAATAAACCGCCGCCGATGTCCGTATCAATTCAATTAATTTCACTTAAGATAAAAATGCTTTTCCTGATGTTTTTTGAGTCAGGAGACCAATTTTCAGATCATTTCACTGTCTCTCCACGCGATAACCGCCAAACAATAAAGCGTTATTTCAGCACGTTCCATTATAAAAAAACTACCACCTGCCGGCAGAAAAGAACGTCTAACAGACATCTTATACTAAAGTTATATTTAACTATTTAGTAAGGAGAAACAAACATGGATATATCGGTCAATAACCGTTTGCTCAGGCGAACGGCGACCACCCTGGCAACCATCATATTAAGCTTCTTCCTCTGGACATCCTCTGTAAACGCCACCACCCCGCCAGTGCAAAAATACGGCCAGTTGTCCGTCAAGAACGGAAGGTTGGTTAATGCGAACGGCGAACCGGTGCAATTGAAAGGGATCAGTTCTCACGGTCTGCAATGGTACGGCCAATATGTTAACCGGGATGCGATTAAGTGGCTGCGGGATGACTGGGGGATCTCGGTATTCCGCGCCGCCATGTACACGGCGGACGGCGGTTATATCGCCAACCCTTCCATCGCCGACAAAGTGAAAGAAGCCGTCACCGCCGCGCAGGAGCTTGGCGTCTACGTCATCATTGACTGGCATATTCTGTCGGATGGCGATCCCAACACTTATAAGGCGCAGGCGAAAACTTTTTTCAATGAAATGGCCGGACTCTACGGCAATTCGCCCAACGTCATTTACGAAATCGCCAACGAACCGAACGGCAACGTGAACTGGAACGGGCAGATCCGTCCGTATGCCGCCGAGGTGACGCAGGTCATTCGCGCCAGGGATCCCGACAACATCATCATCGTGGGCACCGGCACCTGGAGCCAGGATATCCATGACGCGGCAAACAATCCGCTGCCGGATGCGAACACCCTGTACGCGCTGCACTTCTATGCGGGTACGCACGGACAGTCTCTACGCGACCGGATTAATGTCGCGCAAAACCAGGGGCTGCCGGTGTTCGTCAGTGAATGGGGCACCAGCGATGCATCCGGCAACGGCGGACCGTTCCTGCCGGAATCAAAAGTCTGGATCGATTTTCTCAACAACCGCGGCATCAGTTGGGTAAACTGGTCGCTGTCGGATAAACAGGAAGCCTCCGCTGCGCTGGCGCCGGGCGCCAGCACGACCGGCGGTTGGACGGAAGCAAACCTGTCCGCTTCGGGTAAATTCGTCAGGGAGCAGATTCGCGCCGGGTCCGATCTCGCCAACAACGGCGATACGCCGCAAACGCCGCAAAATCCGAGTACCGGCAGCGAGAGCGTGGTGCTGCAATATCGCAATAACGACAGCAACCCGTCCGATAATTCGATCCGCCTGGCGTTTAATATCAAAAATAACGGCAGCAGCGCAATCAAGATGAGCGATCTGAAAGTACGTTATTACTTTAACGACGACGGTAAAACCAGCGATCAGAGATACATCGACTGGGCCGCCGTCGGAGCGGACAATGTTCAAACAGCGTCCACCGCGCTTACCGGCGGCAACGCGCGAGCAAACCGCTACGTGGAATTCACCTTCAGCAGCGGCGCGGGCGCGATCCCGGCGCAAGGACAGAGCGGCGAAATTCAGGCGCGCATCCATCCTTATGACTGGAGTAATTATGATGAAACCAATGATTACTCTTATAGCCGCGACGCCACGAACTTCGTCGATTGGAGCAACATGACCGTTTACCACCAAGGTAAACTGATATGGGGAACCGAACCTTAATCGAACCTTAATCTTTCGGATATACTACTCAGGGAGAGGATGCCTCTCCCTGTCATAATAAATCCGGATAATACACCGCTGAAGCGTGGCAGAAAGGAATCAGATCACCCGCGAAAACTGTCTTGCACGCATTTTATTACGCAGATAAACGTCAAAGCACATACAGATATTGCGGATCAACAAACGACCTTTCGGCGTCACGATAATCCCGGATTCTTGTATCTCCACCAGCCCATCGGCCGCTAAAGGCGCCAGCTGTTGCATATCTTCGGCAAAATACGCGTTGAAATTGATATCGTAATCAGCCTCAATCGCTGCGTAGGACAAGCGGAAATTACATATCAGCGTTTTAATCACATCACGCCGAATACAGTCATCCGGCGTCAGCTGTAACCCTCGCCACAACGCATTTCCGGTTTCCGCTACCTGGGCATAATAGTGCTTCAGCTCCTTGCGGTTCTGAGCATAGTTATCACCGATCATACTAATCGCCGATACGCCCATCCCCAGCAGCTCGCTATCACCCTGCGTCGTATACCCCTGGAAGTTGCGGTGCAATTCCCCCGCCCGTTGCGCAATCGCCAGTTCATCATCCGGGCGGGCAAAGTGATCCATGCCAATAAACTGATAGCCGGCCGTCGTTAAGGTACTGATGGTCTGTTGCAGTATTTCAAGCTTTTGCTCTGCGCCCGGTAAATCCGCCTCTTTAATTTTCCGCTGGGCGGCAAACAAAGTGGGTAAATGCGCATAATTAAATACGCTGAGCCGATGAGGGTTCAATTCAGCCACTCGCTGTAAGGTAAAAGCAAAACTCTCCGGCGTCTGTTTCGGTAAACCGTAAATCAGGTCAATATTGGTTGAAGTGAACCCCAGCAGCTTAGCCCGCGCAATCAGGGCGAAAATAAAATCTTCGTCTTGTTCGCGGTTCACCCGCTGTTGGACTTCTTTATTAAAATCCTGTACCCCCATGCTAAGGCGATTAAATCCTTCGGCACGCAGGTGATCCAGAATATTCAGCTCGATTTCCCGCGGATCGACCTCCAGCGACAGTTCGGCCCGATCGGAAAAAGAAAATTGATCGCGCAATAGCGACATCAACCGGCTGATTTGCGTTTTATTAAGATACGTCGGCGTACCGCCGCCCCAATGCATTTGCGTGACCGTGCGCCCGGCAAATAGCGGAGCACGTTGTCGAATTTCCTGCTCCAGCACATCCAGATACTCATCCGCTTTATGCTGCTGACGCGTTACCAGCTTATTACAGCCGCAGAAGTAGCACAGCCGATGGCAAAACGGGATGTGGATATATAATGAAAGCGCTCGCTGCGGATAACGTGCGATAGCCTGCCGAAAAGCCGGCTCGTCATAACGTTCGCTGAATTCCAACGCGGTAGGGTAAGACGTGTAACGCGGCCCGGAATAATTATATTTTTGAATCAGGGCCAGGTCCCAGTCAACTGCCTGCTCAGACATCGTGCTCACTCCAGTCTTTTTTATTGGCGGCTACCCCTGCCCACCGCCTTTCGGGCCGTCACTGCGTGACGTTGAAAAACGCGCCCGGCGTTTTTTCACGCGGCTCATTCCTGAGACTCGCCTCATTGGCATCTGCCGTCCGTTAAAAACCGCACGATGCAGCCGCGCTTTGCGTTTTGACAGCATCCATAATTTGGTTAACAAACAAAAAAGATAAACCGTAACCAGGAATGTTAGCAGCAGGAACAACCACTTCATTGATTAAAAGTCGTCTTTCGAGCTATTACGTTTCAGAAGTTGCAGCATATCTTCCTTTTGCTCTTCTTCATCGTCGTCATCGCCCAGTTCAATGCCAAGTTGTTCCATCAATATGTCGATACGATCCAATGTAACATTCACCCACGCCTGATCTTTAGCACTCAGCGTTTCGCCGTTATCCAGACGATCCAGCAACGCATCCAGGCGGGCATCGTTTTCCAACTGCGTCAGCTCTTCCTCCGGCGACAGCGCGACCGGTTGAGTCTCCGGGGCCACGGACTTAGGCTTGGCGACGGTTTTTTCTTTACTACCCAACGATATCGGTTTTTTGCTGCCAATACGCGGATCGGCGAGCTTACGCTGCCCGTCGGTTTTTCCTACCGCGCCGCTTTCCTGAGCGCGGCTTCCCGCAACATGGCCGCGATGTTTTTTCTTCCGCTTGCGATCGCGCGCTTCCCGATCCAATTCTTCACGGGTTTTTCTTTTCACTTTTGGTTTGGTGGCATTACCACCCGATCCTTTAACTGGTTGGTTCATCATGTTGCTCTCAGGTACACAGGTGGAGGTCATTGCGGCGGAATCTAGCAGAAAGCCCGGCAATAAAAAAGCGCTCACATCAGCCAATGATGCTTTTCGTTATTTCGGTAATCTTTACCGATTGCGGCCAAACGCTCAAACACAGATAAAACCGCCTTTATTGTCAGTTACAGGTATAATCCCCAACCAGACAGAGATCCAGATAGAGATAATTATTGTGACCCAGCAATATAACTACCATATGACGCATTTTGTCATCAGCGCCCCGGATATTCGCCACCTGGCAACCGATAGCGGTATTGAAGTTGCCTTTGCTGGGCGCTCTAACGCCGGTAAATCAAGTGCGCTCAATACGCTGACCAATCAGAAAAATCTGGCGCGTACCAGTAAAACCCCGGGAAGAACCCAGCTTATCAATATGTTTGAAGTGGCTGAGGGGATTCGCCTGGTCGATTTGCCCGGCTATGGCTACGCCGAAGTGCCGGAAGAAATGAAGCTTAAGTGGCAACGCGCGTTAGGGGAATATCTCCAGAAGCGTAATAGCCTGAAAGGGCTGGTGGTGCTGATGGATATTCGCCATCCCCTGAAAGATCTCGATCAGCAAATGCTGCAATGGGCGGCCGATGTGCAGCTTCCCGTTCTGGTTCTGCTGACGAAAGCAGACAAGCTGGCTTCCGGCGCACGCAAAACGCAGCTCAACATGGTGCGCGAAGCGGTATTGCCATTTATGGGAGATATTCAGGTAGAAGCGTTCTCTTCACTGAAGAAATTAGGCGTCGATAAGCTCCGCCAAAAACTCGATAGCTGGTTCAGCACGTTGCCGCAGGCGGAAGAAGAGGAAGACCCGCAGGCAAGCGAGTAGTCAGCAGGGATGGTGGTAGCCCGTAGGGTGAGTCTCAGGGATGAGACGAATAAAAAACGCCCCAGTCAAAACTGACCGGGGCGGCTAATATTCAGCCAAATCCGATTACGTGAAGTAAAAGGTCTGAAAGATAGAACATCTTACCTCTGTACCCTACATCTTTAACTCTACATTATTTTTTCATCGGAACAAAGTTTTTTTGTTGTTTACTTTCATAAAAAATCGCAGCTAAAGACACAAAGTTAAACCAGGTCACACAATACTGTCATTTAATTACAGAATGAAAAAGCCATCGCCCGCTTAATGCGCTTCATCCCAATTCAGTCCGGTTCCGATATCAACCCGCAGCGGAACGTTAAGTTGCATGCAGCCTTCCATTAACTCTCTGATTTTACGTTTGGATTCTTCCAAAACCGAATCATGGATCTCAAAAACCAGTTCATCGTGAACCTGCATGATCATGTTCACCAGCGGTTTGTCCTGTTGTAACCAGCCATCAATGGCGATCATCGCCTTCTTGATAATATCGGCAGCGGTTCCCTGCATTGGCGCGTTGATGGCGGCCCGTTCAGCACCTTTACGCGCCATCGCGTTACGCGAATTAATATCCGGCAGGTAAAGACGACGGCCGTCCAGCGTAGAAACATAACCTTGTTCAGCCGCCTGCTGACGAGTTCGCTCCATGTAGTCATGAACGCCTGGGTAACGCTCGAAATACAGATTCATGTATTTCTGCGATTCGCTACGTGGAATGTTCAACTGACGAGATAACCCAAAGGCGCTCATACCGTAAATCAAACCAAAGTTAATGGCTTTCGCGCTGCGACGCTGCTCTGACGTCACCTTATCCAGCGCCAGTCCAAACACTTCCGCCGCCGTCGCCCGGTGAATATCCAGTCCTTCAGAGAACGCTCGCAGCAACCCTTTATCGCCAGACAGGTGCGCCATGATGCGCAACTCAATTTGTGAATAGTCGGCGGCAACAATGCTATACCCCTTCGGCGCAATAAACGCCTGCCGTATCCGGCGGCCCTCGTCGTTACGCACCGGAATATTTTGCAGGTTGGGATCGCTGGAGGATAAGCGACCGGTCGCCGTCACCGCCTGATGATAAGAGGTATGCACACGCTTGGTTGCCGGATTAATCATCAGCGGCAGCTTATCCGTATAGGTGGATTTCAGTTTCGCCAGCCCGCGATACTCAAGAATCAGCTTCGGCAGCGGATAGTCCAACGCCAGTTCCGCCAACACTTCCTCATTGGTGGAGGGCGCCCCTTTGGGCGTTTTTTTCAGAATCGGCAGCTTCTGCTTCTCATACAGAATGCCTTGCAGCTGTTTGGTTGACGACAGATTAAACTCTTCGCCCGCCAGTTCGTACGCCTGTGTTTCCAACTCTCCCAGACGGAGGGTGAGTTCTTTCGAATGTTCCGCCAGTATGGCGGGGTCGATCAGCACGCCGCCGCGCTCCATCCGGGATAACACCGGCACCAGCGGCATATCAATATCCTGAAACACCTTACGCAGTTCTGCGTGCTGCTGTAATTTAGCCCACATTTTCTGATGCAGATACAGCGTGACATCCGCATCTTCCGCAGCATAAGGGCCGGCCTGCTCCAGCGCAATCTGATTGAAAGTGAGCTGATTTTTGCCTTTGCCCGCGATCTCTTCAAAGGTGATGGTTTTGTGGCCAAGATGGCGCTCTGCCAGGCTGTCCATATCGTGACGGCCGGCAACGCTATCCAGAACATAGGATTCCAACATGGTATCAAAAGCGATGCCGCGTAATTCGATGTCATAACGTTTCATCACGCCTTTATCGAACTTGAGATTCTGGCCGACCTTGAGCAGCGTCTCATCTTCCAGCAACGGTTTAAACAGCGCCAGAACCTGGGCCCGATCCAACTGTTCCGGCGCATCCAGATAATCATGCGCCAGCGGCAGATAAGCGGCTTCGCCCGGCGTCACGGCAAACGACATCCCGATAAGATTAGCCGTGAGGGTATCCAGACCATCGGTTTCCGTATCAAACGCAAAAACATCGGCTTTTTTTATGCGTTCAACCCAATCAAGCAACGTCTTCTCATCCAGGATGGTGACATAGCCTTCAGAGGAAAGCGCTATCGTCTCTTCTTTCTTATTGCCGCTTTCTTCTACCGCTCTCATGACTTGTTGCGCCGGCTGATGACTTTTTTTACTCTGTAGCCACGTACCAGACTCGATATCTGACAACCAGCGTTTAAATTCGTAACGCGCAAATAAACGATGCAGTTCATCAACATCAGGTTCATTCACCGTTAATTGTTCACAGGTTAACGCTAATTCGACATCCGTCTTAATGGTGGCCAACTGGTAGGAAAGATAGGCGACATCCTTATGCTGCTCAAGCTTCGGCGCCAGGGTCTTCGCGCCGCGGAATGACAATCCGGCAATCTTGTCCAGATTCGCATACAGCATATCCAGACCGCCCAGTCCTTGAAGCAGGGCTTGCGCCGTTTTTTCGCCGATGCCGGGCACCCCGGGAATGTTATCGGAAGCGTCCCCCATCAGAGCAAGGAAATCGATAATCAATTCCGGTGGAATACCATATTTGTCACACACTTCCTGTGGGCCAAGAATGGTATTGTTCATGGTGTTGATTAGCGTAACGTTTGGCGTAACCAACTGGGCCATATCCTTATCTCCGGTACTAATCAGCACCGGGACACCCGCATTTTCAGCCTGTAAAGCCAACGTGCCGATAACATCGTCGGCCTCCACGCCGGAAACCGCCAGTAACGGCAATCCCATCGCCTTTACCATATTATGCAAGGGTTCAATCTGTTCACGTAAATCATCCGGCATCGGGGGACGATGAGCTTTATAGTTCTCAAACAACTCATCACGGAACGTTTTGCCCTTGGCATCAAATACCACCGCCACATGACTGGGATGATATTGCAACAGCAAGCTCCGCAGCATATTCAGTACGCCGTACATCGCGCCCGTTGGTTCGCCGGCGCTATTGCTTAACGGCGGAAATGCGTGATACGCGCGGTACAAATAGGAAGAACCGTCTACTAAAATTAAAGGGTTTTCTGCAATCTGAGCCATAGCCTGTTATGATCTTTGTCGTCTGCCATACTGCTAAGCATGCCATAGCTGGAGGAAAGAGACGATCCTTAACGCACGATATGTTTCGTTTTTTGCACAGATCCTCGCAAGATCAACCTGTGGATAAGTTTGTGAATAGAAATAAAAAATTAATTATTTATGACACTAATAAATAATTTAATTAATTTTTTATTCATATTTTTCATATACTTGTAATAAAACCCATCAGTTTTAATGTTCAATAAAAGCCAATCCGTATTTGTGGATATAAATTATTCCACCCAATATTAATGAACCCTCGGTTTCCCGATAAACCCGTGATTGAGATTGTATGATAAAACCACGCCGATATAACCAGCGTGGTTTATAGAGTGGATGGTTTATTTTTTATCAATCAGGAATTTTACAACTTCAGCATACTGTTTGACGTATGTATCCATGGAGCTGGTATCCAGACCATCATTCTTAATCATATATTTGCCATTAACGAACATGGCGGGAACACCGCGTAATTGTAAATCCGCCGCTGCTTTTTCCTGCTGAACAACTAAAGATTTCACAACAAAGCTATTTAATGCGCCGTCAAATTCTTCTGCGCTAACGCCCGCGCTAATAAAGACCTTACGAATATCCTCCGGCTTTTGTAGCGCTTGCGTTTTTTGCACCGCGTCAAACAGCAGCGGACTCACTTTATCTTCAACGCCCAGCGCCATCGCCACCGCCCAGGCTTGAGTCAATTCTTTTCCCAACGGTCCCAGAAAATCAACATGATAACGGGTCATTTTCGTACCGGTGGGCAATGCTTTTTCTACCGCTTCGGGAATATGATAAACCAGTGAAAACTGATAACAATGCGGACAGTAGAATGAGAAAAACTCAAGAACCTGAGGTTCCTGAGTGGCAGGTTTATCCAATTCTATATATTGCTTGCCATTAGAAAATTCAGCCGCCGACGCACTAAATGCCAAAACGACGCCAATCAGCGCAAACCATAATTTTTTCATAAAATACTCTCTCTCCATTCAATTCAGTACATTGGCATTAGCTGTAGCGGAGGCTCCTGCAACAGCTTAACCTGCTCGGTAAATATCGATGTCTGTTTAAGCCAGAAATCGCCATCTTTTATCCAGGGAAAATTTCGGGGAAAAGCAGGATCCTCCCAACGTCGTATAATCCAGGCCAAATAATGAACCTGACGCATAGCGCGTAACGGTTCAATTAACGCCAACTCTTTATCCTGAAATTCAGTAAACTCGCTGTAAGCTTCTAACAAAATATCTAACTGAATACGCTGTTCACGGCGTTCACCATGCAGCAGCATCCACAAATCCTGTATTGCCGGGCCATTACGCGCATCATCCAAATCAACAAACAGAGGGCCATCACGCCATAAAATATTACCCGGGTGACAATCGCCATGCAGACGAATCGATTGCCAATCCGTATGCCAATAAGCCCCAACGGCATCTATCAGCTTGCCGGTTGCCTGTAAAAAAGCATTTCGCTGTTTTTTCGGTATTAGCGGACAACTCTCCAGCAACGTATAAGGCTCATGCAGATATTCATTCACACCGATTGTCGGTCGTTCAGCGAATGATGATTTACGGCCCGTTTGATGAATTCGGCCTAAAAAACGCCCTACCCACTCTAATTGCTCTTCATTATCTATTTCATACTGCCGACCGCCGACGCTCGGGAAAACAGCAAAATGAAATCCTTGGTAAAGATGCAGCGTACTGCCGTTAAGATCCAATGGGGCGACAATCGGCACCTCATCGTCTGCAAGCTCACGGGCAAACGCATGCTCTTCAAGAATCTGGGCGGTGCTCCACCGTTCTGGACGGTAGAATTTAACCACAAACCGCTTCCGATCTTCATCGGTAAACTGATATACCCGGTTTTCATAACTGTTTAGCGCTGTTAAACCAGAATCCACACGTATCCCCGCATCCAACAATGCATCCATTATCAACTCGGGAAACAACGTCTGAAAATTAAAAACCGAACTGTTCATAACAACCACTACCAGTAACATGCGATGTAAGATAAATACGCGCGGATATCAGTGCCGACCAGACTCTGTTTCTCCCCGCCCTAGTCCTTAATTACTCCACGAGCACGAAGCAATGCGGTTTTGAAATCCTCTTCATAATCTTTTTTAAGCCCTGGGATGACCTGTTCTTTATCCGAGTCACGCATTTTCAGATGATAAATAAGGATATCATCAGTCAGCTCATTAAACTGCCCCTCAAACCCGGCCTCCTGTGCAAGTTTTTGTAAAAATTGCACAAGATTCAAATCAGGTTCTTTTTGCCAGGCGGGATGTAGCAGTTCAATCAATTCATTAACGCGATGACATTTCATTTTTTTATCCTCGGAAGTAAATACAATGACAAAAATAACAGTCTTGTTAAGGTGTGAAAAGAACTTGGTCTCCAGTAAATGTTTGCAGAAAATAACCTCTGACTTAGATAACCGGGGCGAACAATGATCACTGGTGTGATTCTGGCTGGCGGACAGGCAACGCGTATGGGCGGTTGCGATAAAGGTCTGCTGGAGCTAAAGGGTATGCCGTTATATCAACACGTACTGATACGGCTGAGAATACAGGTCGACGAGGTCATCATTAATGCCAATCGCAACCTTCCTGTCTATCGACAAAGCGGGTGTAGGGTAATAAGCGACCTCCAAAACGACTTTTCCGGGCCGCTGGCAGGTATACTTACCGGCATGTATGCCGTAACGTCAGAATGGATTGTCTTCGTTCCCTGCGATGTTCCTGAGCTGCCGCAAGACCTGGTAAAACGGTTATGGAGAGAGCGGAAAGGGAAAAACGCCGCTTACGCCACTGACGGCAGCCGTGGTCATCCCACTTTGCTGCTGATAAATCGATGCCTTATGAAGCCGTTGGAAGATTATCTTAGTCATGGCGATCGTAAACTAATGATTTTTATGGAACAGGTGGAAGCAACCGCCGTTTCATTTGCCGACCAGCCTGACGCATTCCATAACCTGAATTTCCCTGAAGACCTGTCAAACTTCCAGAGGCGCCACCATGAATCCTGAACAACCTTGTCTACTCGCTATTGCGGCTTATAGCGGTACAGGTAAAACAACGCTACTAAAAGAAATCATCCCCATCCTTAAGAGCAGCGGCATTCGGGTTGGCTTAATCAAGCACACGCATCATCACATGGACATTGATACCCCGGGCAAGGACAGCTATGAGCTGCGTAAAGCCGGGGCAGAGCAAACCATGGTGGTCAGCAGCCAACGGTGGGCTTTGATGACGGAAACACCGGATCAGCAAACACCCAATTTATGTGATCTGGCGAAGAAGATGGACGCTACCGCTCTCGATCTTATTTTAGTAGAGGGATTCAAGCAGGAGAAAATTAGCAAGATCGTACTATTTCGTCAGGAACTGGGAAGATCGCTGGAGGATTTACTGGACGAATTTGTCATCGCCGTTGCCTCAGATCGGGCGCTGAAAACATCGATCCCACAGCTGGATATCAATCAACCTGAACAGATCGCCATATTTATCCATCGCTGGTTACAGCGGTCAAGATAGCAATCCGCTATCAAGATATGCGTCTTACGTCAGTATCCTACTTTTCCGGGGTAACAGCACATAAAACAAAAAGCCCCATGCTTTCGCATGAGGCTTTCCGCTTTGTTTGATGCCTGGCAGTTCCCTACTCTCACATGGGGAGACCCCACACTACCATCGGCGCTACGGCGTTTCACTGCTGAGTTCGGCATGGGGTCAGGTGGGACCACCGCGCTATCGCCGCCAGGCAAATCTGTTTTATTCCAACCGTTACAGCTTTCTCTGTAACCACCGGAACCAATCTCAAAACAAGCTGAATATCATTTATCTTTTGCGTCTCTCACCAAAACACCTTCGGTGTTGTAAGGTTAAGCCTCTCGGGTCATTAG
>NZ_JAEMHF010000008.1:0-202802 GCF_016456245.1 Brenneria sp. L3-3C-1 | reverse complement strand
TGACGCTAGCCGTAACCGCCGTATTCCCCGCCAGTACGCTGCCGGGCACACTCACGCTCCAGGTCACGCCATCGGCATTCACCGTGGTCTGATAGGTCTCACTACCGACGGTAACCGTCACTGCATCACCGGCCTGCACCTGATCGCCCACTTGGCCGGTCACATTAATGGTCTGGTTGGACTCAGCTGCATTGACCACATTATCGGCAGTGATGGTATCGATGGTAATCGAGGCATCCGGCGCAACGATATCAACCGTGTAACCGCGGCTGGCATCCGCGGTAGCGATATTCCCCGCCGCGTCAGATGTAGTGACGCTAGCCGTAACCGCCGTATTCCCTGCTAGCACGCTACCGGGAACACTCACGCTCCAGGTCACGCCATCGGCATTAACGGTGGTCTGATAAGTCTCACTACCCACGGTGACGGTCACCGCATCGCCCGCCTGCACCTGATCGCCAACTTGACCGGTCACATTGATAGACTGATTAGACTCAGCGGCATTGACTACGTTGTCAGCCGTAATCGTATCAATAGTAATCGACGCATCCGGCGCCACGGTATCAACCGTGTAACCGCGGCTGGCATCCGCGGTAGCGATATTCCCCGCCGCGTCAGATGTAGTGACGCTAGCCGTAACCGCCGTATTCCCCGCCAGTACGCTGCCGGGCACACTCACGCTCCAGGTCACGCCATCGGCATTCACCGTGGTCTGATAGGTCTCGCTGCCCACCGTGACGGTCACCACATCACCGGCCTGGACATTATCGCCCACCTGACCGGTCACATTGATAGACTGGTTGGACTCAGCGGCATTCACCACATTATCGGCGGTGATGGTATCAATACTGATCGACGCATCCGGCGCAATCGTGTCGACATCGTAAGGACGGTTAGCCTCTGCGGTGGTGATATTCCCCGCCGCGTCAGAGGTAGTGACACTCGCCGTAACCGCCGTATTCCCTGCCAGTACGCTGCCGGGGATATCCACGCTCCAGCTCGCCCCATCGGCATTCACCGTGGTCTGATAGGTCTCGCTACCCACCGTGACGGTCACCGCATCACCGGCCTGAACGTTATCACCAACCTGACCGGTGACATTGATGGTCTGGTTGGACTCGGCCGCATTCACCACATTATCGGCGGTGATGGTATCGATGGTAATCGAGGCATCCGGCGCAATCGTGTCGACATCGTAAGGACGGTTAGCCTCTGCGGTGGTGATATTCCCCGCCGCGTCCGAGGTGGTGACACTCGCCGTAACCGCCGTATTCCCTGCCAGCACACTGCCGGGGATATTCAAACTCCAGGTTACACCATCAGCATTCACCGTGGTGTGGTAGGTCTCACTACCGACCGTGACGGTTACCACATCACCGATCTGTACCTGATCGCCCACTTGGCCGGTCACGTTGATGGTCTGGCCGGACTCGGCGGCATTCACCACATTATCCTCAGTGATGGTGTCGATGGTAATCGACGCATCCGGGGCTACCGTATCAACCGTGTAACCGCGGCTGGCATCTGCCGTGGTGATATTCCCCGCCGCATCTGCGGTCGTCACACTCGCCGTAACCGCCGTATTCCCCGCCAGTACGCTGCCGGGGATATTGACACTCCAGGTGCTGCCATCAGCATTCACCGTGGTCTGGTAGGTCTCGCTGCCCACGGTGACGGTCACTGCATCACCTGCCCGCACCTGATCGCCAACCTGACCGGTCACGCTAATGGTCTGACCGGACTCGTCCGCATTCACCACATTATCGGCGGTGATGGTATCAATGGTAATTGAGGCATCCGGGGCAATCGTGTCGACATCGTAAGGACGGTTAGCCTCTGCCGTGGTGGTATTGCCCGCGGCATCAGATGTAGTGACACTCGCCGTAACCGCCGTATTCCCTGCCAGTACGCTACCGGGAACACTCACGCTCCAGGTCACGCCATCGGCATTCACCGTGGTTTGGTAAGTCTCACTGCCCACGGTGACGGTCACCGCATCACCGGCCCGCACCTGATCGCCAACCTGACCGGTCACGCTGATAGTCTGACCGGACTCGTCCGCATTCACCACATTATCGGCGGTGATGGCATCAATGGTAATCGACGCATCCGGCGCCACCGTATCAACGGTGTAACCGCGACTGGCATCCGCCGTAGCGATATTCCCCGCCGCATCCGCGGTGGTTACCGTGGCATTAACTGAGGTATTTCCCGCCAGTACGCTGCCGGGGATATTCACGCTCCAGGTCACGCCATCGGCATTCACCGTGGTCTGATAGGTCTCGCTACCCACGGTGACGGTCACCGCATCACCGGCCTGGACATTATCGCCCACCTGACCGGTGACATTGATAGTCTGATTAGACTCGGCCGCATTCACCACATTATCGGCGGTGATGGTATCAATACTGATCGAGGCATCCGGCGCCACCGTATCAACCGTGTAACCGCGACTGGCATCCGCCGTAGCGATATTCCCCGCCGCATCCGCGGTGGTTACCGTGGCATTAACGGCGGTATTTCCCGCCAGCACGCTGCCGGGCACACTCACACTCCAGCTCGTCCCATCGGCATTGACCGTAGTCTGATAAGTCTCACTACCCACCGTGACAGTCACCGCATCACCGGCCTGCACCTGATCGCCAACCTGACCGGTCACATTAATGGTCTGGTTGGACTCGGCCGCATTCACCACATTATCCGCCGTAATCGTATCAATGGTAATCAAGGCATCCGGCGCAACCGTATCAACGGTATAGGGACGCTCGGCGTTCGCAGTGGTAGTATTGCCTGCCGCGTCAGAGGTGGTCACGGCAGCATTAATCGCTGTATTAGCAGCTAATACGCTGCCGGGGATATCGACACTCCAGGTGCTGCCATCGGCATTCACCATGGTCTGATAGGTCTCACTACCGACAGTAACCGTCACCGCATCACCGGCCTGCACCTGATCGCCAACCTGCCCGGTCACATTGATGGTCTGGTTGGACTCGGCCGCATTCACCACATTATCCGCGGTGATGGCATCGATGGTAATCGACGCATCCGGCGCCACGGTATCAACGGTGTAACCGCGGCTGGCATCCGCCGTGGTAGTATTGCCCGCCGCATCCGCGGTGGTTACCGTGGCATTAACTGAGGTATTTCCCGCCAGCACGCTACCGGGAACACTCACGCCCCAGGTCACGCCATCGGCATTAACGGTGGTCTGATAGGTTTCGCTGCCGACAGTTACCGTGATCGCATCACCGGCTTGGACGTTATCACCAACCTGCCCCGTCACATTAATAGACTGGTTAGATTCGGCGGCATTGACTACGTTATCCGCCGTAATCGTATCGATGGTAATTGAAGCATCCGGGGCAATCGTGTCGACATCATAAGGACGGTTAGCCTCTGCCGTGGTGGTATTACCCGCCGCATCAGAGGTGGTGACGCTAGCCGTAACCGCCGTATTCCCTGCCAGCACGCTACCGGGAACACTCACGCTCCAGGTCACGCCATCGGCATTAACGGTGGTCTGATAAGTCTCACTACCCACGGTGACGGTCACCGCATCGCCCGCCTGCACCTGATCACCAACCTGCCCCGTCACATTGATATTCTGACCGGACTCGGCCGCATTCACCACATTATCGGCGGTGATGGTATCGATGGTAATTGAGGCATCCGGGGCCACCGTGTCGACATCATAAGGACGGTTAGCCTCTGCCGTGGTGGTATTCCCCGCCGCATCTGCGGTCGTCACCGTGGCATTAATTGCTGTATTGGCAGCTAATACGCTACCAGGCACACTCACGCTCCAGGTCACGCCATCGGCATTCACCGTGGTCTGATAAATCTCGCTGCCCACGGTAACCGTCACCGCATCGCCGGCCCGCACCTGATCGCCAACCTGACCGGTCACATTGATGGTCTGGTTGGACTCGGCGGCATTGACTACGTTATCGGCGGTGATGGTATCAATGGTAATTGAGGCATCAGGGGCAATCGTGTCGACATCATAAGGACGGTTAGCCTCTGCCGTGGTGGTATTCCCCGCCGCATCCGCGGTCGTCACCGTGGCATTAATTGCTGTATTGGCAGCTAATACGCTACCGGGAACACTCACGCTCCAGCTTGCCCCATCGGCATTGACCGTCGTCTGGTAAGACTCGCTACCGACGGTGACGGTCACTGCATCCCCCGCCCGTACCTGATCGCCCACCTGACCGGTGACATTGATAGTCTGATTAGACTCGGCCGCATTGACTACGTTGTCAGCCGTAATCGTATCAATAGTAATCGACGCATCCGGTGCCACGGTATCAACCGTGTAACCGCGGCTGGCATCCGCGGTAGCGATATTCCCCGCCGCATCAGATGTGGTGACACTCGCCGTAACCGCCGTATTCCCTGCCAGCACACTACCGGGGATATTGACACTCCAGGTGCTGCCATCGGCATTCACCGTGGTCTGATAGGTCTCGCTGCCGACGGTAACCGTCACTGCATCACCGGCTTGGACGTTATCACCAACCTGACCGGTCACATTGATGGTCTGGTTGGACTCGGCCGCATTCACCACATTATCGGCAGTGATGGTGTCGATAGTTATCGACGCATCCGGGGCAATGGTGTCGACATCATAAGGACGGTTAGCCTCTGCCGTGGTGGTATTGCCCGCCGCATCCGCGGTCGTCACCGAGGCATTAATTGCTGTATTGGCAGCTAATACGCTACCGGGAACACTCACACTCCAGCTCGTCCCATCGGCATTGACCGTCGTCTGGTAAGTCTCACTCCCCACGGTGATGGTCACCGCATCACCCGCCCGTACCTGATCGCCAACCTGACCGGTCACGCTAATAGTCTGGTTGGACTCAGCGGCATTGACTATGTTGTCAGCCGTAATCGTATCAATAGTAATCGAGGCATCTGGCGCCACAGTATCAACCGTGTAACCGCGACTGGCATCCGCCGTAGTGGTATTCCCCGCTGCGTCCGCGGTCGTCACACTCGCTGTAACGGCGGTATTTCCTGCCAGTACGCTACCGGGGATATTAACACTCCAGGTTACGCCATCGGCATTCACCGTGGTTTGGTAGGTCTCACTGCCTACGGTGACGGTTACCACATCACCGATCTGTACCTGATCGCCCACCTGACCGGTGACGTTGATAGTCTGGCCGGACTCGGCGGCATTGACTACGTTATCGGCGGTGATGGTATCAATGGTAATCGACGCATCCGGCGCGACGGTATCAACCGTATAACCGCGGCTGGCATCTGCGGTGGTAATATTCCCAGCCGCGTCAGCCGTGGTGACGCTAGCCGTAACCGCCGTATTCCCTGCCAGCACGCTACCGGGAACACTCACGCTCCAGGTCACGCCATCGGCATTAACGGTGGTCTGATAAGTCTCACTACCCACGGTGACGGTCACCGCATCGCCCGCCTGCACCTGATCACCAACCTGCCCCGTCACATTGATATTCTGACCGGACTCGGCCGCATTCACCACATTATCGGCGGTGATGGTATCGATGGTAATTGAGGCATCCGGGGCCACCGTGTCGACATCATAAGGACGGTTAGCCTCTGCCGTGGTGGTATTCCCCGCCGCATCTGCGGTAGTCACCGTGGCATTAATTGCTGTATTGGCAGCTAATACGCTACCAGGCACACTCACGCTCCAGGTCACGCCATCGGCATTCACCGTGGTCTGATAAGTCTCGCTGCCGACAGTCACCGTGATCGCATCACCGGCCCGCACCTGATCGCCCACCTGGCCGGTGACGCTGATGGTTTGGCCGGACTCGGCGGCATTCACTACGTTGTCAGCCGTAATCGTATCAATACTGATCGACGCATCCGGGGCCAGTGTATCAACCGTTGTCGAACCACTTACGCCAGTGCCTGGCGTCCCGTTCTCGTCGGTGTAACTGCCGTCAGGAACATGAATACTCACCTCTCCCTCAAAATCAGGGCGAGGTGTTATCACCGCTGTCCACTGAGTCGGGGAGTTCGGATCCTGAGTCAGGCCGCTTAGCGTACCATTCTCAACCGTAATATCATTTTCATCAAAACCCACCGGAGGTTTTGTAAAGGTGAAACTAATCGTACCGTCATCATTGATGGTAAGCGTCAAAGCAGGAGGTACTGCGGTATCGACACCGGTATCAGTGGAAGCGGTGTCGGAGGCTACTAACGCCGCTGAGCCGGCATTACTCTCCACAGTATCAAGATCCGCAGCAACAGTTTGAGGTGTGGAGTCATACCCGATTGAGGCTTCAACAATTTCTCCGGTAAGATCCAGAACGACCGGCGTATGGCTGCCGCCGCCGTCGCCGGCTTCACCAATATCTTCATTGCCCGCTGCCGTCGGATCCAATACTTGTGTCGGGTCTTCCCCCTGGGCGATGGCCGATTGTAAGGATGCGACCTCGTCGTCCGCCGCCGCGGCATTCTGAGGCGTCACGCCGGCGACGTCGCTCCAGCGGCTGTCGCGGCCTAAATCCAGCGTGCGGCCGTCAGGTAACGTTATAGAAACGGAGCCGTTGTCTCCCGTAACGACTTCTTCACCACTATAGATACGCTCACCCGCGACCACTAACCGTTGACTGCCATCCAATGCGATGACAAAAACCTGACCAATAACGAATTTGATGATACCGATTACGCTATTCAAAATAGTTTCCTCTTGATATCTATAATTATTTTTATGTAACAGATAAATTTTAGTAAAAAACTTACGACATCATCCTAACGGGCTGCTCTTGCTGTGTATCGTCCTGACAACGTATTGAGGTGTCGCCATAAATTAGCGTTCTTATGCGTCAATCTCTTGACTCGATGGCTAATATAATAAAAAATTCAGAATATTCTTTCCAGAACTTTACTCATATTGAGTAATTAATATATTTTAGCTAATTCTCATTTTCTTGCAAAAGAGCAACATATTGATATCCTTATATTTATTATTAAGTTAGTTTGCAAACCATTAGTATAATAATCTTTTGCAGGAATAGGAATAATCACAAAAACAACATTTGTGAAGGAAAATAATAGTATGTCGCATAATAAATATAGTTTCTCTACATTACTTTTGATGACGGTTTTTACTCATTCCACTCATGCCGATACTATTCAGGACGCGATAAAACACGCTCTTAATACCCATCCTGAAGTCAGCGCCTCAGTTAACAGTCGTTTCTCGGCCGACCACGATTTAAGCGCCGCCAAAGGGGGATATCTCCCCTCGATAACGTTAAACGCCGGAACCGGCCGTGAAGAAACGGACAGCGCCTCAACCCGCGCCAGCGGTAATCACCGTGTCGGACTGCATCGCAGTGAATCAAGCATTAACCTAAGTCAGACTGTTTTTGATGGTTTCGCCACGTCCAGCGAGGTCGGTCGTCAGCGCGCGACGGTAAACTCCCGGGCATACAAAGTATTAAACACCAGTGAAGCCACGGCGTTAGACGCGGTACAGGTTTATCTCGATGTACTGCAACGTCAGGAATTTGTGCGACTTGCGGAGGCCAACCTTGCCAGCCATGAACGTATCTACGATCAGATAAAATTGCGTAGTGAGCAAGGCGTCGGCCGTCTTGCCGATATGGAGCAGGCCGAAGCCCGTCTGGCCCAGGCCCGCAATAACGTATTGACGGAAAAAACAAATCTCGATGACGCCCGGACCAATTACTACAGCGTTATCGGTAAAGAGCCTGATAGTCTTGTTATTCCCGACAACGCCGCCATCACTCTGCCCGCGTCGCTGGCAGAAGCGCAACATACCATGCTAGCTAATAATCCGGCGTTGAAATCCGCCGAATCCGACATTGAGGCGACCAAACAGCAATACGAGGCGGCGAAAGCAACCTTTTATCCACGCGTAAATATTGAGCTGGCGCGCAATATGGATAACAACATTGATGGCGCCCGCGGCCACAACAACGAATGGCAGGCGATGTTGAGAATGCGTTACAACCTGTACGAAGGCGGCAGCGGTAAAGCCAGCATGGAATCAAAGGCTTATCAGGTAAAAGAAGCGCAGGATGTAAGAAATAACGCCCTGCGTATGCTCAATGAGGAACTTCGATTGGCGTGGTCGGCCTTAAATAACTCCCATCAGCAACTGCCTATTGCCGCAGAATATGCCGACCGGAGTATGAGAGTACGCACCGCTTATCAGAAACAGTTTAGTCTGGGCGAACGAACACTACTGGACTTACTGGACAGTGAAAATGAATTATTCACCGCACAGCGGCGTCTGGTGGAAGTCCGGTTTACGGCATTGTTTACCGGGTATCGGATAAAATCCCGGATGGGAGATTTATTAAATAGTTTATCAATCCCGGCGCCTTCGGCGGGTAATAGCCTTACGAACGTGACAACTCATGCAGAGTTACCTAGGCTGAATTAATATATTTGATTATCCAATTTCAATAAATCATGTTTGTATATAAGCTTCCCGGCCTTGTCGGGACAGCCTATATACAAATTATCAATTGCAGGGACCGCGTTGAGTAAGGGAAAGTTCAGCTAAATGAAGTTGCATTCTGTTCACGATACTAACCATCCTGACGAATCGGTTGCCCATGAACATAGCGATCCTCGTGGTCGTCATGACGATCCGTTGCTGGATAGTTTGCTAATACTGTGTTCTTTGCAGGGGAAATCGGTCAGCAGAGCAACGTTAACCGCCGGGCTACCCCTTGCCAACCAGCGTCTGTCGGTGAAGTTACTGCCCAGAGCGGCGTCCCGAGCGGGATTACAAGGCCGAGTGCTAAAGCGGCCGCTGGACAAAATTGCGGAAATGTCGCTTCCGGCAATGCTGTTGTTACGTGAAGGAAGAGCGGCCGTTTTACTGGGTTGGAATGCTGATGGCAGCGCCCGCATCATGCCCAGTGAAACAGAAGGCGGGGAAATTACCGTCGATCACAACACATTGCAGCAGAACTATCTGGGACTGGCGATGTTTGCCCATCCCCGGCATCAGGTTGATATTCAGACCGACTCACTCATCCCCCGAACCCAATCCTGGTTCAAAGATACGCTTAAACTGTCGCGCTTTCTTTACCTGGATGCGGTTCTTGCCAGCCTGCTGGTTAATATCATCGCGTTAGCAACGCCGCTGTTCATTATGAATGTTTATGACAGGGTCGTCCCCAATCATGCAACGGCAACCTTGTGGGTGCTGGCGATTGGCATTACCGGGGCATTTATCTTTGATTTGATATTGAAAACCCTGCGTGGCATTTGTCTTGATATCGCCGGGAAAAAAACCGATCTGATTATTTCAGCCACGCTATTTGAACGTATCACCGGTATGTCGATGAAAGCCCGCCCGGCGCGGGTTGGCAGCTTTGCTCAAAATATTCATGAGTTTCAATCGCTTAGAGATTTTCTCTCTTCATTAACATTGACCACGCTGATCGATTTTCCTTTCACGTTATTACTTCTGCTGGTAATCGGTATTATCGGCGGGCCATTGGTCTGGGTTTCGATACTCGCCTACCCCATCGCTTTGCTTACCAGTTGGGCGCTGCAAAAACCGTTAGCGACGACGATTGAAAAAACGATGCACCTGGCCAGCGAACGTCAGGCGACATTGATCGAAACGTTAAGCGCCCTGGATGCAATAAAAGTCAATAATGCGGAAAGCGAACGGCAATATCAGTGGGAACAAACCATCGGTAGCCTCAGCCGGCTGGAAATGCGGGCCAAGGCATTGTCATCGTTGGCGGTTAATCTGACGCAATGGATTCAGCAATTTGCCGGCGTCGCTATGATCGTGGTCGGCGTATATATGTTGATCAACGGCAAACTCAGCATGGGGGGATTAATCGCCTGCTATATGCTGAATGGCCGGGCGCTCATACCTTTGGGGCAACTTTCAGGTCTGGTTACCCGTTACCAGCAGGCTCGCCTGACGATGGAAACGACGGAACAGATGATGCAACTGCCGCAGGAACGCAGTGATAATGAACGTCCGCTTAAGCGGGAAAGCATTCGCGGCAGCATCGAGTTCCGCGATGTAACGTTCAATTACCCTGAGCAGAAAAACAGCTCGTTGCAAGGCATCAATATTTCAATCAATCCTGGTGAAAAAGTGGGCATCATCGGCCGGAGTGGATCCGGTAAAAGCTCGCTGCAAAAACTGATCGTCAATCTCTATCAGCCGGCAACGGGTAATATTCTTATTGATGGCGTCGACGCGCGCCAGTTGGACGTCAGCGATCTGCGGCACAACATCGGCTATGTTCCGCAGGACATTCAGCTTTTCAGCGGATCGCTACGCGATAACCTAATCAGCGGTGCGCGTTACGTTGAAGATGAAACGATGCTACAGGCGGCTGAAATAGCGGGCGTTAATGAGTTTGCCCGTTTGCATCCGGATGGGTATAACCTGCAGGTTGGCGAGCGCGGTCAGCAGTTATCCGGCGGCCAGCGCCAGGCTGTCGCGCTGGCCAGAGCACTTCTGCTCGATCCGCCAATTCTAATTTTTGATGAACCAACCAGCTCTATGGATAACACCAGTGAGGATCGGCTCAAGCAGGCGTTAGTTCCGGTGCTCGCCAACAAAACGCTATTACTGGTGACCCATCGGGCATCCATGTTGGCGTTAGTCGATCGTTTAATTATTGTCGATAAAGGGCGCATTATTGCCGACGGCCCGAAAGCCATCGTGATGGATGCCTTAAAGAAGGGGCAGATCAATGTGTCTCGTTAAATATGCTAAACGCATCGGGCGTTATTTTACCAAACGAGATGAAGACAGCCTTCAGACCATGCCTGAAGTCAGTCGCGCCATGGTGGAAGATTCCCCCAGAATCATTCGCGTCACGCTATGGAGCATCGGAGCCTTTTTCTTGTTTTTCATTCTTTGGGCGGCATTCGCCAACGTAGACGAAGTCACGCGCGGGGATGGCAAGGCGATCCCCTCCTCCCGGCTGCAAAAAATCCAGAATCTGGAAGGCGGGATTGTCACTGAACTGTTTGTACGAGAAGGTCAGGTAGTTCAGGCCGGCGCCCCTTTACTACGGCTTGACGATACCCGCTTTGCTTCCAATGTCGGAGAAACCGAAGCAGATCGGCTGGCTTTAATCTTGAGGATTGAGCGGCTGAATGCCGAGATTAACGATCGTGATTTAACGTTACCAGACAACATAGCCGCGCTGACGCCGGAAGTGGCTGATGGCGAGCGAAAGCTATATAACAGCCGACGCCAGCAGTTCCATAATGAAATATCCGGGTTGGAACAACAACTGATACAACGCCGCCAGGAGTTACGGGATTTCTCGGCCAAACAGATCCAGTTCCGCAACAGTCTGAATCTGCTTCAGCAAGAAATCAGGATGTCTGAACCGCTTATCGCCGAAGGTGCGATTTCCAAGGTGGAAGTGTTACGTTTGCGACGCGCCGAGGTGGAAACCAAAGGCCAGTTGGAGTCTGTCACGCTGTCGATACCCCGGGCCGAGTCAGCCATAAAAGAGATCGAGAGTAAAATTGAGGAAACGCGTGGGCGTTACAGAAGCGATGCGCTGGCGCAGTTGAATGAGGCTCAAACCAACCTGAATAAGATTGCCGCCACCGGTAAGGCATTGGAAGATAGGGTAAATCGTACTTTAGTCGTTTCTCCCGTCCGGGGTATTGTCCAACAAATTCTGGTGAACACTATTGGCGGCGTTATTCAGCCGGGGAGCGATTTGGTGGAAATTGTTCCGCTGGATGACAACCTGTTGGTCGAGGCCAGGATCCGTCCTCAGGATATCGCTTTTCTGCACCCCGGCCAGGAAGCCATCATCAAACTCACCGCTTATGATTACACCATCTATGGCGGGCTAAAAGGCCAGCTTGAACAGATTAGCCCGGATACGGTGACGGATAAAGAAGGGAATAGTTTTTATATTATTCGGTTGCGTACTGATAAAAACTATCTGGGAAGCGCTGAGAAACCGCTGCTTATTATTCCCGGCATGGTAGCGTCGGTCGATATAATAACCGGCAAGAAAACGATTCTCAGCTATCTATTGAAACCCATTATTCGGGCCAGAGCGGAAGCACTGCGGGAAAGATGACTGAAAAAAGCTTTTCTTGCGAAAAGCTTTTTTACTTAACTATCACAATCACCCTTTTATTTATGATTATTTAAATCATGATAAATTTGGGTTTGACTACGACCCAGCGCTTTTGCCTGATACATGGCAGAGTCCGCATTAATTGCCAGTGTCAGGGAATCAGTACCGTGCTCCGGGTACAGCGCGATACCGATACTACAGGATATATCAAGCCTTTTTCCTTCAATATCAAAGGGTTCGTTTAACGCTTTGTGAATTTTATCAGCAACATACAGCGTGTTGTCAACTTCCTTGATACCCTGTAATAAGATGATGAATTCATCGCCGCTGCGCCGATATACCGTATCTGAATCCCTTACCGCACCGCGCATCCGCGTTGCGGCTTCCTTTAATAACAAATCGCCAACGGCATGGCCGAAAGAGTCATTTATCTGTTTAAATTTATCAAGATCGAGGAACATCAATGCAATCTTTCTGCCTGTTTGCTTAGACAGCAGTATTGCCTGCTCCATTTGCTCTGCAAAGGTTAGACCATTCGCCAATGAAGTTAATGAATCATAATGCGCCAGCTGGCGATAGTGCTCTTCACTGCGGCGCAACATATCAATAGCGCGATATCGTTCTATGGCGATGGATATTAGCTGAGCAGATTTCTCAATAGAAAAAACCTCTTCATCATTAGGGACATACACTTTTCTATGATAAACACTGAGCACGCCTAATATTTCTTTATTTTGCCCAAAAATAGGTTCAGACCAGCATGAACGCAAACCTGCATATAAAGCCAGCCCTTTATATAGAGACCAATCAGGATGGACAGAGATATCATCGGCGATTACGCGTTTTCCGGTATAGGCCGCGGTTCCAAATGAAGCGGCGCCATCAGCAATTTTAACGTTATGAATCGCATTTTTATAAAAGCCCGGTAAACTGGGCGCCGAGCCTAAAGTCAGGCATCTCTTATCTTTATCAACCAGCAATACCGAGCATACTATGCGGCCAGGATTTTTTTCTTCCACGCTAAATATGATGGCATCAAGAATATCTTTTAACGGAGCACCGCTTGATAAAAGCTCCAATGCTCGATTATAAGAGTTATCATGATGCTCTTGTGTTTTTCTCTCGGTGATATCAAGCTTAACGCCAACGTATTGAGTTGAATTATTGGCTTTATTATATATTTTAACGATATTGGCTTTTTCCCAATACAACTGTCCATCTTTCCGACGATTAATAAATTCACCGCTCCAGATATCGCCTTTATTTATGGTGGTCCACAGATCTTCATAGACGCTTACGTTAGTCATTCCCGAGCTTAATATATTCGTTTTTTTACCAATCACTTCATCCGGCATATAACCAGACATAGTAATAAATTGACGATTGACATAAATAATTTTGCAATTTTCATCCGCAATCATAATAGAAGCAGGACTATATTCCGTCGCAAAGAAAACCATGTTTAGAAAATTTTGTTTTTTCTGCTCAGAATTAAACTTTTGTTTAATTTTTCTATTCTTTACAGAAGAAAACAACAACAGCACTAACAATATGGTTATTATAATTTCATACACAATAGCACTCTCCTCAGGGCCGAGCGGTCCTGATCGTACAAATCACATCACTGGTGACGAAAAATCCCGGTAATAAATCCCTATCCCATCGATTTTCAGGATTGGCGCATTTCCGGAGAGCGGAAAGGATGAAAGAAAAAGTGCTCCAGAGAACTGAAGAATTCAGAAACATAAAAACATCAACATAAAACCCCCGCCTATGACTGTGTGTAAATAAGAACAACAAGATCAAAAAAGTGTTTTAATTTAGTATTAGTAATTGTTTATGTTATAAGTTTTGCTAATGAGATTAGAAAATATCCCACCACACGTATGATGATATATTCTGAACATCAATTTTTTGTAAGCAAATCAATTATACCAATAGATATCACTATTTTAATCAAAAAAACCTATCATAAAACGATTTTCGATCGTTAGTAACAAACATTGATTTTTTTATCATTAATAATCAATTAATTAAGTGAAGATGAAAACCTTTTGACAATTTTTCTGACATCGGATGCTTATTTACCAACAAAAAGCACAAAAAACACCGCCTCACCATTTAACAATATCAATCACTGCATTTAACAAAAATTAAGAAATAAAACAACACAAACAAGTAAACCAACAAATCAAAACACTTTTTTTAACTATAAGAAAAAGTTATCATAATGCGCCTGATTTTTTGGAATCAGTAAACGTTAACCGACGTAATAGCGTTGAGGAGGAAAGGAATAAAGAAAGGATAAAATCAGATTTAGAATAACGTGCATTGCAAAGCGTTAATCAATGCTCAGAGAAAAAGATGATCGAGTAGAAACTTTCACCTAAAGTTCCGTTCTTAGCGCATCAAAGTTATCAAATGGTTGAGGACGAGAAAGATAGTATCCCTGTGCAGCATCCGCATGCGAGGATTTAACAATGGCCCACTCTTCTTTCGTCTCAATTCCTTCAATAACGACGTAATTGCAAAAGCGCGCGAGCAAGGCAATCAGCGCAGGGAAAACCTCACGGCCTTCACCGCTTTGCTGTAGCAGAATAAACAGTTCACGGGCAACTTTAATGCAATCATACTGCGCCAACATTAATGATGAAAAATTCGCCATCCCGCAACCAAAATCATCCAACCAGAGCGTTTGCGCTTCGGGCAGTTTCGTCAAGATCTCTTTCGGTAATCCCCCCTGGTTTTCTACCATCTCGAAACGGATCCAGGGCATCGAAGAGATAAGCCTTTTCGCTTCATGACTTTTTTGTAAAGCAAGCAACGTCATACCGTCAATATTAAGCGATGCCACCAGGTCGTCACGGATAAAACGCAGGTGCCACTGGGACAGAAGTTGCAGTTGCTCCACAATAATTTTCAGACGCGCGTCAACATTGATGTTGGCAAAATATTTTTCAGGAGAAACAAACTGTTGTGGCAAGGAAGGGGAAAAAACCGAGGTTAATAACTCAATAGCCATCAATTTACCTGATGTTCGGTAAATCGGCTGAAAAGTATACCGCCGCTGGCATTGACGCCAGTAGTCAGGATCCAATGATTCAGCGTTCCCCTGCTGGGGAAACAATAGCCCAAACTGATTAAAATTCCCTTCCTGTTGCACTATAATTTCCGCCATTAGACTGACACTATTAGTTATAAAAACCAGATCTACACGGGTATATACCGTTATCGACTCTCCAGAAACAAACTTTATCAACGATACTGATTAATCTATGTCCACTACCTGAGGCGCATAAAATACTAGCATCACAATTACATTAATTTAAGTTATAAATCAATAGATTAAAATCCGAGAGTCACAGTCGTATTGGCTGATGTTGGTATTCTAAAGGATAAACTCAGAACCAATTTAACGAACAGATGGTTTTTTTACCCTATAACTTCACTATCTATTTGTCCGTCAACGACAGTTGAGCGTGTTTAAAACTGCTGTCAGCAGGTATAATCTGCGCCCTGTTTGTAAGATAGAAGATCATCATGGCGTTACTCATCACCCATAAATGTATCAACTGCGATATGTGTGAACCTGAATGTCCCAACCAGGCTATCGCAATGGGCATGGACATCTACGAAATCGATGCCAGCCGGTGCACGGAATGTGTCGGGCATTACGACACGCCAACCTGTCAGAAAGTGTGTCCGATCGACAACACCATCATCAAGGATCCCGAGCACCAGGAAGGGAATGAGCAGTTGTGGGAAAAGTACGTGTTACTGCATCACGCGGACAAACTCTGAGCCTTAATCTTCGATAATCACCGTTGCGCATGCGTAACGCCGCTCATCCGCCAGGGTAACATGCACATGCTTTACCCCCAGACGAGCAGCCAGCTCGGAAGCTTTGGCAAAAAAGCGCAGGCAAGGCTTCCCCAGTTCGTCGTTAAATACCTCAAACTGAGTAAAAGCCAACCCGTTGCGAATTCCAGTACCAAAGGCTTTCGACGCCGCTTCCTTAACGGCAAAGCGCTTGGCAAGAAAACGGGCCGGTTGCCGATGCTGCTGATATTGTCGCCACTCATTTTCCGTCAAAATCCGCCGCGCCAGCCGCTCCCCCGAACGCTCAATCACCCATTCGATGCGAGCGATCTCGACAATATCCGTTCCGAGACCGAGGATCGCCATCAGCGTCGCGCTTCCCGCAACAGCGCTTTCATTTCAACAACCGCAGCGCCCAAGCCACTCATCACCGCACGTCCGATAATGGCGTGACCGATGTTCAACTCATGCATTTCCGGCAACGCCGCAATAGGCAGCACATTATGGTAGGTCAGACCGTGGCCGGCATTGACTTTCAATCCTTTGCCCGCGGCATAGGCAGCAGCCTCGCGGATGCGCGCAAACTCATGTTGACGGGACGGTTCATCGACGGCATCGGCATAAGCGCCGGTATGGATTTCGATGTAAGGCGCGCCGCTAGCGGCGGCCGCATCGATTTGGCGTTTATCGGCATCAATGAACAAGGACACCTGGATCCCCGCGCGACTTAATCTGGCCACCGCATCGTTCATTTTCTCCTGCTGACCCGCAACATCCAGTCCGCCCTCGGTGGTCACTTCCTGACGTTTTTCAGGCACCAGACAGCAAAAATGCGGTTTCAACTCACAGGCAATATTCACCATCTCTTCGGTCACGGCCATTTCCAGATTCATACGGGTTTGAATGGTTTCCCGCAGGATACGGACATCACGATCGGTGATATGACGACGATCTTCACGCAGGTGGACGGTAATCCCGTCAGCCCCCGCCTGCTCAGCCAAAAAGGCAGCCTGCACCGGGTCCGGATAGGCGGTACCGCGGGCATTACGCAGGGTTGCGATGTGATCGATATTAACGCCCAATAACAGCTCAGCCATGGTAAATCCTCGATAAAATAATGCGTAATAAAAGGCAGTTTACACCGATGTGCGCGTTTCCGGGTACAGAAGAAGCAGGATTATTTATCGGCAGGCGGGGTTTTCGGTAAATCGAACTTAGGTAAAAACTGGCGAAACAGTTCACGGCTTTTCAGCGGCTTACCGCCAAGATAAGGTTTTAGGGCGATACGGGTAAAACGCTTGGCCGCGCGTAATGTCGCCGCGTCGGGAAACTCCCGTGACGCCAACGCGCGCAACTCATAACCGGTAAAGCTGTTGTTATCGACGACCAGGCTGGCAATAAAGCCTTTCTCTTCACGATAGCGGTAGGTCATGCTATCGGCTACCGGTTCGCCGCTCCCGGCACAATGCAGAAAATCCACGCCATATCCCAGGTTCCCCAGCAAGGCAAGCTCAAAGCGGCGCAATGCCGGCTCAGGCGAGACATTCTGAACGGCAAGCTGCTGCAAACAGTTGAGATAATCAAAAAAGAGCGCGGAATAATTGGTTTCATGCTCCAGAACCCGGGCCAGCAGTTCATTCACGTATAAACCGCTGTAGAGCATACTTCCGCTAAGCGGAAGCGCCAGCGAGACTGGCTCGGCATTGCGCAGGGTTTTCACTTCGCCCCGCCCGCTCCAACGAACCAGCAGAGGAGTAAAAGGCTGCAAGCAGCCTTTCAGACTTGAACGACGCGCCCGGGCGCCTTTGGCAAGCACCCGAACCCGACCATCGCTTTCACTGAATAAATCCAGTAGTAGACTGGTTTCGCTGTAAGGTCGCCCATGCAAGACAAACGCGCGTTGCCAGCCTTCCATCGGCATCGGCCTTACAAGTCTTCACTGTAACCCAGGCTACGCAGCGCACGTTCGTCGTCCGCCCAGCCTGATTTTACTTTTACCCATAATTCGAGGTGAACTTTGGCTTCAAACATCTCTTCCATATCCTGGCGAGCTTCAATGCCGATGGTTTTAATTTTAGAGCCTTTGTTGCCGATCACCATTTTCTTCTGACCTTCACGTTCGACAAGAATCAGCCCGTTAATGTCATACCCGCCGCGTTCATTGGTGACGAAACGCTCAATCTCCACCGTTACCGAGTAGGGCAATTCCTCACCCAGAAAGCGCATCAGTTTTTCACGAATAATTTCTGAAGCCATAAACCGTTGCGAACGATCGGTAATGTAATCTTCCGGGAAATGATGCGCCGCCTGCGGCAAATGCTTACGCACAATGCCGGCGATGGTATCGACGTTCGTGCCCTTCTCGGCGGAAATCGGCACCACATCCAGGAAGTTCATTTGCTGACTGATAAATTGAATATGCGGCAACAGCTTGGTTTTATCCGTTACGTTATCCACTTTGTTAATCGCCAGCAGAACGGGATGTTTCTGGTCACGCAGCTTATTCAGCACCATTTCGTCATCATCGTTCCAGTGCGTGCCTTCGACCACAAAAATAATCAGCTCGACATCGCCAATCGAACTGCTGGCCGCACGGTTCATCAGACGATTAATTGCCCGCTTCTCCTCGATATGCAGCCCGGGGGTATCCACGTAGATAGCCTGATACGGCCCCTCGGTATGGATGCCCATAATGCGATGGCGTGTGGTCTGGGGTTTACGCGAGGTAATCGAAATCTTCTGCCCCAGCAACTGATTCAATAATGTGGATTTACCTACGTTAGGCCGGCCGACAATCGCGACAAAACCGCAGTATGTCTGTTCTTCGCTCATTCAAGCTCCAGTTTTTTCAACGCTTGTTCTGCCGCAGCCTGCTCAGCCTTTCGGCGGCTCGAACCGGTGCCGATGACCGATTCACTAAAACCACTGACCTGACAATGAATAGTAAACTCCTGATCGTGCGCCTCACCGCGCACTTGAACAACCAGATAGGTCGGCAGCGGTAAGTGACGCCCTTGCAAAAATTCCTGTAAGCGCGTTTTCGGATCTTTTTGCTTATCGCCCGGGCTGATTTCAGCCAGTCGGCTTTGATACCAGTTCAGGATCAACCGCTCAATGGTTTGAATATCGCTATCGAGGAAAATCCCCCCGATCAGCGCTTCTACCGTATCAGCCAGAATGGATTCCCGACGGAAACCTCCGCTCTTCAACTCTCCCGGCCCCAGACGCAGACACTCGCCCAATTCAAATTCACGCGCAATTTCCGCCAGCGTATTACCGCGCACCAGCGTCGCGCGCATCCGGCTCATATCCCCTTCATCCACCTTGGGAAAACGGTGATACAGCGCGTTCGCGATAACAAAACTCAGAATAGAATCGCCCAGAAACTCAAGCCTTTCATTGTGCTTGCTGCTGGCGCTTCGATGTGTCAGAGCCTGTAACAAAAGTTCGTACTGCTGAAAAGTATAGCCCAGCTTTCTTTGTAAACGGTTTATCAGGATGGGATTCATGTGTTACCAATAGATCAAGAATGCGTCAAAAACAACAGCACACGGAACAGTCCTGACTTGCTAACTTGCTGCCAAAACTGTTTCGTTTGCATTGGCTCCCGACCGGGAGCCTGCGTTTATTTCCGGAAATATTCTACAACGGGCAGCGTAATAATGCTGCGTGTTTATCGCCTTGAATTAGTGAATACCGCCAATACGGCTCAATCGAACCCCGGTAGGCCATTCACCTTCCTGTTTCTCAAAGCTCATCCAGATTGTCGTCGCTTTACCAACCAGATTTCTTTCCGGTACAAAACCCCAATAACGGCTATCCAGACTGTTATCGCGGTTATCTCCCATCATGAAATAATGACCGGCCGGCACAACCCAGGTTGCGAGCGGTTGTTGCGACTGCTGATAATATCCGCCGAGTTGATCCTGCACCCCGGGAACCACCAGAATATTGTGCGTCACATTGCCAAACGACTCTTTACGTATCCCCATGCGGATGCCGTCGGCTTTATTTTCATTCACCGGGATCTGATAAAAACCGCTGCGCGATTCCAGGCCCGGCTGATTGAATGTCTGCACAAAGTCGCTGGGCTGTACATTATTATAGGTTACAGCCAGTGCTTTATCGCAAATTTGCTGACCGTCGCAGGCCGGGTAAATCGTAATCTGCTTGCTCAGAGGATTATAACTGACCCGATCGCCCGGCAGGCCGACCACGCGTTTGATAAAATCAACCTTAGGATCGGATGGATACTTAAACACGGCAATATCGCCACGCTTCGGAAGGCCGGTCTCAATCAAGGTTTTCTGAGTAAAGGGTTCTTTAATACCGTAAGCAAATTTCTCTACCAGGATAAAATCGCCGATCAGCAATGTCGGCATCATGGAACCGGAGGGGATCTGAAACGGCTCATAAATAAATGAACGCACAACTAAAACCAACGCCACCACCGGAAAGATGGAGGCGACGGTTTCGATCCATCCCGGTTGCTCAACGGCTTTTGACACTGCGCGGTCATCCGCCGGCGCATTCAACGCCGCAAATTTTTTCCGCCGCGCGGGCGCCCACATAAAACGTTCAAAGCACCAGACAATTCCCGTGACTAGCGTTACCAACGCCAAAATTACGGCAAACATATTGGCCATGCCAACTCCTCAGGATTATTTGTTGTCTTTGCCGACGTGCAAAATAGCCAGGAACGCTTCCTGCGGTAATTCAACGTTACCTACCTGCTTCATACGTTTCTTACCATCTTTCTGTTTCTGCAATAGTTTTTTCTTACGGCTGACATCGCCGCCATAACATTTCGCCAGTACGTTCTTGCGCAACTGCTTAACGGTGGAACGGGCGATAATGTGGTTGCCGATCGCCGCCTGAATGGCGATATCAAACTGCTGACGCGGGATAAGATCTTTCATCTTTTCCACCAGATCGCGGCCACGGTACTGAGCGTTATCCCGATGAGTAATCAGCGCCAGCGCATCCACGCGCTCGCCGTTGATAAGCACATCGACGCGCACCATGTCGGAAGCCTGAAAGCGTTTGAAACTGTAGTCCAGCGAGGCGTAACCCCGAGAGGTCGATTTCAGACGGTCAAAGAAATCGAGCACCACTTCCGCCATCGGAATTTCATACGTCAGCGCCACCTGATTGCCGTGATAGACCATATTGGTCTGTACGCCGCGCTTCTCGATACACAGTGTGATGACGTTCCCCAGGAACTCCTGCGGCATCAGCATATGGCATTCGGCGATAGGCTCGCGCAATTCCTGAATATTATTCAGCGGCGGCAGCTTTGACGGGCTATCGACGTAGACTGTCTCGCCGGCGGTGGTTTCCACTTCATAAACAACCGTAGGCGCGGTGGTGATCAGATCCAGATCGTATTCACGCTCCAGCCGTTCCTGAATGATTTCCATGTGCAACAGCCCCAGGAAACCGCAGCGGAAACCAAAGCCCAGCGCGGTGGAGCTTTCCGGTTCGTAAAACAGGGAAGCATCGTTAAGGCTCAATTTGCCCAGCGCATCACGAAACGCTTCATAATCATCGGAACTGATGGGGAATAACCCGGCATATACCTGAGGTTTAACTTTCTTGAATCCCGGCAACGCTTTTTCCGCCGGCTGACGAGCCAGCGTCAGCGTATCGCCGACCGGCGCCCCCAGAATATCTTTGATGGCACAAACCAGCCAGCCGACCTCACCGCAGTTGAGCACGTCGCGATCAAGGCGTTTCGGGGTAAAAATACCCAGCCGGTCAGCGTTGTAAACCTGCCCGGTGCTCATGACTTTAATTTTGTCGCCTTTACGCATCGAACCATTTTTAATGCGCACCAGCGACACAACGCCCAGGTAGTTATCAAACCAGGAGTCAATAATCAGCGCCTGTAATGGCGCATCCCCACTTCCTGCGGGAGGGGGAACGTCCCGTACCAGACGCTCCAATACTTCGGGCACGCCGATACCGGTTTTAGCCGAACAACGCACGGCATCCGTCGCATCAATACCGACGATATCTTCAATTTCCTGCGCGACGCGGTCCGGGTCGGCGGCGGGCAGGTCGATTTTATTCAGTACCGGAACAACCTCTAAATCCATATCCAGCGCAGTGTAGCAGTTCGCCAACGTCTGGGCTTCCACCCCCTGCCCCGCATCCACCACCAGCAAAGCGCCTTCACAAGCGGCCAGCGAACGGGAAACCTCATAAGAAAAGTCAACGTGTCCGGGAGTATCAATGAAGTTTAACTGGTAAGTTTGACCATCCTGCGCCTTGTAATCCAGCGTCACACTCTGCGCTTTAATCGTGATACCGCGTTCACGCTCCAGATCCATAGAATCCAGAACCTGCGCAGCCATTTCACGTTCGGTTAAACCACCGCAAATCTGGATAATGCGGTCAGATAACGTCGACTTACCGTGGTCGATGTGGGCAATAATGGAGAAATTTCGTATGTGCTTCATTATAAAAATTTTTCTACCTTGATATTCCTGAAATTCTTGCCGATGGGCATGCGCATTAGGTGAAAACAGCAGCGACGACCTTCCACCTGAATCGCTGCATTCTACATGCCGGACGACCGAAAACCTAGTCATGTACCGCGCATTACCTTTGATTATGACGGTTTTATGCTGAACCACGGAACGACGGGGTGAAAGAAGAGATCAAATCGATGACAACGGCTGAAAATAATGGGGAATAATAAGGAATAGCGATAGGGTATTACCCCGCTCGCCCCATTCTATGACTCCGCGACGCTGTGAATGTGTAATAACTCACCCGGCAACGCAATTTGCAAAATGACGGGCTGATAGCGGCTGTTTTTATCGGGGTTTCCCGCCCAGCGCTTTACCGATAAAAAAGCCAGCCCGCCCCCGGTCAATGCCCCGAGAATGGCGGAGAACTCGCTGATAAAAAGAGCCTGAAACAGCGCCGCTCCGGCAAGCAACCCCACCAGAGGAACAAAGTAGACCATCACCGCGGACTGCAACAAATGCTTTTCGGCAATCCCCAGCTCCACCCGTTGCCCGGTTTGCAACGGTTGTTCACAAGGCACCTGCAACAGGTGTTCAGCCGGCGCGCCTAGCTGATTCAACAACCCGGTTCCACATGTCGAACGCGATTGGCAGCCGCTGCATCCGGAACGTTGTTCACAGCGTAGCAACGCGATGCCGTCCTGCCATGAAATAACCGTCGCCCACTCTTTAATCATTGTTGCGCCTTCAGGATAATATTGTCCGCCACGCGTTTAGCCGTGGCCGGCGGGAGTTCACCGACAACCGTGATCTCATTATTATCGCGAACCTCAGTGTGTATTGAACGCCTTCCGGTACGAACAGCCTGCTCAGCCCGCGCTTCGGCAGCAGGGCTGACGTTGACGGAAAAACTAAACAAACCATCACTGTACAAACGCGTTTCAATCGGCAAATTGACGCCCGGCAACGTTCTGCGGCTGTGCGAAACCTCTTTCATCCCCACCGGCAACCATTCTGCCGACCAGGCGAAATCGATGTTTTCTGAACGGGGCACGGGCAATGACGGAGGCAAGTGAATGCTTTCCAGCGGCCGCATGGCGTTTACAATGTCATCGTCCACAATTAACGACGTCGCCAGAAACTGTTCCAGACGTTCGCCATTACCATCCTGCAAATCGACCCGTAACGGCAGTTTAGACTCCGCGTCAACCCACACGGCATAGCTGTAACGCGTCGCATCCCGTGAAATAATCCGGATCCCCACCGCCAGATGATCGGCGATACGGACTCGCCCGTCCGCGGGAACGAAATCATAATATTGGGTGAGCTTTTGGAAATCCGCATAAACCAGCGAAGGTAACGAATCGACGATATGATCGCTCGACAGGGTAAAAGGCTCCAGGCCGGAATCGAAATAGCTGATTTCATTCCCGCGCTGCACGATCTCACGCCGCGGCCCATCCATAAACACCAACTGCGCCAATGAACGATTATTAATAACGGCGTGACGGTATCGTACCGACTCAAATCCCTGACGGGTGATATTGATAAAAGAGATTTCGTAGTTTAACGAGCGACTGGCATTGTTCATCTGTTGCAACAACGCCCCGGACGCGGTTTGCGCCGGGGCGAGGGTGGAATAACATAAACTGCCAATCAGCAAACAGGCGGCAAGCCAGACATGCTTCATTACCGAGGCTGAGTCCCTAATGATTGAGTTCCTGGAACCTGAATCGCAGCCTGCTGATGATCGTCATGCTGCTGAAGTTGCTCTGCGTGCAGGCGGCGCTGTAATTCATAGTCCTGCAAAATAGCATTGAGGCGATTGCGCTGCACATCGGATTTCTGCTGACCGCTATGGGAGGCGATATTTTCTGAAGGAACCCCCAGACTGACCGGAGACGCGGTTCCCATTGCCGGCAACGTGCTGAACGCGGCGGATTCCGTAACGGTGTCCGCAACCCCCGTCTGGTTATAATTCTGAACGCCAACGATAACCGCCAGAGACACGCAGGCCGCAACGCCTACCTGAGTCAACTGGCTGGCCCACGGACGAACCTTATGCCAGAACGGCATCTGAGGCCAGCGATCGGGATGCGGCTGAGACTCCGGTTGCGATTGCGGAACCAGGCGAGCAGGTTCCTTTTCAATCGCGGCGGCAACGCGGGAGGCGATATCCAGATGGACGACCTGTTCACCAATATCCCCACGTAACGTATCGCGGATTAGATGATAACTTTGCCAACTTTGCTGCAACTTGTCATCGCGTGACAAGGAATTCAGCAGTTCGGAATCTACTGCCTCACCATCCATTAAAGCGGAAAGTTTCTCTTTCTGCATACCGATACCCTTACCTTGTCAAATCCATCATTAATCACGCGCAGCGACGAGAACTCACTAACGCTGAATAAGCGGTTGTACTTTATTATCAATAGCTTCCCGGGCCCGGAAGATACGAGAACGAACAGTGCCGACCGGACAATCCATAATCATGGCGATCTCTTCGTAACTCAGTCCATCTAATTCACGCAGCGTAATCGCCAGGCGTAAATCTTCCGGTAAAGACTCAATAGTACGGAAAACAATACTTCTCAATTCCTCTGACAACATTAAATTCTCAGGGTTCGATATTTCTTTCAATGCGCCTGCATTTTCATAGTTTTCAGCGTCATTGGCATCAATATCGCTGGAAGGAGGGCGTCGGCCCTGAGCAACCAGATAATTTTTCGCCGTATTCACCGCAATCCGATACAACCATGTATAAAAAGCGCTATCGCCGCGAAATGATTCCAGGGCGCGATACGCTTTGATAAACGATTCCTGCACCACGTCAGGCACGTCCCCTTGGGGCACATAACGGGATACCAGGCTCGCCACCTTATGCTGGTAGCGAATAACCAGTAGGTTAAACGATTTTTGATCGCCCTTCTGGACCCGCTCGACCAGAACCTGATCTGCTAGCTGCTCGCTCATCCGAGGTAATATCTCCTCAAATCGTTCTCCACACGTAAAATAGTACTGCCAGCCATATAGTTATACCCAGAGCAAGCTCTAGCTTGGAGTCAATACATGACATAAAGTTCCGGGTAATCAATTTCTTCTGCTTACCGTTGTTTAACCCCGTACGTAACGCTTTCACGTCAACGCCCCTGGTTTTTTCATTTATCATGGCGCAGACCTGACCGATCATACGATAAATCCACCACATTAGCACGGCCCGGGCCCTCATGGAGTCCGGTATTTATACATCTTTACAGGGCCGTAAAAATCAATACAGGGATAAAACATTGAGTGCTAACATCGGTTTTCCTCTTCTTTCTTACGTTGACGACACGAACATGCAACCGACCACTGAATACTCCTGTGATGTATTGATCATTGGCAGCGGCGCTGCCGGGCTGTCTCTCGCCCTTCGTCTGGCCGCGCAGGCAAACGTTACCGTTCTCAGCAAAGGCCCGCTTAATGAGGGCTCGACTTTCTATGCCCAGGGCGGTATCGCCGCGGTTTTCGATGAGACCGATAGCATCGATTCACATATTGAAGACACATTAATCGCGGGTGACGGACTGTGCGAACGCCAAGCCGTGGAGTTCATCGCCAGCAATGCCAAAAGTTGTGTGCAATGGCTGATCGATCAGGGCGTCTTGTTCGATACGGAAACCAGCACCAACGGTGAGGCTCGCTATCACCTTACCCGCGAAGGGGGGCATAGCCACCGCCGCATACTGCACGCGGCTGACGCCACCGGGAAAGAAGTGGAAAATATCCTGGTACAAAAAGCCCGCTCTCATCCCAATATCCATATTATGGAACGTTGTAATGCCGTCGATTTGATCACGTCCGATAAGCTAGGTCTGCCGGGAACCCGGCGAATTGTCGGCGCTTACATCTGGAACCGTGAACGGGAAGTCGTCGAATCCTGCCGGGCGAAAACCGTGGTTCTCGCCACCGGCGGCGCATCCAAGGTGTATCAATACACCACCAACCCGGACATTTCATCCGGCGATGGCATTGCCATGGCATGGCGTGCGGGCTGCCGGGTGGCCAATCTGGAATTTAATCAGTTTCACCCTACCTGCTTATTTCACCCGCAGGCGCGAAACTTCCTGCTGACCGAAGCCCTGCGTGGGGAAGGCGCTTACCTGAAGCGCCCTGACGGCAGCCGTTTCATGCCTGATTTCGATCCCCGGGGCGAACTTGCCCCGCGTGATGTGGTTGCCAGAGCCATTGACCACGAAATGAAGCGTCTTGGCGCTGACTGCATGTACCTGGACATCAGCCACAAACCTGCCGAGTTTGTGAAGCAGCATTTCCCCACCATCTATGAAAAGCTGTTGTCGTTAGGCATTGATATCACCCGTGAAGCGATCCCCATTGTTCCTGCCGCGCACTATACCTGCGGCGGCGTGATGGTCGATCAGCATGGGCATACCGATGTCGACGGGTTGTATGCCATCGGCGAGGTGAGCTATACCGGACTGCACGGCGCAAACCGCATGGCGTCGAACTCTTTACTGGAGTGTCTGGTATACGGTTGGTCGGCATCGGAAGATATCCTGCAACGCCTGCCGCAAATCATGCCGGCAGGAGAATTGCCGGCCTGGGATGAAAGTCAGGTCGACAATTCGGACGAACAGGTGGTTATCCAGCATAACTGGCACGAGCTAAGGCTATTTATGTGGGACTATGTCGGGATCGTGCGCACCACTAAACGACTGGAACGGGCGCTGCATCGCATTATCCTGCTCCAGCAGGAAATCGACGAGTATTACTCGCATTTCCGCATTTCCAATAATTTGCTGGAGTTACGCAATCTGGTACAGGTGGCCGAGTTAATCGTTCGCTGCGCGCTGGACAGAAAAGAAAGCCGCGGATTGCACTACACCCTTGATTATCCAGACCGGTTCGATGCGCCTAAACCGACGATCCTTACGCCCTAGCCTCACCGTTATGTAGGTTCCCGATCGCGGAACCTACATAAACAGATAAAAATCTTTTGTCAGCGCCTGAAATTCAGTGGAATAGCGCCGATCCGCATCACGAATCACCAGTTGCCGCGTCAGACACTCTCCCGATTGCGGTGATAGGGCGAGCAACGTGCGATGCGCAGGCCGCGAATGATATTCGCTTACGTCCAAGCGCTGACGGAGAAACCAATTCCGCCGCTGCGCCAGCGGAATAAAATCGTCGGCAATCGCCGTCGGCAACACCACACAGAACACGCCGTCGGGCGTTACCAGACACCGCACGCAGTCGAGCAGGATCTCATGCGTCAGCGCGGTGGTGTAACGCGCCTGCGCTCGCTGCGCGGTGCCGCAGGCGACGCCGGGCGCATAATAAGGCGGATTGCTGACAATCAGGGGGTAACTCGCCGGGCCGGCGGCCGCGAAATTCACAACATCATCAACATAAACGCGCATACGTTCAGACCACGGCGACGCCGCGATATTTTCACCGGCCTGACGGCCTGCCGCCGCATCCAGTTCAACCGCATCAATCTGCACGTGATGACGGGTTCGCTGCGCCAGCATCAGGGCGATCAGGCCAGAGCCGCAGCCAATATCCAATATGCGCGATACGCCGGCTACCGGCGTCCAGGCGCCCAACAATATGCCATCGGTGCCCACCTTCATCGCACAGCGATCGTGCGCGACAAAAAATTGTTTGAAAGTAAACCCGCCGCCACGCAGCGTCGGTTTATTATCAGATTGCACACTCATGATTATGCGTTCCAGATTAAAACCGTCGTAGCATAGGATAAACATCTATACAGTAAAAGCGCGGTTGTCGGTTTAAACAGGTGAAGAACACGGCCAATGCGTCTATAATCAGCGCCCCAAACAGAGGTAGACCATGACAGCAACACATTTTTCCGAGTTAGATCTTGATGACAGCCTGTTAGACGCCCTGCGCGATATGGGTTATGAACGTCCGACTGCAATTCAGTCGGCGGCAATCCCGCCGGCAATGGACGGCCGCGATGTACTGGGTTCAGCGCCGACAGGCACGGGTAAAACCGCCGCGTACCTGTTGCCGGTCTTACAGCATCTGTTGGATTTTCCTCGTAAAAAATCCGGGCCGCCTCGCATTCTGATCTTAACGCCGACGCGCGAACTTGCCATGCAGGTTGCCGATCAGGCGCGCATCATGGCCGCCCACACCCATCTGGACATCGCCACTATTACCGGCGGCGTGGCTTATATGAACCACGCCGAAGTGTTTAGTGAAAACCAGGATGTTGTGGTTGCCACGACGGGGCGTTTGCTGCAATACATTAAAGAAGAAAACTTTGATTGCCGCGCGGTGGAAACCCTGATCCTCGATGAAGCGGACAGAATGCTGGATATGGGATTCGCGCAGGATATCGAGCATATCGCCGGTGAAACCCGCTGGCGTAAACAGACTCTGCTCTTTTCCGCCACGCTGGAAGGCGAAGCGATTAAAGACTTCGCCGAGCGTTTGCTGAACGATCCGGTCGAAGTTGAGGCCGATCCCTCACGCCGCGAGCGTAAAAAAATTCTGCAATGGTACTACCGTGCCGACGACATCAAACACAAAACGGCTCTGCTTTGCCATCAGTTAAAACAACCGGATGTCACCCGCTCCATTGTTTTCGTGCGTAAGCGCGAGCGCGTTCATGAACTGGTTGCCTGGTTGCGGGAAGCGGGCATTACCGCCTGTTACCTCGAAGGTGAAATGGTGCAGGCCAAGCGTAACGAAGCGATTAAACGCCTGAGCGACGGTCGGGTGAACGTGCTGGTTGCAACCGATGTCGCCGCGCGCGGCATAGACATCAATGATGTCAGCCATGTGTTCAACTTTGACCTGCCCCGTACCGCGGACACCTATCTCCACCGTATAGGACGCACGGGCCGTGCGGGTCGCAAAGGTTGCGCCATCTCTTTTGTTGAAGCGCACGACCATCTTCTGCTTGGCAAAATCAGCCGTTACCTGAATGAACCGCTCAAGCCGCGCATTGTTGAAGAGCTGCGTCCGGCCACCAAAGCGCCGAGCGCCAAAACCACGGGCAAGCCGTCCAAGAAAGCGTTGGCCAAGCGGCAAGAAAAAAAAGAGAAAGACAAAGAGAAGGCCAAAGTCAAAGTGAAAGTACGTCACCGGGATAGCAAAAACATCGGTAAACGTCGCCAGCCGAAGCAAAAAACTGACGAATCGGCCGGCAAATAACACGCAAAAAAAGAAAGGGAGCCGCGGCTCCCTTTCTTTTTAATCCAGGTTTCGAATAACCCCGGAAACTTACAGGCTTTCAGTAAAAGTACGGGTGATAACGTCGCGCTGCTGTTCCGGCGTCAAAGAGTTAAAACGCACGGCATATCCAGAAACACGGATTGTCAGCTGCGGATATTTTTCCGGATGTTGAACGGCATCTTCCAGCGTTTCCCGACGCAGCACGTTTACATTCAGATGTTGACCGCCTTCCACGCGCACTTCCGATTTGATTTCCAGCGGGACTTCACGATATTCGATCTGGCCCAGATCGCTTACCGGCACGATTTGATCTTCGCTATAACCGGATTTTGCACAGACACAACGTGCCTGAGATTTTTCTTCGTCCAGCAACCAGAAGGAGTTGATCAGCGCACTGTTGTTCGCTTTGGTGATTTGAATACCAGTAACCATTATTGCCTCCGTAAAACGGCGTATTATTGTCTTAATTGAAAATTGGTATCAGTAACAAACTATCGTCAGTTCTTAACGTTTGCATAAAACCAACCGTATCTGACTCCCTGTATACCAGTACAAGGTGGGGGTAACCTTGATTTAAATCAATTTAAGAACCTTGCATAATCAATCGATTCGGGCAATTTATTGTTTTATATCAAATTTAACCACCCGCATAATTGCAATTTTTTTGTAAATTTTCAATTTATTTTCAAAACAATCAATCACTCCCGCACTTTTCCTGTCGGTACGATTTTACCTCGGCACAATTGAACGGTAAGCTACCGACAATAAAATCCACCCTATGGACAGAGAGTGCATGATGGCGACTTCCCTAACCTGGCATGACGTACTGGCGCAAGAAAAACAGCAGCCCTACTTTATTAATACGCTTGAATTCGTCGGCAAAGAACGCGCCGCTGGAAAAACCATTTACCCTCCGCAGAAAGATGTCTTTAACGCTTTCCGCTTTACCGAACTTCATCAGGTTAAAGTGGTTATTCTCGGTCAGGATCCCTATCACGGCCCTAACCAGGCGCATGGACTCTCTTTTTCCGTTCGTCCCGGCGTTCCTGCGCCGCCGTCGCTGGTCAATATTTATAAAGAACTGGCTAATGACATACCGGGCTTTGAAATCCCACGACATGGCTTCCTGCAAAGCTGGGCCGAGCAAGGGGTGCTGTTGCTGAATACGGTGTTAACCGTTGAGGCCGGTCAGGCTCATTCCCACGCTAATCTGGGCTGGGAAACTTTTACCGATCGCGTTATTGCGGCATTGAATGAGAACCGGGAAGGGCTTGTCTTTTTACTGTGGGGATCGCATGCGCAGAAAAAAGGCAACATTATTGACCGCCAGCGCCACCACGTTTTAAAAGCGCCGCACCCCTCCCCTTTATCGGCCCATCGCGGCTTCCTGGGGTGTAAACACTTTTCCCAGGCCAACCGGCTCCTTGAGCAACAAGGATTGGCTCCGATAGACTGGATGCCGCGTCTGCCGGAGAATCAATAAGCAAACGCTGCCTTCAGCCAATGGAGGCAGTAATTTTACCCACGCAAAAAATCGGGATGACGTAGATAAAGGCAGATAAACAGAAAGAGATATCTTGATTTGGTGGAGCTAAGCGGGATCGAACCGCTGACCTCTTGCATGCCATGCAAGCGCTCTCCCAGCTGAGCTATAGCCCCACATATGTGGAATGTTCGTAATACGGAAACCAAACCCAAAGGAGTTTGGTGGAGCTAAGCGGGATCGAACCGCTGACCTCTTGCATGCCATGCAAGCGCTCTCCCAGCTGAGCTATAGCCCCGTTCTGTGACAGACAGTATCCGTGCGAACGGGTCGCATAATATGAAACCCGATTAGCAGTGTCAACGGCTAAATCTGTTTATGCGCTTAACCGCTGAAAAAGACGCCAAACCGCTCGTCATTCAGATGAAAATGGCAACAGAAGCGTCGGATGCCGCGTATTGTTACCATAAAAAACCCCGGCAGGCGCCGGGGCGAAGATTCTATTGATGACCGCAGTTTAGCAACAACGGTTATTGCTGAGCTTCACGCTCGGCGATAAACGCCAGCGCTTTATCAATACGCGCCAGCGATCGCTGCTGACCGACAGCCTGTACCGTAACATCGACGCCGGGAGACTGTCCGGCGCCGGTCACCGCCACACGCAGCGGCATACCGACTTTGCCCATGCCTTGTCCCAGCTCATCGGCGGTTCCCTGAATAGCATGATGAATGTTTTCCGCCGTCCAGTCAGTAATCGCCGCCAGCTTGGCGCGAACCAACTCCAATGGCTGACGGGCAACCGGACGCAAATGCTTCTTCGCCGCATCAGCGTCAAACTGGTCGAAATCCTCATAAAAGTAACGGCAGGAAGCCGCAATCTCTTTCAGGGTTTTGCAGCGCTCGCCCAGTAATGTAACCAGTTCGCTCAGTTGCGGGCCGGTACGGGTATCAATGCCCGCCTGTTCGATATGCCACGCCAGATGCGTCGCCACATATTCCGCCGGCAGGTGATTAATATAGTGGTGGTTCAGCCATTGCAGCTTTTCGGTATTAAAAGCACTGGCGGATTTGCTGATGGCATCTAATGAGAACAATGCTTTCATCTCGTCAACGGAGAAGATTTCCTGATCGCCATATGACCACCCCAAGCGCACCAGATAGTTCAACAGCGCTTCAGGCAGGTAGCCATCATCACGATACTGCATCACCCCGACGGCGCCGTGACGTTTGGAAAGCTTTTTACCATCGTCGCCCAGGATCATGGAAACATGGGCATATTCCGGCACGGGAGCGCCCAACGCTTTGAGGATGTTGATTTGACGCGGCGTATTGTTGATATGGTCTTCACCACGGATAACGTGGGTGATTTCCATATCCCAATCGTCGATCACGACGCAAAAGTTATAGGTTGGCGAGCCATCGGTACGACGGATAATCAGATCGTCAAGCTCCTGGTTACTGAACTCGATGGGACCGCGGATGCGATCGTTAAAAATAACCGCGCCCTCCTGCGGGTTGCGAAAACGCACCACATGAGGTTCATCAGCGGAATGATGCTCATGGGAATCACGGCAGCGTCCGTCATAACGCGGCTTCTCGCCGTTCTCCATCTGTTTTTCACGCAACGCGTCCAGACGTTCCTTTGAGCAATAACACTTATAGGCCGTACCGTTTTCCACCATTTGATCAATGACCGCATTATAACGCTCAAAGCGTTTGGTCTGATAATACGGGCCTTCATCCCAATTAAGATTCAGCCAGTTCATACCATCCATGATGGCATCAATCGCATCCTGCGTGGAACGCTCCAGATCGGTATCTTCAATACGCAAAACGAACTCGCCGTTTTGATGACGGGCAAACAGCCAGGAATAAAGTGCGGTACGGGCGCCGCCGACGTGAAGATAGCCAGTTGGACTGGGCGCGAAACGGGTTTTGATTTTCATTTGGGATTACAAGCCTTATTACGCAACGGCTGCCGGCGGATACCGACATGAGTTCAAATAACAAAAGTGGACAACATTCTATCATTCTGCCCCGAATCCTCAACGCTGTAACGAACCACAGCACGGTTTATTACTTATTGAAGTGAATAAGGAAGCATCGGTAACGACCAGAAATAAGACGTCCTGCCTAATTTTACAACGAACGGCCATTTTACTTTTAAAAAGCGTTGACTCACTTTCAACTATCCCTATAATGCGACTCCACACAGCGAGGGTGATTAGCTCAGCTGGGAGAGCACCTCCCTTACAAGGAGGGGGTCGGCGGTTCGATCCCGTCATCACCCACCACTCTTTCGAGTGCCGCGTTGTGTAAGTAAGAAGAAGTGAGATTGGGTGATTAGCTCAGCTGGGAGAGCACCTCCCTTACAAGGAGGGGGTCGGCGGTTCGATCCCGTCATCACCCACCAATCTCATACCAGCGATCTTCTTATAGCAAGTGAAGTACAGAAGTGGGTGATTAGCTCAGCTGGGAGAGCACCTCCCTTACAAGGAGGGGGTCGGCGGTTCGATCCCGTCATCACCCACCACTTCTGCGGGTCGTTAGCTCAGTTGGTAGAGCAGTTGACTTTTAATCAATTGGTCGCAGGTTCGAATCCTGCACGACCCACCAATATCCGCAAAGTTTTACCTCTCCGAAGTCAATCCACTTATCTTTATATTGCACGAGTCGTGCGGGTGAGAACCTGCGTTCAGGTTCGAGCCGAGCGAAGCGAGACAACAACGCGTCAGCGTTGACCCCGAAGGGGCGAGGCCAAAGGCCGAGTCATCCTGCACGACCCACCAATTCATCTTCTTGGGATACCTTTATAGAGTCCGGAGAAGTAAGAAAACAGAATATTGCACCACTCCATCACTGTCATGAGCGTAATCCCATCAACCTCGAGAGTTCCAGCGCCGCCGCCATCCCGGCGTCTTTTGCGCGAGCGGTTTCCAGCACCTGCCGGTAATACTCCGCCATGATAGCCTGCCGGGTGCCATTTCCTTGACGAACAGGAAAAAGTACTTCACCCATCCTATTGAGGATAAAGCGAATAAAGTCATACAGTTAGTAGAAATCCCGGAAGAATCTATATTGAAGTAACGATCAAAAGATAATTGTTTTTATAGATCGGCAAGATCATATCGATCGGTTTGGCCGATCAGTACCACTTTGTTAGTGGTTCATGCGATGGTTTAAAAATTGAGCAAAAAAATAAATTTCAGAAGAGGCAAGCGTGACGATAACCCATTGTATATAAATAATAAAATGAAAATACAGTGAAAGCATTAATGCAGTAAATAGTAAAGAATTAGTAAAGATTTAAATAATTGTGTCGATATTTGATCAGACAGACTTTTCCGCCTGTTTCTAATGAAATCGACTGACGCTATTGATACCTCAAGGATTGGGATATGGAAATCAACACAGCCACGACGGCCTATATTCAGGTGCAAAATACGCCAAGCAACACTTCAAAGACGGTGCAATCACAGGCTTCACTGGCGAATGGCTTGTCAGACAAATCGTTGTCAACTTCCGGGCTGTTTAGCCTTAGTGGCGAGGAACTTATGATGTCCCGCCTGTTTCGTGATGCAAATGCTAACCCTCCAGTTATAACGCAGTTGACGGAAACTACGATAGCCATGTCCTCAGTCAACTTACTCACCAACGATGACCGCGAGATGCCGTCCGAGCTGTACGATCAAGTCCAACAGCAGAGGATAACGAATCTATTGGAACGGCTGAATAAACAGTAGCAGGGATGAATGGCGGCATAGTAAAGAAGCCGTGCCGCATATCGGGCAAGATGTGTTTGTTATTAAATGTGTGAAAAATCAATATATGGAGATATGTGATATGCGAATTAAAAAAAGTATTCTGGCTACGATTACAGTTGCGTCATTGTTTACTGCTGGCGCGGCTTATGCTGGGCCGGTAACTATTACATTTAAAAACCTCGGAACCGCACCGGCAAAATATTCCCCAGTGACAACTAACGAAGTTAGCACAAGCGTACTAGCGAAACCTGCGCCGGAAACTTCTGTTGTAGCAAAAGGAACCGATAAATATATTGTGCAAAACCTCATTACGTCTGACGCAAATGCCGCAGTAGTTCGCTACACCATTGGCAAAAAAACCTGCGTTTTTGGTACGACGTTTGTAAATGAAGTTATTCCGGGGGGATTGTTTAGCGGCACAATTCCCAAAGTACCAAAATGGAACAAAACGGCGACAGCAAGCGGTGGGGCTACTTGTAAAGCCACCATCACGTCAACCAGTATAACTGGCGCATGGGCGGTTGAATTTACCATGAAGTAATTATCCAGAAATGGATAGCCCCATCGTCACCAACAGGTGGCGATGGGTACTGTTATTAAAATGTATTGTGGTGTCGATTTAATTTATTTTCAATTCAATCAGGCGACACTATAACGAATGGAGAAGTTTATGGTCAGCATCAATAAATTTTCAATAACCACGTTAACTAACGAAATAAGTAATACATCGAGTTCAGCAATTAAAAATCAAGTGAGCAGCGATTCCGTACAGAGTGAACAAAATAAATCCACCAATACAACATCCACTAAGGTGTCGTCTTTCGCCCAGCAATTAAGTGATGCAGCTACTCGAGCAGAAAAACGCGACGCCAGTCTTAGCCGCAGCGAACTCAAGACCAAAGCCGAGTCAATTCTTAAAGAGATCACCGACGCGAATTATTATACCGATTCGTATAAAAAAATTTATGACGCCGAAATTCCCGATACAACTGACCCAGATTTGCTGGCTAGGGCAAAACAGGCCACTGATTATTTAAACGGTAAAGCAAGCAATCCCTTCAAAGGAATGTCGCGGGAACAACTCGCCCTGATCACCTATGATGACAGTGGTGCCTTCACCGTCAATGAACGTCGGGCGGCCTGGTCGGAATCATATGATCAGGAACAAGCATGGCGTGAGAAAATCGTGGCAAAAATGGAAGCGGAATATAACCGAACTGGGAAAATCACCAAATCACTCTCTGATATTCTAGAACATTATCAGTCGCTACCTGCAATAGAACAGGCACAATATCCGACAGGTTATGAAGCACGATTGCAGTCGGTAATTGCGTCAGATTCTTCATCGCTTACAACAAATAGCACCTCCCTGTTTAGTACGCTGAATAACTGGAAAAACGAGCTACAGGAGAAAAATTCCCATCTCGTTCCGATGAGCCTTTTCACCCTGCTTGCCAATGACAATAAAAAATAATCCGTTATCGTCCCTGCCCGCAATGCTGGGGAATTGATGGAAAATACGCCGTTGCTCTGCCTGCAAAGCATCACCCACGCCTACCGTACCGGCGCATCCATGCAGTCGGTGCTGCATGATGTTTCTCTATTCATTCCTTCCGGCCAGAGCTGTGCCATTGTCGGCGCGTCCGGTTCGGGCAAAAGCACCCTGCTGAATATCATCGGGCTGCTCGACCAGCCCAGCGCCGGGCGTCTGTTGCTGAATGGTCGCGACATGGCGCAGGCATCTGCCGACGAACGGGCCAGAATGCGCAATCAGGTTATCGGTTTCGTGTTCCAGAGTTTCAACCTGCTGCCGCGCCTTACCGCGCTGGATAACGTGGCGCTGCCGCTGCTCTATCGCGGCCATTCCCGTCATGACGCTCGCCAGGCGGCACAAAAACAACTGGAACGGGTCGGGCTGATCGATCGCGTCTGTCACCGTCCGGCGGATCTGTCCGGCGGTCAGCGCCAGCGCGTCGCCATCGCCCGCGCCCTGGTTGGCGAACCGTCTTTACTGCTGGCCGACGAACCCACCGGCAACCTCGACAGCCAGACCGCCAGTGGAATCCTCTCGCTGTTGCTGACGCTGAACCGTAAACAGGGTGTCACGCTGGTGATGGTGACGCACGACGAATCCATCGCCCGGCAGATGCAGCGCCGGATTCAGGTATGCGATGGGCGCATACAGGAAGAATGCTATGTCTGATACTTCCCATTGCCCCTACGGCCCTTCGCTGCGCCACACCCTGACCGAACCGCTGGATAGCCTGCGACAGTTGGGACGTCGGGCGCTACTGGCCCTGCTGGGTATCGCTGTCGGCTGCGCGTCGATGGTCGCACTGCTGAACATCGGTCACAATGCGGCGGCAGACGCCATCAGTACATTTAAAGACATGGGCAGCGATATGCTGGTTGCAAGCTTTTCCGCAGCAGAATCGGGCGGTCAGCGCCGCGCGCCCGTCACACTGGATACATTGGCACTGACCCGCGCCTTACCCGGTATCCACTACGCTGCTCCGCTTATCCTGACCTCAACCGACGCCCGCCTGAACGGTCGAAATTTCAGTACTATTGTGGTCGGCACCAGCGCCGAGCTGGCTCTGGCGATGGAGCTACGCATGACGCAAGGCCGTTTCCTCACCCGTTACGATCGCCAGAGCACCTATGCGGTGCTGGGCGCGAAAGCCGCCATTGAACTGGGCGCGTCACTCGGCAACCGGATACAGATCGGCGGCTATCTGTTCGAGGTGGTGGGTGTTTTGCAGGAACGAGGGCAAAATCCCCTGATCCCGGTGCCAGTGGACGAGGCTATTCTGCTGCCCGTCGAGGGAATCCGTCGTCTGGTTCCCTCCCCGGAAATTGGTACCGTAGTGGCGCGAGCCCGCGATGGCGCCACGCTGCCGCAGCAGGCCGCCGCGCTGCGCAACTACCTCTCATCGCTTGCTCCAGGCCGCGAGGTAACGGTTCAGATCCCGCAGCAACTGTTGGAGGGGATGGCGCGCCAGTCGCGCACCTTCACCTGGCTGCTGGCTGGGCTGGGCGGGATCGCGCTACTGGTGGGCGGCGTGGGCGTGATGAACGTCATGGTGATGAATGTGTCCGAACGGCGGCGTGAAATCGGCGTGCGCATGGCGTTGGGGGCACGCCCACAGGATATTGGCCGCCAATTTCTACTGGAAGCGGTCGTGCTGGCAGTGGCCGGGGCGTTGGCCGGGTCTGTTTTCGGTCTGGCCGCCGCCTGGCTGTTCGTAAAACTCTCCGGCTGGGCCTTTTCCCTGTCGCCGCTGTCGTTGCCGCTGGGGATCATCAGTTCGCTGCTGGTCGGATTGTTCTTCGGCCTGTATCCGGCCCTGACGGCGGCCCGGCTCGAACCGGTAAGGGCGCTGCGCGATGATTAGAGCCTTTACTTCCGTCCTATTGCTTATCAGCCTGAATGCTTCGGCCGCGCTGACCGATCGTCTGTTGCCGTCCCACCCCACCCGTCCGGGAGCCAGCGCTGCGCGGCTCAATGCGCAAATCATTGATCTGACGTTGAGCGACGCTATCTACCTCAGCCTGCGCGACAACCGCGTTATCCGCAGCGCCTATCTGGATCGCGTAGCGCAGAAATTCGATCTGCTGGTGGCCGAAGACCGATTCACGCCCAAACTGGTGCTAAGCGGCAGTTATCTGGCGGCGCGAAATCATGACGACCGCTACCGCCAGCGCGACATTGCCCCCACCACCACGCTGCTGACGCCCTACGGTACCCAGTTCAGCCTGGCCTGGACGCATCGAACCACGCAGGCCGACGATGCCGGAAACGACCGCAACGACGGGGCCAGCATCACCGTTATTCAGCCGCTGCTGCGCGGCGCGGGCCGTGAAGCCGCCACCGCGCCGGTGCGGCTGGCCCGGCTGACCGAACAAGCCAACAGCCTGATGCTGAAAGCCACCGTCGCCCAGACCATTACGCAGATTATTGTCGCCTACCGGGAACTGCTGCGCGCGCAAGAGCAGTTGCAAATTGCCAACGATGCGCTGACGCGCTCGCGTCAGTTGCTGGCCGTAAACCGTTCGCTGATCGCTGCCGGGCGAATGGCGGAGTTTGACATTGTGCAGACCGAAGCGGACGTGGCGACGCAGGAACTGTCTTACGAAGACGCGCACAACCAGCTCGACAGCAGCCGCCTGGAACTGCTGCAACTGCTGGCGCTGGATTTACGCACGCCGATCCGCGCCGCCGAAAAGCTACAGGTCAGCCGAGTCAGCGTCAGCCCCGCCGAGGCGCTGAAACAGGCCGAAGCCATGCAGCCCACCTACCTCACGCAGTTGATCGCCGGCGAACAGGCAGATATCAATCTGGCGGTGGCGCGTAACGAACGGTTGTGGGATGTGTCCCTGGTGGGCGGGGCGAGTCAGCAACGAAACCGCAACGCCGCGGCGGACGGCTCACGCAGTTGGGAAAACTATGTCGGCGTGCAGGTGGAAATTCCCATCGGCGACATGAGCCAGCGGCAGGCGGAAGTGCAGGCGCGGGTGAGCGTGCAGAATCAGCGTGTACAGCTCGCCGAGGCCCGCCAGCAGTTGGAACGCGACGTCACCAATGCCGTGCGCGGTATCGGCGTACGCTGGCGCCAGTTCGAAATCGCCCAACGCGCCCGCGATCTGTCGCGCCGCAAGCTGGATATCGAACGGGATAAGCTCACCGTCGGGCGCTCCAGCAACTTTCAGGTGTTGAGCTATGAGGCCGACCTGCGCAACGCTGAAAATGCCCGGCTCGACGCGCTGATCGCCTATCTCAACGCCCAGGCCGAACTGGATCAGACGCTGGGAACAACGCTGCTAAGCTGGGATATCTCACTCAATGATTAAAATCGTACGCTTCTGGTCGCGCCGCTTAGCCGCGCTGACAATCCTGATCATCCCGATTGCCGTAACCGGCATTTGGCGGTTCTGGTCGGAGCCAGTCGCCGACGCACCGCAAATGCAATGGCTGCGCATCGAACCACAGGTGCTGGAGAACCGGCTGGGACTGATCGGTCGGATTCAAGCGGCCACCCATCTGACGTTCTCCGCGCCGTTTGAAGGCACGATTAAAAGCGTGTTGGTCGCCGAAGGGCAGCGTGTAGAAAAAGGGCAACCGCTGCTGACGCTGGATACAGGTCTGCTGGATATCCAACTGCGTCAGGCGCTGGCCGAACTGCTCAAGGCGCAGCGCATGGAGCAGGAACTGCAACATTGGGAACAAAGTCAGGAAGTGGCGCGGGCGCGCCGCACCCTGAACAACGCCCGTATCACGCTGGCGAACACCGAGACCAGCCTGAAAGACACCCGTACACTGTTTGAGCGCGGTATTGTAGCCCGCATGGAAGTGGATGCGCTGAAACAGCAGGTGCAGGCTCAGCGGCAAGATCTGGCCGCCGCGCAAGAAGAGTTGCAGGCCACGCTGAACAAGGGGCGCGGCGAAGATCGTCAGATTGCTGAAATGGAACTGGCGAATGCTAAATCGCGTCATCAGGCGCTGCTGGCTATGCAAGCGCAGCAGGTAGTGCGCGCGCCGTTCGCCGGTGTGCTGGTACGACCCGCCGTAACGGAAACCAGCAAGTGGCAACCGCCGCAACCGGGGATGCATATCGCACAGGGTATGCCGCTGTTCGGCCTGATTAACCCCGAGCGTCTGCAAGCCGTCGCCAGCATTGAAGAGGCCGATCTGCACCAGCTACGCGAGGGGATGCCAGTGGAGATCGACGGCGACGGCTTCGCCGGGCTGACGCTGCAAGGCCGTATCCAGACTATCGGTATCGAGGGCCGAGCCGCCGAATCCGAGAGCGCAGGCGCTCGCTATGACGTGCTGGTCGCCATCGACACGCCATCCCCCGAAAAGCGCCAGCGTCTTCGGCTGGGGATGAGCGCCCGACTTTCGGTGGTGACGTACCGCAATGAACAAGGGATTGCCGTTCCCGCCGAAGCGCTGCGCACCGACGATGCGGGCAACAGCTATGTGATTTTCCGTCCCGACGCCGCCAGCGCGCCACGGCGAATCGATGTGACGCCGGGGCTTGCCGTGCCGCCGGGTGTTGAGGTGGCGGGCCTATCCACGGGAGAGATAGAAATCGACAAATAAGTCTATCGTTAACAAACGCCTTCTACTGAATAAAACCATCTATGTGATATGTGACCTGCTTTCTATTAATGCGGATGCTTTTGAGGACGTTGCGCGTTTGCTGACGCAAGTGTAATCCGGAACGCTCATCAGGGATAAAATGAAGTTAAGGAAACCCTGAGCAGCACTTAATGTGAGCCGGAACACGCCTTTAATCATCAGGACAGTAGATGGCAAGATCAGAGTCGCGCCGTGATTGCCCTCATGACCAGGGTATAGCGGTCTCATACCCTACCTGAAAGAAAGCCATCTTCCAGCCAGAAAGTAATGGAACCACGATTGATGAGCGCTTTGTAACAGCAACGCTGTCCCTGACCATAAAAAAACGCCCTATGCAGAGCGTTTTTCCAGATTTGATATCACAACCAGACTTAGCGTTAACGATCAGATTTCCCAATCATGGTTATAGCGCTTGGGCTTGAACTGGATGACATCGCCTTTCTGCAAACCATGCAGACTCAGGTCGTCCTTTGCCACTTCAGCCTCTATCAGCTCCTGCTGATTGCCAATCTTCAATGACAGGCGGGTTAATGCGCCCAGTGGGCGAATATCACGAACGATCACCGGCTGGTAGCCTTCCTGCGCCTGAACGGACAACGCCACTTCATGAGGACGGAACAAAATGGTTTCCTCGGTTTGTTCAATCGTCAGTCGGTTGCTGTCGCCCAGAAAGTGATACACAAACTCGCTGGCCGGGTGATTGTAAACTTCATCGGGCGAACCGATTTGTTCAATCACGCCTTTATTCATCAGCACGATACGATCGGCGACTTCCATCGCCTCTTCCTGATCGTGGGTCACAAACACCGACGTCAGATTGATATCTTCATGCAGTTGAGATAACCAGCGGCGCAGTTCTTTACGCACCTTGGCATCCAGCGCGCCAAAAGGTTCATCCAACAGTAGGATGCTAGGCTCGACAATCAGCGCTCTGGCCAGGGCGATACGCTGGCGCTGACCGCCGGACAGCTGTTCGGGATAGCGATCCGACAGCCAGTCCAATTGAACCAGATTAAGTAATTCATGGACTTTCCGCTCAATGTCACGTTTCGACGGGCGGATATTTTTCGGCTTCATCCGCAGCCCAAACGCCACGTTGTCAAACACCGTCATATGACGGAATAAGGCATAGTGCTGAAAAACGAATCCGACATTACGTTTGCGCACGTCGTGAACCGAGACATCCTCGCCATGAAAAATAATGCTGCCGCTATCCGGCTGTTCCAGACCGGCGATGATGCGCAATAACGTCGTCTTGCCACATCCGGACGGCCCCAGCAACGCCACCAGTTCGCCACTCTGAATCGCCAGATTAATTTCATTCAGGGCCTGAAACTGACCAAATTGTTTATTAATATTGCGGATCTCAATGCTCATTTTTGGTCAACTCCTGTTGTTTCTGTATTTGCTTCGTCAGGCGGCTCTCACTCCACTGGCGTAACAGCAGCACGACCAGCGACATCACCAACAGCAGAATGGCGACGCTAAAAGCAGCGACGATATTGTATTCGTTATAAAGAATTTCGATATGCAGCGGCAGCGTGTTGGTCAAACCGCGAATATGTCCGGAGATAACGGAGACGGCGCCGAATTCCCCCATCGCTCTGGCGGTGCACAGCACCACGCCATAAATCAATGCCCACTTCACGTTAGGCAGCGTGATATGCCAGAACATCTGCCAACCGTTGGCGCCCAACAGTCGGGCGGCCTCTTCTTCCTGCGATCCCTGCTGCTCCATCAGCGGAATCAGTTCACGCGCCACATAGGGCAGCGTGACGAAAATGGTCGCCAGCACAATCCCCGGCACCGCATAAACGATTTCCAGATTATGGGCGGTCAGGAACGGATAGAGTTTACTTTGCGCCCCAAACAGCAGGACATAGACCAAACCGGCCACCACCGGTGAAACGGAAAACGGTAAATCGATTAACGCCAGCAGAAAACTTTTGCCGGGGAATTCAAATTTCGTCACGCACCACGCGGTCGCCAGACCGAAAACAACGTTAAGCGGCACGGAAATCGCCGTTGCCAATAACGTCAGTTTTAATGCGGAAATCGCATCCGGCTCGGTAATCGCCTCCCAGAAAGCGCCAATGCCTTTCTCCAACCCCTGCGTCACCACCATCAGCAGCGGCAAAACCAGAACCAGAAAAAAAACGATCCACGCCAGTGAAACCAGAACGTAATACGTTACTGGGTTTTTCTGGATTTTTTGCTTACCGACCTGAGCGGAAATAACCTGTTCCATGACGACATGCCTTACAGTTTCGGTTGAATGCGGCGCTGCAATAAATTAATTAACAGCAACATGATGAATGAAACCAGCAGCATAAATACGCCAATCCCGGTTGCGCCTTTATAGTCATACTGATCGAGTTTAGAGACGATCAGCAGCGGCAGAATTTCTGTTTTAAACGGAATGTTGCCCGCGATAAACACCACTGAACCGTATTCCCCCACCCCGCGGGCAAACGCCAGGGCGAAACCGGTCAGCCAGGCGGGAAGCAAGGCGGGGATCAGAACATGGCGGAACACTTGCAGCGGACGCGCGCCCAGACAGGCGGCGGCCTCTTCGATTTCTTTCGGAATATCGGCAAGCACCGGCTGCAATGTGCGAACGACGAAAGGCAGGGTGACGAAAATCAACGCCAGCGTGATGCCAATACTGGTATAGGCGATTTTAAACGGAAATAGCGATCCGATCAGGCCGTTTGGCGCATACAACGCCGTCAGCGCAATCCCCGCCACGGCGGTCGGCAATGCAAACGGCATATCGATCATCGCATCAATGATCTTGCGGCCGGGAAAAGTGTAACGGACCAGCACCCACGCCAGCAGCGTTCCCAAAATGCCATTGATCAATGCCGCGGTCAGCGCCGTACCGAAAGATAGCTGGAGCGAGAACAACACCTGTCGGCTGGTGATCAGCTCCCAGAATTGCGCCAAGGTGAGTTGGCTGGCATAAAGAAACATACCGGCCAACGGGATCAGTACAATCAACCCTAAGTAACTCAGGCTAAAACCTAAAGTTAATCCGAAACCGGGAATGACCGAGGAAGAACGTTGTGACATACAGTGCCTTTAATAATCATTGCTCAGGTAGCCTGGCTAATCAAACATTGCCGACGTGATAAAGCCGCTGGATAAACAGCGGCCTGAAAGAATCGGAAGATCGGTTAATTACTTATTGATCTCCTGGAATATTTTGTCGAATACCGCACCATCTTTGAAGAATTGATCCTGTGCGGCCTTCCAACCGCCGAAGTCTTTATCAATGGTGACCAGATTCACTGGCGCAAATTGATCTTTAAATTCTTCAGCAATGTTGGCATTACGCGGACGATAGAAGTTTTTACCGATAATCCGCTGCGCCTCATCACTGTAGAGATATTGCAGATAGGCTTCCGCCTGCTTCTGAGTGCCTTTGCGCTCCACCACTTTATCAACCACGGCAACCGGCGGTTCAGCCAGAATTGACAGCGATGGCGTCACAATTTCCAGTTGATCGCCGCCCTGCTCCTTCAACGACAGATAGGCTTCGTTTTCCCAGGCCAGCAGCACATCGCCCAGTTGACGTTGAACAAAGCTGATCGTCGAGCCACGAGCGCCGGTATCCAGCACCGGCGCATGACGGTACAGTTCGGTGACGAACTTCAGCGCCGTTTCATCATTACCACCGGGTTGCGCTTTGGCATAAGCCCAGGCGGCCAGGAAATTCCAACGCGCGCCGCCAGAAGTTTTCGGGTTTGGCGTAATCACTTCAACGCCCGGTTTCACCAGGTCGTCCCAGTCTTTGATCTGCTTCGGATTACCTTTTCTAACCAGAAAAACGATAGTGGAAGTATAAGGCGTACTGTTATCAGGCAAGCGCGCCTGCCACTTCGGATCGATAATCTGTTGATTCAGATTAAGCGCATCAATATCCCCGGCCAGCGCCAACGTCACCACGTCAGCCTGTAAGCCGTCAATCACCGATCGCGCCTGCTTGCCCGAGCCGCCATGCGAATTCTTGATGGAAATATCCTCACCGGTGGTTTCTTTCCAATGCTTGATAAAAGCGGCGTTATATTGTTGATACAGTTCACGGGTCGGATCGTAAGACACATTCAATAATTCCGTTGCCGCAGAAGCGACGCCAGAAAACAATAGCGTTGCCGTAGCAAGAGACAACCCCAGACGACGTATTGACATCATTATCACTCCCTAAAATTTGACGGTATTTATACAAACGCTTGTGCGCACGGAACAATAGGTTAATGCGTTGCCATTCCTGACATTTTTGAATCAATCCGACTCAAAAAATAGCGATGGATACGACCGGCTGGCGTGATTTGCACACGAATATCAGACCGACAACATGGAAGTGACAATAGAGGATATGAGAAAGGGGCAAAAATACTGTTTCGCGATAATTTATGCTATCGCGTTATATTGTTAATGGTTATGTAATAGTTTTCAATCTAAGTAAGTGAGCTGCGCCGGAACAGCGGCTGTTCCGGCGGCGCGGTGAAAACTTACTCTTCTTCGTCCAGTTGCAAGGCGACGTACAGCAGCAGGCGATCGTCGAAATTCCCCAAATCCAGCCCGGTAAGCTCAGAGATACGATTAAGGCGGTATTCCAGCGTATTGCGATGAATAAACAACGCCTTCGCCGTTGCGCCGGGCTGGACATTGTTACGGAACCAAACGTTCAACGTGCGGCATAGCAGGCCATTACCGTCCATCGCTTTCAGCCGGGTTAGCGGGCGCACCAGTTCGTTCGCCTGCCAGCCGCCCCGCAAGCTGTCCAGTAAAACCGGCAGCATAAGATCCTGATAGTAATAGCAGCGTTGTGCAGGCATCCGTTGCTTGCCGACGCTCATGGTGGTTCGGGCGGTACGGTAGGAACGGGCGATACTGCCGGGGCCTGAAAAGTAGTTTCCCAGCGCCAGACGCACTCGCAAACGGCTGCTTTCCGCCATGCGCGACAGCAGGCTATCCACGCGGCGGCGGTGTTCTTCCGCATCCCAGCGGCCATGACTGTTCAATGCCGGTTTCAGCACCACCATTTCCGTCAGGGAAACAATGGCGATCAGGTTGTCGCGCTCCGGCGTAGTCAGCAGCGTCTGCAACTGCTGCAATTCCGCCATCGCGCTGTCTACGCCAAGCTGACCGCTATCAACCTCGACCACCGCCACTACGCGGGGCTGATTAAGATCGATGCCTAAACGCTGCGCCCACTCCATCAAGGCGGGAGAAAGTTCATCGGTACGAATCAGGTTAAGCACCAGTTCTTCACGCAGGCGGCTATCCTGAGCCAGCATATGCAGCAATCTTGCCTGCTCAAGCATCATTTCCGCCGTCATGCATACCAGTTCGCCGTACTGACGCAGTTGTCCGGGGTTGCCGGTCAGACCGATCACCCCGACAATATCTCCGTCGATACGCAGCGGCAGATTGATGCCGGGGCGAACGCCGTGCAGATGGCGCGCCACCGCTTCATCAATATCGACAACCCGCCCCTGAGACAATGCCAGCAGCGCGCCTTCATGCAATTCCCCCAACCGCTCCTGATCGCCGCTGCCAATAATCTTACCGCGGGCATCCATGACGTTGATATTGCTATCAATAATCTGCATAGTCCGTGCGACAATATCCTGCGCCATTTTGGCATTAAGATGATACGACGCCATTTCCACCTCGAAGAAGTACGACAATCGCACCAGCATAGCGCTGCGTGTTACGCCGCACATTGTGCAAATTCACAAAGAATCAACAGTTCGCTTGAAACTGTGGCAGGCTTCACAAAATGCAGGCAGAAACAGAAAGGTAACCGGGTGCGGCGACACCCGGTTTACATCACATTGAATTATTGCGCCAGCAGATAAAGATTGCTGTCGCCGCGGCGAATATTCAGCGCCAGAACGGCGGGCTTGCCGTCGAGGATTTTACGCAGCTCGCCAAGATTCTGTACCGGCTGCTGGTTTACGCCCAAGATAACATCATCCTTTTTCAGGCCGATTTTCGCCGCCGCGGAACCCGCTTTCACGTTATCGACCTTGACGCCTTTTTGGCCGCCCAGCTGCGTATTGCTTAATTCGGCGCCTTCAATGCCGGAATAAAGATTCCCTGACGCCACCTGCGCCTGGCTGCTCTGCTGCAAGGTGACATCCACCGTTAGCGGTTTGCCGTCGCGCAATAAGCCCAGCGCCACTTTGCTGCCGACAGGCAACGATCCCACTTGCGCCCGTAACGCGGCAAAGCTGCCGATCGCCTTGCCGTTCAGCGTCACAATGACATCGCCCGCTTTAATCCCCGCGGCGGCGGCGGCGGATTGAGGTTGCACCTGGCTGACAAACGCGCCGCGCTGCGCGTCCACCTTCATCGCCTGCGCCAGCTCTGAGTTCAGTTCGGTGCCGAGAATCCCCAGTTCGCCGCGTTTCACCTCGCCGAACTCGATAATCTGCGCCACCAGGCTTTTCACCATATTGCTCGGGATAGCGAAACCGATACCGATATTGCCGCCGTCGGGCGCCAGAATGGCGGTATTTAAACCGATCAGTTCACCGTTCAGGTTAACCAATGCGCCGCCGGAATTCCCCCGGTTGATGGCGGCATCGGTCTGAATAAAGTTTTCATAATTTTCAATATTCAATCCGCTGCGCCCCAGCGCCGACACAATCCCCGAGGTTGCCGTTTCCCCCAGACCGTACGGGTTACCGATCGCCACCGTATAATCGCCGACACGCAACTGATCCGAATCCGCCAGTTTGACCGCCGTTAGATTCTTAAACTCTTTCAGTTGGAGCAGCGCCACATCAGAACGGGGATCTTTGCCAATCGTTTTGGCCTCATATTTACGCCCGTCGTTGAGCCGAACCTGAATCTTGTCGGCGTTGTCCACCACGTGGTTATTGGTGACCACATAGCCTTTTTCAGCATTGATGACTACGCCGGCGCCCAGCGCCTGAAAATTTTGCTGTCTGGAGGGCTGTCCGTCGCCGTCCTCATCGCCGCCGTCCTGACACATCGGCGATCCCTGGAACGGCGAACCTTCCTGGCAGAAAGGTGAATTCTCACCAAAGAAAGGCTGTAGCTGTTGAGGGATCGTCTCATTGCTCACGCTGGTATGCCCTTCCACATAGATGCTGACCACCGAAGGCATGACTTTTTCCAGCATCGGCGCCAGGCTGGGAAGCGGGTTCGATGCAACCGGGGATGCGGCGGGTTCCGCCGCATTCGCGCCGAGCGGCCCCATTGCCATCGCCAGGCTTAACGTCAGCGCGCTTAAAACTAATGATTTTCTTTTCATGGGAATAGTGTTTCCATCGTAATCAACAGGCAAGTCCCGCGACCTTTATACAGTGGTCGTATTGCATCAGATAAATATGAAGCAACAAAGTTCATCAGTGGAAGCTGCTGAAGCGTAAGAAAATATTGAGCCTGTTTACAAAATTCTTTCTATTCCGCCGCCATCAGTCTCCGATATTCATCATAGGCATAAAGATCGGTCATGCCGCTGATATAGTCCTGAATTAAGCGGGCGCGGTAATAATACTCGCGAACTTCCTGTTCTTCCGGGGATAACGTTTGCAGATTCTCAACGGCCTCACGGTAAGCCAGGCAATGTTTGCGGGATAATTTATGATACAACCGCGTTTCTATCGGGTAGCGCCGGTGGGTATCTTCCGTCACCAACCGGCTGAAATCTTCATACGACATATCGAGCAGCGGGCTGTAAATATCCAGCAGTCCGCGGATAACCCGGTATCCCTGAAGTTCAAGCTGTTCCACTTCGTGATGATTGAATACGTGTTTCAGCGCCACACGTTTAAAGATTTTCAGTAAACGATTCTGTTCGCTCTCATCCTCCAGCAACGCCTGATTAAACTCGCCGGTGTAAATTTTCGGCAAATTATCAATAAAGCGCTGCGAGGCATGCGGCACCAGTTTGGCTACCGTGTTAACCCGCAGGTTCATGAAAAATTGATCGTTGGAGCCGCGCCATTGATGATGATTTTTATTATCAAACGCCCGGCCAACGGTTTTGGCGAATAAATCGCCGGCAAGCGTTTCCCCCCAAGCTTCCTGCAAGCGCTCATAGAGTTGTTCTACGGTGAGAATATCTTTCTCGACCGCATCTTCCAGATCCGCAATGCAATAAGAAATATCGTCTGCCGCTTCCATAATATAAGTCAGCGGATGGCGATGAAATTCCCCCATTGACAAGGCTTCGCGCAGGGTGGTGACAAAGGCTTCTTCAGCCAGATAATAACCCGGCTTTTTCATCAGGTAGTCGTACTGCGCGGGCACGCCGCCGCGCCAATAGGCCGGCCGGGTATATTTTAAGATACAGCCGACCTGTCCGTAGGTCAGATTCAGCTTAAGCAGGGTATGCACCATACGAATGGCCTGCGCATTGCCTTCGAAATGGCTTAAATCCTGACGAATACGCCAGCGCAATTCATCCAGATCGTCGTTTTTACGCTGTAAAAAACCGACCCGGCAACGATCTTCGCTTATCGCCTCATCCTCCAGATGCGCGACGTCCAGTAACTGCCCGAACCAGTTATTGATCGCCGACTCGCCAAAATGGCCGAACGGGGGATTGCCGATGTCATGCATCAGGCACGCCATTTCCACCATGCTTTCAAAAGGCGTTTGCCATTGGTCCAACCCCAGCGCCTCCAGCCGGTTATCCCGCTTCAGGCGATCCAGGATATCTTTGGCGATATAACGCCCGACCTGCTGAACTTCCATCGAATGGGTCAGGCGCGAACGTACCGCCGCATTACGCTCCAGCGGAAAGACCTGCGTTTTTTGCTGTAGACGGCGAATGGCGGCGGAGTTGATGATGCGTCCGCGATCGCTTTCGAACTGGCGAACAATGGCATATTCATTCTCGGCAGTAATCGTCTTACTGCTGAGAGGCCGCTGAAAACTCATCTTTTTCGCAAAATCGATATCAGACATAAAATTCTCCATTGAATGCCGCCGTAAGCTTCTCACCGTCTCCATTTAACCCCGTTAGCCATGATAGACTAGCTGGCGCTATACTCGTGCCATTTATCACAAAATTTGTGGGGAACCTTATGAAAGTCGGCATTATCGGCGCTATGGAACAAGAAGTTACCTTACTGCGCGATCGGATCGAAAACCGTCAAACCTTCCAGCGCGCAGGTTGTGAAATCTACAGCGGTCGGTTGAACGGGGTCGACGTCGCATTGCTGAAGTCCGGCATAGGTAAAGTTTCCGCCGCGCTGGGAACCACCTTATTGTTGGAACACGGCCAGCCGGACGTGGTGATCAACACCGGTTCCGCCGGCGGGCTGACCGCCACGCTCAAGGTCGGCGATATTGTCATTTCCGATGAAGTACGCTATCACGACGCCGATGTCACCGCCTTTGGCTATGAGCCGGGTCAGATGGCCGGCTGCCCGGCGGCTTTCACCGCCGATGAGGGATTAATTACGCTGGCGCAGGAGGCGATTGCCAAACTTCAGTTGAATGCGGTGCGGGGGTTGGTGGTCAGCGGCGATGCGTTTATCAACGGCGCGGAGCCGCTGGCTCGTATTCGTCGCACCTTTCCGCAGGCTATCGCAGTAGAAATGGAAGCCACCGCCATTGCGCACGTCTGCCATCAGTTTGCCGTGCCTTTCGTCATTGTGCGGGCGATTTCCGACGTTGCCGACCAGGAATCCCACCTGAGTTTTGATGAATTTCTGGCGCTTGCCGCCCAGCAGTCCACCCGCATGGTGGAAACCATGTTGCAGGCGCTGGCTGAACGCCGGTAAATGAAATCGCCGATCCTCGGCCTGCTCGGGCTACTGCTATTTTCGGCGATCGCCGCGGCCAACGCGGTGCCGCAGCGCGTCATCAGCCTGGCGCCGCATGCCACGGAAATGGCCTACGCCGCCGGTATGGGGGGGCAGATGGCGGCGGTCAGCGCCTGGTCCGACTATCCGCCGCAGGCCAAAGAACTGGAGCGGGTCGCCTCCTGGCAGGGAATTAACCTTGAGCGGATCCTCGCGCTACGGCCCGATCTTATTCTGGCCTGGCGCGAAGGCAATCCGCAAAGGCCGCTGGAACAGCTGATCAATTTTGGCATCCCGGTGGTTTATCTGGATCCCAAAACGCTTGACGATATTCCCGACGCTTTGACGCATCTGGCGCAATACAGTTCCCATCCTGAACAGGCGCAACATGCCGCCGCCGCGCTTCGTCGGCAGTTGGCCGAATTACGGCGGCAATATACAAACCAGCAACCGCTGCGGGTTTTCATGCAGTTTGGTTCCCAGCCGTTGTTCACCTCCGCCAAAGGCACGTTGCAAAGTCAGGTCGTCTCACTGTGCGGCGCGCAGAATATTTTCAGCGACAGCCCGGCGCCGTGGCCTCAGGTCAGCCGGGAACAGGTGCTGATGCGCAAACCGCAGGCCATTATCATCAGTGGTTCGCCCGACGCCATCGCCAGTACGCAGGCTTTTTGGCGTCCTCAACTGTCGGCGCCGGTGATTGCGGTTAATGAAGACTGGTTTAATCGCAGCGGCCCCCGTTTGTTGCTGGCGGCGCAACAAATTTGCCGGCAATTGGCCGAATTGAAACAAACGGATTAGCGCCAAAAAATCAAAAACCCGCGCAGTCATTCCGATTGCACGGGTTTTAAGGTTTCCTGGCCGATGAAGGCGCGATCAGATGCTGAAAGAAGAACCACAGCCACAGGTTGTTTTGGCATTCGGGTTGGTCACGATAAAACGCGAACCTTCCAGCCCTTCGGTGTAATCGACCGAACCGCCCACCAGATATTGCAGGCTCATCGGGTCAACCACCAACGCAACGCCCTGCTTCTCGATGGTCATATCGCCTTCATTGATCTGGTCGTCAAACGTAAAGCCGTACTGGAAGCCGCTGCACCCCCCTCCGGTGATATAAACCCGCAGTTTCAGCTCTGGGTTTTCTTCATCAGCCACCAGGAGTTTCACTTTTTTCGCCGCCGCATCAGTAAATTGCAGGGGCAATGCCATATCGTCGCTCATCTCTTTACTCCCAACTCAATGCTTATCGGGTGATATACATGCTCACCCAATCATACGCTTATTATCCAATAGCGGGTTAAAACGTTCAAGATTTGACATCGGTGGACGAATTAATCGCCATATTATGCAGCCGGCGCGCCGCTTCCGCCATGCTTTCGATCCCCGACGCGCCGGGTTTTCCGGCACGATGGCAGCACAATGATTTCATAACGCGGGTCAGTTTATTAGAATAGCCTTACTTTCCACGATAAACGTAACGTCAGGACCCTCTTAATGAACAAATCTGAAAGTCTGTATGCGGCGGCGCAGCAACTCATTCCAGGCGGCGTCAATTCGCCGGTCCGTGCGTTTAACGGCGTTGGCGGCGTTCCTCTGTTTATCGAACGGGCGGACGGCGCCTATCTTTACGATGCCGATGGCAAATCCTACATCGACTACGTTGGCTCCTGGGGACCGATGGTGCTGGGGCATAACCATCCGGCCATTCGTCAGGCGGTGATCGCGGCGGCGGAACGTGGATTGAGCTTTGGCGCGCCGACGGAAATGGAAGTGCGGATGGCGCGGCTGGTGACGTCGCTGGTGCCGACCATCGACATGGTTCGCATGGTCAACTCCGGTACAGAGGCGACCATGAGCGCGATCCGTCTGGCGCGCGGTTTTACCGGGCGCGATAAAATCATCAAATTCGAAGGCTGCTACCACGGACACGCCGACTGCCTGCTGGTGAAAGCCGGCTCCGGCGCGTTAACGCTGGGGCAACCGAACTCCCCGGGCGTACCGGCGGATTTCGCCCGCCATACCCTGACCTGCACCTATAACGACCTGAGCTCCGTACGCGCCGCGTTTGAGCAATATCCTCAGGATATCGCCGCCATTATTGTGGAGCCGGTCGCCGGTAATATGAACTGCGTTCCGCCGTTACCCGAGTTTTTACCCGGATTACGCGCGCTGTGCGATGAATTCGGCGCGCTATTGATTATCGATGAAGTGATGACCGGCTTTCGCGTCGCCCTCGCCGGCGCACAGGCGCACTACGGGGTGGTGCCTGATTTAACCTGTCTGGGGAAAATCATCGGCGGCGGCATGCCGGTCGGGGCGTTTGGCGGCCGACGCGAAGTGATGCAGGCGCTGGCGCCGACCGGGCCGGTTTATCAGGCCGGGACGTTGTCCGGCAACCCGATCGCCATGGCCGCGGGTTTCGCCTGCCTTACGGAAGTCGCCAAACCCGGCGTTCATCAAACGCTGACCGAACTAACGCAGCAGCTGGCGGCGGGGCTGCTGGCGGCGGCCAAAGCGGAACATATCCCGCTGGTGGTGAATCAGGCAGGCGGCATGTTCGGCCTGTTCTTTACCGAGGCGAATAGCGTTACCTGCTATCAGGACGTGATGACGAGCGACGTAGAACGCTTCAAGCGCTTCTTCCACATGATGCTGGAAGAAGGCGTCTATCTGGCCCCTTCCGCCTTTGAAGCCGGCTTTATGTCGCTGGCGCATACCCCGCAGGATATCGAACGCACGATAGAAGCCGCGCAGTTCTGCTTTGCCCGGTTGTAACCGCCGACCAAGCCACTGCGTTTCTTAAGCCGCGCCCGATCATCAACATGATAGGGCGCGCGCATCTCTGACTGACCCACGCTATTTCCCTGCCGCCGAGCGGAAAGCCGATCGCGCCCCCCGCGCCGTTAACCACCGCTCGGCCGCTGTCTGTATCCACAACAAGCAAACCGCGATTTCTTGTCTTTTTTTGCCCCATTGGTGAGCGCTTACGTTTATTTACAATAATACTTATAATGAGTATTATTCGCATTCAAATTATTAACTACATCACACTCATTGCTCGCCCCAATACCGCCGCGCCGGTCTGGAATCAGGCCTAGCGGTACGCTGGTTTTAAAATATTCAGTAAAAAACAATAACTTTATCATAAGGAATGCCCATGTATTCACAGACCGTACCGGTGAGGGAAAACCGGCGTATTGACAACGCCGCATTTAGCGGACCAGAAAGCAAATACGCGCTTTCCCTTATCGCTATCTTAATCGCTTCGGCCTTGACCGCCCCTGACGTTCTGGCCGCCGATGAGAGCGCGAATGTCGGGGATACTCTGGTCGTCAGCGCCAGTCCGGGCAACGACGCGGTCGACAGCGATACGGACTACAGCGTCAAAACCACCAGCGCCGGCACGGGGCTGTCGCTAACCCCGCGCGATATTCCGCAATCGGTCAGCGTGATAACCAAACAGCGCATTCAGGATCAGAATCTACAGAGCATCGGGGAGGTATTACAAAATACCACCGGCATTGCCACCCAGGTGATCGACAGTGAGCGCACCAGCTTTTATTCGCGCGGATTCTACATTAACAACTATCAGTTTGACGGTATTCCCACCACCATGACCGAAGCATGGAACTTCGGCGACGCGGGTTCAGACACCGCCATTTATGATCGCATCGAAGTCGTGCGCGGCGCGACGGGGTTGTTAACCGGCGCCGGCAACCCCTCCGCATCGGTTAATATGGTGCGCAAACATGCCGACAGCCGCGAGTTTATCGGTTCGGTATCGGGCAGCTATGGCAGTTGGGACAATCAACGCTACGTCGCGGATTTGTCCGCCCCGCTTAGCCAGTCCGGAGACGTACGCGGCCGCGTTATCGCCGGCTATCAGGATAATGACTCTTTCCTTGACCGCTACCACTACCGGAAAAAATTCCTTTACGGCGTGATCGATGCCGATCTGTCCGCCAATACCACGCTGTCGCTGGGTTATGATTACCAGCAAAGCACTCCTACTTCAGTAACCTGGGGCGGCATGCCCAACTGGTACAGCGACGGCAGCCGCACCCGTCTGGATCGCGGATTCAACGTGGCGCCGAACTGGAGCCATCACTATGTCGACACCACCAAAGTGTTTGCCAATCTCAACCATCAGTTTGATAACGGCTGGGAAATCCGCAGCGCCGCCACCCATGCGGAAACCGACTTCGACAGCAAGCTGATGTTCATCGGCGGCCTCCCCGATAAAACCACCGGTCTGGGCACCTCTGGCTACGGCGGCTGGTATATCGGCACGCGCAAACTGGATGCCATCGACACGCTGGTTCGCGGGCCGTTTGAACTGCTGGGCCGCCAGCATGAACTGGTGAGCGGCGTCAGTTACAGCCGGCAGACCAATAACTATCGCTACGCCACGGTTCCCGTTGTGGATATTGGCAATTTTAACAACTGGAACGGCGTTACCTCCGATCTTAGCTGGCCTGACTTCGCCGATTATTCGGACGAGACCGTGCATCAAAAAGCGCTCTATACCGCCGCCCGCTTCTCGCTGGCCGACCCGCTGGCGCTCATCGTCGGCGCGCGTTACACCGACTGGCGCAGCACCGCCAAAAATTACTGGAGTACCCCCGCGACCACCTCAGTGCGTAATCAGGATAACATCACGCCTTACGGCGGCCTGATCTATGACATCAATGACGTCTGGTCGACCTATGTGAGCTACACCGAAATCTTTATGCCGCAGGACTATAAAGATCGCAACGGCAGCTACCTCGATCCGATAGTGGGGAAAAATTATGAAACCGGCCTGAAAGCGGCCTGGTATGACGGCCGGTTGACCGCCTCCTTTTCGGTATTTCGCATCGAGCAGGATAACGTCGCCCAGCCCGACGGCAGTTTGTTTGTGCCCGGCACGTCCCAGCAGGCGTATTACGGCGCGCAAGGCACGGTCAGCAAAGGCTTCGACGTCGAGTTGAACGGCGCCGTGACCGACAATCTGCAACTCACCCTCGGCGGCTCGCACTATACCGCCGTCGATCAGGACAATACGGCGGTAAACTCCCACTTACCCCGGACGCAGTTGAAGCTGTTTACCCGCTATCAGCTACCTACGTTGCCGGAACTGACGGTGGGCGGCGGCGTCAACTGGCAGAGTCATACCTATGCGGATGTCACCGGCCCCCAGGGCGAAACCCGCGTCACCCAGGGAAGCTATTCGCTGGTGAGTCTGTTTGGCCGTTATCAGGTCACGCCTCAGTTCTCCGTACAGGCCAACATCAACAACCTGCTGGATAAGACCTACTACAGCTACCTGAACAGTTATAGCGTTTACGGCGCGCCGCGCAGCGTCTCGGTGGCGGTCAACTACACATTCTGACCGACGATCGTTTCGACAACCCGCCGCAGCCCCACGATGTGGGGCTGCTTATCTCACCTGCTTGCGCAGCAGATAAACAAAATACGGCGCGCCGATAAAGGTCGCCAGCAGCCCGGCCGGGATCTGATTCGGGAACAGCATCATGCGCCCGCACCAGTCGGCCAACACCATCAGCAATCCGCCGATCAACGCCGAACAGCACAGTTGCGGCATCACGCGGCTAAAACCCATCAGGCGCGCCAGATGCGGCGCCATCAACCCCACAAAGCTCATCGGCCCCACCATCAGCGTAGCCATGGCGGTCAGCACCGAAGCCAACAGCAGCACCAGCAGACGCACCGGCGTGACGGCCATTCCAAGCCCGCGCGCCGTCGCGGCGCCTAACGGCAAAATACGTAACCAGCGCTGACACAGCGGCACCATCAGCAACAATAAGGCGGCGATAACCGCCGTTCGCAGCGCATCCGTCGCTTCGACGGCATAGGTTGACCCGGACAACCAGGTCAGCACGCTTCCCATGCGCGGATCGCCGCTGGCCAACAGCAGGGTAATCACGGTGGTGAACGCCGTACTCAATGCGATACCCGCCAACAGCATGCGCTGGGTGGAAAACCCGCCGCGTCCGGCGACGATAACTATCGTCAACAGCGTCGCCGCCGCGCCCGCGCTTCCGGCGGGGATCAACCACACAAACGCATTGCCGGGCACCAGGAACATCAGCAGGATCACCCCGAACGACGCGCCGGAGCTGATCCCCAGCACTTCCGGGCTGCCCATCGGGTTACCGGTCAGTTTCTGTATCAGCGTGCCGGCCACCGCCAGCATCACCCCGGCGGTCAGCGCCGCCAGCACCCGCGGCCAGCGCCACGGCAATAGCTGGGTTGACAGATCGCCGCTGCTCCACTGCCAGCCCTGGGCGTTTTTCCCCAGCAGCAGCGCCGTTAACACTACCGCGGCAAGCAACAGACTGCCCCCCAACAGCCACAGGCCCCATTGACGGCGTTCCGTCGTCTGCGCGCCGGCACGATCCGTCATCGAAGCCGGCCCGCTGGCGCGCAGGCGCGGCAGCAGCCACAGCAGCAGCGGCGCGCCAATCAGGGCGGTCGCCGCGCCCGTCGGCACCTCGCGCCATACGCCGGTCAGCCAGATCACGATCTGATCGGTCACGCCGAGCAATAGCGCGCCCAACAGCGGGGCCAGCCAAAGTCGATGCAGTAATCGCCTGGCGCCCAGCATTTTCGCCAACAGCGGGGCAAACAGACCGATAAAGCCGATAATGCCGGTCGCATTGACCAGTTGGGCGCTGAGGAAAACCGCCAGCCCGAGGGCGCCCAACCGCGCCAGCGATAGTCCTAAGCCCAAATTACGCGCGACGCCGTCGTCCAGCCCCAGCAACGTCAGCGGACGCAGCAGTAATAACGCCAGACAGAAACACGCCAGCAGCCGGGGGAGGACAAACCACACGTTCCGCCAGTCCTGCTGATTCAGCGCGCCGCTGCTCCACAGAAACATATTCTGAAGCTGGTCGTGGTGAAACAACGCCAGCAGTTGGTTGACCGCGCCGCAGTAAAAGCTCAGCACCAGCCCGGCCAGTATCAGCGTAACCGGTGATAATCGCTTGCCCCAGGCAACGCCGAACACCAGCGCGCCGACCAGTAACGCGCCGATCATCGCGGCGATTTGCTGGATAAACGCGCCGCCGGGCAGCGCCGCCAGCGTCGCCACCGTGATGCCCAACTGGGCGCCCGTGGCGATCCCCAGCGTCGACGATTCCGCCAGCGGATTACGCAATACCTGCTGGAACAGCACGCCGCACAGCCCCAACCCGGCCCCCACCAGCAGAGCCAGCGCCATCCGCGGCAACAGACTATAGTGGAACAGAAGTTGCCGAATATCGTCGGTGGACGGCTGCCATAGCCCCTGTGACCATAACGCCACCGGCAATTGCCGCTGCAAATTGTAGCCGCCCATCCCCAGCGTCAACGCCAACAGCAGTCCAATCAGCAGGATAGGCAGCATTCGATGCTTAACCGACATGACGCCGCGCCTCCAATGCCTGTTCCAGCACGCGGCAAAAACGCATCGCCGCCAGCGTGCCGCCATAAACCCATACCGCGGGCACCCGCTGCCAACGCCGCTGCCGCACAAACGGTATTGCCTGCCATAGCGGGCTGGCGGAGACCTGTCGCGTAATCGCATCATTGCCGTGATCGAAACAAAGCGCGTGAGCATCATTAATTTCGGTCAGACGCTCGATGCCGACGATGGCGCTGCCCCAAAAACTGGTTTCTCCGCGCCAGGCATTTTCAATCCCGAGTTCATCCATCACCTGCTGAAATAAACTGTTTTTGCCCAACACCAGCGCGTGACGCGCATCCAGCAGGGAAAACAACAGCAGAGGACGTTGGGTATAGGGCTGCAAGCGTGTTTTTGCCTGCTGCATAAATGCCGCAAGCTGTTGCAAATGCCGCTCGGCCGCTTCAGGTATGCCCAGCGCCCTCGCCAGCGTCACGACCGATCCCTGCGCGATGGTCAGCGGTTTGCCATGCTGGTCATTAAAATCGAACCCCAGAATCGGCGCGATGCGCTTAATTTTATCCTCCGACGGGCCGTAGCCTTTGGAATACAGAATCAGCGAGGGTTGAAGCTCGGCCAGCAGTTCCAGGTTCGGCTCCGTACGCAAGCCGACATCAATGACCTGTTGCGGCAAAACAGGTTCCTCCACCCACAGGCGGTAATTATAGATATCCGCCACGGCCAGCGGCGTGACGCCCAGCGCCATCATGATCTCAACCGACAGCCATTCCAGCGCCACGATACGCTGCGTATCGGGATAAACGCCCCCCCGACCGAATGAGGAATAGAATAGCGGCGATAGCATCAGCGCCGTCAGCAAACGGCGGCGTTTCCGATCCGGGGGATCAACAGAAAGAAATAAGTCAGACATGGTCAGCAAACAAAACTTACCGGCGCGCCACCGCCGGGATGAGGCAGTATCCCCATGGGAATTCCGTAAATATTTTCCAGCACCGGGCCGTTCATCAGCGCCAGCGGATCGCCTTGCGCAATCATTTCACCGCCGCGCAATGCCACTAAATAATCGCAATAACGGGCCGCCATATTGATGTCGTGTAAAACGGCGATCACCGTCAGGCCGCGCTGCCGGCTCATGCGCTGGATCAACGCCAGAACCTCAACCTGGTGGGCAATGTCCAGCGCGGAGGTCGGTTCATCCAATAGCAGACAACGGCTGTCCTGCGCCACCGTCATCGCCAGCCAGGCCCGTTGCCGTTCGCCGCCGGACAGACTGTCCACCAGACGGTTGGCAAAGGCTTTCAGCCCCACCAGCATAATCGCCTCGTCGACCTTTTCCCGATCGGCGCTGCCGAAACGCCCCAACGCGCCGTGCCACGGATAGCGCCCCACCGCGACCAATTCGCGCACGGTCATGCCTTCCGCGGCGGGCAACTGTTGGGGTAAGTAAGCGACCTGACGGGCAAAGGATTTGCTGTCCCAGTCGTTGACGGAGCGTTCGCCCAACCAGGCCGAACCGCTGCTGGCCGCCTGATGGCGACCAAGAATTTTCAACAGCGTGGATTTCCCGGAGCCATTGTGTCCAATCAAACCGCAGACTTTTCCCACCGGGAAAGTCAGGGACAGCGGGTGAAGCAGCGTACGGCCGGCGATGGAAAAGCTGACTTTATCCAGCCTGAACGTAGTATCTGGCAGTGCATGTTGGTTTCGCATAACGTTTTGAGCTTTACCGCCGACCTGGAATCAAGGTGGTTAATGGTTATCAAACTAAAAGACAATGATAATAATTATTATAAAGATTGCATAATAGGCGTAACGGAATACGCTCCGCAAGGAATTTACACTGCCGGAAATCAACGATGAAGACGCAAAAACGCCAGAGACAAGGCGAAAAAGATCCCCCGGCGACGCGCTGTCTCTTAGTCACAAATTTACTGATAACGGTATATGTAGGTTCAGTGTTATTTCGTGCGCGAAAAGAAAGGTATTTTCATGCTACGTCGTAGCACGCGCCCGACGCAGGGCAGCTCAAGCGCCGCCGCCCTGCGAACCCAGGCTTCCGGCTAAATTATGCCGCTGACGCGGTGCCTTCGTCGGCATCAGGCTTAACGGACCGCTTGCGACACGTTCCCGACGTGGCGCAAGCTTTCGCCGCATCCATGCGGCTCATCCTAAGCCTGCCGCCTCCTCAGCATAATTTCTTACGCCGGGTAACGGCAAAACCCATCATGATGCCCTGCATTTGTATAAGAGACAGGGCGGCGCGGGGGCCGGAAGAAAAAATTATTGGCCGAACATTTCCCTGATCCAATCCGCGACGCCCTCGCCATTTTGCTGCGCTGGCTGCGCCGTCTGCGGCTGGCTGGCCTGACACAGCGCCTGCGGATTATCCGTCCATACCGGTAAAACCCGTCCGCCGCCGCTGCCGTTACACAGGAAATTGCCGCCGCCGTCGACCGTCATGGTGGCGATCCCTTCCGGCGGCGTCAGCATCAACGGCAGCGGCGTCTGGTTTTCCAGATAGCGGCGATAAATGGTCAACGCACCGTTCGCGCCGGTCAGCTTTGCCGGCCCGTTGTTATCCCGCCCGACCCAACTGATCGCCACTTCTTTACCATCTATCCCGGCAAACCAGCTATCGCGCAGATCGTTGGTAGTACCGGTTTTCGCCGCCAGATGATAATTCGGGAACTTGACCGCCAGAGAACGTGAGGTGCCGCGCGCCACCACCTGTTGCATACCGTACAGCGTCAGATAAGCCGCCTGCGCGGGAACCGCACGTTCGGCCTGGGGGAAACTCTGATACAGCACATTACCGTCTTCCGCAATAACCGAGCGCAACGAGGACAATGGCGCCCGGTTTCCGCCGCTGGCAATGGTCTGATATTCCTGCGCCACTTCCATCGGCGTCAGGCTGATCGCCCCCAGCAGCATCGAAGGAACCGGTTCAATCACATTCTCGGGGATCCCCAGCCGTTTCAGCGTGGCGGTAACCTGATCCAGCCCCACCGCCATCCCCAGATTCACCGTTGGCACGTTGAGTGAATTCGCCAGCGCGTCAACCAGCATCACGCGCCCGCGGAATTGGCGATCGTAGTTTTTCGGCTGCCACAATTGGCCGTTGGGCTGCCTTAGCGACAACGGTTCATCCGCCAGCCAGGTATTCAGCCGATAGGCATCGGGCTGACTCAGCGCCGCTAGATAGGTGGGGGGTTTCGCCAACGAACCAACCGGCCGACGCGCCTGCAAGGCGCGGTTGAAGCCGGCGTATTGCGTCTGTGATCCCCCGACCATCGCCCGGATCTCGCCGCTGAAACGATCGACGATCACCATCGCGGTTTCCAGATCGTTAACGCCCCGCGCGGCCCTCAAGGCCGGGATCCCCTCTTCCACCGCTTTTTCCGCCGCATCCTGCGATACCGGGTCAAGCGTGGTGAACACCTTCACCCCCGACAGATCGCTGACTTTATCCCCCAGCCGCTGCTGTAATTCCTGACGAACCAGTTGCATAAACGCCGGCTGGGGACTGATGACGCCGCCTTTCGGCTGCACGCCCAGCGGCCGCGCGCTCAGCATGTTATACAGTTCGACATCGATCACCTGCTGATTCTGAAGCAGGCGCAATACCAGATTACGGCGTTCCAGCGTGATTTTAGGATTACGCCACGGATTATACAGCGACGCCCCTTTCACCATTCCGACCAGCAGCGCCTGTTGATCGAGACTCAGCTCATTCACCGGACGGCCAAAATAGTAAAGACTGGCCAGCGGGAACCCGCGGATCTGATCGCTGCCGCTCTGACCGAGGTACACTTCGTTAAGATACAGCTCCAGAATACGATCCTTGCTATAGCGATAATCCATGATCAACGCCATATAGGCTTCGTTAGCCTTACGCCACAGGGAGCGCTCATTGGTCAGGAACAGGTTTTTCACCAGCTGTTGCGTCAGGGTGCTCCCGCCCTGCACCGCCCGACCGGCGGTGATATTGGCTAAAAACGCGCGGCCGATGGAATACAGGCTGATGCCGTCATGCTCATAGAAATGACGATCTTCGGTGGCGATGAGCGTGTCCACCAGCAAATCGGGAAACCCGGCGCGCTGCACGAACAGGCGCTGTTCGCCATTCGGCGACTGCATCATGGTGATAAGTTTCGGATCGAGACGGAAGAAACCGAAATTGCGCTGGTTATCCAGATTCTGGATCTGCGACAGACGATCGTTGCTGAACGTCAGACGGGCGCGGATCTGCCCCTCTTTGCCGTCAGGAAAATCGAACGGACGGCGCAGCATTTCAATGTTGTTGCCGCGTACGCTGAATTCGCCGGGACGGGTGATCCGGGTCACCTGGCGATATTGCATGCCTTCCAGCAGGCCAATCATCTCTTTCTGGTTATACGGCATCCCAGGCTCAAGATTAACCATGCGTCCGTACACCGCCGCCGGCAACTGCCACACCTTGCCTTCAATACGGCTGCGGATCTGGCTGTCGAGGTACACGCCGTAGATCGCCATCAATACGGCGAACACCAGGAACAATTTGATGAATAGCCCCAGCCAGCGCCGTTTGTTACGCGGTTTTCGCGTCATCGTGTCCTCATCATCATAACCATCGTCGTCGTCATCAAAGCCATCCTGATAATCTTCGTAATCATCATCATAGTCGTCATCCCTGCGACGCCGTATCGCCTGCTTGCGAGCAGGTTTACGTCCCGACGCTTTCCCCTTGCGTCCAATCGGTTCGCGGTCATCCCGAGACATTGCTGTTACTTCTCCGTCAGGTTATTAACGGCCACCTACTTCGGTACTCAAGCCGCCTACTCTGTTTCCACCGCCCTTTGCAAAGAAGAGGAAACGTCTGAAATTAATGATTCTGATATTTCCTGGTACGCCGGGTCGGCGCCGTATTCGCCGGATCGTCCGGCCAGACATGTTTGGGATAACGCCCTTTCATCTCTTTTTGAACTTCACGGTAAGCGCCCTGCCAGAAAGCCGCCAGATCGCGCGTAATCTGTAAGGGACGCTGCGCGGGCGATAAAAGCTCCAGCACCAGCGCAACCCGCCCTTCCGCCAGCAGCGGACTCTGCCGCTCGCCAAACATTTCCTGCATCCGTACCGACAGCACCGGCGGCTTATCCTCATAATAGGCGATAGGCAAACGGCTCCCGCCCGGCGCGGTGTAATGGCTGGGCAACGCGCTGTCCAGCCGCTGGCGCAACGGCCAGTCCAGCAGGCGCATCAACGCCTCGCCGAGGTTAATCTGTCGCAATGCCCGCATATCCCTCACCCCGGGAAAAGACGGCAGTAGCCACTGTTCCAGCGTCGCCAGCAAGGTTTCATCATCCACCGACGGCCAGTTTACCTCGGGCAACCACTGGCGGGCGCATTGTATTCTGGCGCGTAACTGCAATGCCGCCGCATCCCAGTTCAGCGCGGACAACCCCTGTTCCCGCAGCCAGCCCAACATCGCCTGTTGCAACTCCTCGTCGGAGGGTTTGCTTAATGGACGGGAGCGCAACGTCAGGCAACCGATCTGACTGCATTTACTGGCGCGCAGCGTACCTTTTTCTTCGTCCCAGCGCACCACGTTATGTTCGCTGACCAACCCGGGCAGTTGTTGTTCCAAACGCGCCATATCCAGCGGCAACGCCAGCAGGATACGCGCATCCGCATTATGGCTGTTTTGCAATAAACTGGGAACCATCAGCCAGTCGGTGCCGGACAACGCCTCGTCCGCCGACATCATCGCCCCGGCGCCGTTTGCCAGTTGATAGCGGCCATCCTGACTTCGGCGCCGGGCGATGCGATCGGCGAAGCCTTGCGCCAGCAGCCAGGCGGCCCATCCGTCGTCTATACGGCCCGACGTCCCGGACAAACGACGGGTAAGCTGCTGCGCGCGCCGCAGCCAGTGCGGCAACGGGCGATGCAGCCAGTCAAGCAGGTTCATCGATCCGCTACGGGGCGGCTCTTCCAGTATCGCGGCCAGACACCCCGCCGTTGCCAGCGCATCGTCATTTTGCCGGGCGGCGGCATACAACATGGTCGCCAAGCGCGGATCGCACCCCAGCGCGGCGATTTTCCGCCCTTCCGACGTCAGTTTGTCATGCCGATCGGTAACCGCTAGCTGGCGCAAAAGTTGCCGGGCCGCCTGTAAGGCGGGCGGCGGCGGCGCATCCAGCCAGGTTAATTGGCCGGCGTCGGTACATCCCCACTGCAACAGATCCAGCCAGAAACTACTGAGATCGCCGTTGAGTATTTCCGCATCGCTTTGCGCGGCGGCGCGCTCGGCCTGTTCGCGGGAACATAAATGCCAGCAGATCCCTTCGCTTAACCGCCCGGCGCGTCCGGCGCGCTGGACCATCGATGCCTGACTGATACGCTGGGTGACCAGCCTGGTCAAACCGCTTTTGACGTCAAAGCGCGCCATCCGCTCCAGTCCGCTGTCCACCACCAGCCGGATCCCTTCGATGGTCAGACTGGTTTCGGCGATATTGGTCGCCAAAACGACCTTACGCCGCCCGCTTTCCGACGGCAGGATCGCTTTCTGCTGCTCCGCCAGCGTCAGCGCGCCATATAAAGGGCACAAGTCCACATCGTCCGTCACGCTGCCCGCCAGCAAAGCCTGTACCCGCTTGATTTCAGCCACGCCGGGGAGAAATAACAACATCGACCCGGTTTCCTCGGCCAGTAAACGTTTTACCTGACGGGCTACGCCCTCCTCCAGCCGCTCCTGGCCATTCAACGGGTGATAATGACGCTCAACCGGATAGCTGCGCCCCGCGGACGTCACCACGCCCGCCTCGGGAAGCAGGGCCGAAAGCCGGGCATTATCCAGCGTGGCGGACATAATCAACAGCTTCAAATCCTCACGCAGCCCCGCCTGAACCTCCAACAGCAACGCCAGCGCCAGATCGGCCTGCAAGCTACGCTCGTGAAACTCATCCAGAATAACCAGCGCCACGCCGTTCAGTTCAGCGTCCTGTTGCAGCATGCGCGTCAATATTCCTTCAGTGACCACCTCCAGACGGGTTGAGGCGCTGACCCGGCTTTCTGCGCGCATACGGTAGCCAATCGTCCGGCCGGGTTCTTCCCCCAACTGCTGCGCCAGACGCCAGGCTACGCTTTTCGCCGCCAGCCGTCGCGGCTCCAGCATGATAATCCGACCGTCCAGTTTGCCCTGATGCAGCAGTTGCAACGGCAGCCAGGTTGATTTTCCCGCACCGGTCGGCGCATTCAATAAAACCTGGGGCGACATGTGCAGCGCGGCGATCACATCATTCAATACGGCACTGACGGGCGGTAAAATCACAGAAATCTCCGTAAGGGTTAACTTTCAGCGGCAGGCATTGTAGCATCTGCTGGAATCAGAACTTAAGAGATCGACATGCATCCCACCCGTCGCCTGTTTTTTGCTTTGTCGCTACCGGAATCGACCCGCCAGGCGATCGTGCGCTGGCGCGCCGATAGCTTTTCAGCGCAGGCCGGTCGCCCGGTCGCTGCGGCCAACCTTCATCTGACGTTGGCCTTTCTTGGCGACGTGAGTGAACAAAAAGAACAGGCTCTGCGCACGCTGGCGGGGCGAATCCGCCAGCCTGAATTTACGCTGCATCTGAATGACGCGGGCCAATGGCCGCGCTCCGGCGTGGTATGGATGGGCTGCCGACAGGCTCCCCGCGGGTTATTGCAACTGGCGGATTTATTACGCTCGCAGGCGGCCCGCAACGGATGCAGCCAGCCCTCGCAGCCTTTCCACCCGCATATCACCCTGCTGCGCGGCGCAACCAAATTCGTTGCCCTGCCGCCCGCGGATTTTAACTGGTCAATCCCCATACGCCATTTTTCGCTTTATCAATCACTGTTTGAACATGGCAAAACCCGCTATCAGGAATTGGCAAGCTGGCCGCTGATCAACAAGTAGGATACCTATGCAATTCATTCCCCGCTTACAGCCGGCCCGGCTGATTAAACGCTACAAACGCTTTCTGGCCGATGTAGTGACCCCGGAAGGAAAAGAACTTACGCTGCACTGCGCCAATACCGGCGCAATGACCGGATGCGCCACCCCCGGCGATACCGTCTGGTACTCCACCTCCGACAACCTGAAGCGGAAATATCCGCACAGCTGGGAGCTGACCGAGACGCAGGAAAATCACTGGATTTGCGTTAATACGTTGCGTGCCAATGCCTTATTGCATGAAGCCTTGTTAGCAAATCAGATAGCAACCTTCGCGGGTTATACGTCCTTAAAAACGGAAGTCAAATACGGCACGGAAAACAGCCGTATTGACCTGCTATTACAAGCGCCGGACAAGATTAACTGCTATATTGAGGTGAAATCTGTCACATTGTTGCAACATGGATGTGGTTACTTTCCCGATGCGGTTACGCTCAGGGGACAAAAGCACCTGCGCGAACTCCAACAGGTAGCAGCCAATGGCGAGCGAGCCGTGCTGTTTTTCGCCGTCCTTCATTCGGGGATCAACCAGGTTTGCCCTGCCCGACAGATTGACCCGCGTTACGCTGAATTATTGGTGACAGCGCAACAGCAGGGGGTTGAAATTTTATGTTATGGCGCCAATTTATCCCCTGACAGCATCAAACTTACCGATCCGTTGCCGTTATTGATAACGTGATAAATAAAATGGCCGTAGCAATACACGCTAACATGTTGTTTATCATCCGATGATAATACGTTGTTCCTCACACTTTATCAGGCCCGTGTCAGGAACCATTGCCAACCTAATCTTCATCTGCTATTTATAGCGGCCTGTTTTTCCCCTTAGGGGATCGATATACCCCGAATAATTGGCGTTGTAGCCTGGCTGCGGCGGCAAATAAGCAGGGTATAGTGCGTGTCGTGTTATGTAGGAGAAGCAACATGCAAGAAGGGCAAAACCGTAAGACATCTTCTCTGAGCATTCTCGCAATTGCCGGAGTAGAGCCATACCAGGAGAAGCCGGGCGAAGAGTATATGAACGACGCTCAGCTGGCTCATTTTAAGCGTATTCTTGAAGCATGGCGCAACCAACTCAGGGACGAAGTGGATCGTACCGTATCGCATATGCGAGATGAAGCGGCTAATTTCCCCGATCCAGTGGATCGTGCGGCTCAGGAAGAAGAATTCAGCCTTGAACTGCGCAACCGCGATCGTGAACGCAAGCTGATCAAGAAGATCGCCAAAACCTTGCAAAAAATCGAAGATGAAGACTTCGGTTATTGCGAATCCTGCGGCGTGGAGATTGGCATCCGTCGTTTGGAAGCTCGTCCAACGGCTGATCTGTGTATTGACTGCAAAACACTGGCGGAAATACGCGAAAAGCAGATGGCTGGGTAATCATTCATCCTAAAAGCCTAACCCTGCGGGCGGATATTCGCACACAGGGATAGGCTCTGCGGCGATAAGCCGCGCTTAACGTTATAGAAAGAAAACGTTCGCCGCGGCCTGCTGCCGATTTAGTGCCGATGCGCGGCGTTATTCTTATAGTGATGCGTCAAACAGATCGTTACATCGGGCGTTTTGCCCCTTCCCCAAGCGGGGATCTGCACTTTGGTTCTCTGATTGCCGCCCTCGGCAGTTACCTTCAGGCTCGCGCTCAGCGCGGGCGCTGGCTGGTGCGTATCGAAGACATCGACCCTCCCCGTGAAATCCCCGGCGCTGCCGCCCGTATCCTCTCCCAGCTTGAGCATTACGGCCTTTATTGGGACGGCGAAGTCGTCTATCAGTCACAACGCCACGCGCTTTATCACCAGGCGCTGCATTGGCTTACGCAACAGGGATTATGCTACTACTGCACCTGTAGCCGCCGCCGAATCCGGCAATTAGGCGGACACTATGACGGTTATTGCCGGGATCGCGGCCTAAGCGCCAAAAACGCCGCACTACGCTTACGCCAGACCATGCCGGTATGCCACTTTTATGATCGATTAAGCGGTGAAATTTATGCGGATCGCGCATTGGCGGGTGAAGACTTTATTATTCATCGTCGCGACGGGCTTTTTGCCTACAATCTGGCCGTGGTCGTCGACGATCATGCGCAGGGCGTCACGGAAATTGTCCGCGGAGCCGATCTGATCGCCCCCACCGTGCGGCAGATCTCGCTATATCGTCAACTGGGATATGAACAGCCGGCGTATATCCATCTGCCGCTGGTACTGAATGCGCACGGACATAAACTCTCCAAACAAAATCATGCCCCGGCGCTGCCCGATAGCGACCCGCGCCCGATATTGATATCGGCATTACAGTTTTTACATCAGCCATTGCCCGAAAGCTGGCAAGACCTGACGCTTGCGGCATTACTTGAGTGGTCCGTAGAACATTGGTCGCTTTCCCGAATCCCTTCGCCAGCAGCAAAAACCGGCCAGAGCTCACATCGGCATTCTCAAACCGGGCCCGGTGAGCTATGATTAGCCGCTATTTTTTATTGTGACTTTGTTTATCCATCACTATCGAGGTGTATTATCTTTACCCGAGTCGCTAATTTTTGCCGTAAAGTACTGAATCGTGAGAACGAAATGGTCAAACCTGAGAAAACGCGTCAGCATCTGACGGTGATCCCGCGTGACCAGCATAATATTTCGCGCAGTGATATCAGTGATAACGCACTGAAAGTACTTTATCGCCTGAACAAAGCGGGCTACGAGGCTTATCTGGTCGGCGGCGGCGTCCGTGACCTGCTGCTGGGCAAAAAACCCAAAGATTTTGATATCACCACCAACGCCACCCCGGAACAGGTGCGTAAGTTATTCCGCAATTGCCGTTTGGTCGGCCGCCGCTTCCGTCTGGCTCATGTGATGTTCGGGCCGGAAGTGATCGAAGTCGCCACATTCCGCGGCCACCATGAGCGGCACCAGGAACAGCAGGAAATCAGGAATTCAGCCCAGCAAGCCCAGAGCGGCATGCTTTTGCGCGACAATATTTTTGGCTCCATCGAGGAAGACGCTCAACGCCGCGATTTCTCCATCAATAGCCTTTATTACACGATTTCTGATTTCACCGTGCGTGACTATACCGACGGCTTAAACGATCTGCGTCAGGGCGTGATTCGCATGATCGGCGATCCGGAAACCCGCTATCGCGAAGATCCGGTACGAATGCTGCGCGCGGTGCGCTTCGCGGCCAAACTGGGTATGACCATCAGCCCCGAAACGGCCGAACCGATCCCCCGCCTTGCCGCCCTGCTGCACGACATTCCGGCGGCCCGCATGTTTGAGGAATCGCTGAAGCTGTTACAGACCGGTTACGGCTATCCAACCTACAAAATGCTGTGTGAATATCAGTTATTCCAGCCGCTTTTCCCGTTAATCAGCCGTAACTTTACCGAAACGGGCGATACCACGCTGGAACGGATGGTGGCTCAGGTCTTGAAAAATACCGATCAACGGCTGCAAAACAATATGCGGGTTAACCCGGCATTTCTGTTCTCGGCCATGTTGTGGTATCCGCTGATTGAGCACGCGCAAAAGTTGGCGCAGGAAAGCGGTCTGGCCTATTTTGATGCCTTTTCACTGGCGATGAATGACATTCTGGACGAACAATGCCGTTCACTGGCGATACCTAAACGTATTACCTCGCTGGTGCGTGATATCTGGCAGTTGCAGCTACGTCTGTCACGCCGCCAGGGCAAGCGCGCCTATAAACTGATGGAGCATCCCAAGTTCCGGGCCGCCTATGATCTGCTGTGTCTGCGCGCTGAAATAGAAAACCATCAGGATCTGCTGCGTCTGGCGCACTGGTGGGGAGAGTTCCAGGCGGCGGTGCCGCCGCGTCAGCAGGCCATGCTGAGTTCTCTGGATGACGGCCCGACGCCGCATCGTCGTTCCCGCCCCCGGCGTCCGCGCAAACCGAGCGCCGAGCGCCGAGAAAAAGCCTGATGACGCGCGTTTATCTGGCCCTGGGCAGCAATCTGGCACAGCCTTTACAGCAGGTTAATGCCGCCCTGACCGCGCTGGATAACCTGCCGCAAACCCGGTTGATCCGCTGTTCCTCTTTTTACCGTAGCCGACCGTTAGGCCCGCAGGATCAACCCGATTATCTGAACGCCGTTGCCGAACTGGAAACCGCTCTGGACGCCGAGCGCCTGCTGGATCATACCCAGACGATTGAACAGCAACAGGGACGCGTGCGAAAAGCGCACCGCTGGGGGCCGCGTACGCTGGATCTGGATATGTTGCTGTTCGGCGATGAGGTCATCCAGACGCCGCGGCTGACGGTTCCTCATTACGATATGAAAAATCGTGAATTCATGCTGTTTCCGCTGGCCGAGATCGCCCCGGAACTGGTTTTTCCCGATGGAGAAGCGCTCTCCCATCTTTTGACTAACGTTGGCCGTAACGGGTTGACGTTTTGGGATAAGAGCCGCGTCGGCTGATCCCTCTGTTTATTCAGGTGGGGTGAATGCTATCGTTACCCGTGTGCTTCCATTAGAATGATCCCCTGCTCCTCCGCCATCTTGACGTCAGGAAGGCCGTCATAAAACCGAACGCCCGGCGTCTCAATGGCAATAAGAACAGAGAAAATTTGTTTGCATTACGGCTGACAACGCCAGCTTCTCCTGATTATTCTTTTTACTAAAATTGGCTGTTTTCGTTAATCGTTAAGGAGTGTAGGTGTGTTGATTATTGAAACCCCTCTACTGCTACGTCGTGAAATCCGTCGCTGGCGCCAGGAGGGGAAACGTATCGCTCTGGTGCCTACTATGGGTAATTTGCACGACGGGCACATGAGGCTGGTTGATGAAGCGAGAGAACGGGCCGACATTGTGGTCGTCAGCATTTTCGTCAATCCGATGCAGTTTGAACGGCAAGATGATTTGGCGCATTATCCACGGACGTTGCAGGAAGACTGTGAGAAGCTGAACCAGCGCGGCGTCGACCTGGTTTTCGCTCCCGGCTCCGAGGTGATCTATCCCAACGGACTGGAAGAACAAACTTTCGTCGAGGTTCCCGGTCTTTCGTATATGCTGGAAGGCGCCAGTCGTCCCGGCCATTTTCGCGGCGTCGCCACTATCGTCAGCAAACTGTTTAATATGGTGCAGCCCGACCTGGCCTGCTTCGGCGAAAAAGATTATCAGCAGTTGGCGTTGATCCGTCAGCTTGTCAGCGATATGAGTTATGACATCAGTATTGTCGGCGTACCGATTGTGCGCGCCAACGACGGGCTGGCGCTCAGCTCACGCAACGGTTATCTCAGCGCCGAGCAGCGCCGGATCGCGCCACGATTACATCAGATCATGGCAACCGTAGTGGAGCAACTGGCTGCCGGCGATCGCCAGATAGAGCCGCTGATTGCTCAGGCGGAAGAATCGCTGCGACAAGCCGGGTTCACGCCTGACGAACTGTTCATCCGTGATGCCGACACGTTGCAGCCGCTCACGGCAGCCAGCACCCGCGCGGTGGTGTTAATGGCCGCCTGGCTGGGTAAAGCGCGATTAATTGATAACCAGCAGGTCGATTTGACCGTATGAACCCAATAGATTTCGAGTTGCATCAAGGCGGCGCCTGAATGAATCCCCAGGAGCTTACACCAGTAAGTGACTGGGGTGAGAGAGGGAAGCCAACACAGATGCAGCTTGAAAGATGAAGGGGATAACCGAGGTGATAAACAATGATACGTACCATGTTGCAGGGCAAACTGCACCGGGTAAAAGTAACCCAGGCCGATTTACATTACGAAGGCTCTTGCGCTATCGATCAGGATTTTATGGATGCGGCTGGCATACTGGAATACGAAGCCATTGATATCTACAACGTGGATAACGGCCAGCGGTTCTCAACCTATGCGATAGCCGGAGAACGAGGCTCGCGGATTATTTCGGTAAACGGCGCCGCCGCCCGTTGCGCCTGCGTGGGCGATAAGCTGATCATCTGTTCTTATGTGCAAATGTCCGATGAGCAGGCGAGAAGCCATCATCCCAAAGTCGCTTATTTCTCCGGCGACAACGAGCTACAGCGCCAGGCCAAAGCGATTCCGGTACAGATAGCCTGAATTGAATAACCAAGGCGGTGCCGCCACCGCCTTTTACTTCCATCCGCAGATCAGGTTCGCAGCCCGCGTCCGTTTTCAATCAGCCACCACGCCAGAATATAAAAAACGACGATAAAGGCGACCAACACCGCCATGGTAAATACCAGCGGGACATCCTGTATCCCGAGAAAACCACAGCGGAATCCGCTGATCATATACACCACGGGATTAAGTTTGGATACCGACTGCCAGAACGGCGACAGCAGCGTCAGCGAATAAAACACCCCGCCGAGATAGGTCAAGGGCGTCAGTACAAAAGTCGGGATCAGGCTGATATCGTCAAAAGTTTTGGCGAAAACCGCATTCAGCAATCCCGCCAGCGAGAACAGCACCGCCGTCAGCAGCAGCGTTAATACAATGATCCACCAGGCATGAACATGCAGCGGCACAAAAAACAGCGATACCGCCGTCACCAGCACGCCGACGCAGATCCCCCGCGCCACTCCGCCGCCGACATAACCGGCAATCACCACATGGGTCGGAACCGGCGCCACCAGCAGTTCTTCAATGTTGCGCTGAAATTTTGCGCTGAAGAAGGAAGAGGCCACATTCGCATAGGCATTGGTGATCACCGACATCATAATCAGCCCGGGAACGATGAACTGCATATAATCGAATCCGCGCATATCCCCGATGCGCGAACCGACCAGATTGCCAAAGATAATAAAATACAGCGTCATGGTGATAACCGGCGGCACCAGCGTCTGTATCCAGATTCGGCCAAAACGGTTCACCTCTTTGATCCAGATACTCTGCAACGCCACCCAATACAAACGCATCATGCTTTTCCTCCATAACCATTAACCAGGGTGACGAACAATTCTTCCAGCCGGTTAGCTTTGTTACGCATACTCAACACCTGGATGCCCTGCCCGCTTAGCTGGCTGAACAAGCCGTTTAGCCCTTGTTCGCGCATGACTTCCACTTCCAACGTCGAGGTATCCACCAGACGATACTGATACCCCTCAAGTTTCGGCAACGGGCTCTTGGCCGCCAGATCGAAAATAAAGGTTTCTGATTTAAGCTTGGAAAGCAGGTGTTTCATGGAGGTATTTTCCACCAATTCGCCATGCTGAATAATGCCGATGTTGCGGCACAGCATTTCAGCCTCTTCCAGATAGTGGGTGGTCAAAATAATCGTCGTCCCCTGCGCATTCAACTCCTTCAGGAATCCCCACATGGAGCGGCGCAGTTCGATATCCACCCCGGCGGTGGGTTCATCCAGGATCAGTAACTTCGGCTCATGCATCAATGCGCGGGCAATCATCAGACGACGCTTCATCCCGCCGGACAACATACGGGCGCGGTCGTTGCGTTTTCCCCATAAATCCAGCTGGTTCAGATACTTTTCCGCCCTTTTTTGCGCATCATGACGTTTAACGCCGTAATACCCCGCCTGATTGACCACAATCTGCAACACGGTTTCAAACGGATTAAAGTTGAATTCCTGCGGGACCAGTCCCAATTGACGTTTCGCGTTAACCACATCCCGCTCTAGATCGTAACCAAATACCTGAACTTTCCCGGCGGTCTTATTGACCAAAGAGCTGATGATGCCGATCGTAGTGGACTTCCCGGCGCCATTCGGCCCTAACAGAGCGTAGAAATCACCCGCGTCAACACGTAAATCGATGCCGCGCAACGCCCTGACGCCTCCCGGGTAGGTTTTAGTTAACTGCGCCAGCTCCAGTGCATATGTCATAAAAAATGGGTTGCCTTATTATCAGTAAGTTCTACAGTTTCAATTCATAAACTATCGTTTTCAAACGGCGATTGTTGACTTATATTACCCCCACCGCCCCTTGTTTGTTACAGGTCATTTACTTTCATGAAAGAAATCGAAACGCTCATCGCCAATAACCAACGCTGGTCAACAACGATGGTGGAAGAGGATCCTGGTTATTTTGAACGACTGGCGCAGGCACAACGACCTCGATTTTTGTGGATTGGGTGTTCCGACAGCCGCGTACCGGCGGAAAGCCTCACCAGCCTCGAACCGGGCGAACTGTTTGTTCATCGCAACGTTGCCAATCTGGTGATTCATACCGACCTGAATTGCCTTTCCGTGGTGCAATATGCCGTCGAAGTTCTGGAAGTCGAACATATCATTATTTGCGGCCATTACGGCTGTGGCGGAGTCCAGGCGGCGGTGGAAAACCCCGAACTGGGCTTAATCAACAACTGGCTGCTGCACATCCGCGACCTGTGGTATAAGCATAGTTCGCTGCTGGGAGAATTGCCTCCCGAACAACGGCTGAATACCCTGTGCGAAATCAACGTGGTCGAGCAGGTTTATAATCTCGGTCACTCCACCGTGATGCAGTCGGCCTGGAAACGCGGTCAGAAAGTGACCATCCACGGATGGGTTTATGGTATTCAGGACGGACGGCTGCGCGATCTGGAAGTGACGGCCACCAGCAGGGAGACGCTGGAACAACGCTATCGCCGGGCCATGTCTTCCCGTTCCTGATCGCCACTGACGCCCAACCATGCCGGTTCCGGGCGTCAGTAACCCTGTTTATTCCTGAGGAATAACCTTACCAACATACGGCAAGTGCCGATAATGCTGAGCGTAGTCAATACCATAGCCGACCACGAATTCATCAGGAATAGAGAAGCCGACCCACTCGACTTTCACACTTACTTCACGGCGTTCCGGCTTATCCAACAGCGTACAGATCGCCAGCGACTTCGGGGCGCGCAATTGCAGGATTTCACGTACTCTGCTCAAGGTATTTCCCGAGTCGATAATGTCCTCGACAATCAACACATCCTTGCCCCGAATATCCTCATCCAGATCTTTGAGGATCTTCACGTCACGGGTGGTGCTCATACCGCTGCCATAGCTGGAGGCCGTCATGAAATCGACTTCGTGTGAAACATCAATCGCCCGGCATAAATCGGCCATAAAAATAAACGACCCGCGCAATAAACCAACCAAGACCATATCGCTGCCGCTGTCACGATAATGTTCGCTGATTTCCCGGCCCAATTCGGTAACCCGCGCCCTGACTTCCTGTTCGGAAATCATGACTTCTACGGTATGTTTCATCATACTCATAACTCTTTGAATAAAGGTATTCAGCACCATCAAGAGGGTTCAGGCTCTGACCATTGATGATGCGCCAGTGCAGACGGATAGCGCCTAAGGGCGCGAAGTATACCAGAAAGCGCAGGCTACCGGGTATTACCCCAAACCGGGCGTTGAAAAAACATCACCGCGTCCGGGTAATCGCCCGAATGAAATCAAGGCCGCCGTCGATTATTCACTCCCGGCCGCGCTGGGGAAAAAGAGTGGCTGCGAGGCCTTGACGCTCAGCCTTACCGGCTGCCCCGGCTCAAACCAGGTGCTGCTTTGCACCTGGATAATGCGATCGTCCAGTTTGATGCGGTAGTGGTTTAAGGTGCCCATAAACAACCGATCCTGAATCTGCGCCGTGCCGTTGGGATCCAGCGCCAGAGCAATATCATGCGGACGAACCAGCCAGTCACATTGCGAACCGATCGGCTGCCCGTGGGGGTGGGCGGCGAGGTGCTCGCCGAACAGGCTCTGCCACTGATGATCGCTGAGGATGTTAACCGGCAGATAGTTGCTGCTGCCCAGATAATCGGCAACAAAACGGCTGTTGGGACGCTGGTACAGCGTTGCCGGATAGCCTTCCTGCACAATGGCACCATTGTCCATGACCGCCAGCCGATCGGCAAAGGCAAAAGCCTCTTCCTTACTGTGGGTCACAAACACGGTGGCAACCTGCCGCTGCTTCAGAATAATGCGTAACTCGTTCATCAGGTTGTCGCGCACCTGATTATCAATATTGGAAAAAGGCTCATCAAGCAGCAGTACGCTCGGTTTACAGACCAGAGCGCGGGCTATCGCCACCCGCTGCTGCTGTCCGCCGGAAAGTTCATGCGGGTAGCGGGCTTCCAATCCGGCCAGATGCACCAGATCGATCATTTCGCCGACGCTACGGACAATCGTTTCCTGCGGCTGACCGTACAGGCCAAAGGCGATATTTTCCGCCACCGTCAGGTGCGGAAATAACGCGTAATCCTGAAAAATCAACCCGACCTGGCGGAACTCCGGCGCGACAATCCGTTCGCTGTCGCTCATCGTTTGGCCGGCGATGGCGATCAAACCCTTATCCAGCGCAAGCAGTCCCGCCACCGCTTTAAGCAAGGTGGTCTTGCCGCAGCCGCTGGCGCCGAGCAGACAAACAATTTCCCGCTGCCGTACCGTCAGGGAAAGGTTATTCAGTACGTTCCCGTCCCTTTCCTTACGCGGCAGATAACGGCAGGTTATGTGCTCAATCTTTAATACGTCGGTTACATCTGTCATCGTTTATTTTCCAGCACCGCATTCAGCCAGATAACGGGGAACAGCCCGACCAGCACCAGGATCACCGCCGGCAGCGCCGCCTGCTCCAGTTGCTCATCGGAGGTAAAGGTAAAAACATAGGTTGCCAGCGTTTCAAAATTAAACGGCCGCAGCAACAGCGACGCATTCAATTCTTTCATACTCTCAATAAAAACCAGCAACGTACCGGTTACGATCCCCCGTCGCAATAGCGGCAGATGCACCCGTTGCAACAGCTGCGCGGGAGAACTTCCCAATGTCCGGCTGACCATATCCAGCGACGGCGAGATTCTCGACATGCTGCTTTCCACGCTGCCTATCATCATGGCGCTAAAACGGATGCAGTAAGCGATCACCAGCGCGAACAGCGTTCCCGACAGCAATAGTCCCGGCGCGGGCAGGTTTATCCAGTTGGCCAGCCGGTTGACGGCATGGTCGAACGCCGCCAGAGGAATAAGCAGGCCGATAGCCAGAATGGTGCCGGGCACCGCGTACCCAAGGCTGGCCAGCCGCAACAATACCGGGCTGGATTTATCCAGGCGGGTGGAGAAGACCAGCACCAGCGCCGCCAGCAGCGTCACGCCCGCCGCCAGCGACGATACCAGCAGGCTGTTCATGCCGTAGTGAAAAAACGCCATCGACCAGGACTGAGTGATATAGCGCCAGCTCCAGGTTATCAGGATCAGGCAGGGTATCCCCATCGCCAGCGCAATAAGCCCCCAGCAATACCCCAGCGCCAGCCATTTTCTCAGGCCGGTAAGCGGCGGTTGATCTTCCCGCTCCTGCCCCATGCTTTTCTGATAAATACGCTGCCGACGCCGGCTGTAAAACTCCGCCGAGATCATCATAAAGATGAACAGCAACATCAGGGCGGAAATTCGCGTCGAAGCGCCCAGATCGCCATACCCCAGCCAGGTGTCATACACGGCGGTGGTCAGCGTGGCCTGAGCAAAATAGGAGACGGTGCCGAAATCGCCCAGGGTTTCCATCGCCACCAGCGAGGCGCCGACGACAATCGCCGGTCTGGCCAGCGGAAAAGCGATGCGCCGGAAAGCCCGGTTGGGGGAATGGTTAAGCAGACGCGCCGAATGCAGCAAGGTAACCGACTGTTCCAGCAAGGCTTTGCGCGCCAGCAGGTAAACGTACGGATACAGCACCAGCGCCAGAACGACGCAGGCGCCGCCGAGAGAGCGGATCGGCGGAAACCAGTAATCACCGGCGCTGTGCAGGGAAAACGCCCGACGCAGCCATCCCTGCACCGGGCCGGCATAGTCCAGCAGATCGGTATAAATATAGGCGACCAGATAAGGCGGCATGGCCAGCGGTAAACACAGCATCCACCGCAACCCGCGTTGACCGGGAAAACGATACTGGGTCATCAGCCAGGCGGCAGGCAGACCCAATAATAGACTCAGCGCCACCGTCCCCGCCACCAACCCCAGAGAGTTGACAATATAGGTGGGCAACACGGTTTGCCACAGATGAATAAACCCCTCGCCCCGGGCGAAAAAGGCCTGGAAAAAAATGGCGGCTATCGGGAACAGCAACAGCCCCGTTAATAACCAACTACTCGCTCGCCAACGTCGGATACTGAAACCGCTCTTACTCGCCACGTCTATTCCGTACCACTCGTAAACAAAAATGCCCGGAACAATAATCACGCTTTCCGCAGGGCGATATATTCCGGGCTTGAATTATTCTATCACCTGAATATCAGATGTTTATTTACAGATCAAACTTAACCTCATCGATTAACCGCAAGGCGTGCTGATATTCGTCGGCGATTTTCTCCAGCGGCAGCGCATCGGCCTTGAATGTTCCCCACGACGCAACCACTTCCGACGGCTGTACGCCCGGTTTCACCGGATATTCGCCGTTAACGTCAGCGTACATATGCTGCGCCCGATCCTCGCTGAGGAAGCGAATCAGCTGCACGGCATTGTCGCGGTTTGGCGCATATTTCGCCAGCACCGCCCCGCTGATGTTAACGTGCGTGCCTGATGCTTCCTGACCCGGGAAGTTGATATTGACGGCTTCGCCCCAGCTGCGCTGCTTATCATCGGCAAGCATTCTGACCAGATAATAGCTATTCCCCAGCGAGTAATCGCACACGCCTTCCGTGATGGCTTTAATCTGATCGCGATCGCCGCCCTGCGGCTTCTGCGCCAGATTCGCCTTTAAGCCTTCCAGCCATTGCCGGGTTTTCGCCTCGCCGTGATGCGCCAGCATCGCCGCCGTCAGCGACACGTTGTAAGCATTTTTAAAAGAGCGGGTGCAAATACGCCCTTTATATTTGGGGTCGGCCAGGTCCAGATAGTCAAAAGACGCCGGGATCTTTCCTACCCGATCTTTTGAGGTATAAATCGCCCGGGCGCGCGTCGTCAGTCCGACCCAGCGGCCCTGAGAATCGCGGTATTGCGACGGAATGTTCTCTTCCAGCGTTTTATCTTTCAGCGGCTGCGACAAATCCGCATCAACCACTTCCATCAGACGGTTAATATCCACCGTCAGCACTACATCCGCCGGGCTTAGGCTCCCCTCCCTTTTTAAACGCTCCACCAGCCCTGACTCGGCATAGATAACATTGGCCTTGATGCCGGTTTGCTGCGTGAACTCTTTGAGAATGGGTTCAATCAAATAGGCCTGACGGTATGAATAGATATTGACTTCAGATGCGGCGTGCGCGGCGCTGCTGATGGCAAGCGCGGAAAGGATCGAACCGATCAGAATCTGTTTCTTCATGAGATGCCTCAATAAATGATAATAGTTATCAGAATCGCTCTCATTATTCACAATCAGTTACTTTACGTCACTAACTTTTTACACAATCCTTACGAATAACAAAAATGACGCGGCGCAAGAAAATTTAGTCAGGTTATCTACAATTGTGATAACGTCTCATGACAATAATCGGAACGAACTTAACCATGAAAAACTCTGCGCTGGCGCTACTCCTGCTGAGTCTGATGAGCTTCTCCTCCGCCGGCAAGGCACTGAATGAATTTGAAGCGGAAGATCTTGCCGATTTAACCGCCGTTTTCGTTTATCTGAAAAATAATTGCGGATATCAGGATTTGCCCAACGAACAAATTCGCCAGTCGCTATTGGCATTCGCCCGGCAAAATCGTTGGGATCTCAGTAATTACAATGCCTATAACATGACGGCGCTGGGGGAAGAGAGCTATCGGGATCTCAGCAAAATCGCTATCCCCACGCCGCAGAAATGCCAGTCTCTGGCTCGTAACTCACTCGGTTTGCTTGCCTACGCGAAATAATTTCTTCCTTCCTTCTGCACTGACTGAAATTTGACCGTGCAAGCGCCGCAAGAGTTAGCTATCATGGCGCGCCAATTTTCATGGCTGTTATCGCGGAGGAAGCCCTAACATGTCCCAGAAAGAAATTTGGTATGAAACCCTGCATGCCAACTTTGGCCAGTACTTTTCCATCGACCGGGTGCTATACCACGAAAAGACTGACCATCAGGATCTGATCATCTTTGAAAACGCGGCGCTCGGCCGTGTCATGGCGCTGGATGGCGTGGTGCAAACCACCGAGCGTGACGAATTCATCTACCACGAAATGCTGACCCATATCCCCCTGTTGTCTCACGGGCGGGCGAAACGCGTGCTGATTATCGGCGGCGGCGACGGCGGCATACTGCGTGAAGTCAGCCGTCATGCCGGTATCGAACAAATCACCATGGTGGAAATTGATGCGGGCGTAGTGGAATTCTGCCGCCGGTATTTACCCAACCATAATGCCGGCGCCTACGACGATCCGCGTTTTCGTCTGGTCATCGACGACGGCGTGAACTTCGTTAATCAGTGTGACGAAACATTCGATGTCATTATTTCCGACTGCACCGATCCCATCGGGCCGGGCGAAAGCCTGTTCACGTCTGACTTTTATCAGGGATGCGCGCGCTGCCTGAATGAAGGCGGTATTTTCGTTGCGCAGAACGGCGTTTGTTTTCTGCAACAGGATGAGGCCGTCAACAGCCACCATAAACTCAGCCGCTACTTTAGCGATGTAACATTTTATCAGGCGGCGATCCCCACCTATTACGGCGGCATCATGACGTTTGCCTGGGCCAGCAACCATCCGTCGCTGCGTCAGATAAGCGTGGAGACATTACAACAACGCTTTAATGCGTCCGGTATCGAGTGCCGCTATTACAATCCGGCCGTTCACGTAGGTAGCTTCGCGCTGCCGCAATATTTACTGAATGCATTATCGGCCGCGCGCTGATTATCGCATCCATAAGGGGGTGACTTAAATTGCACAAGCTGAAACTACACGGCTTTAACAATCTGACCAAAAGCCTGAGTTTTTGTATCTACGATATCTGTTACACCAGAACTGCCGATGACCGTGACGGTTACATCGCTTACATTGATGAACAGTATAACGCTAACCGTTTGACCGAAATCCTGAGCGAAACCTGCTCGATTATCGGCGCCAACATTCTCAATATCGCCCGTCAGGATTACGAACCGCAAGGCGCCAGCGTGACCATTCTGGTCAGCGAAGAGCCGATGGACCCGCGCGATGTCGATAACTCCGAGCTTCCGGGCCCCTTGCCCAACTCCGTGGTCGCCCATCTGGACAAAAGCCACATTTGCGTGCACACCTATCCGGAAAGTCATCCTGAAGTCGGGCTATGCACCTTTCGCGCCGATATCGAAGTGTCGACCTGCGGCGTTATCTCGCCGCTAAAAGCGCTGAACTATTTAATCCACCAGTTGGAATCGGATATCGTCACCATTGATTATCGCGTGCGCGGCTTTACCCGCGATATCAATGGCGTAAAACACTTTATCGATCATCAGATCAACTCGATCCAGAACTTTATGTCGGCGGACATGAAATCGCTGTATCACCTGATGGATGTCAACGTTTATCAGGAAAACATGTTCCACACCAAGATGTTGCTGAAAGATTTCGACCTTAAGCATTACCTGTTCAACGTCGATCCCAGCACATTAAGCGCCGAGGAACGTAAACGAATCACCGATTTGCTGTATCACGAAATGCAGGAGATCTATTACGGCAGAAACCTGCCCGTACTCTAATGTTCAACCAAGGGAGCCTGGCTCCCTTTCACCTCATCAACGGCAACCACCTGAACTGAATAAAACGCCGCCAGAAACGGCGTTGATTATTCCGTTGTTGAAAGAAAATTTTTTCCTTGATTTTTATTTTTCCCTTGCGCCGTCTGGCTTACATCCCTGCTGGATAAATTTCAGCGTAATTCCTATATATTGTATGGTTGAAATTTAAAACACCTACATCTAGTATCTAATTCGTAACCGCATCGCAAATGATGGTTGCTCCATGGATCGGTACGGGCGCTAACGCCCACAGAAACAGCCGCTCCGACACATGACTCTTACATTAAAAGGTAAATACGAATCATGCGTATTACTATTTTCACCAAGCCGGACTGTGTTCAATGTAATGCAACATGCCGCGCACTGGATAAGCAGGGCATTCATTATCAACTGGTGGACTTAACGGAAGATGAGCAGGCGTTAGCGCAGGTAAGAGCGTTGGGTTATCAGCAAGTACCGGTGGTGATGACCGCTGACGATCACTGGAGCGGCTTTCGCCCGGATAAAATCAGCACGCTACAGCAATCTCAACGGTTGCAGTAAGGGGGCGCGATGAACCCGCTGGTTTACTTTTCCAGCCAGTCGGAGAACACCCACCGCTTCGTTGCCAGGGTCGGGTTGCCCGCCCTGCGTATTCCGATAGCGATTGAACAGCCCGGACTGAAAATGGATCGTCCCTATATTCTGGTGGTTCCCAGCTATGGAGGGGGAAGCGCCAAAGGTTCGGTGCCCCGTCAGGTGATCCTGTTTCTGAACGACCGACAAAACCGCGACTACCTGCGCGGCGTCATCGCCGCGGGCAATACCAATTTTGGGGCCGCTTACGGCCTCGCCGGCGACATCATCGCGCAAAAGTGTCAGGTGCCTTATCTGTATCGCTTCGAACTGTTGGGTACGGCAGAAGACGTTGCAAACGTGCGAAAGGGAGTAACTGAATTTTGGCAACAACAGAATCCGTGATCACCAAACCAGCCGCCACGGAGCTGGATTACCATGCGCTGAATGCCATGCTGAACCTTTACGACGCCGAGGGTCACATTCAGTTCGAGCAGGACAAGCTGGCGGCGCGGCGCTATTTCTTACAGCACGTCAATCAGAATACGGTGTTCTTCCATAACCTGGAAGAGAAGCTGCGCTATCTGGTTGAAGAGAACTATTACGAAGCCGAGGTGCTGGATCAGTACGCCTTCAGCTTTATCAAAAGTCTTTTTCAGCAGGCCTACAGCCATAAATTCCGTTTCCAGACCTTTCTTGGCGCGTTCAAATACTACACCGGCTATACGCTCAAAACCTTTGACGGCAAGCGCTATCTGGAACGCTACGAAGACCGCGTCTGCATGGTGGCGCTCACGTTGGCGGCCGGTAACACCGAGCTTGCCGGCGCGCTGGTGGAGGAAATCATTAGCGGCCGTTTTCAGCCTGCCACGCCCACCTTTCTCAACTGCGGAAAAAAACAGCGCGGCGAACTGGTTTCCTGCTTCCTGCTGCGTATTGAAGACAACATGGAATCGATTGGACGCGCGATTAACTCCGCGTTACAACTCTCCAAACGCGGCGGCGGCGTGGCCTTCATGCTCACCAATATCCGCGAAACCGGCGCGCCGATAAAAAGAATAGAGAACCAGTCATCCGGCATCATCCCGGTGATGAAAATGCTGGAAGACGCCTTTTCCTACGCTAATCAGTTGGGCGCGCGTCAAGGCGCCGGCGCGGTATACCTCAACGCCCACCACCCCGACATTCTGCGCTTCCTCGATACCAAGCGGGAAAATGCCGATGAGAAAATCCGCATTAAAACGTTGTCGCTTGGCGTGGTCATCCCGGACATCACTTTCCAACTGGCGAAAAACAATCAGGTGATGTACCTGTTTTCGCCCTACGACGTCGAGCAGGTGTATGGCGTTCCGCTGTCGGAAATCAGCGTCAGCGAAAAATACCATGAGATGGTCAACGACAAACGGATCCGTAAATCGCAGATCAAGGCGCGGGAGTTCTTTCAGATCCTGGCCGAGATCCAGTTTGAGTCCGGCTATCCCTATATGATGTTCGAGGACACGGTCAATCGCGCCAATCCGATTCAGGGCCGCATCAATATGAGCAACCTGTGCTCCGAGATTTTGCAGGTCAATGACGCAAGCCTGTACGATGAAGATCTCGGCTATCGCCACATTGGTAAAGACATCTCCTGCAACCTCGGCTCCCTGAATATCGCTAAGGCGATGTCGTCGCCAGACTTCGGCCTCACGGTTGAAATGGCGATCCGGGCGCTGTCCGCCGTCTCCGATATGAGCCACATCCGCTCCGTGCCATCGATAGAAAAAGGCAACGATGAATCCCACGCTATCGGCCTCGGGCAGATGAATCTGCATGGCTATCTGGCCCGCGAGAGAATATTTTACGGTTCAGAGGAAGCGATCGACTTCACCAATATCTATTTTTACACCGTTGCCTACCATGCGCTACGCGCCTCAAATCAGCTGGCGATAGAGCGCGGACGGCGTTTTAAAGGATTCGAAAATTCTAAATACGCCTCCGGCGAGTACTTCGATAAATACGTGGAACAACGCTGGCAACCCGCTACGGAACGAGTGCGTGAACTGTTCGAACAAGCGGAGATAACCATTCCCGACCAGCAGGACTGGGCAACGCTGCGCGACGCCGTTATGACGCATGGTATTTATAACCAGAACTTGCAGGCGGTGCCCCCGACCGGCTCGATTTCCTATATCAATCACTCCACATCGAGCATCCACCCGATCGTGTCGAGGATTGAAATCCGCAAAGAGGGCAAGATTGGCCGGGTCTACTACCCTGCCCCCTACATGACCAATGACAATCTGGAATATTACCAGGACGCCTATGACATCGGCCCGCAGAAGATTATTGATACCTACGCGGCGGCAACCCAGCATGTCGACCAGGGATTGTCGCTGACGCTGTTCTTCCGTGATACCGCCACCACGCGGGATATCAATAAAGCGCAAATCTATGCGTGGACCAAAGGCATCAAAACCATTTACTACATTCGCATACGGCAGATGGCATTGGAAGGTACCGAGGTTCAGGGCTGCGTGTCCTGCGCTTTGTAAGCTATCGCTGAAGGAAATCTGATTATGACATCGCTAACGCGCGTACAGGCCATCAACTGGAACAAAATTGAAGACGACAAAGATCTGGAGGTCTGGAACCGGCTTACCTCGAATTTCTGGCTGCCGGAAAAAGTCCCGTTATCCAATGACATCCCCTCCTGGGGAACGTTAAACGCGCATGAACGCCAGCTGACAATCCGGGTGTTTACCGGACTGACGCTGCTGGATACGATTCAGAACACCCTGGGCGCACCGACGCTGATGCCCGATGCCGTCACCCCCCACGAGGAAGCGGTGCTATCCAACATCAGCTTTATGGAAGCGGTGCATGCCCGCTCTTACAGTTCCATCTTTTCCACCCTGTGTCTGACCAGTGAAGTAGACGATGCCTATCGCTGGAGCGAAGAAAATCCGGCCTTGCAGAAAAAAGCCGCCATCATTCTGAGTCACTACCGCAGCGACGATCCGTTGATGAAAAAGGTCGCCAGCGTGTTTCTGGAGTCCTTCCTGTTCTATTCCGGCTTTTATCTGCCCATGTACTGGTCAAGCCGGGCCAAACTGACCAACACCGCCGATTTGATCCGGCTGATTATTCGCGATGAAGCGGTGCACGGTTATTATATTGGTTATAAATTCCAGCAAGGTCTGGCCAAAGCGGATACGGCCCGCCAGCAACAGGTGAAAAACTTCGCTTACGATCTGCTACAGGATTTATATGACAATGAAGTGCTGTATACCCAGGAGCTGTATGACGGCGTCGGCTGGACGGAGGATGTGAAGAAATTCCTGCACTATAACGCCAACAAAGCGCTGATGAATCTGGGCTATGAAGCGTTATTCCCCGCCAGCATGACGGACGTCAATCCGGCGATTCTTTCCGCCCTTTCGCCCAATGCGGACGAGAATCACGACTTCTTCTCCGGTTCCGGATCGTCGTACGTCATTGGCAAAGCGGTCAACACCGAAGATGAGGACTGGGATTTCTAGTTCCGGGAATTATGGGGCGTTCGCCCCATAACTTCCCCCTCAGGCGCAATATTCTCCAATTCATGATAGAAAACAAATCATTGTAAAAATCCGTTATTCTCACGAAAAAAAATATATCGACTTAGCTTCGATAATTCATTTCATCTGTTTTCAGAAAAAAATAAATGAAAAAAGCACAAATTAAATTTATTTAAATTTGAAAAGAAGAGTTCCAACACCTACCATAATAGCCACGCCGATAAAGTCTTAGGAGTATATAGAATTTCAAAAAAATAATTAGCAGTGAATCATTCACTATTCATCACTATAAAAATCACACTAATAAAACGCCGTCATTCTTCTCTAGGGCATTAATAATATCCTGTATATTTAATTTGGTTGCGTATTTGACACCGGGAACTTCAAACCTGTAATTTATAATAACGGAGTGTTATAATGGATAATTGTGTCTATATAAACAAAACATCCTCATTTATGCCGGGCGAACCGGTTGATAATAACTCAATTGAAAAGGTATTGGGATATATTGGCGGAGCGCCGTCCAGAGCAAAAAAAATTGTATTACGCAGTAATGGTATTAAAACACGTTATTACGTTTTAGACCCAGAAACAGGGGAGCCTCGTTATACCAATGCGCAACTCACGGCGGAAGCGATAAAAGGCCTATTTGACGACGATTTCTCCCCGGAAGATATTGAATGCCTTGCCACAGGCACCAGCATGCCCGACCAACTGATGCCTAACCACGGCGTGATGGTGCACGGAGAACTGGGTAATCCTTCTTGCGAAGTGGTTTCCACAGCGGGGATCTGCGTAGCGGGCGTTACCGCATTAAAATACGGATGGCTGTCGGTGCTTTCCGGCGCCTCCCGCAATGCCGTCACCACCGCATCTGAAATCGCCTCAACGGTAATGCACGCGCGTAACTTTATCAATGAAAATCAGGCGAAAGTCGAAGCACTAGAAAAACACCCTGAAATCGCCTTTGAAAAAGATTTCCTGCGTTGGATGTTGTCAGACGGCGCGGGCGCCATCTTGCTGGAAAACCAACCACGTCCAAATGGTTCCTCGCTGCGTATCGACTGGATTGATATCTATTCTTACGCTAATGAGTTGGAAACCTGTATGTATTCCGGGGCGGAAAAAGATGAAAACGGCACGCTGATTGGCTGGATGCGTTTCCCGGTCAAAGATTGGGGAGATCGTTCTATTTTTTCCGTAAAACAAGATGTTAGATTACTGAATGAGAATATCGTCGATATTGCTTTGGGAAAACCGCTGCTTAAAACTATTGAGCGCCGGAAAATTTCGGCAGACAATATTGATTGGTTCCTGCCTCATATGTCATCAAATTATTTCCGCCAACCGATTGCCGAATGTATGGAAAAAAATAGTTTTAATATTCCACAGGAGCGCTGGTTCACCAATCTGACCACCAAAGGTAATGTCGGTTCTGCTTCTATTTATATTATGCTGGACGAACTGATTAAATCCAATGAGCTGAAAAGCGGACAGAAAATTCTTTGCTTTATTCCGGAAAGCGGACGCTTTAATGGTTCATTTATGCACCTCACGGTAATGTAAATCCTTTTCCACAACCCTATTGGCGACAAAACAGAAGGCGTATTATCGTTTAATGCGCCTCCCGCCATTCACGTGGAGTAAAAAATTTCCAGGCGAAATTGCGTTATGGTGGTACGCAGGGATGCGCACCATAAAAAATATTCTCTTTTCGTAGCGTGAGCCATTTCGCGTCGGATACCCGGCTATGCCGGAGATATCATAAAGACGAAAAGAAACCGTATGCCTTTCGGCGATACGGTTTCATTATCGTAAGTCCTGCCACACTTATGCTGAGCGGTCTTCTTTTCTGGGGTACAGCATCATGAACGCGATAAAAGTCATCGGTATCGATCTGGCTAAATCTGTCTTTCAGGTATGTGTCTGGATCAGCGAAAATCGAGGTTTTATTTCCATGCGCCGTGAGCCGTCAGTAGTAGCTTGCGCCGATTCCGGCTGTCATCGGAGATCAAATCTACAAGCACTTTGGCAACCGTTGCAAAAGTCAGCATGGGGTTTCCCGGAACATGGCGAACATCGTCCAGCGGCAGCAGGTCCCAAGCCGAATCAACGGGTCCGTTTTTCAGTGAAACCGGATAGACCGCCGTCCAGTTCGCCCGGCAATCGGAGAGCGCCCGTTCGGCGATGGCCTTGTCGGCAAACAGGCGGCCGCCGAACAGGGTATGGAACACGAACCTGGGGATAAATGCCCCTTTGGCTCGCGTTTCGCCCACCCCAAAGGACGACAGCAACACGAAACGTCTGACACCCGCTGCATTGATAGCAGCAATGACCTTGGGCAGCGTCCTTTGTTGAAAATCCGTCTTCCGGAACACCGATCTGACGCTGGTGCGGACGCCAAGGCAATAGACCACGGCTTCGGCGCCCTCGAACGCCCCCCGCATTGCGGCGACGTCCTCGACCGAACCGTCCATCACCGTAAGTCCGGCACGGGGCTGCACGGCTCGGGGATTACGGACATAGGCCACGACTTCATATCCCGCGGCCAGCGCCTCACTCACAGCGTATCCGCCCGTTGTGCCGGTTGCGCCCAGAACCACAATTCGCATCGTCATCCCCTATTTGGATAAGATTACGTAACGAACAGAGTTGTACACTCTTGCGAATTTCAGAAACTACCATGGTATCGTTACGAACAAAAGTTTTGTAGCTAACCAAAGGATGTTGTTATGAGAATCGGTGTTGGCGGTGCCAACGGCCAACTCGGCCAGGCGGTGTTGAAAGAATGGGCCGAGAGGGCAATCATCGCCCTTTTGCAGACGCCGGAAAAAGCGCCGGCAGGTGTGCAAGAGCGTTTCACGGGCTACAAACAATAGGACACTGAAATGAAAAGACTACCGGTTCTCTCTGGCATCGCCGCCTTGACGCTGGCGACCGACCATCGCACTCTTCGTCGTATACGACCGCACACCGCCTGTGTCGCCGCCAGCGCAGGCCTCATCCGTACCGTTGAGCGAACTGTGCCAACCCGCAGCGCTGCAAACGCTCGTGTCCGGGCTGCGCACGAAAGTCGATGTCCGGCGATTGCCGGACAAGGCTCAGCCCGGGCCTTTCCTCACCACCGGCGTCAAGTTTACCCCGGCCACGAACGACATGCCGGCCTATTGCCAGATCACGGGCACCTTCGTCACCAACGAGGCCACGGGAAAGACGGCTCACTTCCTCGCAACGCTGCCTGAAAACTGGAACCGCAAGTACCTGCAGATCGGCTGCGGCGGACATTGCGGCACATTCTCAGTCAGCAACGCCACCTGGCCGACGATCTCTATCAGCGTGCAGGGCAAGCCGACCGACGTCTTGCGAAAGGGCTATGCCTCTTTCGCGACGGACGAGGGACACTACGGCTTCACCCAGGGCAAATGGGCCGTTAAGAGCGATGGGGAGATCGACCAGGACGCGCTGGATGACTTCCTCTATCGCGCCCACAAGGTTCTGGCCGGCATGGGCAAACAATTCACCACCGCGTTCTATGGACGGGTCTCCGGCCAGTCGTAGGAGATCGCCTATTCCTACTTCTGCGGATGCTCGGGTGGCGGCCGCGACACGCTGGTTGCAGCGTCTCACTTTCCGGAGGAATTCGACGGCTTCGTCGCCGGATCGGCATACGTCAACCTGGCGACCAAGGCTTTTCAGGGCGTCGGCCTGTCGCTGGCCTCCATCCGCTCCCCCGATGCCCTGGTATCTCCCGCGCTGCTGAAAAAGCCGGCTCCCATTATCAATCAGAAATGCGATGCGATAGACGGCGTCAAGGACGGCCTCATCCAGAATCCGATGGCGTGCGATTTCCGTACCGCCGTGGATCTGCCGCGCTGCAAGGAAGGAACGCCTAGCGACACCTGCTTCACCGACGTCCAGATCGAGACCGTCAGTACGCTTCTCACCGCGGTCACCGATGAGAAGGGCCATGTCGTTCAACCCGGTTTCTCGCTCAGCGATGTCCAGGGCACCCTGCTTCTGCCACCGGAAAACCCCGGCCAGCCCAACCCCTGGCCGGATGCGGGCAACCCCGCCACTGGCAATAGCGGCGGCATGGCATTGCTGGGGGACGCGGTACTGCGCATTTTTACCCACCGTAACGATCCGGACTTCCGCTCCAGTTCGGTCGTCGCTTTCGGCAACGGCGGCAGTGGCGCGGTCACCCTCGGCCAGAGCGGCATCCAGGCCGGTGTCCTACAGTAGCCGCACTCCTCTGTCGCCAGCCCGATGCTGGCGCCTTTAGTATTACCTCGACAACATCAACAACGGAGGAACAGCGATGAAAAAATCATCTGACAGCGATACCCTTATCAACATCAATAGCATTGAGAAAGTTGCCGCGCGTCGTGCTCAACTGCGCACAATGCTGGGGATTGGCACAGGAAGAATGGACACGCTACGAACAACTCAAACACGGCGAATGCGGTATCGGGTCTGGGGCTTTGTTCTGGAGTTAAACCGCTTTCCGTCATAAACAATTCAATATGAGTATACCGGAATACCCTCTTCGGGCGATCTACTCATTATCTTTGTCTTGCCCGGCATGCCGGTGGAAACATAGGGACGAAAAAAAACCGCAACTCACTGATGACTTTGCGGTTTCTTAACTCATAGGATGTATAAAAACATCCAAAGATAAATAAGTGGCGGAACGGACGGAAATCGACCTTATCATCTATATATATGATAAGTAACAAAACTCATTACCATTCATAATCGCTGTAGGCCATATTGTAGGTCATTTTGAAAATGTTCTGCAAGCAAGGATAGCTTCTCATCTGCTTATCTACCGGTCGGATACCAAACTATCGGACAGTCAAAAACCAGCACAATCCCCCAACAAATACAAAAAAACAAAATATAATCATACATAAAATACAAAATTAATATTTTTTACCTACCGTTATTATTGCACTACCCGTTACTATGAAATAGTTATCGGGATGTTAGTCAATTCCCGCCGATAGCTACCAACGTTGCACAGCAATTTAGTGCAGTTGCACTACAATAAACATTATAAAATTTGTGGCAATCCGCACATAATCCGAATTCATACACACCAAACTTACATAATTAATTGTTTTTTTAACACATTACATCTACCCATCAGAAACAGAATAATTGGCGTAGTTTTTGCTTATACCATGCTATATGAAAGCGTACGCTGATAGCGGTGTACACACCATTTCTCAAAAAGTGTTGTGGAGGACAGAATATGTCCATCGTGTATTCAACTGAGAACATGGCTGACAAGCAGCGTTTTGAATACTGGACAGAGGTCGTTTGTCGTCATTGCCTCAAGGCAACGAATCGGCCGGTATCCAAGAGCGGCTTTCTGGCATACATGCAATTCCGGGCAATCAAGTCCCTTTCGCTTGCTACGCTCAATGCACCGGCACATCACTGGAAACGGGGGGCACAAGAGCTACGTAGCGGCCCCAATGACGATCTTTGGCTTGGACTGGTGCAGCGGGGGCAGGCTTGGTTCGAACAAAGTGGCCGGCAGGCCGTACTGCCAGCGGGCAGTATGGTACTGTATGATTCAGCCAAAGAATTCACTTTCAACATCGACTCGCAAGCGCTGCATATCTTGCGTATTCCCCGCCCGTTGTTAATGCGGCGCATCCCTAACGTAGAGAAATTCACCGCCATCTCGCTGGATGCCAGCCGGCCAGGCATGACGCCGCTGCGGGAGATGCTGTTGCAAGCCAGTTCAAATTCCCTTCTGATGACCCATGACGACATGGCTATCAGGTATTTCGACATGATGTTGGACATGTTGGTCTTTAGTCTGCAAGTCGCGGATAACGATAACGCGAGCGACCGCTATTACAACCTGTATGAAAAAATCGTGCAATATATCCGCGACCATTTACAGGATGACGCTCTGTCGTTGGATATGATCGCGAAAGCGCACTACGTATCCCCCCGCACCGTGGTGCGGGCGTTCTCCGCCCGGCAAAAAACGCCCATGGCCATGGTATGGCAAGAACGGCTATTGGCCTGTCGCCATGCGCTGCAGGATAAACGCGCGCGCAGCGTATCTCAGATAGCCATGGAGTACGGTTTCAAGGATCTCTCCCACTTCAGCCGGGCGTTCCGCCAAGCATTCGGTTATGCGCCAAGTTCATTGTTGAAACAGGAAATCGTCCAGTCCTGAGTCTTATCGCCCCGCCTCTGAGCGACAGCGACCTGTACAGGCGCTGTCGTTTTTTTTATTCCGCCTACGCGAAACTCAACGAGATATACGATCTTTTTCACCGGATTTCTTCCCCCTGGGCAAACTGTCCTTTTGAGTACATCCCTTGTCCATTTGAGCCATGGCGGTAATAGCACTCTCGGGTTAAAAGTGTCAATCAGGAGCGGAATCAATTTTCTACTCCGCCATTGATGGCGTCGGTGCCTTCATCTACAGGCAGGCAAGACGAAAGAAATAACCACATCTTATGGTCTGAAATCACTAACAGGCCGCAGTCATTATTTCGTTTTAAACGTGGGGGTTAATCATGAAATCAGTCAAAGGTAATCGTTTGCAATATCCTAACCGCGATCCTGAGACGATGAAAAGAGGAGGTCTCAGCGCGATGATGCGATCTACTCGCTGGCGCCGACGGTATGTTATTCCTTTGGCTGCAATCTTATTTTTTCAATCCGCCCAGGCGGTGGATTTGGATTCGCTGGATTTAGTTCCTGCACCAGTGGGCACCGACGCTTTTCTTTCCTATTTCACCTATGCCCATCGCGACACTTATAAACCCGTCGGCGGCAATTATATTAAAGATGATACTCGGCTGAATTCAATGATTGGTATTTTCCGTTATGTCCATTATATGGACGTCGGCGGATTTACCCTGGCGCCCCAAGTATTATTACCCTATGGACGACTCTATGATGGCAAGCTGGCCGGCACGGAACTGAGTTCAACATCAGGGCTGGGCGATCCGATCCTCACCGCGCCCCTTTGGCTGATCAATAATTCAACTTCCGGAACCACTTTCGCCATTGTGCCTTATCTCTATCTCCCTATGGGCAATTACGATGCCGGGGAGACGCTGAACATAGGCGAAAACCGCTGGAAGTTTGATTTTCAGGTGGGCGGAACCCAGCGGCTTGGCGATAACTTTATCGCACAGGCATCATTCGATACCACCTGGTATGGCGACAATGACGACGCCGTCAGCCGGGGTGACGGCACGCTTTCACAGGACAACAGCTATCAGGCGCAATTATGGCTGTCCTATATTCCTCCTCAGGACAAAACCTGGACCTTCGCCGTCGGTTACGCCAAAAACTGGGGCGGTACCCAATATCTGGACGGTTCAGCGAACGGCGCCGCCACACGCTCACAGCAGGTGCGTTTGCAAACGGCGAAATTTGTGCGGCCCGATTTGCAGGTGCAGTGGCTGGTTCAGCGCGACATCAGCGTAGACGGCGGGTTCCAGACCGATTTCAGCACCACGCTGCGTATTATGAAACTGTTTTAATCTCTACCGGGTCGACGGACCCGGAACGTTCAATTCCAAGTACCGTACACAGTCGCGTTACACCAGGGTAATGCCCTCCCGAACAACGAATCGGGGTACGGTTGTCCTTTTTAGCAAAACAGATGTCCCGGTGAAACAAGCATCCCGAATCGTCTGCCTACATAGTATTAACCAGGTCGGGGAGCGGCCGCGTGCGCCGGCGGCGACCGGTCATACCTGTCCGCTCTCTTCGGTAAGCTGACTATTGAACATCAATCAGGAGCCCTTATGGAATCCGCAATCGACAAACATTTGAAATGCCCCCGGACACTGTCCCGCCGTGTTCATGATGACTATCAGCCGCCGTTTCCCATGTTCGCGGGCCGTGCCGATGAAAGCCTCACACAGGTGGTCATGGCCTATCTCGGCGTGCAGTTCCTTGAAGAGCAGCGTGATGCGGCCCTGAAGGCCATGCGCCACATCGTCTCAAGTTTTAGCGTCGACGACGGCCCGGGGAATCACGATATGACCTACCATGTCGACGCTCAGGGCTATGGCAATTTCATCGTCGTCGGCTACTGGCGCGATCCGGCGGCATACTGCCGCTGGCTGCGTTCGCCGTCGATCGCCGACTGGTGGGCCGATGACGCACGGCTGAACGAAGGGCTGGGCTATTTCCGCGAGATCATCGCCCCGCGCGCCGACCAGTTCGAAACCCTGTATGCATTCAAAGAAGATCTGCCAGGCGTCGGCGCCATCATGGATAACATCAGCGACGAAGTGCAGGAGCACGGCTATTGGGGCTCGGTGCGCGATCGTATCCCGCTCTCGCAAACCGACTGGCTGCAACCTTCGAGCGAGTTGCGCCTCCTGTCCGGCGATCCCGCCAAAGGCGGCCGCGTTGTGGTGCAGGGCCATGACAATATCGCGCTGATCCGTTCCGGACAGGACTGGGTCGACGCCGGAGAAGAAGAACGCGAGCTGTACTTTAAGCAGATGCTGCCCCCCCTGCAGGACGGCATGGATTTTCTTCGCGACGAGGGTCAGGCGCTGGGCTGCTACAGCAACCGTTTCGTGCGCAACATCGATCTGGACGGCAATCTGCTGGATATCGCCTACGATATCGGCTACTGGCGCTCGCTCGACAAGCTGGAGCGATGGGCGGAATCCCACCCTACCCACCTGCGCATATTCACCACATTTTTCCGCGTCGTCACCGGACTGCAAAAACTACGGCTCTATCACGAAGTTTCCGTCTCCGATGCGCGCCACCAAATGTTCGAATACATCAACTGTCATGCACAAACCGGGATGATGCGCGATGCGCAATCTGAGAACTGATCACCCCTTTTTCAATCTACCCCTAGGGCGGATTCGTCGAACTATTGATGAAGCGCCGCATTCATGAAGGAAATAACATGGCTATTGAACGCCCCACGCCCGAACAACTGCAAGAGATCGCCGACCGCCTGCACATCCAACTGACGCCGGAACTGGCGAGTGAATACCTGGCGCTGATGCAAGCCAATTTCGACGCCTATGACCTGGTTGACGAATTGCCTGATGATATCCCCGAGACGCGTTACCCGCGCGAGGCCGGTTATCGCCCCGAGGGTGCGGAAAACCCGCTGAATGCCTGGTACTACAAAACCGAAGTGAAAGGCGCCGGCGCCGGCAAGCTGGCTGGCCGCACCGTCGCGCTCAAGGATAACGTTTCCCTGGCCGGCGTACCGATGATGAATGGCTCCACCACGCTTGAGGGGTTCGTGCCTTCTTATGACGCCACCGTCGTCACCCGTCTTCTGGATGCCGGCGCCACGATCAGCGGTAAAGCCACCTGCGAGCACTTTTGTCTTTCCGGCGGCAGCCATACTTCCCATCCGGCGCCGGTGCACAACCCCAACCGTCACGGCTACGCCGCCGGCGGCTCCTCCTCCGGCAGCGCCGCGCTGGTGGCCTCGGGTGAGGTCGACATGGCCATAGGGTGCGATCAGGGCGGTTCCATTCGCATCCCGTCGGCATTCTGCGGCACTTATGGCATGAAACCCACCCATGGTTTGGTGCCTTATACCGGTATTATGCCGATCGAGGCCACAGTGGATCATGCCGGCCCGATTACCGCCAATGTCCGCGATAACGCATTGATGCTGGAAGCGATCGCCGGCGCCGACGGGTTGGATCCGCGTCAGTATGCGCCCGCGGTGCAATCCTATACCGAGTTTCTGAACCGCGGCGTGGACGGCCTGAAGATCGGTATTGTGACCGAAGGGTTCCAGCTCGCCAATCAGGATCCGCGCGTCGCGGACAAAGTCCGAGAAGCCATTGCTCGTTTTGAACGTCTGGGTGCCACGGTCGACGAAATATCGCTCCCTGAACATACACTGGCGGGCGCGCTCTGGACGCCGATCGGCTGCGAAGGGCTGACCATGCAGATGATGCACGGGAACGGCATGGGGTTTAACTGGAAAGGTCAGTATGACGTGGCGCTGCTGGATAAACAGGCGCAATGGCGTTCCCAGGCCGAAGCGCTGTCCGCTTCGCTCAAAATCTGTATGTTCGTCGGACAGTACGGACTGGAGCGCTACAACGGCCGCTACTATGCCAAGGCACAGAACATCGCACGCAGAGCCCGTGCGGGTTATGACCGCGAGCTGGCAAACTATGATGTGTTGGTGATGCCGACCGTTCCTATCACCGCGCAACCTCTGCCTGAGAAAGACTGTTCCGTTACTCAATACATATCGCGGGCATTTGAAATGCTCGGCAATACCGCGGCACAGGACATTACCGGTCATCCGGCCTTCTCTGTTCCCTGTGGGCTGGTCGATGGTTTGCCGGTGGGGCTCATGCTGATTGGTCGTCACTATGGCGAAGGTACGCTTTACCAGGCAGCGTCGGCGTTTGAAGCGGCGGGAGACTGGCGCAAGTTCTAAAACGCGGTAGCATGGACGACGGGGTTGATTCTGCCATCCATGCCACGCCGAATTCAGCGACCCGACCGCGCGGCGCCTTTCGCACGGCCGGGTAGCAAATGCGTATGCCCGGATCCCTACTGCACCTGCCGCGGGTTACACACAAGCACTGACGCTATGGAGATATCATGCCGCATAAATTTTCTTCGCTTTTCCATGCATTGCCCTTCTCCTTCCCCCATTTCACCCGCCGCCGGCATCCCGTGCGGGGCCGCTACCGGCGGTCGCTGCTGCTGGCCTGCGCGATGGCGTCGTGCGGCGCACAGGCCACAGCCACCCAGTTTCCGCTGACGTTGCAGAACTGCGGCAGCACGCTGACCTTTCAGCGCGCGCCCACAAAAGTGGTGACCATTGGCCAGACGGGAAGCGAGATGTTGTATGCCCTGGGACTGGGCGACAAATTAGTGGGAACGTCGCTGTGGTTTAACAACGTGCTGCCGCAATACCAGGCGCAGAACGCCAAGGTTGAGCGGCTGGCCGATAACGCGCCGGGATTTGAGACCGTCATAAGCAAACGGCCGCAGTTGGTGGTCTCACAGTTTGAAATGATGGTTGGCCCGCAAGGCGTGGTGGGCAGCCGTCAGCAATTTGACGAGTTAAATATTCCCACCTACGTGATGCCCGCCGATTGCGAAGGTAAAAATAATTTGATAGGCGCCGACGGCACGCGCCAGGAAACCTTCCGCATTGAGAGTCTGTATAAAAGCATCAGCCAATTGGCGGCGATTTTCGATGTGCAGCCGCGCGGTCAACAACTGAATGACGAGCTGCAGGCCAGACTGGCCAAAGCCAGAGCCATGACGCAGCGGCAGGATCTCTCCCACACCAGCGCGCTTTTCTGGTTTTCCAGCAGCGATCTCAAGAGCGATCCGTTTGTCGCGGGCCGCAAAGGCGTGCCTGACTTCATGCTCAACACGCTGGGCGTACACAACATCGTCGAGTCTGACGAAGAGTGGCCGGCTGTCGGCTGGGAAACCATCGCCAAGGCCAACCCGACGTTTATCATCATTGCCCGGATGGATCGCCGTCGTTTCCCGGCCGATGACCACCAGAAAAAACTGGCGTTTCTGCAACACGATCCGGTCACTCGCAACATGGCGGCGGTCAAGAATAACCGCATCATTATCCTGGACGCCGAAGCGATGCATGCCAGCCTGAGAATGTTCGGCGGCCTGGAAACGATCGCTTCCGCCATCGCCAAAAACGCGGATTTGCCCAAATGACCAGAAAATGGCTGGTCAGTCTTATCGCCTGCCTGGCGCTTATCGCCGCGATATTACTGGGCGTCGCCATCGGCGAAACATCGATAAAGCTCACCGTCGTCGTACAGGCGATAGTCAATAAACTGGGGTCGGCGGGCTACATACTGGATCCCATCGACGAAGGGATTATCTGGAATTACCGCCTGCCCCGCGCCCTGGTCGCCGGGGCCTGCGGCGCGGGCCTGGCGACCTGCGGCGTGATACTGCAATCGCTCCTGCGCAATCCGCTGGCCGACCCCTATCTGCTCGGCATCTCCGCCGGCGCGTCGACCGGCGCGGTGCTGGTCGCATTATTCGGATTGGGCGCCGGCGTGCTCACCCTCTCCGGCGGGGCCTTTGTGGGCGCCATCACCGCCTTTGCGCTCGTCACTCTGCTGGCCCGGGCCGGCGGCGCCTCGGCCCCGGCGACGCAAATCATTCTGGCGGGTATCGCCGGCTCGCAACTGTTCAATGCGCTGACCGCATTTTTAATCACCAAGTCGGCCAACTCTGAACAGGCGCGCGGCATTATGTTCTGGATGCTGGGCAGCCTCAGCGGCGTTCGCTGGTCTTCGGTCTGGCTGGCGGTCCCGATATCCTTGCTGGGGCTAATCGTTTGTTTGTGGCATCGCAGGGCGTTGGATGCATTCACCTTCGGCGTTGATTCGGCCGCGGGGCTAGGCATCCCCGTCCGGCGGATACAGCTGCTGTTGATCAGCAGCGCAGCGCTGGTGACCGCCATTATGGTGTCGATCGTCGGCTCCATCGGTTTCGTCGGGCTCGTCATTCCCCACGCCGTTCGTCTGCTGTCCGGCACCCGGCATGCCCATCTGTTGCCATTAAGCGCACTAAGCGGCGCACTGTTTCTGATCGCGGCCGACATCCTTTCCCGCACGCTGATAGTCGGACAGGTGATCCCCGTCGGGGTGATCACCGCACTGGTCGGCGCGCCGGTATTTGCCCTGATCTTGCTCGATAGAAGGAGAATGCGATGACCGCCGTCCCCTCGCCACCTCAACCGGTTGTGCTCAGCTGCGCCAATCTGAGTTACCAACAAGGTGGCAATGTGTTGTTGCAGGATATCGCGCTGGCGGTACGCCATGAAGAAACGTTCGGCATCGTCGGCCCCAACGGTTCGGGTAAATCCACCTTGCTCAAGCTGCTGAGCGGTTTGCGAAAACCTGACAGCGGAACCGTCCAGCTCGGAGACAAAGACCTGCGGGATTGGCCACGCTGGAGCCGCGCCCGCCAGATTGCCATGGTCGAACAACAGGCTGACACCGAGGACGTCATCAGCGTCTTTGACGTCGTTGCGCTGGGCCGCACGCCATGGTTGTCGGCGCTGAGCCCTTGGTCCGCGCAAGAGGAGGCCATCGTGCGCCAGGCGCTGCATGATGTCGGCGCCGCCCACCTTAGCGCCCGGCGCTGGCACAGCCTGTCGGGAGGCGAGCGCCAGCGGGTGCATCTGGCCAAGGCGCTGGCCCAACGTCCACAAATTTTGCTGCTGGATGAGCCGGGCAATCATCTGGATATTCAGCATCAACTGGCCATTCTGGCGCTGGTACGCCACTTACCGGTCACCACGCTGGTGGCCCTGCACGATCTCAACCATGCCCTGCTGTGCGATCGTTTGGCGGTGCTGGATCGGGGACGGCTGATCGCGCTGGGGCCACCGCGCGAAGTTCTGACGCCGCAACTGCTGCTCAGCACATTCGGCGTTCATGCCCACTATCTGGTCGATCCGTTCGACGGCGCCGCCCTGCTGCGATTCAGGGCGCCTGCGCTATGACGGACCGACGGGCGTAACCACGGCGTCTGACGGAGACACAGGGCGTTGGCTTGCGCCGCGCGGCGAACTTGTCTCTGTCAGCCCATCCCGTGACCGGCACAGCAAAGCATGCGGAAGGTTAACGCCCTATCTTGTTCTTTATGGTCCTTTGTGGCCGTTTTCCGACTGGCCTGAGCTTGCCTGAGGGTAGACGACTTTCGACACGTTTTGGCGGGATTATCCCGCCGCTGGATGGCCATTTTCGGGGTGGTCGCCAGTCAAATCCGAATCCCGATGCGATAAGGGGGTTATATGAACGGAATACATGACGTTGGCGGGATGGACGGGATGGGCCCCGTCGGCCCGACCCAATGGGAACCGGCTTACCATGCCGAATGGGAAAAAGCCGCCTATGCGATGTTTCCTTTCGCGGCGCGCGCCGGCATGTTCGGGCTTGACGAGTTCCGCTGCCATCTTGAAAAACTGCATCCTCTCCATTACCTCACGGCCTTCTATTATGAACATTGGGTAGAAGCGACCGAGCAGATCGGCGAGAAGAAAGGTTACTGGACCCAGGAAGAACTTGAAAAGCGTACCGAATATTACCTTCATTACCCTCAGGTGCCGCTGCCGCCCAACAAAGACCCGGAGCTGGTCAACTTCGCTGAATGGGCCGTCCGCAATGGTTTTTCAACCTCGCGCCAGCTGGATTCCCAACCCAAATTCAAGGTAGGCGATCGCGTGACGGTCGATGCCAGCGTGCCGAAACACCATACTCGCCGGGCGGGCTATGTCCGTGGGCGAACCGGTGAAATCATCATGTATCACGGGGCGCACGTCTATCCGGACACCACGGGTAACGGACTGCCTGAAACTTCAGAACACCTCTATACCCTGCGTTTTACCAACGCGGAGCTGTATGGCGAAGAGGCGGCTGAGCCGAACGGCGTCGTCTGTACCGATGCCTGGGAACCCTACATCACTTTGGCTAAATAAGGAGTTGACGTTATGACACGAGTGAGTCTGGCCCACACCCAGAAAACGGAGGAAGAGATCGCCGCCCGGGTCAAGGCGATTGAATCCATCCTGATTGAAAAAGGCCTGATGTCCGAGGACGGGGTGAATAAATTCGCCGATCTTTATGAAAATGAGATCGGCCCTCATCTTGGCGCGAAGGTGGTGGCGAAAGCCTGGACCGATCCCGCCTTCAAACAGCGTCTGCTGGCTGATGCGACCAAAGCCTGTCAGGAGCTCGATGTTGGCGGACTGCAGGGCGAGCACATGATTGCGCTTGAGTGCACCGATAGCGTACACCATGTGATCGTCTGTACCCTCTGCTCCTGCTACCCCTGGCCTGTGCTCGGCATGCCGCCGAACTGGTATAAGTCCATGCCCTACCGCTCAAGGATCGTGCGGGAGCCGCGTAAAGTGCTGAGCGAGGATTTCCACTTCGAACTTCCTCCTTCGACGGAAATACGGGTGTGGGATTCCAACTCGGAGATCCGCTACTGGGTTCTGCCCTTGCGTCCGGCGAATACCGAAGGCATGACCGAAGAGCAACTGGCGGCTCTGGTGACCCGCGACTCCCTGATCGGGACGGGTCCGGCCACCGCCGTCTAACCATATCGGAGGCGTCTCATGACCCCTATCATCAGCACGGATAACAGCGAACTGGCCACGGCGTTGAATCATCGCGAGGGACAGGCCCCCTTCAATAAACCCTGGGAGCTGCGCGCCTTCGCCGTCGCCGTCGCGGCCTGCGAGGCCGGCGAGTTCGCGTGGTCGGAGTTTCAGGAAGCCCTGACGGAAACGATAAAACAGTGGGAAGCCGCCAATCCCGGTTTTACCCAAGACGACTGGCGCTATTACGAACATTTCGTCACCGCATTGGAAGTGGTGCTGGCGCGGCATGACAAACTGTCGTCAAATGGGCTGGACCATCGGGCGAAGGTGATCCTGGAAACGCCGGTTCACAAACACCATGTAGCTAAATACGATCCTATTATGATCGAGCCAGCTCTGATTTAATTCCTACGGCGGGTTTCTTTGCCTGTCTAACGTATCTGTTTATGTTGTGCTCAAGCAGACCTGACAAAATCCCACGCCTGGCAATGGATAACATTGCCAGGCGTTGATCGTTTAAATGCCCGACGTTATCCCCCCGTCGACAGCGTTCGGCCGCTCTCAGCGGATTGATATGTATTGCTGGAGCCAGCAACGGCAGTACCGTAACGTCCGACTGCACACCAGTGTACACCGGGTTTGGAAAATGCGATGAGTGGGATTGAAACGATCGAACGGAAGGCTAAGTCTGAGTGAAATATCCTGCTCTCCCCTTCCCGACGTGGGCCGTGCCTGATTTATAGTTACCGGATGAATCTTATCGAGTCGATCGCGTTTCATCCGATGGGAAATCTTTTGAGGATTAGTTATCAGCTATCGCAGACAGATTAGAAGAACAGACTTGGCGATTGACCTCTCAATGTTACATTGATGAGACGTTAGAATCGATTGTTCAAATGTTGTGGCGTTATGCGTTACCACCTCTTGAGGTGAAACAATTCTTCACCATACGCAAGTAACAAAAGACTGGGATTATTGCGTGTGACATGGTCCCGTGAACCATGCTGACTTATCTACAGGCTAGCCAGTCATATAGAGCATCAGCGAAAATCCCTGAAGAAACAGCCACACCAATGGCAAAGAACCAAAACTTGAAAGCGGATTTTACAGCATCCTTTCGATTTGAATATGTGTGTATAGTGTCGATAAACAGAATGATTACCACCACGGTTATTAATATTGTCGTAAATAGCATTGACTGGTGAACCTCTCTGCTCGATGAAAGGCAACCTTACTATAAATTGGTATTTTTCAGTTTGGAATTTATTTGAAATCTATCGTTTTTTAAATTTTTCACCCCATGTTTCGCCAGTGGAAAACGATCTTGGTAGCGAGCTCAATCTTGAAAATTTCTGTGGTGTAGCCCCCCAAAAAAACTGAGTGAATGTCAATTTTACGATAATCAATTTGGACCGCCATCGAGGTCTCGAACCCCGGCTCTTACTTCCTGTCACGAAGCAATGCTCTTGCCACGTTGAGCTAATGGCGGCTGGATTTACATTTAAATATCATGGAAATATTATCACATCATGATTTCAAAAGAAAAAAATGCCCACAGAAAAAGTAGGCAAAAAAACATACAGGTGAAGAAGAGAAAATCACTCTTGCCTGATTACCCTACTCCTATTGTTGGTAATAGATACATGTTTGATTGTTTTTTATCCACAGGTAAAGCGGGAAGCCCAGAAACGTAGACTGCGCGCTTGAAAAAGTAGGGTAGCCGACAATTTATATTCTGGGTCTGATATGACGGAGTTATGATTAGATAACCTTAACTTTAGAGTAAGCATGTATGGATACAACAAAAGAACTAAACGGCACGTAAATTTACGGGGAATCGGTGGGCTCTAGTCAAGGGGCGTTTTATTCTGGATGCTTGTTGATAAGATTTCCGACCATTTTGGTGCAAAAGATAATGAAGCAGTCTCCCATCACAACCTTATTATGCATGAAGAGGATAGCCATCATTATGAGCATTGAGCGACGTGTAATTGAACTGATTAAAAAGTATGATGGTCACATCTTTTTTGCAAAGAGATTCCTTGTAATCACTCCCGATACTGATCTAAAGCGGAACGTGAAGCTTGCCAGTGAGGATGCTATAGCTCTACTTACAGAATACGTTGAAAGTTTTGGTATCAGTACGCAAGACATAAGTTTCACTGATTATTTTCCGAATGAGAAGGGGTTATTTGAGGCATTTACACCAAAGGCACCACCAAAACCTCTAACCGTTGGTATGTTGATCGAATCCGCCAAGGAGGGCCGCTGGCTTTATGATTGATTACCAGACAAAAGACTATAAGCCTCCCGATATCGTGGGGTAACATCCCTCCCTGCCGGGGAGCTTGCGTTAACCTGCGTTCCGGGCCGCTTGCAGGGGGAATATCCGCGCTAACGTTTGAAAAACAGTCTTAGCGTGAGATATTTACCATTTTCCAAGCGGCCCTTGCTTACAGTGTTTTAATGCAAAATTATTGCGATGGCGATAAGCATCAAGATGGTGTTTTTGGCCTTTCCCCTCGCAGGTATGGGCAACATGTGAATGGCGTATTCGCCTACGTGGGAACTAGGGTGTGTCCCGTAACTGTTTTTTGTACAGATCAGCATTGTTATGACTTTGCAAAAAACACCTTTAAGCGATAAAAATCGCCCTAAAAATGCTCAGTATTCAACCAAAAATCACATTCCGGGAATGATTACTACATCACTTTTTGGTATGCAGGGAGGTTAAGGGACATACCCTAGCCTGCTTGTTGGGGCGAACGATCACCCTCTGTTGCGCCAGTAGCCAGCTCGTAGGTGGCGGCAAGCAGAAGGGAAAAAACATCCGGCGACCTGAAAACAGATGAAGGTGGTGAGCGTGTTAGAGATGCTACTTACTTGTTGATTGCTGATTTTTACAGTCCCCCTGCAGGTAACGACCACGCCGACAGTATCCATAAATAAACCATGCCGATAAGTCGGCACGGCTTAATAGTCAGACGTTCCCCCACCCGACAGCGCTGGTATCTCCGACGCACAAAGATGCCCTCAGTAGCACCACCCAGCAGGCATATCTGCAGGTAAATTCCGAGCCTCCCTAAAAACGCAAGCATTGACTACAAAGCTAAGTTCGTCACCTCCTCTCCACCATGCCGCCGACAGTGACGACGGGAACGGGCCTGAGCTTCTGCCATGTATAGCCCTCCTTGTCCGGCGGAGGCCAACTGGTCTGCTTAAGGTCCGTTTGGCATACATCCTTGACATCGGGCGAGGTGGCGGCGACATGGGCCGAGGTGACTTCGCATACCTGCCAGCCGGCGCGACTCAGTTGAGGGATGATGACAAGACTCGAGAGTGTGAAGTCCTCTGCGAGGATTGCATTTCGTCCCATGCTAGTTGCGAGAACGACGTCGCCGGACGAGCAATACAAGTACCGCCGCAGAGATGACAGCGATGACAGCGATGACGGATGCCCCAATATAGGCGTCGCGCACGCCGGCGGCAATGTTGCTTTCCCCACCAGCGCGGGTGGAGCCGACGGTCATGAGCGTGACAAGCGTCGCCGTGCCAGCTGCGCCAGCCAGTTGTTGCACGGTTGAAAAGGTCGCGCTGCCATGCGAGTAAAGCACGGCGGGGAGCGAACTGAGGGCCACAGTCATCAGAGGAGTAAAGAGAAAGGCCAAAGCGATGTGCATCACAGTGAACATAATCATCGCCGAAAGTGAGGAATCGTACTGAGCAAGCGCCAGCACGAAAGCGAACTGTGATAACGCCAGTAGAACTGCCCCGGACATGATAAGAGGACCAATACCGCCCCGATCGTACAGACTCCCGACGAGCGGTGAGAGTACCGCGAGAAGCACCCCACCAGGCAGCAGCAGCAGGCCGGTGGCAAATGGGCCGATCCCCAGCACGCTCTGCAGATAGAGAGGGAGAACAGTGAGCGTGCCGAACAAAGTCATCGCCACCAGACCGGTGACAATGATCGCCCACGAGAACTGAGGCGTCCGGAACGTGCGCAAATCCAACAGCGCAAGGTCATGATGAGCGAGATATCGTTGCCGAATGATGAATACAAGCAGGAAGGCAGCGCCAACGATAAGGGGGACCAGCGGATTAATGTGCGTCACGTCGTTCGCGGACTCACCGATGCTAACGAGCCCGAACAAGATGCCGCCAAACGCAAAAACGGAAAGAATAACCGAGAGCACATCGATACGAACGCGGCGCGTCTGGGTTACATTGCGCAAGCGGAAGATGCCAATGAGGAGCGTCGTCATAGCAATCGGCAATACTGTCCAGAACAGGAATGGCCAGTCCAATACGCTTAGCACCGCACCAGACACTGCAGGTCCGAGCGCGGGCGCTGCTGCGGTTACGATCGATATAGTGCCCATGATAGAACCCCGTCGTCGTGCTGGCACGGAGTGCATTACTGCTGTCATGAGCAAGGGCATCATAACAGCAGCGCCCGCCGCCTGCACGATACGTCCGCTCAGGAGCATGGCGAAACCTGAGGACAAGGCCGCAACTAAGGTGCCAATTGTGAATAGCGACATGGCCGTGATGAACAATTGGCGAACGGTGAAACGCTGGAGAAGGAAGCCTGAGACAGGGATCACGATCGCCATAGTGAGCAGGTATGCAGTCGTAAGCCACTGTGCTGTCGCTGCAGAGATACCGAGGTCGACAATGAGAGTTGCCAAAGCCACATTCATGATAGTCTCGTTAAGCACGACCACGAACGTCGAGACCACCAAGATCCCCAGAACAAGTTTCGTACCGGGTGCGAGACGATCACCGGAAGTACTCCCTACTTCAGCAAAGGCGCGTGGTGTCAGAATATTCCGTTCACGGTTCATTTGCTCGACACCACCACTGTTCTAGAATTATTCCACAACAAAATCAGGCCCTCAGAACGCTGCACCCAGCGGATGGGGGAAGCAATTTCTATCCAGGAGTTTCTGAATCCGCACAACGGTCCAGTTTTAGTTGACCACTTCATTTTTATCATTTTGCCCCGCGGAAATCATCATGTCTGTATAACTTTATACCAGAGAGTCACTCTACCATAGCGAACTACGCCAGCTATGCACAGAGTGTGCGACAAAGTCAACGATGACGACAGGAAGGATAAATCAGTGTGGCAGTGGCTTGGACGAAACGGACATAGTCAGTTAACCATTCGCACGGCTTCATGCTCATTGAGCAGTGAGTAAAAGCTCCGTCAATGCACATTACACAAATATTCGCTGTTATCGTCTTGCACCCGTTCCCCCATCGTTTCCGCGACCGAGACAACATCTGGCAGGTCAACCACGCAGACATAATCTCGTTTTCAAGATCCCCCCAGCCATATTACAACCCGATGCATAGCATCGGCTATGCCGCTGCTACGCGCTGACGCCCATTCCACCGGATGGGATACCATTACATTTGCCTCGTTAGCTACCAGCACAAGGGCGCAATGAACCTGATTTAAACAGTTTGCGTGTAATGCATTGCAAATGCCTCTTTAGGGTCGACTCTCATTATCAATATAAAGTAGTGTTATTCTTCACAAGTAAAAACAGGTTGTTTCCAATGGACCGTCTTACCAGTATGACTGTTTATGTTAAGGCAGTTGAACTCGGCTCTTTTACGGCAGCGGCCAATGCACTGACAATGTCGCCACAGCTTGTAGGAAAGCATGTTTCAGTACTTGAACAGCATTTAGGTGTTCGTCTACTGAACAGAACCACTCGTCAGCACAGCCTGACAGAAGCAGGCCACCACTTTTACGAGCGGGCAAAAATCATTCTTGCTGAAGTCGAAGCCGCCGAATCCTTCGCGGAAGAAGCCCGAATAATCCCCCGAGGTCGTCTTAAAATTAATGCGCCAGTAACGTTCGGCATCAATGCTCTAACACAAAAACTGCCACTTTTTATCAATCAGTACCCCGAAATCACCATCGAACTGACGCTGACTAACCGATATGTCGATCTGATTGATGAAGGATACGATGCCGTTTTTCGCGTAGGGGAACTGGCGGACAGCGGATTAATGGCGAGAAAGCTGGCGCCCTATACCCTTATGATCTGCGCTTCCCCTTCCTATCTTGCTTCGGCCTCCCCCTTGCATGTTCCGGAAGATTTGCTGCACCATGAATGTCTGATTTTCACGCATACGTCATTGCGAACGACGTGGACTTTTGAAGGCCGCGAGGGAAGCATATCTATCCCCGTGAGCGGCCGCCTGCTGCTGGACAGCGGCGAAGCCTTAATCAGCGCGGCGCTGGCCGGTTTTGGCGTGGTTATGCAGCCTTCCGAACTGGTTATTCCGCATATTGAGGCGGGCAGACTCAATGCCGTATTGCCCAATTATACAATCCCCCCCCGCCCTTTTCATTTGATGTATGCGCCGGATAGAAGACTAACCCCCAAACTGCGCCGTTTTCTGGCCTTCGCAACAGAACATTTCGGGCAAGAGACGGTGGACTCATGAGCTGATTAGGGATTTACGCCAGCGAGACATCCCAATGCAGCCCCGTGTCGGCGAGGGGGACGACTTCATTTGTCACTGCCCGCGGTATGCCGTTTTCGCTAGAATAAAATATCCGCTGAACTGCAAATAAAAAGGCGTATAGGTAAAATGTCTATCCCTGTCTCGACCGAATCTTTCCGTGGCATCGTCCATTTCGTCGCCGCCGCCAACGCACAAAGCTTCACTGAAGCTGCGGAACAGCTTGGCATTACAAAATCAGCCATAGGTAAAAGCATCAGCCGCCTTGAGCACAGTCTGGGAACGCCACTCTTTCACCGCACCACGCGTAAAATCAGCCTGACTACGGAAGGAGAGGCTTATCTGGCCAGTTGCCAGAGCGCGCTTGATATACTACAGTCGGCGGAAATAGCCTTGCGTTCAAAGCTCACGGAACCGTCGGGTCTGGTGCGGATTGATATGCCCGCCGCATTTGGCCGTTCCGTCATGCTGCCTGTCCTGCTGGATATGTGCCGGCGTTATCCTCATCTGAAACTCACGCTTACCTTTAATGACAGGGTTATCGATCCGTTGGATATGGGTTTCGATCTGGCGATCCGCTTCGGCCCTTTGAAAAACAGTACGGACCTGATCGCGCGGCGACTGAATGAGCAACGCCTGATTCTGTGCGCCTCTCCCACGTATCTGGCGCAGTACGGCATACCGAGTTCCCTTGACGAGTTGAAACAACAGCGCTGCATTATGGCCTGGCGCGGCGGTAAGCCGCTGAGCTGGCTGATTAAAGGCACCGATGGGCAGGATGTAAAGTTCAATCCATCGCCTTTTCACCAGATCAGCGACGGCGACGCCATGATTGAAGCCTGCGTGGCGGGGGCCGGTATCGTGCAATTCCCTGAATCCTTACTACGGCCTGATATTGAAGCAGGCAAGCTGGTTACGCTGCTGCCGGAGCTAACGCCTTCGGCCACGGAACTGAACGTCATCTGGCCCCGTTCGCGCCACCTTTTACCTGGCGTAAGATTTATCATTGATGAGTTGGTCAGCCTTTCCGCAGCGAATGCTTTCGGCTGATTGTAGAATTTACATCTACTCTGCGTGTTCTTTTCGCACCTTTATCAACTTGAAAGTTAGCACTAGGATAAAAGAGCCATCAGGATGACCTGACAAACCAGAATCGTTCCAACGCTGAAAGAGGATCAAATAATGCCCGTAGTTAACATCCAGATGTTCGAAGGCCGCGATGAGGCCAAACCTGCGATAGCCAAAGCCGTCACCGACGCCATTGCCGAACATGCCAATGTCGATCCGCGGTATGTATACGTTATTTTTAACGACGTGAAGACCGAGAACTGGGCCATTTCCGGTGAATTGTTTTCCGAGACGCTGAAAAAATCAGGCTGAGGATTGTTTATATCCTATCCCTTCTTGTGTCTATATCAGGCCGTTGTTCAACCGTGAACAACGGTTCTGACCCATGCGGCGTTATATAATTACCGATGAAAAGGAGGCCCGAAATGAAGATTTTCATCACCGGTTCAACAGGATACATTGGCGGCTCGCTGTCAGTATATTTACGCAGCGCCGGACACCGCATCCGAGGGCTGGTCCGTAATCCAGATAAGGCCGGACTGCTGACGGCCAGAGGGATCGAACCCATTCTCGGCGACCTGAACGACAGGGAGTTGCTCACCCGCGAGGCACAGCAGGCCGATGCCGTCATCAATGCCGCCAACAGCGATGACCGGAATACCGTGGAAACCTTATTGACAGCGCTTCGCAGCAGCGGCAAGCCGCTCATCCATACCAGCGGAACCAGCGTTATCGCCGATATGAGTGATGGCAATAAAGTCAACGACACCAGCTTTGATGAGAACAGCGCGCTGCTGATAACGCCGGAAAAACAGGCACGCAGGGCGATTGATGAAAAAATACTGGCAGCACAGGGAATACGCGGCATAGTTCTGTGCAACAGCCTCATCTATGGGGAGGGAAAGCTCCCAGGCACCCGCAGCGTACAGATCCCGCTGCTCATTAATCAGGCTAGGGAGAGCGGCGTAATGCGCATCGTTGGAAAAGGCGTGAATATCTGGTCGAACGTCCATATAGATGATCTTTGCGAACTTTACCGGCTGGCGTTGAAAAATGCGTCATCAGGCGCATTCTATTTTGTCGAGAATGGAGAATCATCCTTTGCTGAATTAGGGACGACGCTGGCGAAACGTCTCGGCGTCCAAGGGCCGGAAAGCTGGTCGATTGAACAGGCTGCACAGGTATGGGGTCAAACCCGGGCCCGCTACTCATTAGGTTCCAACAGCAGGGTCAGATCGGTGCGCGCCCGCGAGGAACTAGGCTGGAAACCGCGACATAACTCCGTTATCCAATGGATCCTGACCGAAATGGCTATCGAATAGCAACCCGTTGCCCGGCGAAAGAACGAAGAGACAGGGAGCCCCGGTTCAACCCCATTAGTTCATCCCCTACAAAACGTTTGCAGAGTCCAATCCAAATGACGCTTTATCTGCCGGAGCACCGCTGGTTATCATCACATGGAATCCATTGTTTTATATCGAATTAGCAATTGATGTCATACCATTAGCTTAGGCAATTAAATTAGCATACCGGAGAATTTATGAGTCTGATACGCACCTTACCTTTTTCTCTCGGCTTGTTCTGCGCCGCTGAATTTTTTTCCGCCGGCGCCGCGGCCAGCCTTGCCGTCGGGAGCTTCACGCTTTCCGGTGTATCACTTGAACAAAGCGCGTTCAAAGGCGAGCCGGCGTTTAAAATGACCATGCCTTCTTCGGCGATACAGGATCCAGAAAAGGAAAAACTGGCCGACCGAAATTTTATGGCATGGTTGCCGCTTGATTTTGGCGACGGTGTGGTGGAAGTCGATGTTGCTAGTCAACTAGTGGAAAAGGCTCCGGCCTACGCCAGAGGGTTCATCGGTTTGACTTTCCGCATTGACAGCGACGGACGCTTTGAAAGTATTTATCTGCGCCCCACGAACAGCATTGCGGAGGATCAGGTTCGGCGCAATCACAGCGTTCAGTATGTCGCTTACCCTGATTACAAATTTGACAGACTCAGACAAGAATCGCCGGAAAAGTATGAAAGCTATGCCGAGCTGGGCATGGAGCGCTGGATACACATGAAAATTGTCGTAACCGGACAGAAGGCAGTACTCTATCTGGACAGAAAAACGACACCGTCATTAATCGTCAACGATTTGAAACTGGGCGCAAACCAGCGAGGCGGAGTTGGTGTCTGGCTAGAATCAGGCACAGTTGCTTTTTTCCGCAATTTAACAGTAACAGCTGCAAAGTGAAGCAGATAAAATGCATTACAGACACAAGAGATATTACATTAAAAACATGATTTAAAGTCAATATATAAACAACATCAGCGACTTAACTGATTGATCGTATGATCGACAGTAATGTAGCTTGACAACACCGAAACGATACTACATCGTTTCGGTGTTATACTTTTATTAATCTGCGATAAGAAATTCGATGGAGCATTAATGCCCAGAAGCAAAACAGAAAACATTCGCAACGCCTTCTTAACTGCAGCAAGAGATGTCTTTCTTGAAGTCGGTTTTGCAAACGCGACAATGGACGCAATAGCAGCAAGCTCTGGTAGCGCAAAATCGACGCTATACCGCTATTTTGACTCGAAAGAGTCGTTGTTTTCTGCATTGATAACCAAGGCATCGCAAGAACATGATGGCGAAATAATCAATTTTTTGTACCGTAGCGGACATGATCCTCAATTTAGTGCCCCTTCAGGGAACGCTATAGATTCGCTGAATTTTCCCGATCATGAAGAAGACTGCCAATACGCACTAATCAAATTTGGACAGTACATCCTTACCAGTTTTCATACGCCGCAGTCACTTGCCGTGCGGCGGATGATGATTGCTGCCTCAACAAACCCTGATGTGGGCCGGTTATTTTACCAGCAAGGTTCCGCGCGGGTAGTTTACCATCTTGAACAATATTTCAACCCATTGATTGAGAAAGGCTATTTCCACAGTTCGGATCCCCATGTTGCCGCCTGTCATTATTTTGGCTTACTGGAATCTGAGATAAATGAAGCAGGCTTATACAATGTGACTGTTCAGCTAAGCGAAAGACAAATATCGGATATTGTTTCACGCGCGGTAGAAGTCTTCATGCGTGCTTATGTGCACAAATTTCCTGAGTAAAAGATTTAGCTCTCCCACATCAAGTTATTCAAAAAACAATCACCACTGTAGCCCCAAATTACGGGACCGTATTGTTCAGGGGCAATGCTGGTAGCAATCGATCCATCGGGGAGAGCGATTTTAATACGCGCTCATATGGCTTCCGTCCGGAACTTAGTGTCCACCAGCGATCCGCACGCTAGAATTACAACTCACATTCTGCAGAGAAACGCGGGGATACAGGGTTATTGAGGGAGACCTGCCCCATTACTTCGATACTGTGCATCATCGATTACTGAACCGCCCCGGTTTTCCGGGAGAGTGTTTTGTCTGTGAACTCAGGTGACCAGATCACCGTTTCCGATGGAAGCGTAGTATGCCTGTTCTGCTTCTGCCGGCGGAATATGACCCAGTCGCTCCAGTAATCGTCTGTTGTTATACCAGTCCCCCCACGCTAGCGTGGCTAACTCCACTTTGGCGCGGTTTTTCCAGCTCTTACGATAGATCACCTCCGCTTTATAAAGTCCGTTGATGCGTTCTGCCATCGCGTTGTCGTATGAGTCGCCCGTGCTTCCGGTCGATGCCAGAAGTTCTGCTTTATATACAGACTCCTGGATATCGTTCGCACCACCATCATGGACGAGTGTACGATTCGCTATATTTCTCTCAACAGGTCAGAAGATGCAGTACCACATACTGCAGATACATCAGTCCCCACCGATTTCGTATTGAGGCTGATTATCCTCCCAGATGTACTACTTTACAGCTATTCTGCAATCAAAAGGAATGAATCTGGCTGGTCATCCCCGTAAATACCCGATGACATACGTAACCACATGAGAAGTGACTGCTCCCCGCCGTATACGGCGGGGAGCAGTCACTATTTTTACAAGCAATTGAGATTAACGGCACTCAGTCATCGGCAAACAGCGATGATTTACCACCACACCTCTGCCTGAGCACCAACGGTAAACTGATCTTTTTTATCGTCGTTAAAGGTGAATTGAGTTATCTCGTTATCAAAAGACTTCAGATAAGTAGCAAAGAAACGAATTTCCGGGCGCGAGGTTAACATGCTGGGGCCCACCTTCAGGGTGTGGAACAGCGTCATTTTCAGTCCCGACTCACGATAGCTCTCCCCGTCTGCTTTGTTGCGCTGATCGAACCACCCCAGCTCAACTCCTGTCTGGTTAAAGGTGTCCCAGATATAGGCTGGACGCATCACCGCGCGGGTAGAGTGGAAGTCGGTGTGAGCACCTGTGTAATAGTCATAGATGTCATTGCCTGCGGCATACACGAGGGCATGTGCGATGACAACATTCGGCAACAGGTAGTTTTCCCCTTCCGAGAGCACGCGCCAGGCCGTGCCGTTCGTGTGTTCACCATAATACTGACCATTGTAGCCATAGAGAGCGCTGGAATCGGTTACCAGCCCCATGCCACTGGCAATGGAGTTGTTCGCCATTTGAGCGGTCAAATAGGTAAAACCGCCGTTTTGCCAGTTTTGTGTTAGCCTTGCCCCAGTGTGCCAGGCATCTTTCACGCTGTAGTAAGTCCCATTATTTTCATCGCGCTTATTCTGGTCTGTCTTGTTGGCGGCAGAATAGCGACCAAAGAGATCCAGAGTGGCTTTATTCCATAATGGCATCCCGGTGTAACGGGCATCGACAGTATTGGTATTGATCTGCTGGGTCTGATCCATGCTACTGTCGATGGCATGCGCATCCAGATCTTCTCTCACCAGTGCGACATTAACCTTACCCGGCCCCAGTTGCCAGTTTTCCAGCCCAATACCGGCGGCGGAGTCTGACTTGTGGTATTTGAAGTCAAGCATCTGGATTTCAAATTTCGGCAGCGTATGTTTACCGACCCAAAAATCCGCCTCCGGCGCGAAAGGCAGAAAACCTCGCGTGGTCAGATAGATATCGGAAAATTGCAGCAGGTTATCGGAGGTACGGTCAAACCAGCCAGCACTGTATTGTCCGCCGACGTTGCCATCCAGCATCACCACCGCTTTAGCCGTTTTAATACCGTCATGATAAACGCGCTGCGAAAGTTCAAGGTCATACCAGGAGCTGTTTTCCTGACCGAAGCGCCCCAGTGAGCCAATAGCATAGGATTTCGCCGCCCCCCGGTTACCGGCCGCATAGCCAGAGCGGAAATAACCTGAGTAATTAAAACCGATATCCTCTTTCACATATTTACTTATGTCTGCTAAAGTCATCGAGGCAACATCAGAGGTTATAACCGAAACAGACTTTGTTTCATTTCTCGCCGTAGTGGGCAGGTTAGCCGATTCGTATTTTTTTAACTGTGCTTTGGTCGCATCCAATTCCTTCATATTAGAGGAGAGCTGATTTTCGAGGATAGCCACACGTTCTTCAAGCGTCAGCGGTGCGGCATAAAGCGCATTCGCCACAAATAAAGAAGAGGCACTTAATGTAAAGAGGTAGAGCACGGGTTTAATGTTCATATTAATCCTATAATGAAAAACTTATTTAGTTATTGTTTACAGGCGTAATGGGCGCACAGGTGATATAACCTATGATGGTCAGTCTTATTATAAAAAAGGGTTGTACCGCTAAAAGTTCACAATACAACCAGATGGAACAAACAAGGGTTAATTCAAACCTGAAATCCCTGTTTCCAGTAATTTAATTTGCAGCAAAGTTTCATCATCTTTCACTAATTTTTCTTTGCCGTTAATAAGGGTTTCATAAAGCGCGTCATAATAGCGGGCATAATCGCCCTGCTCTGTGACCACTTTTTCTTCATGATAGACACCAGTATTATCCATCCAGGTCAGCACGCCGTAATCTTCAGGAGCATCTTGCCCAAAGTCGACGTTATCGGGCATATAAAAGAGCTTGAGATGATGCTCCTGCTTATCTTTGCTGTACTTGATAAACATCCCTTTTTTTCCGTATGCCACAAAGCTCGGGCGCTCTTTGACACGGAAGTAGCTCGATTTCACTGAGACCTTCAACGTGCCGTAGTACATATCCACATCGAAATAGTCATTCATACGCCCGTCGCCCAGCAGTTGGCGAACATCGTAACGGACGTGATCCGGTACACCAAAGTACGAAATCACCTGGTCGAGGGTGTGACAGCCGTGACCATACAGATATGAGTTAATCGCACTAAACTCTTTAACCGATTCAGGAACAGACGGACGGTAATAGTCATAATGCATTTCTACTTCGAGTAAATCCCCTAGCTTGCCGGATTCAATGACTTTTTGGGTGGTCAGAAAATCACTGTCAAAACGGCGATTCTGATAACACTGCACCATTAATCCTTTCTCTTTCGCCACGTTAAATAAGGTTTGCGCCTCTTCCTCAGTATGAGTAAAGGGTTTTTCAACAACGCAGTGCTTTCCGGCCTGTAATACCTTCAAGGCAAAGTCATAATGCAGTGCAGACGGCGTACTGACCACCACTACCTGTATTTCCGGGTCGCCCAGCAGCACATCCAGATTATCGGTGTACGTCACACCCGGTAATTGGGGCCATCTGTCCCGACTTGCGGTGGCAGAATAAATGGTTTTGGTGAGGATTTTATCCGCACGCGAAAGAATAAACGGCAGATGATAACGGTTAGCGCTTTTGCCATTGCCGATAAAGCCAAGAATTAATTTCGTTGTCACTGTTTCACTCCACAATCAGTTGTTTTTTACCACTTTCAATCATCCGCGTTGCAATGGTGCTTACATCAAGTAGGCGTGCAGCAGCTTGATAATCCAGTGTGTCGATAATGCAAATAAAGGTCTGGAATTCATAAAGCAGGCGATGTTCACGACGATTAAAAGTAAACTGCGCGCGATCACCGTTATTCAATACCATATCAAAACCTGTCATTTGGTTAACCGGCAGGGGTATTTGCACATTACCTTTATCTCCCTGAATTAGGGAGGTGGTCGGGGCTTTACAGTCTTTTGCGGCAATGCAGACACATTTAAAGTCGCCGTAATCGAGCAACATCATGCCGCTGGTATCAATGTTGTTATGCACGTTGGCAACGTAATTGACCGCCTTCGGCTCACCAAACAGTCCGGCGACGAAATGAAGGTTATAGACATTGATGTCCATCAACGCCCCGCCCCCCTTTCTGACATCAAAGGCCGGGTGGACAATGCCTGCCATAAAATCATCGTAACGCGAGGAGTACTGGCTGTAATTCAGCGTCACCAGTTTAATGTTGCCGATACTAGCCAGCTGCGACTGAAGTGATAAATAGGCCGGCAGAGAATGGATATTCATCGCTTCCAGCATGATGACATTGTGCTCTGTGGCCAGCCCCTTCAGAGTACTAAGCTCATCCATACTGGTGGTGATGGGCTTTTCGATAATGACGTGTTTACCTTTTTGCAGCGCCTTGCTGGCAAACAGGAAATGCAAATGGTTCGGCAACGCCACATAAATCGTGTCGACATCGCTGTCCAACATGGCCTGGTAATCAAAAAAAATGTCGTCAATCTGGTAGCGTGTCGCCAGCTCACGTGTTTCATCTTCCGTTTGCGGCGTACCTAAAATCGCAAGAGCCCTAAAGGGCAGCTTGTGGACCGTCAAGAGCCAATCTTTGACGATCATGCCCGTGCCAAGAATGCCTAATTTCATCTACCACCTCGTTGTGTCCCCCGCAGAAGTGCAGTTGGATTAGTAAAATCAAATCTGCTTGCTTAAAGCTCAACACCGTTGGAATGGATAACGTTCTGGTACCAGTAAAAGGATTTTTTCTTGTAGCGCGCCAATGAGCCCTTCCCGTCGTCATCGCGATCGACGTAAATAAACCCGTAGCGCTTGGATAGTTGAGCTGTAGAGGCACTGACCAGATCGATGCAGCCCCAGGTGGTGTAGCCCATGACCGGTACACCATCGAGAATGGCCTCATGGACCTGCTCCAGGTGTTCACGCAAATACTGGATGCGATAGTCGTCATTGACCGTGGGTTCGCCCGCACTGTCAGTTATCAACACATCCTTCGCCCCCAGGCCGTTCTCCACAATAAACAGCGGGATCTGATAGCGGTCATAGTATTTGTTTAAGATGTAGCGCAGCCCCTGCGGATCAATCTGCCAGCCCCACTCACTGGCGGCTAAGTGCGGATTTTTAACACCGCCAATTAAATTCCCTGTAGCTCCATCGACACCGGTCTGCACGGTTTCGCAGGTACTGAAGTAATAACTGAAAGACAGAAAATCGACCGTGTGAGTCAAGATCTGAATATCGTCTTCTTCAATCTGAAGATGAATACCCTGCTCACGGAAATAGCGCTTCATATAGCCGGGGTAATAACCGCGCACGTGCACATCGGCAAAGAAATCATTGCGGTGGTCGGCGTGCATACAGGCCATCACATCATCGGGATTTGGGGTCAGCGGGTAAATGGGCAGACTTAAAACCATGCATCCAAATTTTGCCTGCGGCATGATTTCCCGGCCAATCTTCGTCGCAAGTGCGCTTGCCACTAATTCGTGGTGCACCGCCTGATATAAATCTTGCTGACTCAGCTCATTCTTAGGCGTTTCGATGCCTCCACTCATCAGGGGGTGATGTAACACCGAGTTAATTTCATTAAAGGTGAGCCAGTATTTCACCTTGTGCTGATAGCGGGTAAACACCGTGGTGACATAGCGGGCATAAAAACTGATCAGCACCCGGTTCGCCCAGCCGTTATATTCCCTGGTCAGATGCAGCGGTGTTTCATAATGCGAAAGAGTTACCAATGGCTCAATGCCGTATTTATGGCACTCGTCAAAAAGGGCGTCATAAAACGCAAGTCCCGCTTCATTGGGGTGCGGTTCATCACCATTGGGAAAGATACGCGACCAGGCAATTGAGGTGCGAAAAATCTTAAACCCCATTTCGGCAAAGAGTTTAATGTCTTCTTTATAACGATGATAAAAATCGATCCCTGTAAGCTTCAGGTTATCTTCCGTCGGCTGTGCCGTCATCGGTCCCATCACCCCTTGAGGGGTGACATCCTGGATACTCGGCCCTTTGCCGTCAATGTTCCAGGCCCCTTCACATTGGTTGGCCGCAACCGCGCCGCCCCACAAGAAACCACTTGGAAATGTCATGTTTTACTCCAGTAAGAAGAAAGGGTTAACGCTGTAACTGACGCTGGACGTCAATGATTTCCTCAATCAGCTCACGTGCCAACATGGAGGTCATGATGTGATCCTGCGCATGGACCAGCACCAGATTGACCTGCACCTTGCCGCACCCTTCGTCCAGACCAATCAACATGGTCTGAACATCGTGCGCACGTTTTGAGGCTTGCGCTGAGGCAGAAAGTTTCGCCGCTACCTGCTCCCACTCGCCACGTTTGGCGGCACGCAGAGCCTCCATCGCATAGCTGCGCGATTCCCCTGCATTGATGATCAATTCCATTACCGTTGATTCCATATCCATGTTCTGTCTCCACTCAATATAAGAAGGCGGGAGGAACGGCTTATGCCGTTGCCACTTCCTGATCTTGTTCCTGCTCAAGAAGCTGCTTTTCGTAAATTTTGAAGAAAGGCAGGTAGATAAATATGTCGATAACAATCAACGCCACAACTAACAGTGTGTTGTTCATGACCCAACCAGCCCCCCATGCTGCGCCAACCGGAGCGGGCGTGGTCCAGGGAACTAGCGAGATCACTTTGGCAATAAGGCCGCTGGTGGTGGCAAACCAGGCGATGACGGCGTTCACCACCGGGGCGATAATGAAGGGGATAAAGAGCACGGGGTTCATCACCACCGGGCTCCCAAAGATGACCGGTTCGTTGATGTTGAAGCAGACCGGCACCACCGACAGCTTACCAATAGCACGAAGGTGCACCGCTTTACTGCGCATGTAGAGAAGAACCAGCGCCAGGGTGGCACCTGAGCCACCGAGATTGATGAAGAAAGCCCAGAATGCTTCAGCGAAAATGTGCGGAATAGGCAAACCGTTGGCTAGCGCCGTCTGGTTCAGTCCGAGGTTGATCAGATAGAACGGTTGCAGAATGCCGACGACAATCGCCCCACCGTTGATGCCTGAGAACCACAATACCTGGCAGAGTAAGACCGCAATCAGAACCGCCGGTAGGGAGTCCGCCGCCGAAATCAGCGGGGTGAAGGCAGTCATGATGATCTCCGGCAACAGCATGCCAAACTGATGCTGTAGCACCACGTTCAACGGATAAATCGTGCAAATAATAACAATCGCCGGGATTAGCAGATTAAAGGAGTGGCGAATTTTATCCGGCACCTGTTCTGGCAACTTAATACCGATGTTATATACCTTCAGGATGCGGACCAGTTCGACGCAGAATACTCCCACCAGAATCGCGGTAAAAATCCCCGATCCGCCGAGGAAGGCCGCGGGGAGTGAACCCTCTTTATAGGGCGACGAGATCAGGAGAAAGGTCATCAGGGAGAGCATTGCGCAGGAAAAAGTATCCTGCTTGTAGGTTTGCGCCAGGTTATAAGCTATCCCCGCACTGATATAGCAGGCCATGATCCCCATCGTCATGTGGTAGGGGGTCATGATTTCGTTAAAATACTCTTGGGCAACGGATAACCACAGCTTACCAATAAAGAACGAGGTATCCGGCGAAAAAGGCGGAAAAGCAAAAATAAGTAAAAAAGAGCCAACGATCATAAAGGGCATAGCGCCAATAAAACCATCGCGCACCGCCATTATATGGCGTTGTGTTCCGGCGATAGCGGCAACGGGCGTGATTTTATTTTCAATAAAATTAAAAAATGCGTTCGACATAATAATACCCTGTAAAATTATTGCACTGGGTTGGTTTTAGCGTCGCGGATCAGTTTCAGTGCATCATCAAGGATTTTTTCGCCTTTGAGCATGCCGTAATCCATATTGCTGATAATGGCGATAGGTTTACCTTCACGCTGCGCAATGATTTTAAATTCCTCAAACTTATATTTAATTTGTGGTCCTAACAGACAACAATCAAAATGTGGAATGGTCGATTCAAATTCTTCCATCGCCACGGCAATAATTTCCGCCTCAATACCTTTAGAACTGGCAACTTGTTTCATTTTATTTACGACGATACTTGTCGACATACCAGCCGCACAACACAGGAAAATTTTGTTCATCGTTCAGCCCTCTTTTTATAGAAAGATAAGTAAGTGACAAAGGCGATCTATTTCAACCACGACACATTAGATGAACCGGTGGGATTCCCCTGTACACCAGAGTATCTGGTAAATCGTGTATGTCCTCTCGGGTTACATGCATCTGTATGACATTTGCATACTGGCAGCACGGACAAGGGGATTCCGTGATAAGATACGCAAAAAAGATGGAGCGCTTACAATTCATTACTTATTTGTGATAAAAATCACATAAAATTAAGTATTCACTTAATTTATTTCGCAATAAGTTGTTTTTTAACTATACACAGGTGCATTGTTAAGTGTTTTTAAGCGAATGAATGGAAGGCTACATTGAGAACACAAGTATCCGGCCTACCAATCGTCCATGTACGCAGACAACGTTATCAGATAATATCAATCGGCTATCCTTACATATAAAAAGAATGGAATATGTTAATGACACAAGAAGAACGGTTAATCGAGTTAGAAGAGCTAATCAAAATGCAGGGAAAAGTGACTCTTGATTACATCTGCCAGCAATATAATATTTCGTCTGATTCCGCTCGCCGGGATTTAGTTAAACTTGCTCAACTCCCGCATATTATGCGCATCCGTGGCGGCGCTATTCTGGCAGAAAAACGTGTTGAATACCCTTATGTTAAACGTACACAGTGTAGCCCTGAAAAAGCACTACTTTCAGCTTGGGCTGCAAAAAACATTAATGATAAAGATATCATTTTCATTGATGCCGGCACCACATCTGTGGCCCTTGCTCGCCAATTACCCTCATCGGTATGTGTTATTACAAACTCTATTGAAGTACTAAGTGAGATTATTGGAAAAAAAGGGATCAGCATATCCATATTGGGAGGGGGATTTGATGATTACTCTCATGCTATATTAGGCAATACAACCATAGAGCAAATTAAAAGATACCATGCTGACAAAGCTTTTATTGGCGTCAGCGCATTATCTGAAGCAGGAATAACAACAGATACGGAACTTGATGCACTGCAAAAAGTAGCCATGGCGAAACAGTCAAAAAAGGTTATCTGCATTACCTCATTTAGCAAATTCAACACTCAACTGATGTATCAGTCATGCACCTGGTCGGACATTGACCATATTATTACAGATAAACTCCCCCCACAAAACATACTAAAACTTATTGAAGCGAATGATGTGGAACTGATTGTGGTGAACGAGAAAACTGTTGACATAGATAAGTATAACTGAAACTCCCTAAATTTTTTGAGCAACCCAATTCAAAAAATCCGGATAATAATTGTTACACTGAATGTCTCTACAATAAACGTGAGCATTTCTGATTGTGACTTTTTTAATTCAGCTTATATTCCTTTTTAAGGAATATAAGCCAGTGGCATAGGGCTTGCATTTCACAATTCATGAATGATGTCTAGCTCAATATCATGTTTTAAAAAAATCACTAAAATTATCGTATGCAGGATTGGTTACTGAATCACCCCGGTTTTCCGGGAGAGTATTTTGTCTTTGAACTCAGGCTGCCAGATCACCGTTTCCGATGGAAGCGTAATATGCCTGTTCTGCTTCTGCCTGCGTGATATGACCCAGTCGTTCCAGTAATCGTCTGTTGTTATACCAGTCCACCCACGCCAGCGTGGCTAACTCCACTTTGGCGCGGTTTTTCCAGCTCTTACGATAGATCACCTCCGCTTTATAAAGTCCGTTGATGCTTTCTGCCATCGCGTTGTCGTATGAGTCACCCGTGCTGCTGGTCGATACCAGAAATTCTGCATACTTAAACCGATGCGTGTACGCCAGCGACACATGCTGGGAGCCTTTATCACTGTGATGGATAGTGCCACCGCAGGGGCATCTGAACCACAACACCTGCGCCAGGGCGTCCAGCACGAACGTCGTTTCCATCGACGACGAACCCCATACTACCGGCGAACACGTCGATAATGAAGGCCACGTATGCAAAGCTCTGCCGGGTGCACATGTAGGTAAAATCAGCCACCCACACCTACTCCGGCCGTTCTACCACGAACTGGCAGTTCACCCGGTCACCTGCGGCAACGTCTTTCCGGCTAACCATGGTGCGCACTTTTTTACCCCGGCGCACACCAGCAAGCTCTATGACCTTCATCAGCCTAGTGATCGTGCATCTGGCCACGCTGATACCCTCCTGACGCAACTGGCGCCAAACTTTGCGTACTCCATATACACTGTGGTTTTCATCGTACACCCGCCGTATATCCACCTTCAGTCGCTCATCGCGCTAGTGACGCAGGCTGCGTTTCTCCAGATGATGGCGAATCCAGGTGCGGAGCATCTCCGGCGAGCAGCCAATCTTTGGGGCAATGGAGTTGAAGGCTGCCCATAATTAATGGTATTCGCTCTGACTTTCCAGAACCATACGGACGGCCCGCTGACGGACCTCAGGGGAAAAACGCATATTTTTGGTCATCCTGTTTACCTCTCTCAAAAAGTTTAGTCTCCAGGATTTCCGGGGCAGTTCAGTTTATCGTCACCTGACTATAACTCCGGCAGGCCCAGTTTCAGGAACAGACTGTTTGGTAATGCCATATTCAGCCCCGGACTACAGCTTATTCGCCAGAGACTGTGGCAGCTTCCCACCGTCTGCACCGCAAGCTCTTTCCCTATTCCGCGAACACGTAACTCTTCGAAGCGCCTGCGGCTTGTTTTCCACTGTTTCCACAGGACGCAGCGTAGCCTGCTCCTTATCCACATGTTTAGCGGGCGCATCAGCGACGGCCACTGGTTCAGACCGTAGTAGCTTTTCCATCCCGTCAGGTATCGCTTCAACGGCCGGATTAGCTGCTCCAGACTCCTTCCCGTGTTACGCCCCGTCAGCGCCCTTACCCGCGTTTTGAACCGCTTTACCGACTCCGGCGACACCACGCACCACACCTTCCTGCCCGTTCTGAAGCTATAGCCCAGGAACTTACGCGTGTCAGGGCGCGCTACCGCACTCTTCTTCGCGTTGACCTTCAGCTTCAGCTTCCGGCTCAGCCAGCGCGTCAGCCCCGCCATCACACGGTTACCTGCCCGTTCACTTTTCACGTAGATGTTGCAGTCATCTGCGTAACGAGCGAACTTCAGCCCGCGTTTCTCCAGTTCCCTGTCGAAGTCGTCCAGCAGCAGATTCGATAACAACGGCGACAGCAGTCCACCCTGCGGCGTCCCTTCCGTCATCGGCATTACCAGCCCTGCTTCCATCACGCCTGCTTTCAGGAACCCGTAACTGTGCTCAGAGAACATGCTGTCCCACTGCCTCTGCAACACCTGCATCGTCGCCTGCTGGACAAAGCGATCCACCACCGCCGGAATACCCAGCAGGCGTTCGCCGCCGCCGGGTTTCGGGATGGAGACTCTTCTCACAGGGGATGGGCGGTAACTGCCGGACAGCAGTTGCGCTTTCAGCTCCAGCCAGTGATGCTTCAGATAGTCCGGCAGTTCGCTTGCGCTCATACCGTCTACACCTGCCGCGCCTTTATTGGCCTTTACTCTTTTCAGGGCTTGCCTGAGATTGACGGGTTCACAGATGGCTTCCATCAGCCATGCGGTTGACGGCGGACTTTCTCCATTCGTCGGTGCCTGCACGGTTTCAGCCCCCTGACAACGACCTTCCGGGGCCTCACCCCGTCCTTCCGCTATAGGGGCGCAATGCGTTTTCTGCTGCATGACCGGTCAGAACCTCTGCTGATACTCGTCACTCATTACCGTTCGGGCCTTCAGACAACCTTGTCCTACTATGCCCTCTGCTGACTCCTGTCCGCAGGTCAGCGCACCTTGCGATGCACCCAGTTCTGAATGCAGAACGCTGGACAGGCCTCCCGGGGTAAGCTCTGCCGCTTTCGCCACACACCTGCCCAATCTACCACCCCGGCTCTTGATGGTTATGGTCTTTGCAATCATTGGCTTGCTCCGCCAGCCGGGTAGGTCTTGTATCGGGTTTCTGTTCGTCAGGTCATGGTTTTGCTCCACGCTTCCTTCAGACCCCGCCTCACGACGACGCCCTTGCGCTTCGCTAGTCCTTCGCCACCATCAAGCTGGACAGGGGACTTTCACCCCCTAGCTGCTGAGCATGCCCGGCACACCACAAAAAAACCGGCCGGAGCCGGTGTGGTGAAGACATATTATAGAATGCGCATGTGGACGCGGCCATTGAGGTTCCCAGGTGCTGGGCGACGGCGCAGTGTTCAATCCGACTATAGGCCGCCCGCTGTAATAGCCTCCAATGGGTTCTGTAGATCAATAACACCTTATTGATCGGCAGCACCAATAGTGAAAGGAAGTTACCCCCTGTCGCACTTCGGTAACAAATCGGCTTCGCCGTCGCCAATTAACAACCCGATGGGTTTATCGCCTCCGGGCTTAGTCTTGCATTTTCGTACGCACGCCAGGCCAGGATTAGTGCTATGCGCCGCAATCACCCATCGGGTATTGTTATTGCCTGTTCCAGGGCATTTTTACCAACAGATTTGCCATGCCGCACCAGCCACTGACGCCGGCGAAAATGAGCCCTGAGCCGATAAAACCGGACAAGAGAAAGAAACCGGGATTGACACCGTAACCCGCAATTACACCGGCCAGAATGAGGCTCCCGGCAGTGATCTGCACCTGTCGCATCAGAGGAAGGGTTTGTTTTTTATCCTGTACCGTGGGCAGCCCGGCCTGTTTCCAGGCGTTGATCCCACCGTCCATGATCATAAACTCCGTCGGCTTCACCATACGGGCCAAGACATCAGCGTTTTGTTTTGTACGGGTACCGGCCTGGCAATGAAAAATCACCGGATAGCGTGTTGAAGCCGTTTCTAGTTGTCTGCCCGCTTGAATTTCTGTTAGCGGCAGAGAAATGGCGCCGTCAATATGTTCTCGGCGAAACTCATCCGTTTCACGAATATCAACGATGACAGCCCCACGCTCTCTGAGGCGCTGGATCTGGGCTGGTGAAGCCGTGTTATCACTCATTGTCCTACCTCCGGGCAGTAAATTTCTTTCAGGATTGTTACCAGCTTCCGAACCGACTCATCTTTGATGAAGTAATTCATTCGCTGTGCCAGCCGCTTGCATTCAATAAGATTTTCCGCCTTCATCCTCGCAAGATGTTGTGACGTCGCAGAAGGACTCAATCCGACCACTCTGCTTAGTTCCCCCGCAGACGTACCGGGAGAGTCAATGAGCATACAGAGGATCAGCAACCGACTGGGGTTACTCATTGACCTGAGCAAACCTGAAGCTGCCTGGGCGCTTTCTTTAAGTTGAGCTAAACTGTTTTCAGGCATTTTATTTTAGAATTCACTAAACTTAGATAAATATAAAATACACAATTATGCGTACAAAACAAAAATATTTGTGCAAGTCATGAACAATGATAACTAAGACACTGTTTTATATATTAACAAGATATTTAAGCGGTAATAAATCGGTAAGCCCCGCAATATAAGCGTAAAAAAACCGGCTTTCGCCGGTTTAAAGTCATCGCACCGCTGCCAGTTAGTCGCACTTCGGCAGCCAGTCGGCGTCGCTCTCGTCACGCAACGCTAGGTTGGTTTGCATTCCCTGCTTAGTCTTGCGTTTCAACAGCACGATTTCATACTCACACAGCGTATTCGGCACCGTCAGGCTCATCGGGTGTTGGTGCCCGCGAGCCTCCATAAACGACAGGTAAGCGTGATACAGGTAACGGCGCGGGTTGGCCGGGCGAATATTGGCGTTCCCCATGTACAACCCGACCGGCATGCTGAGCGCCGCGAGGTAGCCGCAAAAATCGACCAGCGGATCGGCATGGCGCTTGACCGTCAATGCCTCCGCCAAGTTCTGCTGCGCCTGGAGCAACGCGCGCGCCGCGTTCGGGTTGGCAAAGCGCGGCATCAGGTGGCGCACGATCACCGCCAGTTCACCGCGGATTTTTGTCAGCAGTTGCGGATCACGCTTATTGGCCTGTATCGCATCCGGGAAGGTGGTGATCACCCGGCGACGGGACACGCCGCCGCTGCGGTCGCTAAAGCACATCGGGTTGTTGTTGACCGCAAAAATGACCGCCGGAATGTGCGTGGAATACGCATCCCGGTATTTCGGGTCGATGGCCACCGCGTCGCCGCCGGTAATGGCCTTGATGCCCGCGCCGTCGCCGTTCCATTTCTCCTGGTCGGGCAGGATAATCAGCGAGAACCCGACCACGGAAGAGCACTCGAGCGCGCCGACTCCAGGGTATCGATGGTGGACGAGGTGGTATTGTCCTGCCCTGCGAGCAGGTTGGCGACGGCGGCCATCACGCTCTTGCCGCTGCCGCCGGGGTCGGTCACTTCCAGGAACAGTTGCCAGTCGTAGCGGTTGGCCAACACCATAAATAACGCCGCGAGGATACACTCCTACTTTTCGGCCTGTTGTCCGGCGGCCCGCGTCAACCAGAGCTAGAAGTGCGGCGCATGCTCGGCCAGATTATCCCCGGCCTTGGGCGCGATATAGTCCACGCTGTTGACGGTGCGCAACCAGTTCTCCTGGCGGTGGCAGCAAAACCGCCCGATGACGGTATCAAACACCCCGTTACGAAAGCCGATAAGGCGGCGGGCCAGTTCGCCCATATGCGGCACCATCAGCTTGAGGGTGCCCAGAATGCCGTTGATGCCCGCCGCCGAGAATGGCGCGCGCACCGTCTGGAACAGCGCGGCGATTTCCCGGCACAGTTGGCGGTGCGGCAACACCTGCCATGCCCCGTGTTCGTAGCGGCAAATCTCTTCACCGAGCGATGGCACGGCCAGCATATTGCCATAATGCGCGGCCAACAGCTCGGCCTTTTCGCTGGCGCTCATAGCTTTCAGGTCGGCATCGCTGAGCGCATCAAACGGGCTGGTGACGGCCGGTTGGCTGAACGCCAGCAACTGCGCCTGCGTCGCAATCGCGCCCTGCGGCTGGTACACGTCGTTCCAGTCGCCCAGTATCTACGGCGCGGGTCTGGCCGGTGCCGTTCTCGGCAGCCAGCAACAGCCGCGCGTCCGGGTAACATTCGCGCAACGCCTGCGCCACGGCGGCCAGGTTGTTGGCGCTGAGGGCCACGCAGACCGTCTCGCCGGTCAGTTGGTGCACGGACAACCCGGTGGCGTAGCCTTCGGTCAGCCAGATAACGGCATTATCCTGGCCCGCCAGCCAGTGACAGGCCGCCTTGACCTGGCCCCCGGCCAGGGTCCGCTTGTCCCCGGCGGCATTAATCAATTGCACGTTGACGATATCCCCCGCGCAGTTAACCAGCGGCAACAGCAGGTCGGCCACCCGTTCCGCCGCCGCTTTCGCCGACAGCGATAAAACCTTTTCCACCAAGTTCAGGCCGTCACCGGCCCCGCACTGGTTGCAAATCCAGGTGCCGCGCCCATCCCGGGCCTCATAGATCTCACCACTGCACTGTCAGTTTGCTAGATTAGCGTCTTTAACGCGTCGACGGTAAAATCCTGCAGCGCTGCGTGGTTACCCGTACGGATTTTGATTGCCCAGTCCGGATCGCTCAGCAATGCGCGCCCCACGGCGATCAGATCAAACTCGTTGCGTTCCAAGCGCTCGATAAGGTTATCGAGGCTGGCGGGTTTGGCATCCTCACCGGCAAAGGCGCCCATAAAGTCGCTGGAAAGGCCAACGGATCCAACGCTGATGGTCGTTGCACCGGTCAGTTTCTTCGCCCAACCGGCAAAGTTTAACCCGCCTTCACCGTCGATATCGGGAAACTCCGGTTCCCAGAACCGGCGCTGAGAGCAGTGGAGTATATTCACACCGGCGTCAACTAACGGAACCAGCCAGTCTGCCATCGCTTCAGGCGTTGACGCGAGACGCGCTGCATAGTCCTGTTGCTTCCACTGGCTGACGCGCAAAATAAGCGGGAAATCAGGGCCAACCGCTTTGCGCATGGCCTTTATTACCTCAGATGCAAAACGTGCACGCTGTTTCAGGGTTGCGCCACCGTAGCCGTCGGTGCGCTGATTGGTTCCCGACCAGAAAAACTGATCGATCAGATAGCCGTGTGCACCGTGGATTTCCACCACGTCAAAGCCCAGCCGTTTGGCCTCGGCCGCAGCCTGACCGAAGGCAGCTATGGTGTCGGCGATAGCCTCATCGCTCATTGCCACACCGTGTGGCTGGCCGGGAGCAATCAGCCCTGATGGGCTTTCCACCTCGGTATCCGGTACCCAGTCAGTCAGAAAACTGCTGACTGACCCCGTGTGCCACAGCTGCGGCCCCATCTTGCCGCCGGCGGCGTGAACATGGTCGATCACGCGCTGCCAGCCAGCCAGCGCTTTTTCACCATAAAAAAAGGGGATTTTGGGGTCATTACGTGAAGCAGGCCGGTTTATCACCGTACCTTCAGAGAGAATCAGGCCCACATCACCTTCGGCGCGACGCTGGTAGTAGGCGGCAATTGTTTCATCAGGCACGCCGTCAGTTGCAAATGAACGAGTCATGGGCGCCATCACGATACGGTTCTTCAGCACCAGATTATTCAAATGGAAAGGCTGAAACAGGATGTCGGCTTTGGATGAGGTCATAGGTTAACTCTCCGGTTAGGTTGGCGTCGTTCATAGTATATTATGCATATTACTCGTCAATCAGGTACCTCAACGCCACCTGGTTTCCCTGAGGGAACCTCTATGCTGAAAAAACCGGAAGACTGTTCCGCCACTCAATGCCTTCATCGTCTGCTACTCGAGCAAATTGCAGATAAATGGCCCGTTCTGATCCTCGCTTCCCTATGTGAAAAACCGTTGCGCTTTAATGAGCTCAAACGCGAGCTGAAAGTCATCACCCAAAAGTCATTGGCGCAAAGCCTCAGGCGGCTACAACGCAATGGTATTGTTGTTCGCTGGGTGATCACTGCTTCACCCATTGCCGTTGAATACGAAATCACCCCGCTGGGCCGAACGCTTAAAGACCCCATCGAGGCACTGTGCGCATGAACCCGAAGCTATCTGCCCGCGGTCGAAGCCGCGCGGCAAGCATTCGATATGGAGGAAATGACGCCGAATATGGTGTCAAAGGTTTAGGTTTGAAGAGAAGTATGTGTCGAAGAAGCGTAACTGGTGGGATTGGATAGCTGAGGGTAATGACGCCGATTAGCAGAAAGCCCGCTCCGGTTTCCCTTAAGCGGAATTTTCGAAATGTACAGCTCTGACTGTAAGAGCCTGCGCCAGCCATTGGCTAGTGACTTAATTCATGAGATAGCGCTATTTAAACATCCTTTCACCCAGCTTGATCTGTTCTCCATCGATGCTGAAATTGCCATTTCCCTAGTGGTATATCCGCCGTTTTTCCTCCCGGTCGACATCGTTCCAGTAATCCTGCCAACGAATAGTGGACACGTTATTAATCCAGTAAAATCGTAGCAATGAGTGAGATGAACTGATCCCAACTATTTGAGAGCGGCGAAGGGTTCAGCAGATGAGGAATGGATCCTCGCAGCTTTACGGCATCATGATGCCCAATACGGTACGCATAAAGCTCCCCGATAACTGGAGGAGCAGCAAGATGAAATATTCCCCTGTTGGCATCGATATTGCAAAACATCTGATGCAGATCCACTTCATTGATGAGCATACCGGTGAAGTTATCGATAAACAGATTAAGCGCGAAGCACTGCTAGAATATGTCAGCAATCGTGAATCTTATCTGATTGCTATGGAGGTCCCCGGTGGCTATCAGTACTGGGCCCGTGAGCTGGAAAAGCTAGGGCATAAGGTCAGATTGCTTCAGGTTACAGGGCAAATTCGTCAATCCCTTCATAATGGGCAACAAAAATGACGTGATGGATGCCGCGCTATCTAGATGGCGATCCAGCAACCGTCTAAAGCTGTCGCCGTCAAAACTGAAGAGCCGCAGGCCGCACTGTCGCTGCAGAAAATGCGTCGTCAGTTGGTGAAGTTCCGCACCGCACAGCTCAACGTGCTGCATGGATTACTGCCGGTGTTCGGCGAAACGGTGCGTAAGAGCCGGTTATCACTGGACAAGACGAAGCCTGAGGTACATGAACATCTGAAGGAAAATCTGCCGCCGTTCCTTATTTACCAGATTGAAGACCAGTACCGACGGCTCAGCGACCTTGATATGTAGATAGATAGCATTGAAAAACTGCCTGCCGCCTGGGCGAAACAGAATGAAGCCTGTCAGCGGCTCATGGATATCCCGGGCATTGGCCCGCTGGTCACTACCGCCGCTGTCGCCATGATGATAGATGCGGGAACCTTCCGTTCACGCGACCTGCATCGGTCTGGTGCCTGATCAAACTGGTACAGGCGGCAAGGTGCGGCTCCCGGGCATCAGTAAACGCGGTGATGCCTGTCTGAAGACGCTGTTTATCCATGGTACAAGGGCAGCGACGCTGCTGACGAAAGAGCCAAATCCATGGGTAACAGAGCTGATGAAAAGACGGCCAGCCAGCGTAACCGTGCTGGGGATGGCTAACAAGATAGCGCGTACAGTATGTACCCTATCGGCACATAACTGGACCTGCGACAAAAAACACATCAGCATCAGGCCGTTCTGAAGGGTATGGGCTGATAAACATTAACTCTTTCAAAATAAGGATGAATACTGAAAGGTTGCGAGGGCAGCCGTAGAGATAGCAACGACAGGTAAGACCATGACTAACTAAACTTGGATGGTCCTTTGAACTTTAAGCTCATTCAGGGAATAAGGCGTGAGTCAGCGGATCTCATCGAGGCCCGCAGCACCGGCTGCGCCAAGGTCGGATATAGAGCTACAACCGACCATCAACGTCAACACAATTGAAGCCTTGCAAACGGGATGCGTTCATATAGTGAACCATGACGCAAGCAAAATCTGTGAAAAGGGCATCCCGTAATCAATATACTACGGAGTTCGCTCGGCTAGACCAGCATTCTTGCCGCAGCAAAAACTAGCGGGGTGACATGGTTAATTATTACACACGATGCGCACCGGTATCCCTAGAGCATAATTACAATATTATATAAAAACCTCAGAGCGGCCCTTGCTGCAACGTTGATATGAATGCTCTGCGCCACGCGTGTAACCTGATAAGCGGTGCGCCGTCAGACGCTGGCCCGTGAAATAAAGTGCCAGTCCAGAACGACCCGCTCCGCCGGCGAATCGGGATTATTGATTTTATTCAGCAGCAGCCCCACGGCTTTGCGGCCGATGTCGGCGGATGGCTGGGCGATGGTGCTTAACTGCGGCGATACCATCTCCGAGAGTTCCGTGCCGTCAAACCCCACTATCGCCATATCATCGGGGATGGACAGTCCCGCCTCTTCAATCGCGCGCATCGCGCCCGCCGCCAGCGTATCCGAAACCGCAAACACGGCATCGGGACGACGTTCGCCCCGCAATAGATTCTCCATCGCCGTTTTGCCGGCGCAGAAGGTGAGATCGCTGGCGTATTCGACGGCGCGGTAGGTTAGCCCTTGCCGTTCCAGCGCCATTTTATAACCCCGCTCCCTCAATCGTGCATATTTATAACTCAGATCGTGGTTAATCAATGCGATACGGCCGCGTCCGCGCGTGATCAAATGCTGGATGACAAATCCGGCGGCATCGATATCATCGATCCCGACACAGGAGACGCCGCCGTCGTCGGCATATTCGGCGCACTGAACCCAGGGCATGCGATCGATCATGGTGGTTAATTCCGGTAGTTTCGAGAACGCATCCATGGTGATAATCCCGTCGACGATCTTGCCGGAGAGTAGCTTCAGGCTGGATATGGAACGCTGAATATCCGTGCCGGAATTACACAATAAAATGCGATAGCCGTTTTTTTCCGCTTCCTCTTCAATGCCTTTCACCACATCGGCGCAGAAGGGATTGGAGATATTCGACACCATCACCAGAATCATGGAGCTCCGGGCGGTTCGGAGCTGGCGCGCCAGTAAGTTGGGTTGGTAATTACTCTCGCTGATAGCCTGAAGTACGCGTTCGCGGTTTTTCGGTTTTACCGTATCGATATTGTTCAGCACACGGGAAACCGTCGCCACTGAAACCCCGGCAAGCCTGGCGATTTTCTGAATTGACATAACAATGACATATCCTGGAATTAACCACTTATTGGGGAAGGCTATCACAGTTTAACGGGGGACTGAATCAAAGCCCGACGCCATCCTTGCGCATCGGGAAATCCGTTCAGGAAGCGACGCTGACCCAACGCTGCTGCCGATGGCTTTTGATGATCGCCTCAATGATGAACATCACGTTGGCGCCGTCATGGAAAGTGGCGAACCCACGGCTATCCGGCGCCGGCGTTTTACCGTTACGAATAGCGGAATAGTACTGCAACATCATGTTCTTAAACGCATCAGGCCATCCTTCGATATGACCGCCGGGAAAGTGCGCCCACCCCGCCGCATCCGGCTCCATCAGACCGGGATCGTCCGACAGCCATTGGTTAGGCTGACTGCGATGCCCCACCCAGAGTTTCTGCGGCGTTTCCTGATCCCAGGCCACCGACGCCTCGCTGCCGTTCACCTCGAAGCTCAGGCTATTTTTTCTGCCCGCGCAGACCTGCGAAACATGAAAACCCCCCTTACTGCCGTCATCAAAACGAAATAGCACGAACCCCATATCCTCCGTGGTGACCGGGCGGTCTTCATCGCCGCCGGCCTCCTGACGCGCGGTAAAAGTCGAGCCGCCCCGCACGCCGGCTTTCCGGGTCGGCCAGACGATGGATAAATCCGCCATGACGTCGGTAATGCGCCGTCCGGTGACGAACTGTACCGTATCGCACCAGTGAGAGCCGATATCCGCCACCGCGCGCGAAACGCCGCCGATATTCGCCTCGACGCGCCAGTTGTAATCACTTTCCAGCAGCATCCAGTCCTGCAAGTAGCTGCCGTGCGCCGAGAAAAGACGGCCTGCCTGCCCATGACGCAACATGCTGGCCGCCTGACGGACCATGGCGAACTGGCGATAAACGAAACTGACGCCGTGCACCACGCCGGCCTCCTGCGCCATTTGAACCAATTCTCGCGCTTCATCCGCGGTCATACAAAGCGGTTTTTCGGAAAAAACGTGCTTGCCGGCCCGGAGGATCTTACGGTTAATGTCCGCGTGCAGGTGGTTCGGCGTACAGTTATGCACCGCATCCAGACCGGGATGCGCCAGTAACGCGTCCACATCGCCATACGCATGCGGGACATTGAGCTGCGCCGCTTTGGCGCGCGCCACCTCTAACGGTGTGTCGCAGAGCGCCACCACCCGGACGAACCCCAGACGGCGGATCGCTTCGATATGCGCCGGCCCGATAAAACCGGTGCCGATAATGCCGACATTAATCATGAGACGTTTCCCCCGGCGCGATACCCAATATTCTGCGCACGTCGGCGCGACGCTCCACTGCCGCGGCGAAATCGTCAAACGCGCGATCGGCGACAGGTATAATGTGCCGGCGAATAAATTCGCCGCCTTCGCGCGCGCCGGTTTCGCCGTCTTTCAGGCAGCACTCCCATTCCAGCACCGCCCAGCCGTCGTAGTCATGTTGCGTCAGCCGGCTGAAAATGCCTTTGAAGTCGATAGCGCCATCGCCGGGCGAGCGAAAGCGTCCGGCGCGGTCCGACCAGCGTTGAAAACCGCCGTAGGCGCCGCTTCGCCCATTGACGGTGAATTCGGCATCTTTCACATGAAACGCTTTGATGCGCGAGTGATAGAGATCGATAAACGCCAGATAGTCCATGTGTTGCAGATAGAGATGGCTGGGATCGAACAGAATATTGCAGCGCGGGTGATGATCCACCAGTGCCAGAAAACGTTCGAAGGTCGCGCCATCATGTAAATCCTCGCAAGGATGAATTTCATAACAAACGTCGATCCCATGCGCGTCAAAACAATCCAGTACCGGCCGCCAGCGGCGCGCCAGTTCATGGAACGCTTCGCTCAGCAACGTCTGATTATGCGGCGGCCAGGGATAAATATACGGCCAGGCGAGAGAGCCGGAAAAGGTGGCATGCGCCCGCAGCCCCAAATGTTCCGAGGCCTGGGCGGCCCGTTTCAGCATGCCGGCCGCCCAGGCCTGGCGGGCGGCGCTATCCCCCCGCACCGCGTCGGGCGCAAAACCGTCAAACGCATCGTTATAGGCCGGATGCACCGCCATCAGTTGCCCTTCCAGATGCGTGGACAGCTCGCTGATGACCAGGCCATGCTGCGCCAGTTTGCCGTTAACCTCATCGCAGTAGGTCTGGCTGGCGGCGGCCAGTTCCAGATCGAAAATCGTTTTATGATTACAAGGGATCTGGAGCGCCTTATATCCCAGAGAAGAGACCCATGCCGCCAGCCCCTCGAGGGTATTAAACGGGGATTGCTCCCCGATGAACTGCGCCAGGAAAATCCCCGGCCCCTTAATGGTTTTCATTTCACCTCCGAATACTCAAACCCTCTCTTTCTCGTCATATTTGAACGAAAAGAGGAAAATAAGCGCGATAACCGCTGCGGCAACCGCCGGGATCCACCAGAACGTCACCCATGCCTGCGGCACCGTCTGACCGGCCACCAATGCGTTGTACAACGCGCCGGAAATCTGCGACCCCAGCAACATCCCAATCCCGTAGGTAAACATGACGATCATGCTCTGCGCCTGCCCCTTGACTTTGTCCCCGGCCACACGCTCGGTGTAGATAAAACCGACGACGAAGAAGAAGTCATAACAGACGCCATGCAACAGAATACCGATATACAGCAGCCAGCGGCCTTCTTCACTCACTCCCAGCGCAAAGAACGCGTAGCGAACAAACCAGGCGAACATCCCGATAAACAGCATGTATTTCACCCCCAGCCGTCTGAACAACAGCGGGATCACCAGCATGAAGAAAATTTCAGACATCTGGCCGAAAGACATGGCGGTACTGACGTCTTGCACCCCCGCATCGGCAAGATAAGAGGCTGTATAGGCGTAGTATGTACCGAGAGGAATGGAAATCAGCGTGGCGCACAGCGCGAAGATAAAGAAATGCCGGTTTTTCAGTAAGGCAAACGCATCGGCACAGAGCAGATCGCGCAACGCCACGGGCAAGCCTTTGGCCGGCGCCGGCGTATGCGGCAACGTCAGGCTATAAACCGCCAGCACCATAGAACATATCGCCGCCAATGAGAAAATATGCACCGTTGAGGAAATACCGGTCACGCCGATAAAAATGCCGGCGACGATCCAGCCGATAGTGCCGAATACCCGCACCACAGGAAAGGTTTTATCAATATCCTTCAGGCTGTGAAAGGCGATGTTGTTGGTTAATGCCAGCGTCGGCATATAACAAAGCGTATAGCCGAACAACAACGCGATCAGCAGCGTGCCGTTTTCGCTGATCAGCGCCTGCGGCACGAACCACAGAATGGCCGCGCCGGCCACATGCATGACCGCCATCACTTTTTGCGACGGGAAGAAGCGGTCAACCAGCATTCCCAGCACAAACGGCGACAGGATAGAGGCTATCGGTCCGGCGGAAAACGCGTCGCCAATCAGCAATGACATATTGTGCTGCGTCATCACCAGCCCCAACGTTACCGACCAGCTTCCCCATATAAAAAATTGCAGAAACATCATCAGCGATAACCGCGGCACAATAAACCGATGCTGCGCGCCCGCCCTTTCACTACTTCCCGTTGTTGACATCATTTTCAGCCTCACCAGGTAAAAGTAATCGATTACAAAAAAACACAACTAAAATGTAATCGATTACTTTTAAGGTTACACCATCCCTGTTCAAATTTGGGATAGCAGTCACGATAAAACCTGGCGGTAGGCAAGGCGACAACGCGTCGCCTCTATGGGCATCACGGAAAAGGGTTATAAGGGATAAAGGCGTCGTCTGGTTGGAAGGAACGCGTCGGCCGGAGAAATCAGGATTTTGGATAAACGCCGGCGGCGGTCCCAATAGAACGCGCTCCGGCTGCTGTCCAGCGCCTGGAACCGGCCGCCGGGGCGCTTACGGCCGGCGCAATTCCGTTGCGCCGGCATCGTAAGCGCGTTTCACTTCGATTTATTAAGGAAAGTCACGACATCCTGGGTAAAACGCAGCGGATTTTTGAACGCCAGGAAGTGATCCCCTTGTTGTTCTTTCGTGTAGACAAACAATTCCGATCCCGGAATAACGGAATGCATCCATTGCTGACTGGGAACGTTATGGCTGTAATCGCCAGTGAAAATAGCGGTCGGCACATTAATTTTATGGCGGATCACGTCACGCCAGTCGTTTGTTGCATGGTCAAAAAGCACCAGCGAGAGAAATTTGGGATCGTTTTTTATGAATTCACGCGCAAGCGCCTCTGAATTTTGAAAATATTTCGAGTCCATCGCCGCGTAACGTTCCATTGCGGCCATATCCACAATCTGATTATTGGTCGCCGCGCCCTGGGTAAATGCCGCAATCATGCGTTCCGGCGAGGTCGTCATTCCGCCGGCTTCCAGACGCTCTTTTTCCGACCAGTCCGAATGGGTGTAGATAGAAATCGGTTCGTCAATAAAAATCAGCTTGTTGATATTTTTTGTTCCGAAAAGATCGATATACGACCAGATGACCGACGCCCCCATCGACCAGCCGCAAAGGTTCACGGATTTTGCGCCGATATGGTCGGTAAACTCTTTAAGATCGGCGCCGTAACGCGACAATCGGTTGCCGTACTCCACATTTTGCGACAACCCCTGATTCCGTGGGTCAAGCACATAAACGTGATATTGCTTACTGAGCAGAGACATAATATTGACATACTCCGCCCCGTTCCCCGACCAGCCGGGAATAAAAATCAGGGGATCGCCTGCTCCCGCTTCCCAGTAGCTCAGCTTGACGCCGTCACTGGTGGTAAATGTGTTTATCTGTAATCCCTTGAAATCCGACAATTTTTGCGGTAATCCTTCAATTTTGTTCGGAAAAGTAAAATCCCGGCCAAGCGCCGTTACCACATCGGCGGCATGGACAGAACAGGCGGAAGCCATTAATAACATAACGCTGACTATTTTGATGATATGACGCATAACGTTTTACCTTGCAGGTGTTATCCGGCCGGATGCACGGGGACAGTAGTTTGAAGATCGACAGAAAAGCTTAGTTAAATCCGCTGGATTGATAAACAACTAAAAAGCATCAACATTGGAAACAATATATTTTAAATCATGTCGGCCATATCCATCGATGGTTCTTCGGTGCCCGCAAGCGAGAACATTGACGGCGCTGGGCCGGTTATTTTTGGCTATAGGCGAAAGTGTCCGGTCGCAAGCCGGGCGTCATTGAAATTTACTCCACGCCGAACTTCGGGTAAAAAGAAGACAACGGCAAAACGGCCATATCGAGAGGTAACACGAAGAACATATGAAAATGTCAATTGTTGGTACTGGTATGATTGTCAAGGAGCTTTTACCCGTCCTCAAAGAACTCGACCTGACTCTGGATGCCATTCTTGCCACAGAACACTCCCAGAGCAAGGGCGAGGCATTGAGCCAAACATACGGTATTCGCAACGTATTTACCGATTACGATTTATTGCTGGCAAGCGACTGCGATGCCGTGTATATAGCATTGCCCAATCATTTACATTATACATTCGCCAAAAAAGCCCTCGAAAAAGGCAAGCACATTATTATCGAAAAACCCATTGTTCCGCACCTTGCCGAGCTTTACTCCTTGTATGAACTGGCGAAGAACAATAACTTAATCATTCTTGAGGCCATGAATATTCACTATCTCCCGGCCTATGCCGACCTCAAAAATAAAATCAACGACATTGGCGATATAAAAATCGTTCAACTTAATTATAGCCAGTATTCGTCCCGTTATGACGACTTCAAAAAAGGAATTATCCACCCTGCGTTCGACAAGGAAAAATATGGCGGCGCCTTGATGGATCTCAACATCTATAATATCCACGCCATCATTGGACTTTTCGGTTCGCCGAAGACATTCAGCTACTCGGCGAATATAGAGAAGGGCGTGGATACCAGCGGGATACTTTCTCTTGATTATCCGGGTTTCAAAGTATCAAGCATTGGCGCAAAGGATTGCAAAGCCCCGATAATCAATACCATTCAGGGCACAACCGGAAATATCGTTATTAGAACGCCGCTCAATAGCATGACAAAATTCACAATAAACCGGAATGACGGCGCATCAGAAGAGCTGGACTTTAATCAGGGAAAACACCGGCACTTTTATGAATTTAAAAAATTCAATGAAATCATCGATGACAACGACACGGCGGCGGCAAACACTATGCTTGATATCAGTATGCAAGCTGTGCGTATCCTTGAGTCATCCAGAATGACGCCATGATGAAAGAATGAACGCGCGGCGGGCGCCGTCAGCCCGACGGCGAAACGACGGGCAATAGGCTATGCCGCCCATGTTCATTCGGCGCGTATCGCCGGACAATAACCACTGGATAAAAGCAAGGATCATCACCATGGATTCCGTCACACAGGCTCTGTTGGGAGGCGCAATACAAGGCAGTCTGCTGGGGCGGACGCAGGGACGGCGCGCCCTGTTCTACGGAGCCGCGCTTGCAACCCTGCCGGATCTGGATGTACTCATCCCTTATGCCGATCCGGTGTCGGCGATGACCTATCACCGCGGTTTTACGCATTCCCTTTTTGTGCTGACCGGACTGGCGGGATTGCTGACCTGGCTGATTCGGCGGCGTTGGCCCGATGCGCCCTATCGCCGTGGACGTCTGTTTTTCACCTTATGGCTGGTCCTTATCACCCACCCGCTGCTGGATGCGTTTACCGTCTACGGCACCCGGCTCTTCTGGCCGTTTCCCGCCGTGCCTGAAAGCTGGTCGGCGGTTTTCATCATTGACCCCGCCTACACCCTACCGTTGCTGGCTGCCGTGGTTTTCGCCGCGCGAAAAGGACTTAATACCCGCAGTATCCGTATATTATCCGTCGCGCTGGCGCTCAGTACCGCCTACCTTGCTTTTGGGATGGGCGGACGCATGCTGGCTGAACAGCGGGTTTCCCATGCCATGCGCAATCAGGGGATCGCGGTGACGGAATTACGCGCCGTGTCCATGCCGTTCAATGCTCTGATATGGCGCGTCATCGCCAAAACCCCGGACGGCCACTACTACGAATCCGTAAGCAGTTGGTTTGACGATAGACCACCAGAATGGATTCGTCTTCCGCTTCATCCCGATATCGCGCACATCGTAAACGGCGTACCGCTGCACGACAGGCTGCGCTGGTTTACCAATGACTGGCTGCGTTACGACATCATCGGTAACGCGTTGGTCGTCAGCGACTTACGAATGGGGATTGCCGGGCAGTACACCTTTCGTTTCAAAATGGCCGAATGCGCCGCCGATGGGAAATGGGTCACCGTGGTTCCCTCCGCCTGGTCAAGCGGCATGCCCAGCCTGACGGAATTGAAGCTGATGATGAAACGTATTTTTCATCAGCAACCGCCTTTGCCGCTGTCCGCCTGGTCGGCGCCCTATGCAGAGACATCCGCGGCGCACACCTGCGATCTCGCCATGCCGGTCGGCAAGCCGGCATCGTCATAACCGTCGGCGTTCACTTTTGCCGCGCGCTTGCGCGGCAAAAGTGAAATGCGTTATCATCCGCCCCGGCTATCTACTTTTACATCGTTTTGATTATGCGTTCACTGAGTCAATCTTCAGTGGGATTTTTTTGTTCGCTTGATTAACCGTGCTGGTTGATAAGCGGAACAGTGATGTAAAAGGCCATTCCCATGTCATTTTCCTCCATTCGCAATTTTTGCATTATCGCCCATATCGACCACGGTAAATCCACGCTGGCCGATCGTTTTATTGAACTCACCTCTACCGTGGCCCGGCGGGACATGCGGGAACTGCTGCTCGACTCCATGGATATTGAGCGTGAACGCGGCATCACCATCAAACTGCAAACGGTGCGTATGCGCTATCAGAGCGATGAGGGCCGCCAGTATCAATTCAATCTAGTGGATACGCCGGGACACGTCGATTTTTCCGCGGAAGTTTCGCGCAGCCTGGCCGCCTGCGAAGGCGCGATACTGCTGATTGACGCCGCGCAAGGCGTTCAGGCTCAGACCATCGCCAATCTCAATCTGGCTCGACGACATGGCCTGACCCTACTGCCGGTCCTGAACAAAATTGATAGTCCGCAAGCCGATATCGCCGGCGTGATGCAGCAACTGGCCGACATTCCCGGCCTGGATATCAGCACGGTGTTGCCGGTATCGGCAAAAACCGGGGAAGGTGTGGCCGCCGTGCTTGCGTTCGTCGCTCGGCATTTCCCCTCCCCGCTCGGCGAATCGCACACCTCGCTCCGGGCGTTGGTGTTTGACTCCCATTACGATCCTTATCACGGCGCCATCATGCATGTGCGTATCGTGGACGGCAGCATCAACACCGGCGATGCTCTCTGTTTCATGTCATCCGGTTTTCGCTTTGAGGTCACTGAAACCGGGGCTTTCCTACCCGCACGCCAGCCGTGTGAAAAACTGGATACCGGAGAAGTGGGCTATATCGCCGCCGGAATTAAAGATGCGGGCGCGATCCGCGTCGGCGATACCCTGACGCTGGCGGCGAATCCCGCAACCGAAGCGGTTTCCCGCTATCAGGAGATGAAACCGATGGTGTTTTCCGGGCTTTATCCCGATGCGGATGACGATCTGAAAGGATTGCGCAACGCCATGGATAAACTGTCTCTTAATGATGCGGCGCTGCACATTGAACCGGAAGTCTCCGCCTCGCTGGGCGCGGGCTTCCGCTGTGGTTTTCTGGGGATGCTGCACATGGATATCGTCCGCGAGCGCCTGAAGCGGGAATACGGCATCTCGGTGATTGCCACCGCGCCAAGCGTTGAATATCGCGTCTGGTTACATAACGGCCAATGCCTGAGCGTCGATAATCCGGCTCATTTTCCGGGCGAAGACGTGCTGAATTACGTCGAAGAGCCTTATGTCGTCAGCACCATTCATACCCCGGATACCTATGTGGGCGCCATGATGGAATTCTGCGCCTCCCGGCGCGGCGAGTTTGTGGATATGCGCTATCTGGACGGCGGCGCCGTGCGTCTGACCTGGGCGATCCCGCTTAATGAGATGGTTTTCGGCTTTTTTGATACGCTCAAATCCCTCACCCAGGGCTACGCCACGCTGGATTACGAACTCTCAGGCTATCGCCGCGCCGATCTGGTGCGTTGCGATATTTATCTCGATAACCAACTGGTGGACGCCTTTTCTTTTATCATCGCCCGACAAAAAGCCTGGGCGCGGGCGTCCGAAATCGTGAAAACGCTGAAGTACGTCATCCCGCGCAAGCTGTATCCGGTGCCGGTGCAAGCAAAAGTGGAAAACCGCTTCATCGCGCGGGAAGATATCCCACCGTTGCGCAAAAGCGCGCTGGCACAAGGATTTCAGGGCAGCCTCTCGCAGAAAAAACGGCTCATTCGCAAGCAACGCGAAAATAAGAAACACAACATCGGGTTTTCAAAACGGGAAATCCCACGCGAGGCGTTTATGGCGATTTTGGCGATTGACGGCTGATTATCCATCGCCGCCGGATACGGCGGCCGAAGCACACAGATCGCCCTGTATAGACAGGGCGTATTTGTCAACCGCTCTCAGGAAGAGACTCACGGCGACGGCCCGCCATGAGCGATAAATCAAGTTTGATTAAAAACGATAGAGATAACCGACGCTCACCATCGTTTGGCTTGAACTGTCGACTAACGGGCTATCTTTGATGGCGCTGCCGAACCGGGTGGCGCTCGCATCAAGAAACAAGGTGTGACGCCGCGCCAGAGTGTAATCCATGCGCACCCCCGCCTCAACATTGGTGGCAGACTCCCCCTCATAAAAACCGCGGTTTGGACGCGCTTCTGAACGCCTCACGCCATAATAGTAATCAACGAATTTGCTATCCACCCACGCAACGCCCAACCTCGGCGTTATGCCAAAAGCGCCGGAGGAAAAACGCCGCTCCGCCTGCAATTTTGCACGAGAGCCCTTGCTATTGCCGGAAACGTCGCCGAGAACTTCCGCCGAAAGATCGACGATGCCCGTCTTCCACATCATTGCCCCCCCTGCCCATATACTGCCCTTGCGATCATCCATGCCGGCAAGGAACGGGGAGTCGTCCGCATCATAGCCGTCCCCGGCGTATCTGGCCCTCAGGCTCAGGGTAACGGATTCATTGGAAAGGAGTTTTAAGTCCAGCTTTGGAACAGAAGCGCTAATCCATCTGTTTTCGTACGAAAATAGCGGTAAGGGAACAACATCAGTATCAATATCGCGATAAGGCTTCTGAACAACGGCAACGCCCGCGCCTAATGCCCATGTTGAAGATCCATCTCCGTCGGGCTTGGCAGTTTGCGCAGCCGCCATCGGCGCCCAGGACAGCGAAACGGTAAACATCGCCAATGCCGCCGATACGGAACAGCTGGTCAATCTGAAAGAATCGGTGGGGTGCTTCATTGCATAGTCCTTTTTTAACGTAAGTGAGGAAGCTCAAGGGCCGTCAATCTTGAATCGTCCCTAGAGCCAGAAAAACACATCCATCATTCGTGCTGTAGTGACCCGCCCCCTCTTTGTGAACCCGTTCGAGCGAACACTCAACAGGCTGCACCACGCACTTAAGATCAACCTAACATCATGATATTTAGCACAAAAAATACATCAAATCGCTCCGTTACGGGAGGGCATATTCCGCCTAGCCAAAGCGCCTCAGACAGGATGAAATCAATTCACCGGTAACGCACCTTCGTACAGATCGTCACATTGTTATTTACATACAGTATGAGATAGATCAACAATAACGAAACGATACTGTTTCGTTTCATTGTTGTCAATACGCAGCAATCGAGAGGGAAGCTCTAACAGGAAAAAATGCAAAAAATCAACATAACCAATTATTATATATGAAATTAAACTCCTAAATCCTCGTTAGAAAATACTCACTGATAACGTGAACGTATAATACATTACCATGTTGATATTCCAACGAATCAGCTGTTATCCAATTAAAGAAAACTACCGTCAACAAGACAATTTTTCACTCAGTTTAATTATTTTTCTAGAAAAAAATACATTCTAACATCATTAAACAACAGGGAATTGATGACTATCAAAACAGTTAGCCTCGTAATATAGAAGGAGAAGCATTATGAAAAAACACGACAAACCATTTTATTCAATCAGTAGAATACCTGACTGGGTTACAATAAGAGAAGCAGTCAAAATAGCTACTCTATCGACGAATATAAAAATAAAAAAAAGAGATATTTATCGAGATGCCTTATGTGGGAAAATACACCTCTCCATTTATTTTCAGTCTCCTGTTAGGTTAAGAAAAGTAAAAACCTTAAATAACAAAGTAAAATTAAAAAAAGCAGAAAACAAACTTACCCATAGACTTTGCTTGCTTGAAAAAGATTGCTTCATTAATAAAAGAGATTTAATTATCGACACTGAGGGAGAGTACTTTCTTTCTAAAAACAAAATCCTTGACACACCATTAATAGGATACGAATATATTTTAATACAACATTTACTAGCTCAATCGTTGAGTATTCCATCGCCGATGACAGAGAAAAACACAATAAACTACGGTTTTTCCACTATCATTTCAGGAGAAATATTTCAGGTATTTGAAGAAACCACATGGCAAGAAAGGATGAAAAAACAAATAAAACTACTACCTAAAAACATCGCCCCCCAAATTCACGATCGCATTATCTTTCACAACATAAATAAATATTGTCGAAAAGAACACTTTCCGCTCCACGCCCTACCTCTAGATGCCTGTTTCGTTCTCCGCCATACTGAGCTTGAAAAATTAATCCAGATACTGGCGAAAAATAAAACTATATCAACTTCTACAACACGGATATCCACCCCGCTATCGCGCTTGTTCTGGCTCTCCTGCAAGCATAATGAGGCCATCAGTCCATTGGTTAACCAGCCTTACAAGCTGCTGTCCATCTTTGAACAATGGGCATTAGCCGACGGTATAACGGATCGTCTAAGCGGCGAGACACTAAAAACTGCTCTTGAGCGTGGCTCACCATCTTTCCTTGGGGTATCAACATCATCAAGATAAGCATTATTTGACTGAACCCCGTATTAAGGGTTTTCCAATCCTTAATACGGGTTCATTAACTTTATCCCTGCTCCTGTTTGTGTTGTCGTGTCATTTCCGGACATAACCCATTTCTGCCACAGGAGGATACTATGACATCACATCAGCTATTACGACTAAAGCAGGTTGAAGAAAAAACCGGTTTAAAACGCTCGCAAATATATCTGTATATGAAAAGCGGCAACTTTCCTCATTCGGTCAAAATAGGTCCGGCCAGCGTAGCCTGGCTCGAATCTGAAATTGATGAATGGATCAATATTAAATTAGCCAACCGTTAATCATTTTTTCAGAGGAAAAGGATGATGAAAGATAATCAAGGTACCCTTTTATCCGTGAAACTGGACCAACTCAGGGCCTTTGAACTCGATCCCAGAATTATCCGGAATCCCTATTATGAGGAAATCAAGACATCAATTAAAAACCGCGGGCTCGACCATCCTCCGAAAATCACCCAACGACCAGGCGAAAGCCATTATATTGTATTCAATGGCGGGAATACCCGACTGTCTATTCTGAATGAACTCTGGCTGGAGACGCAGGATAAAGTATTCTGGGATATCACCTGCCTGTTCCACAAATGGCTGTCCGGTCCTGTAGAGCGCGGTAATTTACACTGTCTGCTCGGTCATCTGGTCGAGAATGATCTGCGCGGTTCGCTGACATTTATTGAAAAATCCCTGGCCGTACAAAAAGCGGCTGATATTTGCCTGTCGCTCTATGGCGCGATGTCCCAAACAGAATTACTCCAGAAACTTGATCAGGCCGGCTATGCAATCCACCAGTCGGTATACAGCAGAATGACAGCGACGATTAACTATCTCCTGCCTCATATTCCGGATTTGCTGTACAGCGGCCTGCCTAAAACCACCATTGAAAGGTTGTTAATGCTGCGCGCCTGCACATCAAAATTCTGGGATACCCAGTATCAATCTGTCGCTGGCAAACCTGACTTTAATGATGTCTTCGCTATGGCTCTTATCCCCTTTAATGGCCCGCTGGCGGGTTTCTCGTATGACGGTATTCGGGACGAACTAACGGGACTTATCAGCCAGGCGCTGGAGATCGATTACAATGCCGTGGCATTGATCACCGATGCCGGGGCTCAGAAACGCCAAGCGCTATTGGGATCACCAACCCCAACACTCCCTGAGATCAACGAGCAACGCCGTTATCAACCAGAGGTCAGAACGGTCCTCTCAACACCCCGAAATACGGCGGACGAAGTACCGGAACAAAATGACGAACCTTTTTATGATTCTCACGCAAAACCCGGATCCGCCCCTTCTGTCAAGCCCCATGCTGCAGGGAAAGAGGAACAGGAAAGCGAAAGCGGGAATATCACCGATACTGATCCGGCGGAGATATCGCCCCTGGAACGCCCGGAGGCTGGATGGGATATCGAGCCTGTCTTTGACACTACCGAAAATCTGCCATCGCTTGCCGAACAAACGGCATGGGGGCTGGCGGCAAAAGCCGGTCTGGAACATCTGATACAACCCTCGCAGGAAAACGGCTTTGATTTGGCAGAGCCAGACAGCCCGTTGTCGAATGAGGCTCGTACCTACTGGCAACTTCTGTCTTTTCTGGCGCAAAAAATGGGGGGAGCCGCGTCACTGTGGCAGCATTTATTACTGGGCTCCGCGATGACGTCAGCCGGATTTGGCGACGATGTGGTCATAAATATTTTCCAGTTGATCCGTCTGCTGCGCCGCCTGCATGAGAAACAACGGGAGGAGGCATCATCATGATCCCGTCACTGAACTACGCGGTATTGACTGACGTACTGCATGCGCTGAAAGAAGGCAACATTCGCTACTGCGAAGCGCTGGGTTTCACTTACGACGAAATGAACGCCATCAATCAGTTATCCCTAGACGAGCTGTTCATTGTCAGCCGGGCGTCCGCGCAGTTTATGAATGTCACGATCCAACACGAAGTTCTACGCCAGATCCTGGCTCAGTCCCGTCAGGAGGTACTCCTGCAACAACAGATTAACCGGGCCATCTGTCTGGGCGGTTCAATTGAGCTTCTGAACCAGTATTTTGGCCTGTCGTCTAATGAAATCAGCGCCCGACGCCGGTTGCTAGGTATATCTATTTCTCAGGGCCGGACGCAAATCCCGGATGAAGATACCGATGCTGAAATCTGGGTTCGTTGGCAAAAACGACGCCCGGAAAACATCGACTCGCTCAACGCGCTGGACATCATGATGCAAGTTACCGAAGAACTCTCATCACAAGATGAGGGCCCGTCGCTCACCGTGGTCTGGAACCGCATCACGCTTTGCGAAAAAGAAGCATCGGACAGGAGGAAATCACATGCCAGATGAAATCGATCGCGATCAGGAACTCAATGAGCAGCAGTTGGAAAAGCTTATCGAAAAAAACCGTTTCAGACCTGCTGCAACGCCATCATTGTCTTACTGCCGGCTATGCGGTGAACGCATTCCAGACAAACGGCGTGGGACATTGCCCGGCGTAACAACGTGTATTGATTGCCAGGCAAAGCTTGAGCGCCAGCTGCGCTAAGAATAAGACGACCCAAAGGCGGGGAGTTTCTTTCTCTGCGTGTTTTTCTTATCAGTGCAATCGATAGACATAGTTTTTACCGATTAATATCTCACTTTCAAACGGAAACGGTCTAAAAATATTCTGGCAGAATATTTTTAGACCGTTTCCTATCAATAATAAGAAAGTCAAAATTATAGCCTATCAAACCAGCCAGCCCATTTCCTTCATTTTTATAATTGGTTTTGCAATATCACCCTAGAATAAACTGTAACACCCTGTCCGCTCCTTCATTTGCAGGAGCCTCTCATGAACGAAAACGAACAGCAAAGCAGCCGGGATAATTACCGTCTCACCAGCGGCCCGTTACGCAGCGCCATCACCATTGAACTGCACACCCATTTGGCGACCCAGCTGTGGCAGGGGCGCCAGGCAAACCCGGAAGAAGATGTCCACGGCATCATCGGGATGCCGCGTTTCCTTAATATCATGAATATCCTCCGCCTGGATGCCATCACCGACAACCCCTATGCCGATATCTGGATGCTGAGGCTGGAAGAACGGTTACTGTCCGCTCGGGAGGAAATGAACGCATTAATCGGCAGTATGGACGCCGTATTCGCCCAGATCCCGGAAATGATGACCGTTGAAAGCTGCCTCAGTATCCAGCCTGCGCGGTTCCCGGTGTTTGCCGCTTCCCAGTTAGGGTTTATTGCCGTCTATCTGCTGACCGATTTCGACAAGCTGATGCGCAACCTGATGCTGGCGAATCACATGGCGCTGATTAACCGCGTGGAGCTCAACGACATTCGTCAGCGCGGCGGCAACCTGATCCGCAGTATTTTTGTGCTGGCCCAGAAATACCGGCGTATTCCCGTTACCCGGCAGGATATCCGTGACGGCAATGCCCGCGCACAGGCGGCGGAAGAATTAGCCGGTCCCGTGCCGGACGATATCTTTAAGGGCTCCCGACGCTCGGCCTATGCGCCACCGCTCCGGTTTGCCTCAGAGGATAGACCTGAACCTGTGGCTGATATTCCGGCCTCTGCGCCAGATGAACCTTCCGCCGATGGGCCAGACCTTGACGTATCGACGGTTACTGCGACAGAGCCCGGAGACGACGATGACTGATCCAGCCTCCATATACCAGGCGCTGACCCGCGAGGACTGGTTTGCTTACGAAAGCTGTCTAAAAGGCCTTTTAAGGGTAAGGGAGCCGCAATTATCAGCGCAATCTGCGGCAGACGCGGCGGCGACCCTGCACCAGCTACAGACGCGGATCATTCACCGTGCCTGGCGCTGGCCGTTACGAAACTTACCCTTGCTGTTATGCCGTGGGCCAGCCCGCTCTGGTGCAAATTTTCTGCGCTGGCGCAATCAGCAGAACAATCGCTCCGGCACACCGGCATGGCGCGCGCTGCTACAGGACGCCTCACAACCGCCGCAAATCAGGGACGCGCTGCTGGCGATCGAACAGGCTCGGATCCTCTTCAACATGCAGATGTCGATAACCACCTTCTGCTGTGCCAGATCCGTGAATGCTCCCTCAAAATGGCTGACGCCCGTTCAGCCGCGCTATCGGCGTCAGCCTCCCCTGCAACATATCAATACGAGGATAATCAATATGGCCCAACGTGGATTGAATAAAGTCTGCCTGATCGGTTTTCTGGGACAGGATCCGGAGGTGCGTTATACAGCGGATAAGCAGCCAGTCACCGTTTTTTCGATCGCCACCGGGGATATCTGGAAAGACAAGGAAACCGGGGAAACCAAAGAACGCACCCAATGGCACCGGATTGTAGTGTACAACAAACTGGCGGAAATCGCGGCAAAACACCTGAAAAAAGGAACGCAGGTGTATCTGGAAGGACGGTTACAAGTCAGAAAATGGCAGGACAACCTGGGCGCGGAGCGGCTGTCCACCGAGGTGGTTATCGATATTAACGGCACGCTGCACATGCTGAGCAGTAAACCTGATACAGACAAAGAACCGGGATCCTCTCCTGAAACGGAAAATAACGAGTAACTCGCTCTGGTGACGCCCTGACGGGCGTCATTCTTTTTTTACCGTATTGAATTGATACGAGACCGTGCCGGTTCGCAGCGGTTAATTAACCGATCTCATTCGTCTCCATGAGGTCACCTACATGCAATCACATAAAAATTTTCCAACAGATTCAGTCCGGCATGTTATCAGCTTATCGGGCGGCAAAGATTCGCTGGCATTGTGGTTATTGGCTCGCGAACAGGGCATAAACGCGACCGTCGTTTTTGCCGATACGGGTCATGAACATCCTTATACTTATGACTATCTCTCTGTGCTGGAGCAAAAATTGGGCGTCGTGATGCGCGTCAGGGCTGATTTTCGGCAACGTATCATCAACAAGCGCCATTATATTCAGCAAATCTGGCCGCAAAAGCTGGTTGAAAAATATCATTTTACGCCGCAGGAAGCGGAACAACGTATTCACTATGCCCTGGCAGAAATGTATCCGCGTCATATTCCCTTCCTTGATTTATGTATTCTGAAAGGCCGCTTTCCCAGCACCTGCGCCCGGTTTTGCACATTTGAACTGAAGCATCGCCCCATTGACGAGCAAATAATCACCCCATTGCTGGCCCGGTATGACGATGTGATTAGCTGGCAAGGCGTGCGCGCCCAGGAATCCGCATTCCGCGCCAGACTGCCAGAACTGGAACAGGATGTGGGCAATAAAATGGGCTTGCACGTCTATCGTCCTTTACTGCACTGGACGCATGAGGACGTATTTTCGTTGGCAAGACGTCACGGCATTCCGCCGAATCCGCTCTACCAACTGGGGTGCGCACGAGTGGGCTGCATGCCCTGTATCCATGCTCGAAAAAAAGAATTGGGCGTGATTTTCCGCCGTTTTCCGGAACAGATCGAACGCGTAGCGCAGTGGGAGCGGATTGTCGCAGCCTGCTCCACGCGCGGCAACTCGACCTTTTTCCCTTCCACCCGCGATCCGGGAAAAGCGGAAAAAGATACCTATAAAATCAGCCTCGACAGCCACGGTATCCAGACATACCGCGGCTGGGCGTTTTCAAAACACGGCGGAAAGCTGTTTGATGATATTGCCGCATTAAATGATGGTAAACCCTGCCACAGTATTTACACCGGGATCTGCGAATAAGTGAATAATTTACGCCTGCCTGAATAGGGTTTCTTCTGTCGATTTTTCTGCTTCGCCGGTTTAATTTCCCGGCAACATCGCCTTATGGCGCCCGGTAACGCGAACTGGAAGTTACCCGTAGCAATACGATGTTCATCCCCTACGCCTGATGCAACTGAAAACAGGCGGTGCAATTAATTTGCATCGTTGCCGTAAACACACTCCATTTAATTTATGAAGGAAATCACCATGAAAAGAAGCGTCATTTTTAAATCAGAAACACTCAGCCCGGTTATTCAGGAGGCCAGAAAAAACAAATGCCGTATTATTCTGGTAAAAGATCATGGTCTTTATATGATGGCTGAAAAAGGCGAGAGAGACACAGGCACAGGAAGACAAAAAACATTGTGCTATGCAGAGGGATTTAATCCCGACATACAGGAATTTGACCAATGGTACGATGAATTAAACGCTATCTGCGGCGGAGATGACTTCGGAGAATTTATTGATATAAACAGCTCCGTATTCTCAGCCGTGACAGATAACCGAAGTCATCTTGTCGTGACGTTCACCGACACGCAATTTGAGTTAAAAGCACGTAAAAAATGATATACGACATCCCTCTGTCAACACAACGGCAGAGGGAACTTCATACTGTTTAATTCTCCCCTGTACGCCTGATGCGGTTTAAACAGGCGCTCCCCTTATTTGGCTTACCGTCACAAACACATTCCATCTTATTCATAAGGAATTCTTCATGAAAGAAAACATCATCTTCAAATCTGAAACGCTTATTCCCGTCATTCAGGATGCAATAAAATATAACTGTTCAGTCCTTCTGGTAAAAGATCAGGGACTTTATATGATGCCAATACGCGGGATTACACTGTGTTATGCCGAAGGATTCAGCCCTGACAGGCAGGAGTCCGATGAATGGCGTGAGCGCTTAAATACGCTATGCGGCGAAAATGATCGCGTCGAAGAGATATCCGCACAGCACAGCGCATTACAGTCCGCCATTAATGACCGCAGCGATATTGCAGTCTCTTTTTCTGATAAAGAAATCGCCATCACCGCATTAAAATAATTAAAAGTTCATTGCCTCGCTATTATTCAGCGAGGCTTTTTTATGCGGCATTTAATTTTTCATTTCGAAAAACAGTTTTTTCTTCCCGAATAATCTCTGCCGTTGTTTACTGTGCCTGCTTTACCCATCCCTGCGATGGCCCGTACAGCAGAGCTGCAAGCTGTCCACCTCTGGTGATGCTCGCCTGATGCTCAATACGACTGAAAATGAGCAATATGCCTGCAAGCATATCGTCGTCATCCTTCACTCATATCCTTACCCCCGCCGGGAGACAACTCCCCAGCGGGGCTGTCTCCCATATCTATATTTATGGAGACAGACCATGACCACCGAAAACAAATATTTTGATCTGCATACCCGAGGCATTGGCTATGTCAACCGTCTGCGCACCGTGACGCCCAAACGCGGTGATCCGTTTATGGCATGCACCATTGCCGCCCTGCGCGGTACGAAGGACTCCCCTGAATACAGTTATATTGACGTTCGAGTCTATAACGAAAAAGCCGCCTCCCTGCTGGGAAGTTGCCAGGATGCGCTGAGTAAAAAACAGAAGGTGCTTATCGCTTTTACTGTCGGCGATATTTACCCTGAAGTTTTCACCTACCAGTCAGGCGCGAAAAGCGGCCAGTCAGGCTGCTCGATTAAAGGCCGTCTGATCAAAATCACCACCATCAAGATTGACGGCTTTGAAGTCTACCGGGAAAACGCTGAAGAAAGCCAACCCGCCGCCGCCTGATCCCTTCACCAACCCTATCGGGAGAATAACGTTTTATTCTCCCCATTAACCACTATCAGGACTGACTATGAACAACACCTCAACCGCCCCGGTGATGGTTGCCGGGAAACTGGTGGTCAGAACCATTCACGGGCGAAACGGCGATTTTAACGTTGGCCTGCTGGAAACCGCCATCGGCAGCTTTTCCGTTAAAAACCGCGAACTGGAGCAATATACCGCCGGTATTTATGAAGGCCAGTTTGTGATCGGCAAAATTTACCTGCATTCATGGAGCTACGGCGCAAACTCCGGTTTTGAAATGCGCGTTCGCCTTGATGCCATGAATATTGCCACCGATGAGGCGCTGACGCCCGGCGACGAACAGAAACTCACTCCGCCAGTTAACGATCCGCTGGATGAAGAAGAGCCTGCGCAGTCGCCGCAACCGGAAACGCCCGCGGGAAAAGCAATCGAACCGACGCCAGCAGAAAACACCGCCGCCAGACGCCCGCAATTCGTGGTGCCGACGTCGGCGGAGCAGGAAGACGATGACCAGAAACTGTTTGGCCCGCTCTGGCCGCTGGGCGACATCGTTAAACTCGATGCCACCGCCCCCCGGCAGGTGCTGCGCCAGCAGAAGGCTCGGCTGTCCCGGCTCGGCTACGATTTCAGGGCTCAGGAGCAGCATTTTATTAAAACGGCTGTTCCCGCAGAAGAAACCACGTCGTAATTTCCGCATTATCTCACCCACTGTCGGGTTTTCCCGACTGGGGAAAACCCTGTTAACAACCGAAAGGAGGGTTTTCCCATGGCATCTCTGCTACGACTTAACAAATGTCCCCACATCATGGCTGACGCTTACGTCTGCGACGAACGGCGTTCACTGGCGTTCCTGTCCGTCTGGGGACGCGATACCGCGATTCAGGAACTGCTGGCGCGGATGACGCTCAAAAATGAAGAGGCGTTGACGCAGTTGACGCTGACCGATGTCGCCCTTCATGAACATACGCTGTTTCCCGGCAATACCGATAATCTGGACAAGCGGACGTCACGACACGGCCAGACACGCTTCGGCACGCTGGTGCATCTCTGGTTATTCGATAAACGCTGCCGGATCCCCGACAGAGCTAACCATCAGGCCATTTTATTGACCGCCAAAGACGATCCTCTGTGGCGCCAGCGCGCCTGGGCGCTGCTTCGGGAAACCTGCTCAGTGCCGCTCCTGGACCACTGGCAGACTATCGTGCTGGACATCCTGCAAACCTCACAGATGCTCGCCCCGCTGCCCGGCGGCTATGGCGGCCTGTCCGGCTGGCGGTTGTCCGTCGATATCCCCCTGTTGACTGAACTGATGAGTCAGGCCATTTCACGAGGGGAACTGCGGACTTCATCCGACTCGCCTTTATCATCCGCCCCGCCTCTCGCGGCCTGATGACGCCACGAGCGTACCTTCCCTGCCGGGTACGCTCCTTATCAACATGTCACTTATCACAAGGAAACCCTCTATGGCGCTTATGTTCCCCCGCCTGGCGCGCAATTTTGTGCGCAACGGCTACTTCCCCACCGACGAGGCCACGCTGGAGCGTATTCTCACCGCGCTGACGCCGGATAGTCCCACCGGTACGCTCCGGTTGCTGGATCCCTGCGCCGGCGAAGGCGTCGCCATTACGGAGATCGCCTGCCATCTGGACGAAGAGCGTGTCCAGGCCTGTACCGTGGAATACGATGCAGAGCGTGCCGCGCACTGCGCCACCCTGGCCGATCTGTCACTGCACGGCGATCTGATGGACACGGTTATCTCTCAACAGGCCTTTTCGCTGTTGTTTCTTAACCCACCCTACGGCGATCTGGTCAATGGGAAACAGGAAACCGACCACAAAGGCCGCGCCCGGCTGGAAAAGCTGTTTTATCAGCGCACCCTGGGCAATCTGCAATATGGCGGCATTCTGGTGCTGATAATCCCGTACTACACGCTCGATCGCGAATTCGCGGGCTGGCTGGCAAACAGCTTTACGGATGTGCGGCTATTTTCCGCCGCCACGGATCAGTTTAAGCAGGTGGTGATTTTTGGCCGCCGGATCCGCCAGCATCAGCAACATACCAATGCCGTAAAGCAACTCCAGCGACGTCTGCTGCGTGTCGGGCAAGGTGAGGAGACCGCACCGGCGCTGCCCGATGCCTGGTCAGTACCCTACCGCGTCCCCACCGTCCGACAGACACTGAAACATTTTTACCGCGTCACGCTCGAACCCGTTCAACTCGAAGAGGAAATGAGCCAACTGAAAGGGCTATGGCCTGCGTTCTCCACCGAGCTTTGCCTCCAGCCACAGCCACTACGACCACCGGCAAAACAACTTTCCCGCTGGCATCTCGCACTGGCACTGGCCGCGGGCGCGATCACCGGCGTGATCACCTCGCCATCGGGCCGCACCCTGGTTGTTCGCGGCGACACCTACAAAGTGAAAGACCGTAAAACCGAATTCACTGAAAACGACGAGGGTGAGATTACCGAGACCATCACGATGACGGATCGTTTCATTCCGGCTATTTCCGCCTGGGATATGACGCCGGGATCAGAAACGTTCGGACAACTGATCGCCATTCGTTAACCCGCCACCATTAATACGTTTAAGGAACTTCATCATGACACATCGATTACTGAGCCTTCCGGCTTTCACGCACAAAACCGTCTTTCCCTGCGGCAACGCTCTGCTCAATGACGATAAAAACGCACTGAGTACGGAAAACCTGCAAAGGCTGCTTCGCCGTCATACGTCAGGCGACTGGGGCGACGTTCCCCGAAAATTACGCCTGACCAATCACTATGCGCTGGAATATGACAACAGCCTGCTGTCCTGTTATTTCCACCCGTTTAATGGCATCCGCATGGTGGTCATCAATACCTGCGCCGATCGCAGCGAGACCGTGATTTCCGTTCACCCCTGAGTTTTATCACTTCACTCACTCTGACGGGACAGCGTTCCCGACGGGGAATGGTCTGTCCCGTTTTTTATGGCCTACCTCCCTGTAGGCCACCCTGCGGGCCGCCGCAAGCGGCGTTAAAAACATTCCCGATGTTTTTTATTTCAAGGAACATGACCATGACCGAGACCTCTCCCTCAACGACTTCGCCCGTTGTTTTTCCACTGAACCAGTTTATCGACGAATTCGGCGACAGCCTGCTGGCATCGCTGAACCAGTCCCTTCCCCCCGTTTATGACGGCACGCCCGATCTGAAAAGGCAGGCCGTCATGGACGCGCTGAAACGCCGCCCGTTCCCGGCACAGGCCGATACCGTACAGGCGGTGGTAAAACTGCTGGTCGATCGCAACGAACATGCCGCCATCATCAATGGCGAAATGGGTTGCGGGAAGACGCTGCTAGCCATAGCCACGGCGGCGGTGCTGTACCGCGAAGGCTACCGCCGCACGCTGGTGCTCTCGCCGCCGCATCTGGTTTACAAGTGGCGGCGGGAAATACTGGAGACCATTGAAAATGCCCGTATCTGGGTGCTCAACGGCCCGGATACGCTCATCAAGCTGATGTTGCTGCGCGAACAGCTTCACGTTCCCGCTACCGGCCCGGAGTTTTTTATATTGGGCCGGGTACGGATGCGCATGGGCTACCACTGGAAACCCGCCTGCGCGGTACGGCGCCGGCAGGGCATCCCCTTAGGCGTTTGCCCCGACTGCGGTCAGCGCATTACCGATACGGACGGCAACTGGCTTGCAGTAAACCACCTGCAACAGGAAGAAAAACCCCGCAAATGCTCGCACTGCCAGACGCCGCTGTGGACGCTGATGCGCCCGAATGCCCTGCCTGATGATTTACAGTCTCAGATGGTGAATAAGGCGTTGAAACGCATCCCGACCATTGGCGATGCGACGGCCAGAAAACTGAAAAATGCCTTTGGCGACGCGTTTCTGGCGTCCATGCTCGGCGATAACCTCTACGAGTTCATCAACCTGATGGACAACAGCGGCGAACTGGTGTTTTCCGACCGGCAGGCTCAGCGTATGGAGCGTGCGATGGCCAATGTTGAATTCGGCTTCGGCGAAGGAAATTACCAGGCCAGTGAATACATCAAGCGCCATTTACCGAAAAACACGTTCGACCTGATGGTGGTGGACGAAGGGCATGAGTACAAGGGCGCAAGTTCGGCACAGGGACAGGCGATGGGCGTTCTGGCCAGTCACGTCAGAAAAATCCTGCTGCTGACCGGCACGCTGATGGGGGGATATGCGGACGACATTTTTTATCTGTTGTTTCGCATATTGACCCGGAGGATGCTGGAAGAAGGCTATCGCCCCGGCCGCAACGGCAGCCTGACCGCCGCCGGCATGCGGTTTATGCACGATCACGGCGTGTTAAAGGAGGTTCTCTCCGAAAACAACCGTGAGGCGCATAAAACCGCCAGAGGGAAAAAAACCGCTGTCCGGGTATCCAAGGCGCCGGGATTCGGCCCAAAAGGCGTGCTGCGTTGCCTGCTGCCCTATACCGCTTTTCTGAAACTGAGTGATTTGGGCCGCGACGTGCTGCCGCCTTATCATGAAGAATTCCGGGAAGTGGCGATGACGGAGACGCAAAGCGATGCTTACACGAAACTGTCCGTCTCGCTGACGACGATGCTGCGTCAGGCGCTGGCAAAGCGGGATACCACCCTGCTGGGCGTGGTGCTCAATGTGCTGCTGGCCTGGCCGGAGTGTTGCTTCCGCCCGGAAGTAGTGAAACATCCGCGTACCCGCGACACGCTGGCATTCGTACCCGCGCTGTTCGATGCCACGGAGGCGACGCCCAAAGAGCAGGCACTGATTGCTCTTTGTCTGGCGGAGAAAGCCGCAGGCCGTAAGGTACTGGCGTACTCCACCTACAGCGGCACCCGCGATACCACCTCGCGGCTGAAAGCCCTGCTGACGCAAGCCGGGCTAAAAGTCGCCGTGTTGCGCGCCACCGTCAGCCCGGAGCAACGGGAGGACTGGGTCGCTGAACAGGTAGACAAGGGCATCGACGTGCTGGTATCGAACCCGGAGCTGGTAAAAACCGGGCTCGACCTGTTGGAGTTTCCCACCATCGTGTTTATGCAGACCGGATTTAACGTCTATACCCTGCTTCAGGCGGCGCGCCGCTCATGGCGCATCGGGCAGAAACGGGCGGTAAAAGTGATTTATCTCGGCTATGCCGCGACGTCGCAAATCGCCTGTCTCGACCTGATGGCACGAAAAATCGCCGTAGCGCAAAGCACCGCGGGCGATGTGCCGGAGTCCGGCCTGGATATTCTCAACGCTGACGGTGATTCGGTTGAAATTGCTTTAGCTAAACAACTGGTTGCCTGATACTCACACTAACCCTGCCATTCCGGCAGGGTTCTTTTTTTCTCTTTTATACATGCGTCGAAATCAGTGATTACGTTTTATTGTTGGTCTCCGCCATTTTCTGATAGGCGAGATCTGTACCTTTAGGCAACGTTTTGCTGATCTCCCTGTAGTGCAGTAATCGCTCGCGCAAATTGGCTCTGTATTGCTCGGGTTGTTCCGCTTCGACCAGTGCCGGGATGACAGGCAAATTCAACCGCTCTTTGTATGCGACGCCGCTCGCAGCAAGATCGACATTAATTTTGTCGCGCGCCTCAGCAGATAAATCCCCCGAGATTGAAATTATTGCTCATAGGGTGTCCCCCTTTGCTGGAAGTTTGCTGAGCTTATTATGACCTTCTGCTGTCGAGAAATCTCTCCAACATGATTGATAACACCCTATCTATTTGTCTGCCAGAGCCGGGAACCATTGCCTGTTGATGACGCTAAACTCGCGCAGACCGTTCCCGGCATTTTTCATCTCTATCCCAAACTGAGTTTCCCCTGTAGCGCACATCCTGTCGTTATTACTCTGACACGACTTTCCTTCCCGTAATACATGGGTTCCCCGCCCGTTCGGGCATCATCCCCTGATGCCCGCTTTTTTTCAGGAGCGACGATGAAATTGTTTTTATGTGAAAAACCGTCCCAGGGCCGTGATATCGCCCGTATCCTCGGCGCGACGCAAAAAGGTAATGGCTGCCTCACCGGCAAAAATATTGCCGTCACCTGAGGATTTGGTCATCTGCTGGAGATGGAGCCACCCGAACGTTATGATGCAAATATAAAAAACGGGCGCTTGAAGATTTACCAGTCATTCCGGCTCAGTGGAAACTGGCGGTGAAAGCAGATGCAAAAAAAACAGTTTACCGTCATCCAGAAACTCCTGAAGAAATCCTCATCCATGGTTATCGCCACCGACGCCGACCGAGAAGGGGAAATGATCGCCCGCGAGATACTGGATGCAAGTCAGTGATCTTGCCCAGTAACGGTGGACATCGCCTTAAGCGAGGTTTCTTTTCAAATTGCACCGGGCTTAGCACGCCGTTGGCGGCTATATCGCCGATGCCGGTTGTCATCAATCTTAATATAGTCGAATACCGTCGATTTCATCTTCTCCCGCGTGTTGAACTGTTCCCCCGTGGATAGCGTCCACTTTCAGACTATGGAAAAAACTTTCCGCACAGGCGTTGTCATAGCCGCCCCCCTTAGCACTCATGCTGCATGTCAGACCATTATCATTCATAACTTCCTGATAGTCATGGGAACAGTACTGGGTACACTATCACTCCGCGCAGCATCTCCCACAGCCACAGCGCCATTTTCAGCACATAACACACCAGTTCCGCTTTCATCAGTTCCGACATCGCTCCCCAATCACCCGCTGTGAATACAGGTCGATAACCACCGCCAGATACAGCCAGCCTTCCGCCGTCCACAGGTTGCGGCATGGAAAGCTGGTAACTGAGCGACCATAGCGTATCTCAGCAGCTTTCCCGCGCCAGGAACACCGCCACTTTTTTCAGGATAGGTTTATCCTCTTCCAGTTCGGAAATTTTGGCTTATAAGACGGCGAATTCCTCGTTTCTGTTCGGATAGGTGGGGCGAATTAGAAAAAGCAACATCCTTCTGATCCTGATAACGTTTTTTTCCAGTCAATGGGATGGACTACCTCCTCCCCCATTGCGGTTAACTGTACGAAATACGTTCAGCAGGAGAGTTACCATGAATATCATATTTCCGGGTATTGATCTGGCTAAAAATGTCTTTCAGCTCTGCGGGTTAAACCAGGTCGGTAAGCCGGTTTATTCAAACCGTATCGGCCGAAAAGAATTACTCCAGACGGTGGCTAATATTCCGGTCTGTTTGATTGCCATTGAAGCATCCACAGGGGCATTTTACTGGCAGCGAGAGTTTGAAAAACAGGGGCATAAAGTAAAGGTCATCAACCCTTCATATGTAAAACCCTTTATCCGTGGGCAAAAAATGACGGTAATGAAACACGGGCCATAGCAGTGTCTCTGATGCATCCAACGATGCAGAAAATGGACTCAGTACAAGAATACGCAGAACAATTGCAGAACTCTATGATCTCTTTAACTATATTGGGCGTCATATAAACTTTTTTAATAAAGAAATCGATGCTGTATTCAGGCAATCAGATGCCTGTCAGCGCATTGCCAAAGTTAAAGGTATTGGTCCTAAAACGGCCAAGGCTGTTGTTGCCGCGATTGGCAAAGGAACTGAATTTAAAAATGGTCGTCACTTTGCCGCATGGCTTTGTCTGGTTCCTCGACAGCACTCAAGTGGCGACAGGCAAGTGCTAATGAATATGACTAAAAAAGACGACAAGCATTTACGGACACTTTTTATTCATGGCGCCATGGGTTGCCAAGAATAACACTGATGGCTATCAGCATCAGTGGGTAAAGGAACGGCGAGGGTTTAATAAAACGACAGTGGCACTAGCTAACAAGAACGCGAGAATAATCTGGTCGATGCTGAGAAATGATACCGAATATCAAGCAGCCGGAAGTTAATACCCAGCCAGAAAAGTTGCTGCGTACTGATAAATGGTGACAGGTTGCACCTGCACAATCGGAACCTGATTTTTACACTGGCCTTAGAGGCCGTCCAGTTGTTGAGGAGATTGTGTGCGGATTACCCATTTGGGCACAGGCTTTCCTTATGCCGGATAGATGTAAGCAACAACCCAAAACTAGATTCAGTACTTGCAAAACGGAGATAGTCCATAGATGTAGAATGTGTTCTCTTTGATATCGAACTCCTGTGCCATGCGCGCAACGGATTTACCGCTTTCGAACAGTAATGCCACGACGCTGCACTTGAAATCCGGGGTATATTGTTGTCTTGCCATAGTGACCTCGCTTTCGTTAATTGATTTGAAAACAAGATGGGTGCTAAATCAAGGATAGATCACACCGAGGTGTGCGCCGCAACGCCGCCATCGATGAATTGATGAGTCCCGCCCAGCCTCCCGGTTATGCGCCCCCACGGCGTATCTATACCGAAGTAGGCCTCGGACACCTGGTCATGGCGAATTTCGCACCATGAAGAAAACGTACATTCCCCCGTCAACCATCTGACCAGGCTTGGCTTTCTATCCTGACAGGAAGACGCCGCCAAATATATACGACGGAATTGGCCACGATGCTGGTATGATTCCGGTAGGAAAGCCGATATTTTTGTCGAACTGGAGAGCGAACAAGATGAAACCACGATTTATTGTTATTGCTTGCGTGTTCTGCCTGACGATGTCGCTGTCTGCCTGTACCCAGAGGCAAGCTCAGTCACCTGCCCCGACGGAGTTAACGCAAAGCAGTCAAAGAAACCTGGCTCAGGAAGAACAAAACCGGGCGCTGGTGATTGAGTTTTATACCGCCGTTTTAATCAACCACAATGTGGATCTGGCGTATCAATATCTGAGCGAAGATTACATCCAGCATAATCCGTTCATCGCGACAGGCCGGGAAGCGCTTATAACCACGCTCCGGGACTATTTTGCAAGTTATCCGAATGCTGAAAGCCACATCATTCGCACCTCGACCGACGGCGATCTGGTCTATCTGCATGTTTTCGCTAAAAACGATCCGCAAGATACTGGAAATGCTGTTGTCGATATCCTGCGCGTTGACAACGGGAAGATTGTAGAACATTGGGACGTAGTGCAGCCCGTGCCGCAAACCAGTGCCAACCAGAACGGCATGTTTTAATGTACGGACAAGCGTTATTGTCTCCTCGGAAATAGCGCTGGATAATCATTTTAAATAATCGCGCAGTATATTATTCAACGCTGGAAATTGCGGAAAACCATCGCACACAATTAAGTGTGCCGCATAAGATAAAGCTGTATAGCTCTGTATTGAGATGAAATCGTTCAGTTCGGGATATGTTTCAATCTGTTCCGCAAATCCGGACACCATAATCTTAATCATTTGCTCTTGCAGAACTAATATTTCATATTTTTATTATAATCATAAGTATCTTTTTATTTGAATGAATGATAATGTCACCAATCTGTCTTTCTGGCTACACAGAGATCCTCAAAAAAACTCAAAATGTCACTATTAATTTCTTGTAAGGAATATTTGCATATAGAGCCATCGACATTTATGAACATGAGCAGCAATCAAAAAAAACATAGTAACAAGAAAACACAGAGAACCTGACGTCAGGTATTATGAGCGTTTTTTTATATTTTTGATAGGCTACATCGTCACTCAAACCGTTATTTATTAGCTGGTTATAGACTCATCAATAACGTTTTTATTTTCTGCGATCTATCTCTAAAAACCCCGCTTGCTACTGCTAACAGAAAGCAGTATCTTTTAAGCGCATCTGCAAAATCAGGTGCCGGGATTGGTCTCCCGAATTGTTACAGGCGGTATATGACGCGCCTTGCGTCTTTTTTTATACCGTAAATCCAGCACAACTATTGAATTATGGTGGGCTGGGCGGGGGCATCGAAAGATGCGCCGGTTCCTGTAACGCCGGTAAGACCAACTCCGTCCAGTCCACCACCCACAAGATTGGTCTCTTCGGTGGTGGGTTTATTACCCGTTACAGGAGGCTGCCAATATGGCTACAATCCTCACCCAGACTCACCCGTTACTTACCGTTCCTTTCAGCGCCGCCACGGATTTCACCGTACTGGCAGACCGCTGCGAAAAGCTCGCAGAGACTCAGGCAGAAAGCTACGATCCGGCGCTAAAAATGGCACTGTGCGGAAGGCTCGCCGCCGCGCTTGCGCTGTTAAAACCGGGCCTGCGCGATCCTATTCCGCCTCACCTGATAGACAGTCTGACCGTTGATACCTTGCCCACAAACTCTCCTCGTTTTGCCCCTGATGCGGATACGCTTTGCGATTACTGTTTTACCCTGACTCAGCTTCTGCTTTGCCGGATGTTTCCGCCACAAGCGGAAGAACAATTGTGTTGGCTCCTGGCAGAACTGGTTGATTACTTTGCCGCTGAATTGAAAGCTCCGCGCTGGATACGCACTGCTGACGGCGTGAAATGCATTGATGAGGTGACCGCATGAACCAACAGGACTGGCATCCCGCCGATATTATTGCGGCGCTGAAAAAGCGCGGAACGTCGATGGCAGCGGTTTCGCGTAACGCAGGGTTGGCCTCTTCCACGCTGGCGAATGCGTTGACAAAACACTGGCCCAAAGGGGAAAGGCTGATTGCTGAAGCGCTGGGCGTCGCGCCTGAGCAAATCTGGCCTTCTCGCTACCATTGATGTTCCACCGGCGCAGATCCGATACGGGTTCTGCGCCGTTTCCTGTTTATCAGATTGCCAAAAATCGACCAATAATCCTTTAAAAGGGAAAAACAGTTTTCTCTTATCTGCACCTTGTGCTGAGCAGTAATATCCCACCGGCACAAAATGCTTCATGACCTGAGAGAAGCGCCTGATGTATCAGGATGGTCGCCTTTTACCGGCAATGCCGCCTTTGAGAACTGCCGGGTCTGTCGCTGGATGGATTAAGGCTTCCTCATACTTCATTACTTTGTAATCAACCCCGCATTTAAACCCACTCTTCAACCAACAGGTGCATTCCGCTGATGCTTCGTTATTCGTGACGTTAAGGAGATTATGATGAATCTGATTGATAATTGTACATCGCCAGTTGGTGATGTTATATTAAAATATAATATCCGGAGGTGTTCTATGTATACCACTCGTCTGAAAAAAGTCGGAGGATCTGTCATGCTGGCAGTGCCTCCCGCCGTGCTGAAAACGCTGGATTTGTCGCCGGATAGTGAGGTCGGTGTGACCGTTGATAATGGCTGCCTGATTATTGAGCCTCAAAAACGGCCTCACTATTCGCTTGCCGAACTATTGGCGCAGTGCGATCCACATGCCGAAATAAGTGATGAAGAGCGGGAATGGATTGACGCGCCTGCCACAGGGAAGGAGATCCTGTAAATGGACAGAGGGGAAATCTGGCTCGTGTCACTTGATCCCACTGCCGGGCATGAGCAAAGCGGAAAACGCCCGGTGCTTATCGTTTCACCGGCACCGTTTAACAAGATCACCCGGTTGCCTGTGGTTGTTCCCGTCACCAGCGGCGGAAACTTTGCCCGAACGGCTGGTTTTGCCGTTTCACTGGATGGCGCGGGAACGAAAACGACAGGTGTTGTTCGCTGTGACCAGCCCAGAACCATTGATATGGCAGCCAGAAACGGCAGAAGGCTGGAGCGTATCCCGGACAGTATCGTAAACGAGGTACTGGCCCGACTGGGGACAATCCTTAGCTGATGGCGTTTTATGTTAACTGTACGGGGGCGCTGCAATAGCGCCCTTGCTTATTTGGGCGGAATGATGTCCCGGCAGCGAATAACCTTTTCTTCCTCAAGATAGTTTTTACTTTCAGCAATCGTGGCGACGATATAAGCTCTGCCATGCAACAGGTTGTCTGCGGACAACACCTACGCTTCATGACCTGCAAGAAGCGGCCTGACATGCAGGCTGGTCGCCAAATACGGCAATGCCCCTGAAAACTGCCGAACCGCATCCCGGTCGGGGTCATACGTTACACTCGACAATTTATTGCCACTGCTTAACGCTGCCGGACATTTCCGGACCTGCTGATTACCAGCGCCTCTAACCTTTATGAACTCGGCCTGTAAAGACAGCGGCTTTACTGTCGCGTGGCCGCAATCCTGCACCAGAATTCCAATTTTTAATCACTGCGCCAGTCCAGTGCGTCACTTTAACCGCGTAGAGCGGGAAAGTGACGCACCAGCGCCATGTTACTGCACCAGACAATTCAACTGCGCCAACGCACGGCGGGATTCTGACACCGTGATTCAACCCACTTTCACTCACAGGAGAACTTGAACCGATACCGGAGGGGGATCAGGACGATCCGGGGGATAACCAGCTAACGCTGGCGGCTGCTCAGAGAGCACAACCGAAGCCCCGCAACACCTCAACGGCTGCCGCCCCGGCGCTCAGGTATCGTTCGCAGCCCCGACGAATATCAGGGGCTATCGGCCTACGCGCCGGGGAAAAGTTGTATCAGATTTTGGAGTTGCGGCAATCATGAAAAGGGGAAAGAGAAAATGGGCATTCTGGAGCAGGAAATGAAAACGCTGGCGCGGCAGGCGGGCGGCAGTCATAAAACCGTCCACGATCGCATGGCGCTGGCGCAGCGATTTTGTGAGCGCTTGCTGGAACAGAATGTACAGATCCGCCGGGTGGAGCAACTGAAAGCCCGACATATTGAGAATTACGTTCGGGAACGACTGGAGCAGGGCATAAAGAAACGCAGCCTGCAAAACGAAATGGCGGCGCTCCGCTGTCTGCTGAAGCAAGCCGGGCGTGATCGATTAGCCACCAGTGAACGGCTGTCCAATAAATCTCTCGGCTTATCCGGCGCATCCCGTAACGGCACCCGGCAGGCCATTACTGCGGAGCATTACCGGCAGGCGCTGGAAACCGCTCGTGAAAAAAACACCGGGATGGCAGCGGCGCTGGAGCTTTCAAGGTTGATGGGATTGCGCTCTCAGGAAGCAGTGCAGTGTGCGCAATCGCTCAGGACGTGGAAACAGGCGCTGGAGCGCGGCGAAACCCGGCTTACCGTGGTGTTCGGCACTAAAGGCGGACGGCCTCGCGAAACGGTAATTCTGGATGCTGGCGCAGTCAGAAAAGCGCTGGAAAATGCGCTGGCTGTGGCAGAGAGCCGCAACGGCAAGCTGATTGACAGGCCCGACCTGAAAACTGCGATGAAATACTGGCACGGTCAGGCGTCGCGTATCGGCTTGACCGGCGCATATTCCCCGCATTCATTGCGCTACGCCTGGGCGCAGGATGCCATTCGTCATTATCTGGCGCAGGGATTCAGTGAAAAAGAGGCGCTGGCGCTGACGGCGATGGATTTGGGCCACGGCGACGGGCGCGGGCGTTATGTGGCGCAGGTTTATGGGTGTTGAAACGATGGATGATTCTTGTCTCTGGTGCAACCTTGCGTTTTCCCGACGGATGGCAACTGGTGCAGTTAGCCGGAATATCGGGTTCTGGCGCAGTGTCGTGTCGGCAGAAAACCATCCTATGGTGCAGATTTTTTATCGTCGCTATGACGATAAGTTTTCCTTTAAAAAACTTCCCGTATTGATAGGTAACGACCTAAAAATATTCTGCCGGAATAATTTTAGACGTTTCCCGATTAATCGTTGAAAATACGAAGGTAAAACCTTTCAGAAAGCAAAGAAGCAGATCCCGTTCGTCAGGATCTGCTCCTGTCAGAGAATTAACCGCCAGGCTGTACCCGCGGCCTTATGCTGTCGCGCAAAAATATACGGCGCGACATATCCTTCGCGGCTGATGTCCAGATAATCCGACCACCACAGCATCATTTCCATGTGAGCTTCCTCATATGCGGATCGGTATGATTGGTAAGATCATATCCGGGAATTTATTACACTTATATTTCCAGGCAAACACCTGTCAGCGCCCTTAACGGGCGCTTTCCATATTTATCGCGCCGGCAGTCTGAATTTCTAGTACCTCTTTTCTCTGCATGGTCTCATCATGCAACTTCATATCCTTATCGAAGAGAGGAGTCATGACGGAAAAGAAAACTGAACACCCCCTGCGGTGTGGGCAATGTCAGCGCCTGCTGGCCTTTGCAGGTCCATTCTCCAGCCTTCATATCAAGTGTCCGCGTTGTAAAACCATCAATCACTTCACCCACAGCCACTGAGCTGCCTAACCGAATGCCATGAGCATCCCAGCCATACGGAGGGGAACAGTGACATTAAACAATACATTAACGTACGGATCTGTCTGTAGTGGCATTGAAGCTGTCAGTGTTGCATGGCAGAACCTGCACTTCAGACCACTCTGGTTTAGTGAAATAGCGCCTTTTCCTTCTGCAGTATTAGCTTATCGCTGGCCCGGCATCCTTAATCACGGCGACATGACGCTGCTCGCCGACAGGATCGCGAGTGGTGATATTCCCGCCCCGGATATTCTGGTTGGAGGCACACCCTGCCAGTCTTTCAGCGTGGCCGGCATGAGACGGGGTCTGGCCGATCCGCGTGGACAACTTACTCTGGCGTATATCCGGCTGGCTGACGCCATTGATGTTAAACGAGAGGAGAACAATAAACATGCCGCACTCATCCTGTGGGAAAATGTTCCCGGAGTCCTCAGTGACGCCACCAACGCCTTTGGGCATTTCCTTGCCGGACTGGCTGGCACGGATATACCATTCAGACCCGGTCTCCCACCCACGCCGCAAAAATCTTCGGCATTCTGGCGCTGGTCGAAAAAATACCGTCGGCATATTCCCAAATGGCCCCGCGCAGGTTGTGTGTATGGCGCCCACAGGGCCATTGCATGGCGAGTGCTCGATGCCCAACATTTCGGACTCGCCCAGCGCCGCAAGCGTTTGTTTGTTATCGCAAGTGCTGGAGAACACGTCGATCCCGCCGAAATATTGTTTGAGTTACCGAGCGTGCGCAGGGATCCTGCGCCGGGCAGATGCGTCCGGACGACGATTACCCCAACCTCTGCGGCAGGTACTGACGAGAAATGCATGTCCGCGATCGTCTATAACAAACAGCGATTAGGTGAATACAAAGCCAGCCCTATCAGCAGCACCTGTAATGCCTGCGATTATAAAGATGCGCATGATCTGGTTGTCTTTCCGGCGACCTGTATTGCCAGCAATATTATTCATCGTACCCCAAAAAATAGCGGGCATCATACGGGCCTCTCGGCTGAATTGTGCTACCCCCTGTATAATACGTCGCATACCCTGCATGCCGTCATCAGTGAATATGCGGTTCGCCGCCTGATGCCTGTGGAGTATGAACGTTTGCAGGGCTTTCCCGATCAGTACACGCGTATTCCCTGGAGGGGGAAAACGACGCAGGACTGTCCAGATTCTCCGCGTTATAAAGCGCTGGGCAATTCAATGCCGGTTCCGGTTATAAAATGGCTGGGAGCACGGATCAGTAATTATCTGTCAGCATCTCTTTAATAATAAGCCGCCTGCCGAAAGCAGGCAGTTTTCTTATTTAACCGAATGTGAGTTTTTTATTCAGCGTTGTTCCCGGAATAGATTCACTACGCCGGCAGTCTGCTGTCGCTGACAGCGTCCCTATCTCTGCTATTTCCTCCAAGCAGAGAGCGCAAACCGGAAATCCTCTTTTCATTATCCCTGCGGGAGCCCCCATGACCGACACCAACATCCAGAACCTGACCCAGTGCCTGTACAATATTGAAATGCAGGCGGTACAGACCATGCTGGTCACCGCGCTGCAACATGGCTTCCAGCTTGATGATCTCATTCGTTTGGCCCAAAAATACCAGACCAACGCAGCCGTAATGGAGTGCCATAACAATGGCTGCAGGGTAAATTACGCCACGCCCGAAGGTTATTTCACACAACATTTCGGTGCAGATCTCCAGCAGGCGGCAAATTTCGCCGAACAATTTGATACATGGTGGTATAAGTGAAATAGCCGTCATGACTTCGACAACATAAACACCTGAGGAGCAACGATGGAAAAATCATGTGGCAGCGATACCACGATCAACATCAATAGCATAGAGGAAGTTGCTGTACGTCATGCTCAACTGCGCAGCTGCGCCGGCATAGTGATTATTGAAAGCTGGATGCCTGACGATATTATTGGAAAGCTAATTCCCCGTTCTCTTAAAACAGCAACCGGCGCATCCATTATGCGTTGAATACTTCGCTGCGCAAAATCAATCCTGAATTCGTATATCCCGTAATGTAACCCCATTACGTCTTAACGGACGTCATTCTTATGATGCGTCATGACATGAAAAAATAATGATTCAGTAAAGGTTTCCATAGCCATTACAGGTGAAAGACGTCGCCTAAATTTGCTGTATTGGGCCGGGATACCGTGCAACCAGCGCATCGGTGGTCAACAGCGTAATGCCCTCCATTGTCGCCTGCGCCACCAACAGACGATCAAAAGGATCTTTGTAAACGGCAGGCAGACTCTCGACCGAAACAACATGTTCGCTGGCGATAGGTAATTCGCTGTAACCATTATCCAGCAGCCCCCTGCGCAGCAATCGCACATCGACCTGAAAATCGTCACGTCCCAGCCCGCGCTTAATGACGACTTCCCAAAGACTGACTACGCTGAAAAAAGCTCATTTTCCGGCGAACCCAGCAACTTCGCTGTTGATGAAGACAGTTTTTCCGGCATGCCCACAGCAACACATGGGTGTCGAGTAAAAATTTCATTTGTCACCGCCGAAAAGCTGCTCAATCTCCCCTTCGCCCATCCGGTCAAAGTCATCGGGCACGTTGATGTTGCCCGCCATAAACCCTAACCGCCTTTCCTGCTGAGGCTCCGGCGCGCTCAATGCCGTTACTTTGACCAACGGCTTACCGGCTTTGGCTATGATAAAGGACTCCCCCTTCGCGGCCATATCAACCAGCCGGGACAAATGGGTTTTCGCCTCATGAATGTTCACTGTTTGCATAATACCTCCAGACGAACTAACGGACTAAGTCATATTAGTTTAGTTCAAAGGATAAAATGTCCAACGTCAGGATTTTAGTTTCTTGCCGCTTTTCCCCGCGTTTTTTTTCATTCTGTCCCGGCCTTTCCCACTACCGGAGCATATCATGAAGAAATCCCGTTTATGGCCCATCACCGTAATCCTTATCCTGTCAGCCTGTACAGCAAAGACGGCCACCGTTACGCCCTCCGAAACCCACACCCAGAGCATCTCCGCCACTCCCGCGCCCATTGAAGTCGTGCATACCGCACGATACACGCTGGTCAGTCTGACGCCGGATGAAACACTGACATTTCCACTGCGTCAGGTGACAAGCCATGCCCTTCCCGCGCCAAAGAAAAACCGGCCGACCGCCACCCGAGGCGATGCGCTGCGCGCCTGGCTTTCCGGCACCGGCTACGGACTGTGTCTGCCCGTGACCCGTGACACGCGGCAGCTATTTGCCAGCCCCCTGCCCGATATCCAGCGTTCAATGGGACCAATGCGAATAGACGATGCGCTCCGGGTGATTGCCGGAGAGGCATGGGTTATGAACACGGATGAAGTGACCCGCACCGTCTGTTTTCAACGCGCGCCCACCGACCGGTTGATGAGCTGACGGGAGGCGACATGAAAATCCTGCCCTTGTTGTTCGCCTGCGCCATACCACTGGCGCAGGCCGCCACCGAAACCGCCACGGACACCACCCGCAGCGCTGAAAAACCGTTGTCCACGCTCTCAGGCGCACAACGCTGGGGACTGACGCCGGAAGAATGGACGCGCTACGAACAACTCAAACGCGGCGAACGCGGCATCTGGTCGCCGGATCTCGATCCGCTCACCACACTCGGCGTGGAGGCCGCCACCGATGCCGAGCGCCGTAAATACGCCGACCTGCTGGTCGAAAAAGAGTTTCAGCGGGTGGAAAAAGAGCTGGCGTTTCAACGCGCCTACGACGCTGCGTGGAAACGCCGCTTCCCGGATGTGCTGCCGGTAGCCGCAGCCTCGCTCCCGACTGCGCATGAAGACAGCCGTCTGGCGGTTTTTGTGTCGGAAAACTGTCCGGCCTGCGATACCCGGCTCAGCGTCCTGCTTCAATCCGACCATCCGCTCGACCTCTATCTGGTCGACAGCAACAACGATGATGCCCGCCTGCGGCGCTGGGCCATCAGCAAACGTATTGATATTACGCGGGTGAAGCGCAGGGAAATTACCCTCAACCATGACGGCGGGCGCTGGATGCAAAATGGCCAGGGGAAAATGCCTGCGGTACTCGAACGCCGGGGGGACGCATGGCTGCCCGTTACCACACCCTGATATCCCTGTTTTTGCTGCCGTTCGCGCTGTCCGTCCATGCGGCGCCGGATATTCCCTATGGCTACCGGCAGGTCGCCTGGCTGAACAAGGTTCCGGCTGATCTTCTCTACGCCGTCGCGCTGACGGAAAGCGGCGCCCGCCTGGCGCAGGACGTCAGACCATGGCCATGGACGCTCAACGTAGCTGGAAAAGGTTACCGCTATGCCACCCGACAGCAAGCCTGCGCCGCCCTGCACCGGTTCCTGCGCACCACCAGCCCAAAGCGCATTGATGCCGGACTGGGACAAATCAATCTCGGCTGGAACGGCCACCATTTTTCCCATCCCTGTGAGGCGCTTGCGCCGTATCCCAATCTGCACCTCACCGCTACGTTGCTGCGCCGCCACTACGACAAATGGCAGAGCTGGCCCGAAGCCGTCGGACGCTACCACCGCCCGGCAGGCGGAAAACCGGCGCAACGCTATCGCCAGCAGGTTTTCCGTCACCTGTAATCTCCGCCATGAACTCATGAAATCAGAAAATAAGGAATTCATGCCATGCTGAAAGCCTTTTCCCCAACCATCGTTCTGCTTGCTACCACATTTCAGGCTGGCGCGTCACCGATCGTCATCGCCGATCTTGGCGGCGAATCCACCGCCCCGCTATTCAGCGCCATTGCGCCTGAACCGGACGCACCCGCCTCTTCTTCCGCACTTCCTGTTCCTTTACCGGAAGCCGTTTTCCCCGTTCTTTCCTCACGTCTGCATCCCGGCCCCGTCACACCGCGCCGATTGTCGCTGCCGGGCATGACACCGCTGTTTTTAATCGGCGACGACCCCCTTTCTGTGCAATGGCTGGGTAAAAACAAAACGAAGCTGACATCACTGAACGCCACCGGGCTGGTCGTCAGCGTGGCGTCCGCAGAACGTTTACGCGCACTGCGTGAAAAAGCGGGCGATCTTACGCTGCTCCCCGTCAACGGCGACGATTTGGCGCAGCGTCTGCAACTGGCTGCGTATCCGGTGCTCATCACGGCGTCCGGGCTGTCGCAATGAGCGACCGTCACGTCATCGAAACCCTGTTGCGTCCGGCAGTGGAACTCTACAGCGCCGCAGCGGGTCTGGCGGCAGGCGCCATCTGTCTGGTCGCGCCGTGGTCACTGATGCTCTCGCCTTCCGTCAGCTATCCGCTGGCCGGGGGCTTTCTGCTGTTTGCCGGATTCAGAGGACGGCAAGGGCTGACCATTTTGCGCTATCGACGCAATATTCGCCGGCTGCCGTGTTATGTAATGTCCAGCGATCGGGTGCCGGTCAGCCGCCACCTGCTGTTTATCGGACGCGGATTTCGCTGGGAGCAAAAACACACCCAGCGCCTGCATACCTGCCGACGACCGGAAGTCTCCAAATACGTGCATCCTCACTGGTTGTATCAACAGGCCCGGAAACTGGAAAAAGTCTGCGATGCGCCATTTCCTATTGTCCGACGCTGTCTCTCCCACAACCACTGGCTGAACCCGGTACGCCCGCTGCCCCCGGTTGGCGGCAGCCCCCTGCTGCACGGCATCGAACTGCATGAAACCGACGTCACCCTGCCGCTGGGCGAGCGTGTCGGTCATACTCTGGTCATGGGCACCACCCGCGTGGGCAAAACCCGGCTGGCAGAACTGTTTATTACGCAAGATATCCGCCGTGGCGAGGTCGTGATCATTTTTGATCCGAAAGGTGACGCGGATTTACTGCGCCGGACTTACGCTGAAGCGAAACGCGCCGGTCGCGAAGATGAATTTTACGTCTTCCATCTCGGCTGGCCGGATATCAGCGCGCGCTATAACGCCATCGGGCGATTTGGCCGTATCTCTGAAGTGGCCGGGCGTATCGCTGGACAGCTTTCCAGCGAGGGGGATAGCGCCGCATTTAAAGAGTTTGCGTGGCGATTTGTAAATATTATCGCTCGCGCCCTGATTGAACTGGGTCATCGACCGGACTACCTGCAAATCTCCCGGCACGTTATCAATATCGACGATCTGTTTATCCGCTATGCGCAGTATTACCTGCCAAAACATGAACCCAAAGCCTGGGATGTTATTGCGCAGATAGCCGGGAAAGTGACCGACAAAAATACGCCGCGTAATCTACAGGGTCGGGATAACTATGTCGTGGCGCTGGAGCAGTATCTGGCCGCAACACGGCTCTATGATCCCATTCTGGACGGTCTGCGCTCAGCGGTGCGTTATGATAAGACGTATTTTGATAAAATCGTGGCCTCATTACTGCCGTTATTAGAAAAGTTGACTACCGGGAAAACGGCGCAATTACTGGCCCCTTCGTACAGCGATCTGGACGATCCCCGCCCGATATTCGACTGGCAGCAGATCATCCGTAAGCGCGGTATTGTGTACGTGGGGCTGGACGCATTATCCGATACCGACGTAGCCGCCGCCGTGGGTAACAGTATGTTCGCCGATCTGGTCAGCGTTGCCGGATATATTTATAAATTCGGCGTCAATGATGGCCTGCCTGAGGATGAAAGCCAGACAAAAGTCCCGATTAATCTCCATTGCGACGAATTCAGCGAACTGATGGGCGATGAATTTATTCCGTTGATTAACAAAGGCGGCGGCGCAAATATCCAGGTCACCGCTTACACCCAAACGCTGAGTGATATTGAAGCTCGTCTCGGCAATGCGGCAAAAGCCCGGCAGGTTATCGGCAACTTCAACAATCTGATCATGCTGCGCGTGCGCGAAACCGCCACTGCAGAGCTGATGACCGCGCAGTTACACAATGTGGACGTGCTGACCAATACGGTCATCTCGGGCGTCACTGATTCCTCCAATCCCGATCATGAATCGGATTTTATCAGCAATACTCAGGATCGCGTCAGTGCCGTCAGCGTGCCGCTTATCGACCCGGCTGCATTGATCCAGCTTCCGAAAGGACAAGCTTTCGCTCTGTTGGAAGGCGGGCAATTATGGAAAATCAGGATGCCGCTACCCGCAGCAATTGACGACACCTTTATGCCAGACAGTGTCCTGCAACTGACGGAATATATGAAAGCTAGTTATCGTACCGGGGAGCAATGGTGGAATAGCGCAACACTCCCCGATACCGTCCCCCATCATGCAGATTTGCTGTCCACACTACAGGAAGGAATGGATGAGTGAGACCCCGAACCAGCCTGTTGCCCACCCAAAAGGAGTACTTTCCACGCTGTTGTCGAGTCTGGGAAAGATCTGCGCAGCGCTTATCGGTTCGTTGTTTTTCAGCCTGATTGTTGAATGGCTGGGGATCGCTTTTCTTTGGTCCGAACAAGGCGCGGAACACAGCCGTATAATGATGGAGACGGAATTAAACTGGTTTGCGGAAAATGTCACCCGGAGTTTGCTAATGTCGGATCCGGTGAACCAACTGGATATTATTCTGGGTAAAACATGGCAGTGGGTATTTATGGATACCGGATTCGTTCCCTGGCTGGAACAGCTACGCCATAAACAAGACAGCGACTGGTTTTACTGGTTAGACAGTTATGTCAAAGCAACGATTTATATCACGCTGACCTTTGTACTGAGAGTATTTATTCTGCTATTAACCTCTCTACTCTTTATCCTCGCGGCGCTGACTGGGATCGTTGACGGACTGGTGCGTCGTGATATTCGCCGTTTCGGCTGTGGATACGAGTCCGGCTTTATCTATCATCACGCCAAAAGAACCATTATCCCGACGTTTTTTCTGGCGTGGATGATTTATCTTTCATTGCCGTCCTCCATCAATCCCTGCGTGATTTTATTGCCGGCGGCATTTCTGCTGGGGGTGACGGTTTCAATTACAGTGGGGGCGTTTAAGAAATACATGTGAACATCTAAATAAAATAACTTTCACCTTGATGCTTCACGTCTAATCGTGCGAGACCTGTTATGATCTACATGTGTAGCGCTATTATGCGAAGCTATTTAATATAATGCGAGCACCAAACATGAGAAACATCTAACTTACAATCTATTTCTATTAAAATGCCACACACCAACAGAAATCCGCTCCAGGCAACAATTTCCCGAAACAAATAAACATAGCCTACAGATGAAACTGGAAAGATGATAACATTTGAATTGGTTATTAACCGGATTAGGCGATGAGCCATTATTTTCTGGCGAAAAAAAAATCCAACACACCTTATATATAGAAGTGGATATTTCATATAAAAACACTGACAATACCAGTTATAACAAAATATTCAACATCAGAGAACATGATTATAAGAAATAATCACCACCAATAGATTGAATTATATAATAATGAGTATCCTACTATTCATAACAACCAGATTTTTATAAAAAGACTATTCCGCCATACTATAGCAAATGATAAAATCAACAAACATATGGGGGAGGATACTAATATGTATAGAGAAGAGTATACAAGATCGATTGTAAGAGACCCCGGGAAATAGAATCAACGTGTAACTGTGAAGATATATTACCGAATATGGAACGAGTGAGAATGATTCTTCACCATTAATTCACCAGATTTAATCACTATTTTCTGAGCATATAAATCGAGAATAAACCCACTTATCTCCTAGCTTTGAGGGGGTAGGTAGAATCAGTAATATTGGTTCATCGGCAACGGATCTAAATATAAAATAGCTCATATTACCTATTGGCAGCATGGGAGCCTGGCAAACCAGTAAAAATATTTAGGCGAAATGTTTTTTTCTATCCCCAATGATATATCAGAACAACAAGCAGCTATCGGTCATATTAATTCCATGACAGCATTATTAATCACGTCAGAAAGATTACCACTTAGAGATAACGTAAATCTTATAATTAATGCGGCTAATTCATCGATTGGAAGAATGCTTATTCGCATCGCCAACTGCATGAAAAAAAACCAAATAACCATCATAAGACATAGGCCTGAAAAAGGTTTTATTAATAATTACACAGTCTACAGCATCATAATACTTGGCAATAGGAACTACTATAATGAACTTAATTAAATAAAAAATCAGATGGTGTTGACGCCGTACTTGATTGTGTGGGTGGATATGATGCTATGTGCACATCTTATGCACTAAAACGTGGAGGGCAATTCATTCATTATGGTTTTTTATCTGACTAGAGTGTTCCACCTTCGTTTTGGAAAGAGAGGCCTGATATTGATTTTCCTCATTTTCACCTTAAGCATTGAATTCACGTAACTGAGAACAACTCAATACAAGATAAAATTAATGAGGTAATGAAACTCATAAAGGACAATGTTATATACAAAAATACATCGAATACATTTGACATTAAAGATGTCTCCATATATCATCAATTTAATAACAACAAGAAAAACCAAAGGAAAATTATTATTCAGGTATTGTTCTCCTTGTAATACACCTTTTTTATTTGGCGACAACGAATGACTACATCATGAAAACACAAGTTCCTTTCTGGACTTTTCTCTTCAACTAACCTACTCATAACGTTGCTCCCCCCAAAAAAACGTATTGTTATTTTATAAAATGCATAAATTGGAAGATCTTCATTAGGCACCAAATAGGGGAAAACAGGCCGGTCCCCAGAGATCCATCGCGACATGAGGGCAAAATTGGCCTAAACTAATGGCAAGTAAGTTCAGTAGCAGAGTGATAAGAGATTCTCGCTGGAAATGTGAAAGTAGTTATCATCGCAGAACATTCGATCTACGTTTTCCGACCGCAGATATTATCCTATGGTTGGATACATCACATATTCATGAAACGTATTGCAATTATGTCTCTGCGTAACAAACAACGCTCTGATTTACCTGATGGCTGTTCCGAGAAAATTGATGCAATATCTGGCTTTGTTGAATAATTCAGAGCCAGCCAACAGCAGGGTTCCCACCGATGCACTCGTTATGCGATCCTGACGCTGTCCTGCATCCCCAACAACGTCATCCGGTTAAGCGCTTTAACCATTGCCATCGCTTCGCCTGCCTGCGCGTCATAATCCCGCAGGCTCAGATGACCGCCCAGAGGGTTTTGATTCGGAATCATCGTCGTTTCTGCCACTGAATGCCGGTGATAACCAGCTTTATTTTTCCAGGTATCATTACTGCCGCTCAGATACTGATTCGCCACGGCGCGGTTACACTCTTGGTACTTGTCTGCCGGTAGTGCGCACCGCTTCGTGGCGGAATAAGTGGCCTGATTTTTTTCCTCAGCAACCCATCATGACAGTAACGGGTGTCATAAGCACCGTCAGCTAATGCTTCCCTGATTTTCCGGTAGGTCTGGTTAATCAGTCCCGGCAGTGCCTGCGCATCTGTCGTACCGCTGAGCGATAAATCGGCACAGATAATATCATGCGTTGTACTGTCCGCGGCCAGATGACGCTTGCACTATACTCTGTGCCTGTCAGCCCCATGCTGCCTGACTTTCCATTCGCCTTCGCCGAAGACTTTCAGTCCGGTGGCGTCAATGTCGAGGTGGGAGATTTCGCCACGGGTAGGCATTTTTATACTGATATTGACGCCCTTTGCTCGTTTGCTGACCAGAGAGTAATCCGGGCAACATAATACAGGTCATTAATTTAAAAATAGAGTCAATGAAGCCCTGTAATGCCCGGAGCGAAAGGTTAAACACATCAGAACCGTTGTGATGGCCATATCGGTGTAGTGAAACGGTCGGCCACGACCTTCAGGGTGAGCACAATCAGTCCATGCACGAGCCACCCAGTCAGGGAGGCACGCTGCCTGAGCGCATTGTTGTAGGCAGACCAGTTGGAAATTTTAAACTTTTGCTTTGCCATGGCAGCCCACTGTTGAAACGACTTTCGTGATAAGATCCGCCAATCGCCTAAAAGTTCGATTTATTCAACTAAGCCGCAATATTTATGTCGTTCCTTCGATATGAATGGCACTCCAATCGTTATGAACGACCAGCTATAGAGACTGACCGGCGAGCGAAGGAGGCGAGTATTCCTGTTATCCATCAACACAGTAAATCGAAGTCCACAGATTTGTTTCTGTGATTACGTCATGATCCCCGAAATTCCGATAAGGCTTCATCTGATACAGATTGCAAAAATCAGGATGTGTTCTCTACAGTGACCCAAGATACGCTTCTCCACATTCAACCTAAAATCTTTCATTTTCAATAAAATTCAATTAATTAGCGTCGTCACCACAATATACTAAGTTATTTAATACGCCCTTCACGGAAGCCACATCGATGTAAGTCAGATATCTACATATATTCAGTTAGTGATGAGACCTTGATCACAATATTGTGTTGATTACATTGTCAATACCAGTTTTTTATTAAATTATACATGTGGATTGTGACTGCAAAGCGGATTGTGGCTGCATAGCGGGCAAAACCTGATTTGGCGAAGTTTCTATTTCAATAGGAATTTCGCCAAATCAGGTTTTTTTTTCCTAAAAATAAAGGCGGGTTTTTATTATGAAAACGGTGGACTCAACATCAGCCATACTGCGTGAAATAGGTGGAGTCGAGAACATTGTTTCACTATCCCATTGCATGACACGTTTAAGATTTGTATTAATAAATGACGATACAATTGACGATGTACGCGTTAAAAATATCGCAGGCGTAATGGGGATATCCCGCCGAGGCGGACAATATCAGATAATAGTTGGGACGGATGTATCTCGGTTTTACGCCGATTTAATGAAATTAATATCAGTAAATGATAATGCTGACCAGTTAGTCCTGCCAAAAGAAAACCTATCAGAACGCGGCAAATCGTTGTCAATCAAACAAATTGGCAACGCAATCCTTGATGTTATTACCGGAACCATGAGCTCCCTGCTGCCGGTGCTTATTGGCTGCGGAATGATTAAGATAGTTATCCTGCTTTTGGACTTATTCAATATATCGACAGAATATCCCACGATCAAGATCCTCAGCATTATCAGTGATACGGCATTTTACTTTATGCCTATCATGGTGGCCTATTCGGCTGCGGTGAGGATGAAATGCAGCCCGTTGTTATCAGTCGCCACCGTGAGTATTCTTATTCATCCTGATCTTATTTCGATGTTTACACAAGGGAATTCGTCATTTTTAACCATTCCTGTGGTAGCTTCGCATTATGCTTCGTCAGTTATTCCCGCCTTTCTTATCGTATGGTTTTTATCTATCATAGAACCTATTGCCGATAAGTATATTTCAGGATGGGCTAAAACAATTTTAAAACCCATGTTGATACTGCTAGTTTGCGTCCCTGTTTCATTGATTCTGCTGGCGCCATTGGGAAATATTATTGGCTCGGGGATCGCGTCGGTAATTATTTCGGCCAGCCAGGGAAGTTTCAGTTGGCTGACGTTGGGTATCTTTTCAGCAGTATTGCCGTTTTTTATCGTTACCGGCATGCATTGGGCGATGGTGCCCTATATGATTAGCTCAATGGGAACAAGCGGACACGAGTCCATTGTATTACCGGCCATGTTGGCGGTAAATATCGGATTTTCCGCCGCCAGTGCGGCCGTCGCCTGGAAAACTAAAAATACCAATCTGAAAGCCATTTCGATTTCCGGATTCATCACCGCAGCGATATCCGGCATAACCGAACCCGTTATTTATGGCGTGGCGTTAAAACTTCGCAAGCCCTTCATTGCAACGATGATTGGGTCAGGGATAACGGGTATCTTTATCGGTGTGGTGTCACTTAAAGCATATGCATTCAGCGTGCCCTCTTTGGTAGCGATATTAATGTTTATGAAAAGCAGCGAGTATGCCAATTTAATTTACGCGGTAACTGCGGCGGTAATGTCTTTCATACTATGTTTTACCATGACATTAGTTTTGGGATGGAATGACCCTGAAGATTAATGAAAATCCATTTAGATTTTTAAATAAAGAGCAGAGATAATCTATGAAAATTGGAATTATCGGCACCGGAATGATCGTTAATGATTTACTGACCACGGTCAACGAGTTGGATATCAAATTAGTCGCTATTTTGGCAACAGAAGCCACGATTGAAGAAGGTCGTAAATTAAGCGATGCCTATGGAATTGAGCATGTTTTTATTGACTATAACAGCTTGCTACAGAGCGATGTCGACACTATCTATATCGCTCTCCCGAATCATTTACATTTCGTCTTTGCAAAACAAGCGCTGGAAAAAGGAAAACACGTCATTATTGAAAAGCCGATTGTTCCTTATAAATCCGAGCTTATTGAAATGCAACAGATCGCTCAGGCTAACAACCTGATAATTCTTGAGGCAATGAATATTCATTACCTTCCTGCATTTACGTTACTGAAAGAAAAAATCAAGATATTGGGTGAAATAAAAATCGCTCAATTTAATTACAGCCAGTACTCATCAAGATACGCAGATTTCAAGAAAGGTATAATTCATCCAGCATTCGATGCGCAAAAGCATGGCGGCGCATTAATGGATTTGAACATTTATAACATACATTCCATTATTGGATTATTCGGTTCGCCAAAAGCATCGCAATACTTTTCAAATGTAGAGAAAGGCGTCGACACCAGCGGGATTCTCTATTTAGACTATGGTAAATTCAAAGTGTCCAGCATTGGCGCAAAAGATTGTAAAGCGCCGATTATGATATCGATTCAAGGAACTGAAGGTAATATTACTATAGAAAGCTCTATGAACGTTCTTAAATCATTCACTCTGAATAAAAACACGGGTGAATCGGAGTTAATTGATAGTAACGATAACAAACACCGACTATATTATGAGTTTGAAACATTTTCTCATATCATAGATAATTTGGATTATGAGCGCGCTCATGCTATGTTGGACGTCAGTTTACAAGCCTTGGATATTATTGATTCCGCACGAATCAATAAAGGGGGATATTAAGAATGAAAAGCAATAAGATGCTTACCGTCGGTTATATCGGAAATGGTAAAAGTACCAATAGATACCATTTACCCTTTGTATTACAGAGAAAAGACAAATTTCATGTAAAAACGATTTACTCCCCCAATAAAGGGAAAAAAGACTGGGTGGAGATCCCCGATGTCACATACACAAACGAAATTAATGTTCTGTTAAATGATGCCGATATTGATCTGATTGTGATCTGTACGCCCGCCGTCACCCATTACGAACTGGCAAAACAAGTTCTTAATGCCAATAAGCATTGTCTGGTGGAAAAACCCTTCACTCACACCACCAGCCAGGCAAAAGAATTATTCGAATTGGCGAAAAACAAAAATCGAGTAATTCAATGTTATCAAAACAGAAGATTGGACAGTGATTTTCTTACTACCCAGAAAGTCATTGAATCAGGAAAATTAGGCGATCTGCTGGAAGTAGAAATGCACTATGACTATTATCGTCCCTACTTCCCGGAACAATGTAAAAATTATGCACAGATCGATAGCTACCTATACGGTCATGGATGTCATACATTAGATCAAGTATTATCTTATTTTGGTAATCCCGATCGTATTCATTATGATGTTCGCCAGTTGCTTGGCGAGGGCAGAATGAATGATTACTTTGATCTGGACTTATATTACGGCATTGTTAAAGTATCGGTAAAATCCAGTTTCTTCAGAGTAAAAGAACGCCCCAGTTTTGTCGTATATGGCAAACACGGAATGTTCATCAAAGAGAAAAAAGATCGGCAGGAAGAACATTTAAAACTTTTTTACTTACCCGATCACGACGACTTTGGCGTAGATAATCCCAGCGACTATGGAACCATCATTTATTATGATGATGAAGGTACTTATCATGAAGAGAAAGTCACTTCCGAAGTAGGCGATTATGGACGTATTTATGATATGCTTTATGAGTCCATCGTGAGTGGTAAAGAAAAATTTGTTTCTGATGAACAAACGATATTGCAAATATCCGTCCTGGAGGAAGGAACGGCTCACCTAAAATAATCGTTATCTTGGGAATGAAGTTATTTTCAACACTTCATTTCCTATTTTTCCGTTATGCGACTATTCTAACCTCCCGGCTTAGTTGAATGAAAATACTGGATGTTGCTTCATATTGAATTAAAAAAATAAAGTGCTATTTTAGCATGCATATCTGTTACTTTATTGGCAGGTAAACCTGAATCTTTCAGATTTTTTCTGAGGTTATGATGAAAATTGCCAAAGTCATTAACCACAACATCGTTGTGGTCTTGGACGAAAACCATCGAGAGCAGGTCGTTATGGGGCTCGGCATAGGATTTAAAAAAAAAACCAACGATATGCTTGATGACAGAAAAGTTGAAAAAATATTTTCTTTAAAAAATGATGAAATCACGTTCAGATTAAGCGAGCTACTCGGCCAGATTCCTATTGAAGTGATGACGACATGCGATCGTATTATCAACGTATCAAAGCAAAAACTGGGGGAATTGCAGGAAAATATTTATATCTCACTTACCGATCACTGCTACTCCGCGCTTGAACGCCATAAGAAAGGCATCAATATCCGCAACGTATTGTTATGGGAAATAAAACGTCTTTATCCTAAAGAATATCAACTGGGTCTTGAAGCGATTGATATCATTGACAATCGTCTTGGCGTCAGAATGACTGAGGATGAAGCGGGCTTCATTGCATTACATCTGGTCACTGCTCAACTCGGTCATGAAATGCCAGAAGTAATCCACATTACTCAAATAGTAAATGAAGTTCTGGATATCACGAAATATCAGCTCAATTTGGAGTATAAAGAGGATAACTTAAGTTACCATCGCTTTGTTACTCATCTAAAGTTCTTTGCGCAACGGATGCTGAACCGCTCTACGGTTCAGGATGACGATACCAATTTACACTCTGCGATCAAAATCAATTATAGTCAAGCGTGGGAATGTGCGGAAAAGATTAAAGCGCATCTGCTGAATCACTATCAGTATGAATTAACAATAGAAGAAGTGATGTTTCTTGCCATTCATATCGAACAGATTCGTAAAGATAACCGGTGCTAAGTCGAACATGATAACAACTGCAAGGAATTAAGGTTATACGTAATCTGGTTTGTCGTCTTTAAGCGTATCGTTACTCCTGACTGATCTTGCCCAGCAACGGTGGACACAGCCTTAAGCGAGGTTTCTTTCCTCAAATTGCACCGGGCTTAGCCCGCCGTTGGCACTATGCCGTCGGCGCCAATTGTAGTCTATCTCGAATACTCGAATACCGCCGATTTCATCTCCTCCCGCGTGTTGAACCTCTCTCCGTGGATTAGCTCCACTTTCAGGCTGTGGAAGAAGCTTTCCGCACAGGCGTTATCAAAACAACAGCCCTTTGCGCTCATACTGCATATCAGTCCATTGTCTTTTATAACACCCTGATAATCATGGGAACAATACTGGCTACCTCTGTCAGAATGAACTATCACGCCTCGCGGCATCTTTCGCCGCCACAGCGCCATTTTCAACGTATTGCACGCCAGTTCCGCCGTCATTCGTTCCGACATTGACCAACACACCACCCGACGCGAATACAGGTCGATAACCACCGCCAGGTACAGCCAGCCTTCCTCTGTCCACAGATAGGTGATATCCCCAACGTACTTCTGGTCCGGCCCCGTTGCACTGAAGTCCTGTTGCAACAGGTTCGGCGCCACCGGCAGGTTATGCCGGCTGTTTGTCGTGGCTTTGAACTTACGCGCCGCTCTGGCCCGTAATCCCTGACGTCACAGACTGGCTGCCACCGTTTTACGGTTCCAGCCATGGCCGGCTTCACGCAACGCCTGCGTCAAACGGGGCGCGCCATAGCGCTGTTTTGCCTGTATAAAAGCTTGCGCCACCCGCTCATCACACTGCTGGCGGCGCATCTGCCGCAGCGAGGAGGATTGCCGGCGCTTCAGCCACTGCGCGAGACACGCAACACCCGGGCCAGGCTTTTCACTGAGAACGCCGCCTGATGTTGGTGTATAAAAGCGTACTTCACTTCAGGCGTCTGGCGAAGTAGGTGGCCGCCTTTTGGAGGATGGCCAGTTCCTCATCCCGCTCGGCCAGTTGGCGCTTGAGGCGGGCGATTTCTGTTGCCTGTTGCTGCTCACGCTCAGAGGTGGAGCCCTGCTGACGTTGTTTACTGCGCCAGACGTAGAGTTGAGAGTCGTGCAGGCCGAGCGCCCGGGCAGCTTTGGCCACACCGATGCGCTCAGCCAGCGCCAGCGCCTGCTGGCGAAATTCCGGGGTATATTGATTACGGGATGTCTTCTTCACAGATTTTGCTTGCGTCATGGTTCACCTTGTTAACGATTTTACTCGCTTAACAGCGTGTCCACTATTCGTGGGTAGGATCAGACAGCTCAAAGTCCGACGTACTGGTCAGTGGGAAAAACAGTGTTGTGCTCCGATTGATTAACCGATACGGAGAAATTTATGAGAATGTTTTGGTTCGTCATTACCTGCGCCATCTATCAACCAAACACGCAAAATCAAGTGCTCGTCGCTCCATAACTCTCAGCTGTTTATAGTTAGGCAAAATTCTCTTCAACAAGACTGACACTGACGCCCCTAGCTGGCAGAACAAGCGACTGGTTTTTCATCACAAAATTGCCACTCAACAATGCTTTTCTATCTTCCCACGAATAGATCACTTCTATCGCCTTCGCTGAGGTAGTAAAACTGAAAAATACCGCCATACCCTGTACCATTGATACAGCACTGGGCAATCGGCAGGATGCTAAATTACTGATAGTTCACCACCCATTCGACTTTTTACTAGCGCCAAAATTTCCGTTTCGTCCTCCGGCGATAGAACCTGAAATGCTAAATAGCTTATATGGACACCTCCCCGATACAAGTACGGGCAGATCTTTTTCTGACAAAGTAGCCACACACATATATCCGGCTTCGTGAGCCCTGATGAACATCCGCACTCTCTGCCCTCATTAGTGCCATGGCTTGTTACAGCCCGGCTATTTGCCAGGTTTACAAAGAGTCGGTTCTACCTGTCAGCACATCAACTCTTGGGACTTATTAAAATCAGTTAGTTACTTGATCATGTACGCTGTCTTCTGGTTTATAAGCGCCCAGGCTATTCGGGCATTTTTGTTGGCAAGCGCCACTACAGCCTTATTCACGCCACTTCGGGCAATAACACCCTTCAGCCATCGCTGAAAACCACCACACCGTTCTTCCGGGAGGTTAATAATCCGGTAAACCACTGAGCGAGCGCCGTGGATAAGTAACCCACGCAGATAACCATCTCCACGTTTTGTTATCCCGGGTAGTCTGACCTTACCACCACTACTGTACTCTTTCGGAACCAGACCCAGATAGCTGGCAAAGTGCCGGCCATTCTGAAAATCTGTGCTGTCACCCAGCGCCACCGTCAGGGCTGAAGCGCCCAGTGGCCCGATACCGGGTATGCTTTCCAGCCGGAGAGTATCCTCATTTTGCTGACTGATACGCGCAAGACGCAGGTCCGGTTCTTTAATTCGCTGCTGACTGCCCTGAAGTTCCTGCAACATTTCGTGGAACAGTTGACGGCTGAGCGTGGTGAGCTCATTTCCCGCATCCTCCAGGTAATCTGGCAGGCACGCCATGATTTTATGGGCCCCTTCCGGTATGGCGATACCGTATTCCAGGCCCAGACCCCGTATCTGGTTAATCAGCGCGGTTTTGTTTTTCATCAGCCGCTGGCGAACCCTGTGCAGACACTGAATATCCTGCTGTTCAAGAGATTTCTCCGGCACATAGCGCATACTCGGGCGACTGTCAGCTTCTACAATTGCCGCTGCATCATTTTTATCGTTTTTACTGCCCATCCTGAAGGGAGCGACATACTGTGGACTGATTTGCCTGACGTCATGTCCGTATTGCCTGAACTGGCGAGACCAGTAATTCGCACTGCCGCACGCTTCCATTACAATACGGGACGGAGGCTGCTGAGCAATGAACGCCATCAGTTTTTCACGGTTGATCATTTTGTTCGCTTTCTTCCTGCTCTGCGCAGACACGATGTTCACCTGAAAAACTCGCGTTGCCAGATCAATTCCGATAATTTGTTCCATGGGACACCTCTTCATGTTGCTGTTGGTTTGCACTTACAGCATGGCTCACTGAGGCCTTTGTGGGGAGGTGTCCATTTCATTAGCGCCTAATATCGCTACATTTTTGCCAGCCCATGCCTGCCTCCCGGGAATGGGCTGACGGTTTCCATAAAATAACGAACTTTATTCAACAGTTGCCACATTGAACGGCACTGATGGTTGCGGGTGATTGTGTCGTGCAGTGCCTGCCACAGACGCTCAACATGGTTAACCCACGGCGAGTAAACCGGCTGGGAAATCACCCTGAACTTCGGATTCTGTTTCAGCCAGCGCTGCGTTTCCCGGCTTTTATGGATAATATAATTGTCCACAATGAGGGTGATCGTTTTTGCCCGCCGGTACGTTGTCTTCAAATGCTTTAACAGGCTGATAAATAAGACTGAACTTTTGCTGCTGCCTCCAGCATAGCTGACTTTACCTGTGCTGCTGTGTAACGCCCTGCCAGATAGTACTTTTCATTCTGACCGGGCGTCACTATGCGTTTCTGCTGGCCGCGTACCTGCCAGTCCGCGCCGATTTTGGGGTTGAGATGGATATCCACCTCATCTTCGTAAAACACCGGGTTTTCTGTGCTGCATTTCTCCAGCGCCTGATGAATTTCCGCCATTCTTTCTTTTTTGTGCGGGTCGCGGATGCACAGTGTGGGAGCAGCTTTTCGCCACACCAGTCCGATAGCGGGTAACCAGCGGCGGAGTGTCCCGGCATGCACCTGAAAACCCGGTTATCTCATTGATTTTTATTGCCATCAGTTCTGTGCTCCAGCGGGAACGCTGATAACCAAAATCGCCTGGCGTGTGTTTTACCAGTCGACGCAGCAACGCACAAATATGCTCATACGGCCACTGACGCCCGCGCCCCGCAGGTAAAGAGACGAGACCTTCAATACCCGACAGCGTAAACCAGTTAATCCAGCGTCCCACTGATGAGCGGGCACAGCAGAGCGTTCTGGCGACGTCGCTGACACGTTCGCCCCAATGTAACATCAACATGGCGGTCAGTCTGCGGGCATGGTTTTATCACGTGTTTTATGGATAGTTTTCTGCATCAGGCGCCGTTCGGTACGGGGTATTGGTGCAATGTTCGGCATCGCTCAGTCCGGTTGGTGATTTGTGATGTTTGGTGATTGATCAGATCGCATAATCCGGACGGAGTTCCCACAAATTGATCTACTATTCCGCGCAGCTATTTAGGCTCAGGCCAGCCAGTTCATCATCAGCGGTATAAAAATAGGCTAACGACACGTCCAGCACATCCGCTTGCCGTTGAATCGTCTCGGAGTCGGCCTCATGCACGCCCTTTTCATAGCGATTGATACGGGGACTGGCGACAAACTCATCGATCCCGGCCTCAATGCCGAGTTGTTTTTGCGATAGCCCTTCCCCTGGCGCGCCTGCTTAAGCCGCTGATAGAAAATAGCGTGGTAATTGGGTTTGCTCTTCATGGCTACGATAATCGTAGTTTTTTTGCTTGAACGTCATACTACGAATAATGTAGCATCAGGTGGTACATGTTCCTTTTACGACGAAAAGTTAGGGGATTTACATGAAAAACGACTGGCATCAGGCGGATATCATCGCCGCCTTACGCAAACAGAGTACGACCATGGCCGCGCTTTCTCGTTCTGCCGGATTGAGTTCATCGACGCTGGCAAATGTTCTGACACGTCCCTGGCCGAAAGGAGAATGGTTAATCGCCGAGAAGTTGGGCATTTACCCTGCCGAGATCTGGCCAAGTCGTTACTATGATTCTGAGGGAAGATTAATCGACCGTAAGATAAAAATCAGAGGGAAGCGGGCTAAGTAACACGAACGCATTACCTGATCCATTTATTTTCCAGCGAGGCAAGCAGCGCATTTTGTTGAGCTGCCGATAGTTCGGCAAATTTCAGGATCATCTTAGCCAGATTATCGTCGTCTGCATAGAAGTACGCCAGCGGGACTTGTAAAGCCAGCGCCAGATGGCCGGCTGTCACGATATTGGCTTCGTGTACGCCTTTTTCATACCGGTTGATACGCGTACTGGCAACGAACTCGTCAATCCCGGCGGCGATACCCAGCCCTTTCTGGGACAGCCCACGAAGCTGACGGGCATCCTTTAAACGTTTACTGAAAATATCACTGTGCGATCGATGAGCATTCATAACTACGATAATCGTAGTTATGAAGAATTACCGATACTACGATTATCGTAGCCGGGTGAATGATTTGACAATGTATTTGGCGCAGTAATCGATGTCACTCATGCCCGGGAACATCTGAGCCAGACTTCAGATGGCAAAATCTTCCAGTGTCTTGCCGTCCTTTTCAATGGCTTCACGGATGACGGCAGGGGTTCGGCCTTGCCCAGTCCATGTCCGCTCGTTGCCGTTTTCATCCGTGTATTGATATCTGGCGGGACGAGGCGTGCGTTTGGCTTTGGCTGGCCGGTTTTTTACATCGCCAAGCAATTCAGCAGGATCAATACCGTCTTCCAGCAATCTGGCGCGTAAAGCCTCTATTTTAGCCTGCCGTTCAGTCTGTTCCTGCTGATTTCGGGAGTCTTCCTCGCGGCGATCTTCAACAATGGCCGTCAGTTTCTCCAGCATCTCTTCCAGCGTTGCCAAATCGGTTTCGCGTGCCAAAGCGCGCAGGGAGCGTATGTTATTTAATACCTTAAGAGTTTCACTCATTTATCGTCATCCTGATGGTTATCAATCAGCGTTATCTTACAGGAGAGACAGGATTCTGAACTACTCGTTCAGCACAATAGCGTCTGATGCTCCAAACGCCTTCCCCAAGAATTTTCTTTTTTTCCGCTAATCAGTTGATTGCGGAAACCGTTTAACCGCTCTGGCACGCTGCAAGCCTCCCCTCAATTGTCTCTGGAGGCCAGAATGACTTTTCTTTCGCGACTGTGTTTATCCGCCATGCTGCTGGCCGGTCCGGTTTATGCCGCACCGACGACGGAACAGGCCAGTCTTGCCCTGATGCTAACGCAACTCAATCATATCGAGTCCACCCTGCAATGTGCGCAGACACAAGCCGCCCAGGCCCCGGCTGAACGCTTCTTTTTCGATTACACGCAGGCCTACGCGGATATCGGAACTATCCGTACCGGTATTGAGCACTATCTGATGCCGGCCCGGGCGCAGCCTCGCCACATCATCCCACTTTCAGGCCGTTACCGGCTTGAGGATGCCGCGCAATGACGTCTGAACAAATCACCGCGTTTCAGGCGGGAAGTTCCGCACAGCCCGCCGAGGTCAACGTGGTGGTGCTGGGATTATTGTGCGCCGCGCTCTTCGTGTGGGCCGCCTGGGTGCTGCTGCGCTCTTGGCAGGCTTATTCCGGCAACGCGCTGACGCTACGCCAGTTCGGCGGGATCGCCGCCCGCACCACGCTATTGCTTCTGGTCTGCTTCTGGCTGGTTCTCAGCTAATACCCCGTCTTCTTTAATGCCGTTCATCCGGAGAGTGCCATGTCTACAAAACACCTGATCCGTCGTTTTTATTTCGCCGTCTTGCTGTCCGCCTGTTCATTTTCCACCTATGCCGATTTACCCACGATGGAAGATCCCTCTCGCGGCAAGGGCAGCGGCATCATGGATACGCTTAAAAATTACGGCTACGACATCGTGATCCTGCTGTCGCTGGGCGTCTGCGCCGTAGGTTTTCTGGTCGTCGCCAACAGTTGCATCGCCACCTATTCGGAGATCCAAAACGGTAAAAAACAGTGGAAGGATCTGGGCGCCATGGCGGGCGTCGGCGCCATCCTGCTGGTCGTGACCATCTGGCTGCTGACGCAGGCCAGCGAGGTGCTGTGATGACATTGACGATCGATTTTCTGCCGGACCGCCTCAATCGCGAACCGGTCGTGTTTCGCGGGATGACGGCTTCCGAGCTTTTTATCTCGCTGGCTGCCGGCTTCCTGTCGGGACTAACCGGCGGAATACCACCCGCGCTGTTACTCGGCGTCTGGGCGCTGATCCCCACCGGCGGACTGGCAGGCGCCGCGCTCGCCATTCTGGTCGGCGGACGCTATCTGGCGCGCCTGAAACGGGGGCGACCGGATACCTGGCTATACCGCTCGGCGGACGCCTGGCTGGCCCGTCAGGGTTTCGGCGATCCCCGTCTGGTGCAAAGCAATGCGGTCTGGTCTACCCGCAGGAGCGTGAAATCATGAGCCAGTTCAAACACGCGCTGGCCGCCCGCGATGCGCATATTATCACCCTGCGTCTGGCGCTGGGCCTGCTGCTGGTGATTATCGCCGCACTCTGGTACGGCTGGCAAAGCGCGCCACGACACCTGACCATTCATAATCCGCCCGATCTGCGCGCCGGCAGCACCCGTCCGTGGTGGGAGGTACCGCCGGGCAATGTCTACGCCTTCGCATTTTACATCTTTCAGCAAATTAACCGCTGGCCCGTTGATGGCGATCGGGATTATCCGCGCAATCTTTCCGCACTGAGCGCCTATCTGACGCCCGCCTGCCGGGCGCAACTGGAGCAAGACTACCGTCAGCGCCGGGACGCCGGAGAATTGCGCGACCGGGTGCGCGGCGTTTATGAAATCCCCGGACGCGGCTTTAACCACAAACGCGTGGAGGTGCTGGATCGCGATCGCTGGACGGTCACCCTCGATCTTACCGTGGATGAATATTATCGCGCGGAGCCCGTCAAGCGTGCGCTGGCACGCTACCCGTTAAGCGTCGTGCGCTATGACGTGGACGCTGAAAAAAATCCCTGGGGACTCGCACTCGACTGTTTTGCCCGCCCCCCGCAAAAACTGGAAGCGACGAGCGCAACGGAGGAAAAATGAAAAAGGTCATCCTGCCTCTCCTGCTTTTGTTCTGCCCTTTCTTCGCTACCGCAACAGAGCTGGTGCAATGGCAACGCATCCCTCTGCCGGTTGAACTGCATGTCGGCCATGAACGCGTGCTGCTTATCAACAAAAACGTCCGCGTCGGCTACCCCGCCGAGCTCGGCGACAAACTACGGATCCAGAGCAGCGGCGGAACGGTCTACCTGCGGGCCAGTAAACCGTTTACCGATACCCGTCTTCAGCTCCATGACGTGGAGAGCGGCGAGCTGATTTTACTGGATGTGCGCGCCGCTGACGGCGATGCGCTGGAGCCGCTGGAACTGCGTTACGACGAAGCGGTTTACCGTAACGATATCCCCGACAGGCCGGATACCGAGGCCCCGGCCGATAGCGTCGCGGAAACGCCTTTCCCCGTGCCGGTCGCGCTCACCCGTTATGCGGCGCAAATGCTCTATGCGCCGTTGCGCACCGTCGAGCCGGTCGCGGGAATTCGCCAGGCTCCCGCGCGTCTGCCCGCTACCGTCACCACGTTGCTGCCGACTGAGCCGGTAACCGCCACGCCCCTGGCGGCCTGGCAACTCGACGGCTACGCGGTCACGGCCATCAGGCTGCAAAACCGCAGTCCGGGCCGTATTCACCTCGATCCACGCACGTTACAGGGTGCCTTTGTCGCCGCCACGTTTCAGCACGACTGGATCGGCGCACAGGGTACGCCGCAAGACACCACCGTGGCGTACCTGGTCACAGACGGCGGCGCGGATCGCGCCATACTGCCGGAGCCGCCCGCTGTCGAAAAAGGGAACAAGGGGGCAAAACGATGAAATTACAGGCCAACAACCTGTTGAAACTGCTTCTCCCCTGCCTGCTGCTGGGCGCAGGATTTATCGGACTGAAATCCTGCCAGCCCGCCGGCAGCGAAAAAAGCGAGCAGGACGAACATGCCGCGGCCGATTTAAGCGGCGACGAGCTCACCGCGCTGGGCATCGACGGCGATACGCCCCGGGATACCGTCGCCACGCTGGTCGGCCAGATGAAACAGTACCGTCAGGAAATGGCGGAAATGCGTGAGAACAGCGCCGCGCTGGTTCAGGAGAACCGGCGGCTACGTGAACGCGACCAGAATGTGGAAAGCCGCATCAATAACGCCATCAGCCGGGAGCGCGAGACGTTCAGTTCAGCGCTACAAAAGCAGCAGAGTACCCTGCTGGACAGCGTTCAGGAGAAACTCAGCCAGCTGACGCAGAAGCCCGCCGCCGCGGACGATATTCCTCTCGGACTGGGGCTGGAAAATCAGGGGGTTCCCGCTGGCGCCCTGCGCTGGATAGAGCCTGCCGATGCCATGCCCGTGGACAAACGCGGTCAACCCGCCGTTTCCGGCGTGCAGTTCCCGATGCCGTTCGGCTTAGCCGGAGATAGCGCGAACGGTCGGCAGAAGGAGGCTCAGGGTGAGGACACGTCAGGCAAACGTGCAGCTAAAGAGGTTGTGCCGATTTACACGCTGCCAGAAAACAGCACCCTGACGGGTTCGGTCGCCATGACCGCGCTGCTGGGGCGGATCCCGATTAACGGCACGGTCAGCGATCCGTATCCCTTCAAGGTATTGATCGGCCGCGATAACCTGACCGCCAACGGCATCGAACTGCCCGACGTCGAAGGCGCTATCGTTTCCGGTACGGCATCCGGCGACTGGACGCTCTCCTGTGTGCGCGGTACGCTTCACAGCATCACCTTCGTCTTTCGCGACGGCACCGTGCGTACCGTTCCGCAGGCCGCCGGTCAATCAGGCCGTGGCGGCAACAGTTCACAAAACAGCGGCAGCGGGATCGGCTGGCTGTCCGATCCACACGGCCTGCCCTGTATTCCCGGTGAGCGTAAATCCAACGCCGCAGAGTATCTGTCGTCGCAATTTTTACTGTCGGGATCGTCCGCAGCCGCCAGCGCGTTCGCCAACGGACAGACCACCTCCACCGTGGAAGACGGTTCGATCACCTCCGCCGTCACCGGCAACAGCGGACAGTATGTCCTGGGGCAGGCGCTGGGCGGCGGCCTGAAAGAATCCGCCGACTGGTTCAAACAGCGCTACGGTCAGATGTTCGATGCCGTTTACGTCCAACCCGGCCACCCGGTCGCCTTACATATCACGCAACAACTCGCCATTGATTACGAAAAACAGGGCCGCAAAGTGAAATACGCGCCGGCCACCGGCAATAAAGGAGGACTGGACTGATGAAACGCCACTTTCTTTCTCTTCTGCTGCTGACGCTGGCAGCTACAGGATGCAGCACCTCGCAGGAAACCCTGCTGCCGGTGGATGAAAACACCACCATGCTGAGCCTGTGGGGACGTCAAACCGGCGACAACCGCACGCTGTATGACCAGCGCAGCCTGCTGCGCCGCCCGCTGGAACAGCCCCTGACGCAAGAGCAGCAGTCCTATACCCGCACCGCCGGAAACGAAATCCGGGCGCAGTTCCGACGCCTGCCCAACCCCGATATGTTGATGTATGTCTACCCACACCTGACGGACGGCGAACCCACGCCGGTGCCGGGCTATTCCACCGTATTTCCTTTCTACACGCGGGTGCAGTACGCCATGCCCGGCGAACGCACGGAGGCGCTGTAATTATGCAGACCGCACAGCCTCGTACCGGGAAACTCACGCAACAGGCGGCGAACGCCGCGTATCAGAAAGGCCCCTCCTTTGTCGATTTGCTGCCGTGGGTAGAATACCAGCACGACAGCCAGACGTTACTGCTTGACGACGGCCGCTCGGTGGGCGCTGTTTACAATATCACCCCTGTCGGCACCGAAGGCCGCTCGCAGCAGCATTTATCCGAGATCCGGGATATCGTCAAAGACGCGCTTCAGGATACCTTTGAGGAGTTGGATAGCTGTCCGTGGGTAGTGCAGTTTTTCTGTCAGAACGAGGACGATTTCAGCGGCTATCTGCAACAGCTACGCGACTATGTGACGCCGGCAGCGCAAGGGTCGGCATTCAGCGAAGCCTGGCTGAGCGAAATGGAAAAGCACCTGAACGGCATCACTCGCACCGGCGGTCTGTTTTTTGACGATGTGGTGACTCGCACGCCGTGGCGGGGGCAAATTCGCCGCACCCGGCTGGTGATTTACCGCTATTCGCCGGCCAGAACGCAGCCCAGCGACCTGTCGCCGGAGCTGGCGCTGAATAATGCTGGCGACAGGCTGGTATCCGCGCTGGCGGGCGCCGGACTTCACGCACGACGTCAGACCGGCGCCGACGTTCAGCGCTGGCTGACGCGCTGGTTTAATCCTGCCCCGCCGTGCGACGACCGCCAGGCATTTTACGGCATGGCCCCGGAACAAGATCCCCTCGACGAAGCAACGCCGCCGGTCATGACTGATTTTGCCGAGTCACTGCTGTTCAGCGAACCTGTTTCCGACGCGCGTCAAGGGATTTGGTGCTTTGACCGGCTGCCTCACAAGATTGTGACGGTTGATCGTTTACGCAAACCACCGCGTATCGGCCATCTGACCGGGGAAAACCGCAAGGGCGACGGCATCAATGCCCTGTTCGACCTGTTGCCAGAATCCGCCATCATGGCGCTGACGATGGTGGTTTATCCGCAGGACCGGCTGGAAGCGCACCTGAACCGCCTGGCAGACCGCGCCATCGGTGAAAATGTCGATTCGGAATACACAAAGAAAGACTGCCGGGACGTCAGACAATGGCTGAAAGCAGGCCATAAAATGTATCGCAGTACGCTGGCATTCTATCTGTCGGGCCCGGACGTTGCGGCACTGAACCGGCAAAGCCGGGAACTGAACAGCGTATTGCTCAACGCCGGACTGGTGCCGGTACAGGACGGTGATGAAGTGGCGCCGTTAAGCAGCTACCTGCGCTGGCTGCCGATGTGTTTCGATCCGGGCCGCGACAAGCGTCATCTGCATACCCGGTTTAATTTCGTGCAGCATATCGCCAATCTGCTGCCGGTCTTCGGACGCGAAACCGGCACCGGGCATCCCGGCATCAGCTATTTCAACCGGGGCGGCGCGCCGTTCGACTTTGATCCCCTGAATCCGGCCGATCGAGCCAAAAACGCGCATCTGTTGCTGCTGGGGCCGACCGGGGCGGGGAAATCGGCCACCCTGAATGGCAAAATCGCCCAGTTGATGGCGCTGCACCGCCCCCGCCTGTTTATCGTCGAGGCGGGAAACAGTTTTGGGTTGATCGCTGACTATGCGAAACGGCACGGACTGACGGTCAACAAAATTAGCCTCAGACCCGGCAGCGGGCTCACCCTGCCGGTCTTCGCCGACGCATGGCGGCTGGCGGAGCAGGATATCAGCGCCGACCTGCCGGATAGCGACGAGGAGGAAAAACAGGACGATGACGACCAGCGCGATATCCTGGGTGAGATGGAGATCACCGCCAGACTGATGATTACCGGTGGCGAAGCGCGGGAAGACGCGCGTCTCACTCGCCCTGACCGCGCCATGATCCGCCAGGCGATCATCAATGCCGCCACGACGTGCCACCGGGTCGGGCGTCAGACGCTGACGCAGGATGTGCGCGATGCGCTGTTCGACCTCTCCCGCGACGCCACGCTGCCGGAACCCCGCCGCAACCGGGCCTATGAAATGGCGGAATCCATGAACATGTTCTGCTCCGGCTTCGAGGGTGAGTTGTTTAACCGGGAAGGACAGCCCTGGCCCGATGCCGATATCACTCTGGTCGATCTGGCCACGTTCGCCCGCGAAGGCTACGAGGCCCAGCTTGCCATCGCCTATATTTCATTGATTAATCACATCAACAATATCGGTGAACGCGATCAGCACCTGTCCCGCGCTATCGTCAATATTACCGATGAAAGCCATATCATCACCGTCAACCCGCTGCTGGCGCGCTTTCTGACCAAAGGCTCAAAAATGTGGCGTAAACTCGGTATCTGGCTGTGGCTGGCGACGCAAAACCTGGCTGACTTTCCGGATGACGCGAAAAAGCTGCTGAACATGATTGAATGGTGGGAACTGCTGGTTATGCCGCCCGAGGAAGTAGAACAACTTGAGCGCTTCAAAATCCTGACCGAAGAACAGCGCCTGTTGCTGTTGTCCGCGCAGAAAGCCCCCGGTAAATACACCGAAGGCGTAGTGTTAGCCAGCAAAGTGGAAGCGCTGTTTCGGGTGGTCCCGCCCAGCCTGTTTCTGGCATTGGGGATGACGGAAAAACACGAAAAAGCGCAACGGGCTCAACTGATGCGGGAGCAAGGGATCAGCGAACTGGACGCCGCTATTCTGGTGGCCCAAATACTGGATGAAAAGCGGGGGCTGATGACAATATAATGAGCGGGATTAGAAGTTTGCTGAGTTACTTCCCTGTACGCTGTACACCTCTTTTCCCCCTAAAGGAGGCATATTCCATGGCATTAACCAATGCCGTCGTCCGGCAGGCCAGCACCACCGGCAAAATCTAGACCCTGAACGGATACCGACGGTCTGTCATTGTTCGTGGCTGGTAAAGGCGCGAAGAAGTTGTTGGCGATGCTCACGCGGAGAACATCCCCACTCTTTTTTAAACGCCCGACCAAACGCGCTATCACTATTGTACCCGGCGGACTGCGAGATCTGAGTGATTGAATCGCGGGAATTTCTGAGGCGCTCTCCTGCAAGCAACATTCGCCATTGGGAGAGATATTTCATCGGCGTGATGCCGACCTTGCGCTTAAAATGTTCGGTAAAAACGGTCCGGGACATACCAACCCGCTTTGCCAATTCCTGCAAAGTCCAGGGGAAAGCTGGCTCTTGGTGCATATAAGTAATCGCGGCTTTGAGCTGCGGATCGGAAAGGGCAAACATCCAGCCAACGTGTTCATTCCCTTTCTGCTGAAGGAATACCCTTAGCGCCTGAACCAGCATGATTTGTACCAGTTGCTGCGCGATCAAATCACCACCCGGTTGGGGCACGCGCATCTCTTCTCGCAGACATTCCATGGCATTACGCATAACCTTTTGCCCGATACCTTCGGTGACCGGTATCAGTGGGGGCAGGGAATGCAGCAGGATATTGGCATGGGCGCTGCTGAAGGTAAAACGTCCACCAAGAATAAACGCCCCATCCCGGGGCGCTTGCATTGTTAGCGCTGAGCCCGTCTCCTTGTCCGGCGGGATAAAAGGCTGCGGTAGACTGTCGGGAGCGGTCGCCAGACAAAAGGGGGCGCCGGAAGGCAGAAACACACAGTCGCCCGATTTTAGAAAGATTGCCTCCTGGCTCCCGGTGACAGCGACCCAGCAGTTTCCGTCGATAACAACGTAGCATTTGATGCCCTGGTGTCGCCTGAATTCAAGCCCGGTTCCCGCAGTTAGGGGAAAACCGCCGGAGATATAAGCCTCCAGTTTGAGCAATGACAGAACTTCTGAAAGAGGATCCATAAAATACCGTACGATCTGCATAGAATAACGAATTTATAGCAGAGACCGTACCGATCATCCTCTTTTACACTGACACTTAAGGGTGAAATAGTTAATCTGAACTGCTTACCGGGGGAAATTATGAATATATTTTTAACGGGAGCCACCGGTTTTATTGGACTCGCGATCACCACAGAACTTATTCGGGCTGGCCATCGGGTAATGGGCCTGGCTCGTTCGGATAAAGGCGAACAACTTCTTGCTCGTGTCGGAGCAGAAACTCATCGGGGAGCGCTGGAAAATATTCAAAGTCTGGTTGACGGGGCACAAAAGGCCGATGCGGTGATTCATTGTGCTTATGACAACACTTTTAGCCATCCGGAAGAGATGGTGAAAAAAGAAACCCAGGCCATCAAAGCGCTGGGAAGAGGGCTACAGGGCTCTACACGCCCCTTGATCATTACTTCTGTTGCAGCCATGGGCTGTGCCGCGCCGGGTCAACTGGCTACCGAAGATTTTTATGATCCCGCGACGCGGAATCCGCGTAAGTCAACCGAACTGGCCGGGGCCCGCGTAGCAGACAATGGAGTCAACGTTTCGATTGTCCGGCTCCCGCAGGTCCATAATGAGTGTAAACAAGGGTTCGTCACTTCACTTATCTCGCTTGCCAGAGAGAAAGGGGTATCCGCTTATGTGGGTGAGGGTACCAATCAGTGGGCCGCCGCTCATCTTCTTGATGTGGCTACGCTTTACAGGCTTGTGGTGGAACAACCGCAATCCGGGCTGCGTTACCATGCGGTAGCAGAAGAAGGCATTCCTCTTCGTGATATCGCGGAAGCGATTAGCGTGGGCCTGGATGTCCCGCTGGCCAGCCTCTCCTCGGAAGCCGCTAACGCCCATTTTGGCTGGCTGGCGATGTTTGCACAGATGGATATGCGGGCATCAAGTGCGCTGACCCGGAAACGCCTAGACTGGCACCCAGCCCATCCGGAATTGCTTCAGGATATCGAGCGATACTTTTCGCTTTAACCTGCCAAATCGCCTACTGTAGCAAAAAGGCCGCTAAAGGAAACTTAAGCGGATTTTCTGTGCAGCTAATCTGACTATCCACTTAGCTTGGCATTTTTGCACTGATAATCATACTTGGCTGTGTCCCATAACTATTTTTTGTACAAAACGGAGCATGGTTCAACCACAAAAAGTCCTTTAATTTGGCTCGTTACGATTTTCCTGATGATGCATGGTTTCTAATTTCCCCCATGCTGCCTCCTGAGAGAGGCTCTTCCAGAGGTGGGCGACCTTACCTTGCACACAGACATGTTATGAATGGCATATTTTGGGTTCTGTGTTCTGGCGCAGAAAACTCAATATCCGGTTGTACGAAAAACGCAATGTAGTGGAACGCTGCTTTGCAACATTAAAAGAAAATCGTCGGATCGCTATACGTTCAGAAAAAACAGCAAGAAACTATCTGAGCATGCTCAAACTGGGGACGATCCAGTTATTTTTGAGGAGGCTGTTGAGCTAAGGGATACAGCCTAACTCATATCCTATCCGCGCAACAGGAGAAAAGTCGGGGGGAGCCATAACCCCAGGCTCCCTCTCAATATTTTGGAATAAGGCCTAACAGTTAAATGTGGTGCGAGTTATGTTCGTAACTAATTAATCTGGCGAAAGATGCCGATCGCCGTGGCTGTTTTTACCCCTCCCTCTGGCGTTCATCACGGATCCTGAGCTATCTGACTATCGCGTCGCTGTATCCAGGCATCACGCACCAGCACATATTCGTCCTCCGCCTGCTTGCGGGCTTCGTCCATGGGGAACGCGCGCGCGCGCCCATCCACCAGTTTCATGACTTGCAGCGTGTATACCACTCCGCTGTTTTCCACGTAGCCGATGGGAGACAGAGGTTGGTCGCCGACCATGCTCACGGTGTCGCGGACGGTACGAGGGCCGAGTAAAGGCATCACGAGATAACGGGAATCGCGCCAGCCCCATGTGGCAAGCGTTTGCCCAAAGTCCTCACTGGATTGCCTGGATAAGCCGATGTGGGACGCCGGATCGAACAGGCCGCCGATCCCGATGGTCGAGTTGACAACAAAGCGCCCCAATGATTGGGCGCCCTGGCCCGGCCTGCCTTGCAAGGTGTGATTGACCGCCGTTGTCGGTTCGCTCAGGTTCTTGAAGAACCGCGTCACACTTGATTGCACCGACTCTGGCGTGATCTTCTCATAGGTGATCGCTAGGGGACGGGTCACGTATCTGTCGATGCCATTGTTGACACTGTGCATCCGACGGTTGAATCCCTCCCACGGATCCCGCGTGGAGCCTTTCGGGCCGGGCGGAATAGTGTCGTTAGCCGACATAAGGGGGGGCATCGTCCGGGCGACTGGCGCATCTCCCGCAGACCGAGATGCGGCTGGTGCCGCAGCCGTCTCAGTTCTAGCGGAACCCGCTATCCCCATTGCGCGGGTGGCTTTCAAGTCGGGGGTTGAAGACTCATCGGCCCGACCAACGACAATCGGCGTAGGGGAACTTGAAGCGACGGCTTTCTGCTGCACGTTATCGCCGGCGCAAGCGCTGGTAACCAGCACAACCAGGGTAAGCAGGATGAAGCGGCATGCATTCATAAGTGTATTCCTTTCCTGTTGTGAAGAAGGCGTTGGTCAAGCCGGAATTATCATCAAGCAGTCTGGCCGCCTGACGCGCCCCCATTCAGCAACGTGGCCCGGCTATGCAGCAGGGAGCGGGAAAACACATCTGCTTGCCATGTTCTTCCCGCAACAGGCGGTGCTGTAGGGGGTGAGAAACCTTATACCATAATGAACGATCGGTCAGTAGAACTTTTTCAGCAAGTTTCATCAACTTCAGTTGCTGATTTTTTGTGATGAGAGGAAACATAGGTTGCCCCGGGCTGGGGAGCTATTCATTGATGGTTTAAAACGCCCGGTATGCGAGAGCGGTCAATAAAAGAGAGCGTTGGACGCCCCCGTGCTTTACACTCTGACGAACCAGGGCTGCGCCCATAGCTTGTTGGCCACGAGGCGGCTAGCCAATACCCGTTTAGTCGCATTTCTCGCCGTCAGTGATGCAGTGGTCTGCGATAAATGGCGCGCGACGTTGCATTCGTTTCAATGTTGACAGCCTTGAACGACGCCAAAGCGAGGGAAATGCTTTCCTCCTGGCCCCGTTAATTTCGTCGGATATGTTTAGGTGCTTCGCACAGATCTTGCGATCCGGCGCTTACATGACACGGCAGCATGAAGAAAAAAAATCCATCAGCCTCCTTGGCCGAGGTTGCTCCCAAAAAGAAAAGAACACGTTTGCCCCTTGAGGTTCGGCGCCAGCAGATCCTCGAAGCGGCGCTGATTGAGTTCAGTGCATTGGGCTTTACCGCCGCCAGCATTGCCAGGATCGCTCGCCGGGCTGGCATATCCAAAGCCAACGTCTATGTTCATTTCGCCAACAAGGACGATATATTCGAGACGCTCCTTGAGCAATTGATGAGCCGCTCGGAAAGCAACTGGAGCTTGTTGCGGGATGTGGAGAACGCTGACGAGCTGGTCGAGCGCCTTGTCGATTTTGCCTACGGCGGGTTAACCGACGACACAATTGCGATTGCCCGACTTCTCATCACCGAAGGGCATCGAGTGCCGCACCTGCTCGCAAAATGGGATGCGGGGAATATGCAGGGGCGCAGGGAGCGTCAAGCGCTTATTGATGGGTTCGTGGCGGCCGGAGTCGTAAAGTCCAGTCCATTGACCGAGAATTTCAACCTTGTGATGGCCCCCGTTGTCTATTCGGCCGTGGCTCAGATGGTAATGGGTAAGGAGAAGGCACAGAGCGAACTGCAAGCAATCAAAGAAACGCATCGCAAACTGTTGACTTTATTATTACGCCCTGGCGAATAGTTACTCTCCGCGTTGTCTCCTTCCCCGGTTTGTGCAGCTCGCTAGGGGCGGGCTGCCTGCTCCTTTCGCACTCGGAGTGGCCATACGATCTCTTTGTCTCTGGCCCCGAGTCTGTCGCCAATAGATATGTTGATATTGTCGCTTCGGGTATTTACTGTCCGATCATTCGGTAGTAGATTAGATTGATAATGAACGATCGGTCATTAGTAATCTATCGTTATACAGTCAATATCGTCCTCGAGCATCAGACTCTGGGGCTGACCGTATCGACCACAAACCCATGGCGCACGACACAAATCTTAAGCCGGAATAGTCGTTGCTGCGGGGTTGTCATAAAGCATAAAGAAAGGTGTCGGCATTGAACCGCCACTTTTTCTTAGCAAGAGCAACGTAGTCAATGTTTGCTTTACTTAAGGAGCCACTATGGCGTCTCTAACGATTTTTCGTCTTGTCTGTATCATGGCAATCACCGCTGCTTCATTCCACGCGCAGGCTGAAATCTTCGCTTCATCCGCATCCTCCGCCTCAAGTGCCGGCTCGGCATCCAGTGGGAGCGTATCGGATTCGTTAAGTGGATCGAGCGACAGCTCAAAGGATGATGAAAAGACGGCGGGCGGCAACTACCGCATCATTGATGTCGCTGACGCGCCTGACCGCACCGGATTTCGCCGTGTCACCATGCAAGGCAATAATGCTCAGCGGCATCTCGTGCTAGATCTGCCCCAGGCGGTTCTCGACACGCAAGACCTGGAGGCCGGCGACATCGTACTTGCGCAGCAGAGGGTCTATGGTCTCGAATTCGCTCGTGGCGATACGCAGGAAGCTTTTTACCTGGTACTTGCTGACAACTGGCATGACGATCTCGCCGCGCGCGCCGTTACCCAGTGATGAGGAAGCGCTGCCAGGTAGCTTGGATTCTAACCGTGCTCATGCTCGCCACCGGGTGCGCGAAACGTCCTGTCACATCGTCTCCCCAGACTTCAGTGGGGTCAGACTTTTGTGATCGCACACAGCAGTTTTCCGCGGTTCAGCAGGATCGCTTGCTGCGATTCGCTGCGGTCGTGAACGAAGAACTCGCCGCAACCGACGGGGATACGGTATTGATTAGTCGCTCCGGTCTTGACCTGTCACGCTTTAATATCCGCTATTCACATGCTGCTGTGGCGCTGCGTGGCGAGGATGGTCGCTGGACCGCTCGCCAGCTCTATTACGCCTGCGATGAAGGACGCCCACGAATCTATGATCAAGGGCTGGCTGGGTTCGTTATGGGAACCGAAAATGCATCTCTCGGTTATATCTCGATCATCAAGATCCCTCCGGTAGCCGCACGGAAGTTGCGTTCAGCGGCACTCGACAAGCGGCTGGCCTTACGGTTGCTGGCTGCGAACTACAGCGCCAACGCCTATGCCTTTGGCCTAGACTATCAGAATTGTAACCAATGGGTCATGGAGTTGCTTGCTGTGGCGTGGGGAAACCTTGCCGATGGTGCGGACTTACGCGGGCGAGCGCAAGATTGGCTTCGTAAGGCACCCTATACGCCTGACCCCATTGAGATCCCCTCGCGTTGGATGATGTTGGCATCGACTTTTGTGCCATTGGTACATCTGGACGATCACCCCAAGGAGGATCGTGAGGCCATGCGCCTGAAAATCAGTTTACCGCAAACTGTCGAAACCTTCATTCAGGAGAAAATTCCAGGCAGCGAACGCCTGGAGGTTTGCCTCGATGGCCAGCAAGTCGTCGTGAGCCACGGATGGTCTCCTATTGCGGCAGAATGTCAGCCGGGCGCAGGGGATCGTGTCGTCGCCTTGGTCGATTGACGGAAAACGGCGGACACCACATCAAACGGATAAACGTTATTGCTGGACTCAGTCGCGGTTTCACCATGACGCTTGATATCAATTCGTTTCTCTGGATATACGCTTGCGGTGGATAATATCCGGGAAATGTCGGCATGATATTTAACGCCTAAATAACTCATATGGACACAGACCCAATGCAAGCGTGGGCGTTCCTTTTCTCTGACAATGTAGTCACAAACCTATATTCGGCGTCAACGAGCCCTGATGAACATCCGTATTCTCTGGCCTCATTATCGCAATGGTCTGTTATAACCAGATTATTTGTCAGGTTCACAGAGAGTCGGTTCTACCTGTCATCACATCAGCTCTTTGACTTTACTTAAAAATTTATATCACGTCTGTACATAAATAGTTTGCTGATTGACCACTGCCCAGGCCATTCGGGCATTCTTGTTTGCCTGAGCGACAACGGTTTTGTTCACGCAACTTCGGGCTATTATCCCCCTGAGCCAGTGTTGCAGGCCGTTACAACGTTCATCGGGAAGGTTACCGATTCGGTACACCACTGAGCGAGCGCCATAGATAAGAAGACCACGCAGGTAAGCATCACCCTGTTTTGTTATGCCCAACAATTTAACTTTTCCACCACGGCTGTACTCCTTCGGGACCAGTCCCAAATAGCTGGCAAAATGCCGGCCGTTTTAAAAATCGGAACGGTCCCCCGGTGCAATCGTCAGTGCGAATGCGCTCAAGACACCAATGCCCGGTAAACTTTGTAAGCGGGTTGTATCCTCATTCAGTGACCCGATATGCTCAGGGCGTTTATCGAGTTCTTTTAATCACCGCTGATATTACCTGAGCTCCTGCAACAACTCATGAAATAACTGCCGGCTCATTGCCGTCAGTTCATTTTCTGCGTCTTCCCGATAATCGGGCAGGCATGATGCCACTTTGTGTGGCTCTTCCGGTATGGCGATACCGTATTCCAGCCCTGACCCTCGTATTTGATTGATGAGAGCAGTTCTGTTTTTCATCAGACGCTGGCGACCCCGGAGCAGGCATTACATATCCTGCTGCTCCAGACTTTTTCCCGGTACATAGCGCATCCCTGGATGGCTATCAGCTTCAACGATGGCAATGGCATCATTCTTATCGTTTTTATTCCCCATTCTGAACGAGACAACATACCGGGGGCTGATTTGTTTAACATCATGTCCGTATTTTCTGAACTGACGAGCCCGGTAATTTGCACTACCGCAGGCTTCCATGACTATCCCTGACGGTGGTTGTTGAACAATGAAAGCCATCAGTTTTTCACTGGGTTACCATTTTGTTGGCTTTTATCTGTCCTTGCAAAGTGGCAATGTGTAATTGAAAAACTCGCTTTGCCAGATCAATTCCGATAATTTTTTCCATTGGACACCTCTTCCATTTTGCTGTTGGCACACACTGACAGCATGACTCATTGAAGCCGATTGTGGGGAGGTGTCCATTTCATTATCGCACATTGTGATCTCTTCCCATTAAACAGGACCAGGCTAAACTGGAGTTTTCTGCCCTTCTTTTCCTTAAAAAAGAGGCAATCCGGCCATGAAAAAGATCCGCTGTACTGAAGAGCAAATTGCTTTTGCCCTGAA
>NZ_JAEMHF010000007.1:0-218642 GCF_016456245.1 Brenneria sp. L3-3C-1 | reverse complement strand
AATTTGCCTGGCGGCGATAGCGCGGTGGTCCCACCTGACCCCATGCCGAACTCAGCAGTGAAACGCCGTAGCGCCGATGGTAGTGTGGGGTCTCCCCATGTGAGAGTAGGGAACTGCCAGGCATCAAACACGGATTATCGGAGTGACATCTGATAATCGGCAGACTCAAAGAGATGAGTCTAAGCAGCGGAATGCTGGCCCTAAGGGCAGGTATCAGGACGATACGCGTAAAAGAATCGGTGGAGCGGTAGTTCAGTTGGTTAGAATACCTGCCTGTCACGCAGGGGGTCGCGGGTTCGAGTCCCGTCCGTTCCGCCACCCTATTTAGGGGCGTAGTTCAATTGGTAGAGCACCGGTCTCCAAAACCGGGTGTTGGGAGTTCGAGTCTCTCCGCCCCTGCCAGATAAAAACCCTTCACTTCATCGTGAAGGGTTTTTTTTTCGCTTTGATTTTTCTGTCCCATTCACATTTTCCAATTGCCCTTTTGTGGGTAAAAAATCAAACATGCTCTTTGGGTAGCCCGTGCACACTTAACAACTTGATAATGCCGAATTCAAACAAAACAAATGCTATAACGCGATCTCAATAGGGCATTTTAGTAACTGCCGAATCAGCGTTTGTTGGTCGCTGTTTTGCAACCAAACGGCATAAAACGGACGAACAACCGCCGGTATATCCTCCGATACTCTTAGGTGAGAATACTGTTGTGCCCAATGGCTGGGTAAAAAAGCACAGCCGCCGATGGTTGCCAGTAACTGACGAGTCAGATGGGCTGAGGTTGTGGTAAGAATTGGATGCTGTTCACTGGCCAGCAAGCGGTTTTCCTGCTGATGGAAATCAGCCCCCCACTCCAACTTAATGTAAGGCAACGGCTGATTGGTTTCGTGTGCCCCCGAAGTAAACAGCGATAAAGAGAAGTTCCCAAGAAGCTGGCTCGCCAACTCGTCCATTTTAGGCTGTTCTGTTGTGATAAGCAGATCCAACTGACGTTCATGCAGCTGTTTTACCAATGAGTGACGCAGCGCGATACGCGCCTCCAATTGCAGCAAGGGCCGCTGCTGATAGAGCGATTGCAACCATGGCGTGAGATATGCCTCCCACAGCGAAGCGGTCGCGCCAATCGAAAGAAGGCTATGCTGTTGCGATCGAACAACCTCTTTTTTAGCTAGCTGCCAGGTGCCAATCAAGCTTTCCGCATAGGGCAAAAGGCGCTCTCCTGCTGGTGTCAGGCGGATATTGTTACGATGGCGAGTGAATAAATTTGCACCAAGTTGAGTTTCCAACTGACGAATGCGAAAACTGACCGCAGACTGTGTCAGATAGAGTGATTCTGCGGCGCGACCAAAGTGTCTTGTTCTGCTGACTTCCAGAAAGGTTTTCAGTAATTCGGTATCCACGCCTATCTCCAAAAAAATTTGTCGTAATGATTTAAATGTTTTGTTTTACACAATGTCAAGCCTATCTAATACTCCGCGCCATAAACAACACGACCATAAGAGAATTAGGAGCGTGTAAGATGGCGGAAAGCTTCTCTACCAATAATCGTTTTTTTGATAACAAGTTTTACCCACGTGGTTTTTCCCGACATGGCGACTTTACTATTAAAGAAGCGCAACTGTTGGAGCGCCATGGTTATGCCTTTAACGAACTTGATCTGGGTAAACGCGAACCGGCCACTGAGGAAGAAGTACAGTTTGTTGCGATGTGTCGTGGCGAACGTAAGGCTGAAACAGACATGGAAAAGATATGGTCTAAGTATATGGATCGTATCCGTCGTCCTAAACGCTTCCACACGCTATCCGGCGGTAAGCCGCAAATGGATGCGGTGGAAGAATACACCGAAAGTGACGATTAATACAAAACGGGGCGTAAGCCCCTTTTTACCGTTTGGGTTTTCATTCCAGATTTTTATGAAGCTGTATGAGCAGGCGATCCATACATCGGTAGCTAAGCGCTTCTGCAAGGTGTTTCCTATGTATTTTCTCCTGCCCGCTAAGGTCGGCGATGGTGCGGGCGACTTTCAGTATCCGGTGCCAGGCGCGTACGGATAACCCCAGTTTGCTCATTACGTCTTCCAGATAGACCGCGTCATCCGACTCGAGCCGGCAATATTTTTCTATTTCACTGGGTTTTAACCGTGCGTTGATAGCATTGGCTCGTTTAAGTTGTTTCTGGCGTGCGGCCAGAACACGTTCTCTGACCACTGCGCTGCTTTCGCCCTGACAAATCTGCTGACGTAATATGCCGGGTGGCAACAACGGAACTTCAATGGAAATATCGAAGCGATCCAGAAATGGGCCGGACAGCTTGCTGAGATAGCGTAAGATCTGTCGGGCCGGCAGGCGGTTATGAATCCCTTGATAATGGCCGGAAGGGCTGGGATTCATTGCAGCAACCAACTGGACTCTGGCCGGATAACAGACTTTTGCCCGGGTGCGGGAGATAATGATTTCTCCCGACTCTAACGGTTCGCGAAGTGAATCTAAAACGCGGCGCTCAAATTCCGGCAACTCGTCGAGAAACAGGACGCCGTTGTGTGCCAGAGAGATCTCGCCCGGTTTAGGCAACGAGCCGCCGCCAACCAAAGCCGTCATGGATGCGCTGTGATGCGGCGCCCTGAACGGCCGGGTTCGCCACCGTGTCATGGTGGCGTCAATGTTTATCAGGCTATTGATCGCCGCACTTTCCAGCGCCTCTTCATCGCTCAACGGCGGCATCAGGTTGCCAAGTCGGCTGGCTAACATGGTTTTCCCCGTTCCTGGCGGTCCCAGCAAGAGCAGGTTATGTCCACCGGCGGCCGCGATTTCCAGCGCCCGCTTCGCTTGTTCCTGTCCAATAATGTCTTTCAGGTCGGGTTCGTCGTTATCGCTCGATGGTTCCTGTGAAATATTGCAGCTCCGGATCAGTTCTTCTTCACCTTGTAAAAATGCACAAACCTGTAGCAGATGCCCTGCCATCAGCGCTTCTCCCTGAGGGATCAGCGCCATTTCCAACTGATTGCCTTCCGGCAGGATTAACTGGCGGCCTGATTTTATAGCTTCCAACGCTGCCGGAATTGCGCCGTTGACGGGTCTCAGCGCGCCGGAGAGGCCCAGTTCGCCGAGAAACTCATAGTGGCTTAGCTTTTCCCCTTTGATTTGCTCTGAGGCCGCGAGAATGGCTAAGGCGATGGGGAGGTCATAACGGCCGCCTTCTTTGGGAAGGTCGGCCGGCGCCAGATTGACCGTGATACGTTTGGCCGGGAATGAGAATCCGCAATTGATGAGTGCGCTGCGTACGCGATCGCGAGCCTCTTTGACGGTAGTTTCCGGCAAGCCTACCAGCGTGAGGGCCGGTAATCCGCTGCTGATATGTACCTCAATGGATACGTCCGGCGCCTGCACGCCTATCATTGCCCGTGTATAGGTAACTGCCAGTGACATACTGTTCTCCCTTCACCAAGGAAGACATGATGCGTAATACCGGATAAAGAAAGGATCAAATAATCATGATTTTGTGCGGCGATAGTGAAAAATAGCTGGTTTTCTCAATGTGTTGCTTGCCGTATGCGCAGCCTGTCGCAGATACGTCGCCCCGTTTGAGCCAACAGGACGAACGATGCGTTTCTTTTTACTCGCTCCTGACGCTTACGTTGAACAGAGATCGCTGGCTATAATAAACGGACATAATGCGGGTTGGACAATGACGCCCGCTGATAATGTTACCATTAGTATGCTAATCAACCGTCGAACGGTTCAAATTCCCGGCTGTGACGATATTAACCAGAATATCTGCTACCTTATGATTACATTCTACTTTTTAGTAATTGTTATTCTGCGTGATAGAAAAACACCGAAAAAACTGTTGTCATATCATCACAGATTGTGATAACTCTGTAGACATTCGTTCGACAGCAGATTAGTGAACACTCTATTTATGAAAGCTTTCTCCCTAGTGATTAGCCTAGTCGTGATTAGCGTGGTGGTGATTATTATCCCACCGTGCGGGGCAGCACTTGGACGAAGAATGGCTTAGCAAATCAGGCCCGAATTCAAGAAAACCCCCGCACCGAAAGGTCGGGGGTTTTTTGTTGGGGCAATAAATAATGACGTAAGGGAGCGGAAGAGAAGATGGTTAGTCATGCAGAATTCTGTTATTCCCACAAGATGTTGGGGAAATAACGATGAATGGGGCTCAGTGGGTGGTGCAAGCGTTGCAGACGCAGGGAGTGGAAACGGTTTTTGGTTATCCTGGCGGCGCGATAATGCCGGTCTATGATGCGCTTTATGACGGCGGCGTGGAACACCTGCTGTGCCGGCATGAGCAAGGCGCCGCCATGGCCGCGATTGGCTATGCTCGCGCAACCGGCAAGGTTGGCGTATGTATCGCGACTTCCGGGCCTGGTGCGACCAACCTGATCACCGGGTTGGCGGATGCGCTGCTGGATTCTGTTCCTATCGTCGCGATTACCGGGCAGGTGGGTTCCGCCCTTATTGGTACGGATGCGTTCCAGGAGATCGACGTATTGGGGTTGTCTCTGGCCTGTACGAAGCACAGTTTTCTGGTGGAATCGCTGGAGTCGTTGCCTGAGGTGATGTCTGAAGCTTTCGCTATCGCCAGCAGCGGGCGACCGGGGCCGGTGCTGGTTGATATTCCTAAAGATATCCAATTGGCTGAAGGAGACTTTACCCCCTATTTTACGCCGGTTGATAATGGTTTTGATTTCCCCAGACAGGATATTGAACGGGCCCGTGAGATGCTGGCAAACGCGCGGAAGCCGGTGTTGTACGTTGGCGGCGGCGTGGGTATGGCACGGGCGGTTCCCGTTTTGCGTGAGTTTATCGCCATTACCGATATGCCGTCCGTGGTGACGTTGAAAGGGTTAGGTAGCGTGGATGCCAATCACCCCTACTATCTGGGCATGATTGGCATGCACGGTACTAAGTCTGCAAATCTGATGGTTCAGGAATGCGATCTGCTGATCGCTGTCGGCGCCCGTTTTGACGATAGGGTGACCGGTAAGCTGAATACGTTTGCCCCGCAGGCCAATGTTATCCACATGGATATCGATCCGGCCGAATTGAGTAAACTGCGTCAGGCGAATGTGGCGCTGCAAGGCGATCTGAAGGCGTTATTGCCGGCTTTGCAACAGCCGTTGAACATTGAAGCATGGCAACAGCAGGCCGTGATGATGAAAAACGAGTACCCGTGGCGTTATGATCACCCGGGACAGGCAATTTATGCGCCGGCGTTACTGAAAGCCATCTCTGACCGCAAAGCCGCGGATACCGTTGTAACGACGGATGTCGGCCAGCACCAAATGTGGGCGGCTCAGCACATGGCGTTCAGCCGTCCTGAAAATTTCATTACCTCAAGCGGGCTCGGCACCATGGGATTTGGCGTACCTGCCGCGGTGGGCGCGCAGGTTGCCCGACCTGACGATATGGTCATCTGTATTTCGGGTGACGGCTCTTTTATGATGAATGTTCAAGAGTTGGGCACCATCAAGCGAAAACGGTTGCCGCTGAAGATTGTTCTGCTGGATAACCAACGATTAGGTATGGTTCGGCAGTGGCAGCAGTTGTTTTTTGATGAACGCTATAGTGAAACCAACCTCTCTGATAATCCTGATTTCCTGACGCTGGCAAGCGCCTTTGATATTCCCGGCCAGCGCATCACCCGTAAAGACCAGATTGATGCCGCACTGGATGCCCTGTTCAACAGCGACGGGCCATACTTACTGCATGTCTCCATTGATGAATACGAGAATGTCTGGCCGTTGGTGCCACCCGGCGCCGGTAATGAAACGATGTTAGATAAAACAGAATAATAGCTGGAGAAAAACAGAATGACACGCCATCAGCTTTCGATTCAGGCCCGCTTCCGTCCAGAGATTCTGGAGCGTGTGTTACGCGTCGTCCGACACCGAGGCTTTCAGATATGCGCCATGAACATGGTACAAACGACCAATACTGACGATCATATTAATATTGAGCTGACCGTCGCCAGCCATCGTCCGATAGATTTACTGTCGGCGCAATTGAGTAAATTGCTGGATATTGCTTATGTTGACGTTCAGCCAATGACAACATCGCAGCAGTTCAGCGCCTAACATACAGAGTAAGGGAAATAAGAAATGACCAAGAAAGCTGACTACATTTGGTTCAACGGAGAAATGGTTCCGTGGGCAGAGGCTAAAGTTCATGTCATGTCGCACGCCTTGCATTACGGGACATCCGTGTTTGAAGGCGTTCGTTGTTATAATTCGCACCAGGGGCCGGTGGTGTTCCGTCACCGCGAGCATATGCAGCGCCTGCATGACTCGGCAAAAATCTACCGTATGCCATTGCGGCAAAGCGTCGATGAACTAATGGAAGCGTGTCGCGAGACGCTGCGCAAGAATAACCTGACCAGCGCATACATTCGTCCGCTGGTGTTTGTCGGCGATGTCGGCATGGGCGTAAATCCGCCTGACGGCTATGAAACGGATGTGATCATCGCGGCGTTTCCGTGGGGGGCGTATTTAGGCGAAGAGGCGCTGGAACAGGGCATTGATGCCATGGTGTCGTCGTGGCATCGTGTGGCGGCGAATACCATTCCGACGGCGGCGAAAGCCGGCGGGAACTATCTTTCATCGCTGCTGGTGGGGAGTGAAGCCCGTCGTCATGGCTATCAGGAAGGGATTGCGCTGGATGTGCATGGCTACGTTTCCGAAGGCGCGGGTGAAAACCTGTTTGAAGTCAAAGACGGCATTATCTTTACGCCGCCGTTTACCTCTTCCGCACTGCCTGGCATTACGCGTGACGCGATTATCAAACTGGCGAAAGCGTCAGGATTTGAAGTCCGCGAACAGGTGTTGTCGCGTGAATCATTATATCTGGCCGACGAAGTGTTTATGTCCGGCACCGCCGCTGAAATTACGCCGGTTCGCAGCGTTGACGGCATCCAGGTTGGCATCGGTAAATGCGGCCCGGTAACGAAAAAGCTGCAACAGGCATTCTTTGGCCTATTTACCGGTGAAACCGAAGATAAATGGGGCTGGCTGGATCCCGTTAACCGTTAATTATTTATCATTACAGACAGAATCAGAGGCGGTGCCCGTTCCGTCATCGCCTATTTAGTTATTATTGGAGTAATAAGAGTATGCCTAAGTACCGTTCAGCCACAACCACGCACGGCCGTAACATGGCCGGCGCCCGGGCCCTGTGGCGCGCCACCGGAATGACCGACGACGATTTTGGCAAGCCCATTATCGCGGTGGTCAACTCATTCACCCAGTTCGTTCCCGGTCATGTGCATTTGCGCGATCTGGGGAAACTGGTCGCCGAGCAAATCGAAGCGTCCGGCGGCGTGGCCAAAGAGTTCAACACCATTGCGGTCGATGACGGTATTGCCATGGGGCATGGCGGCATGCTCTATTCCCTGCCTTCACGCGAGCTGATAGCCGATTCGGTTGAATACATGGTTAATGCGCACTGCGCCGATGCCATGGTGTGTATTTCCAACTGCGACAAAATCACCCCGGGAATGATGATGGCCGCGCTGCGTCTCAACATTCCGGTCATCTTTGTCTCCGGCGGGCCGATGGAAGCCGGAAAAACCAAGCTTTCCAATCAGATAATCAAACTGGATCTGGTCGATGCCATGATTCAGGGCGCGAACCCGAACGTCAGCGACGCCGACAGCGAGCAGATTGAGCGCTCGGCCTGTCCGACCTGCGGTTCCTGTTCCGGCATGTTTACCGCCAACTCCATGAACTGTCTGACCGAAGCGCTGGGGCTGTCGCAGCCGGGCAACGGTTCGCTGCTGGCGACGCATGCCGATCGTAAGAATCTGTTCCTGAATGCCGGTAAACGCATTGTCGAGCTGGCGAAACGCTACTACGAGCAGGACGACGCGCGCGCGTTGCCGCGCAATATCGCCACCAAAGCGGCGTTTGAAAATGCCATGACGCTGGATATTGCCATGGGCGGCTCGACCAATACCGTACTGCACCTGCTGGCGTCGGCGCAGGAAGGAGAGGTCGATTTCACGATGGAAGATATCGACCGCCTGTCGCGCAAGGTTCCGCATCTGTGCAAGGTGGCGCCGAGCACGCAGAAATATCATATGGAAGACGTGCATCGCGCCGGTGGGGTGATGGGCATCCTCGGCGAGCTGGATCGCGCCGGTCTGCTGCACCGCGAGGTGTACAACGTGCTGGGTAAAACGCTGCCGGAAACGCTGGCGGAATACGACGTGGTACAGACCGACAACGACGACGTGAAAAAGATGTACTCCGCCGGCCCGGCCGGTATCCGCACCACGCAGGCGTTTTCGCAGGACTGCCGCTGGGATTCGCTGGATATTGACCGGCAGGAGGGATGTATTCGTTCCCGTGAGTTTGCCTATAGTCAGGACGGCGGTCTGGCGGTGCTGTACGGTAATCTGGCGGAAAACGGCTGTATCGTGAAGACCGCCGGCGTGGATAAAGGTAGCCTGGTGTTCCGCGGCCCGGCCAAAGTGTACGAGAGTCAGGATGATGCGGTAGAAGCGATCCTGGGGGGCAAGGTCGTGGCGGGTGACGTAGTGGTTATTCGTTACGAAGGGCCGAAAGGCGGGCCGGGCATGCAGGAAATGCTGTATCCGACCACATACCTGAAATCGATGGGGCTGGGCAAAAGCTGTGCGCTGATCACCGACGGACGTTTCTCCGGTGGGACATCGGGTCTGTCGATCGGCCATGCTTCTCCTGAAGCGGCGAATGGCGGCACCATCGGTCTGGTGCAAGATGGCGACATCATCGCCATTGATATTCCAGGCCGCAGCATCGCGCTGGAAGTGGCGGAAAGTGAATTAGCGAGCCGCCATGAAGCTGAACTGGCGCGGGGCGATGCCGCCTGGACGCCGCACAATCGTGACCGTCTGGTTTCTTTTGCGCTGCGCGCTTACGCCAGTTTGGCGACCAGCGCCGATAAAGGCGCCGTTCGTGATAAGAGCAAGCTGGGAGGCTGATAATCATGGCTGTGTCACAACCCCTTCCTTCCGCGCCCTGTGGCGCGGAGTACCTGCGGGCTATCCTGCGCTCGCCGGTCTATGAAGTTACTCAGGTCACGCCGTTGGAGAAAATGGACAAGCTTTCTTCGCGGTTGGGTAATGTCATTCTGGTGAAGCGAGAAGATCGCCATGTGGTGCACAGCTTTAAGCTGCGCGGCGCTTACGCGATGATAGCCGGTCTGAACGACGAACAGAAATCGCACGGCGTGGTGACCGCATCCGCCGGTAACCATGCGCAGGGCGTGGCGCTTTCCGCCAGCAAGCTTGGCATTCATTCATTGATTGTCATGCCGGTTGCTACGGCGGATATCAAAGTCGATGCGGTGCGCGGTTTTGGCGGTGAGGTATTGCTGCATGGCGCGAACTTTGACGAGGCCAAAGCCAAAGCCATCGAACTGTCGCAACAGCAGAAAATGACCTTTTTGCCGCCGTTCGATCACCCGGCGGTCATTGCCGGACAGGGCACGCTGGCGATGGAGCTGTTGCAGCAGGACGCGCATCTGGACCGGGTATTCGTGCCGGTCGGCGGCGGCGGTCTGGCGGCCGGCGTGGCGGTGTTGATCAAACAGTTGATGCCGCAGATTAAAGTGATTGGCGTGGAAGCGGAAGATTCAGCCTGTCTGCGCGCCGCGCTGGACGCCGGGCATCCGGTCGATCTGGCCCGCGTGGGGCTGTTTGCCGAAGGCGTGGCGGTAAAACGCATTGGTGATGAAACTTTCCGTCTGTGTCAGGAATATCTTGACGATGTGATCACCGTAGACAGCGATGCCATCTGTGCGGCGGTAAAAGACCTGTTTGAAGACGTGCGCGCGGTTGCCGAGCCGTCCGGCGCGCTGGCGCTGGCGGGGATGAAGAAGTACATCCAGCAGCATCAGATTCAGGGCGAGCGTCTGGCGCATGTGTTGTCCGGCGCCAATGTCAATTTCCACGGTTTGCGCTATGTGTCTGAGCGTTGTGAGTTGGGCGAGCAGCGGGAAGCTTTGCTGGCGGTCACCATCCCGGAGAAGAAAGGCAGCTTCCTGACGTTCTGCCAACTGCTGGGCGGGCGGGCCGTGACCGAGTTTAACTACCGCTATGCGGATGCCAAAAACGCCTGCATTTTTGTCGGCGTGCGCCTCACGCGTGGTCACGACGAGCGTGAGGAGATCATTACCGAGCTGTCTCAGGGCGGTTATGAGGTGGTGGATTTATCCGATGATGAAATGGCGAAGCTGCACGTTCGCTATATGGTCGGCGGGCGGCCTTCAAAACCTTTGCAGGAACGCCTGTATAGCTTTGAATTTCCAGAATCGCCGGGGGCGCTGCTGAAATTTCTGCATACGTTGGGCACGCACTGGAATATTTCGCTGTTCCACTATCGCAGCCACGGCATGGACTTTGGCCGGGTGCTGGCGGCGTTTGAGCTGGAGGATCGCGATCCGGAGTTTGAGCAACATCTTCAGGCGCTGGGCTACGAGTGCCATGACGAAACCAGTAATCCGTCATTCCGCTTCTTTCTGGCGGGTTAGCGGCGGTTGACGTATTACCCGCATAAGCGCTCCCGGTGGTGTTTCACAGCCGGGAGCGTTATCTTTACATCATCCTACGGCCCGTTCAGATGATGTAACACGATGGCAACGCATTTCAATGGCTTTTCCCAGCAGGGATTGACGTTTCTGCAACAGGTGCGCCAGCACAATGATAAAGACTGGTTTGATGAGCATCGCGCTATTTACGATGAGCAATTGGTGTGGCCTTTTCGCGCGCTGGTCGATGCGCTCAGCCTGACCATGTTGCAAATCGACGACCAGTTTGAAACCCGTCCGGCGATCGGCAAGACACTTTCCCGTATTCACCGCGATACGCGCTTTTCCCACGATAAATCACGCTACCGCAGCCAGATGTGGCTGACGTTCAAGCGAACCCGTAAAGACTGGACCGACGCGCCGGTCTATTTCTTTGAGATTACGCCTGATACCTGGCGCTATGGTCTGGGGTATTACAGCGCCACGCGTAATACGATGGAGCTGTTCCGGCAAACGGTGCGCGACAACCCGCAAGGCTTCCTTGACGTGGCCGACTGTCTGCAAGACAGGTTTAAGCTGGAAGGTGAAAGCTATAAACGTCCGTTGATCAAAGATCTGCCGCCCGCGCTGGCCGACTGGTATAACCGCAAGTCCTTTGCCGCCATTTGCACCAGTCAGGATATGGCGCCGCTGTTCTCCGGCGAACTGACGACGACGTTGGCGCAGGGGTTCACTCAGTTGGAGCCGCTTTATCATTACCTGATGAAAATCGAAACCATGAAGCGGGCGACGCAGTCACATAATATCGATCCTTATGCGCGGTTCTCCGGCTAATGCCTATTCGAAGCATTATATAAACCAGCGTTGTCCGGCAAGACGGGCGGCGCCGCTGGCTCCGTTAAAAGACGAAGAAGAGGCGGGAAGAAAACGCACCGCATCATGGGGCAACGGGCGGCGCAGGCATGTCCGGATCCGCGTTATCAGCGTATCCAGCGGAAAGCCCGGCATATCCATCACGCCGCCGCCTAGAATTACGACGTGAGGGTCAAACAGGTTGACGCTGGTGGCAACGGCGCGCGCCGCATGCTCTAAGAATTCGCCAATAAAGAGGTCATCGCCGGTGTGCAGAAACAGATCGCCGAGCGCATACGGCCGCGACGTTTGCTCGTACCAGCGACGCAGCGCCATGCCTGAGCAGACGGTTTCCAGACAGCCATAGTTGCCGCAGCCGCACTGTAGCCGCCCGTCGCCCTGGGGAATATGGCCGAGTTCGCCCGCCACGCCGTGCGCTCCGGTCCATGGCGCGCCGTTCAGCCAGATGGCAAAGCCCATGCCGGTGCCGAGATAGGCGGCCAGCACCACGTTGTCCTCCAGGTCGTTGGCATGCACATCGTAAGAGAGTTGCAGGTTCACATCGCGAGCAAACTGTACCGGGCAGTGCAGGGCCTGTTCCAGCCGCTCCGCCAGATTGGCCAGATCGTCAGACGTGAGCGGCAGATTGGGTGTGGAGATGATGGTGCGCCGATCGCTGCCGACCAGCGCCGGGAACCCCATAACCAGACCAAGGCAGCGCGCCTGATGGCGGTTAACCCACTGATGCAACCACGTGCTTAACCCCTCAACCAGATCGGGGGTGAGCACCTCCGCGGTAGCGGACTTCTCGCGCAGGATCACCTCTCCCCGAGCGTTTTGCAGGCAGACGCGGAGATGGGTGGCGCCCATATCCACCCCGGCGACCACGGAAAGCCGTTCAGACATGGGGCACCGCCTCGCGTTTGGCCTGCATAATCTGTTGTGACATGGCGCGCCATGCTTCATCGATATCCTGCGAATGACCGAACAGGCCGGACGAACCGACAATCAGCACATCGGCGCCCGCCTCAATCAGTTGCTGATACGTGGCCTGATTGCAGGAGCCGTCGATCTCAATTTCATAGGCCAATCCTTCGCGCGCGCGCCATGCTTTCAGTTCCACGATTTTTTCCAGCATTTCGGGGATGAACGGCTGCCCGGCAAAGCCGGGGTCGACCGTCATCACGGTGATCTTATCTGCTTTATGGAGGTAATACTTCATTGCGTCGACCGGTGTCTCCGGGTTGAGGATCAGGCCGACTTTCATCCCGCGCTGGCGGATCTCGTCGATCAGGCGGAAGGCCTGACCGTTGATGGTTTCCGGGTGGAGGGTAATGAAGTCGGCGCCGGCCGAGGCCAGTGAGGCAATGTAATCTTGCGGCCTGGTCACCATCAGATGGCAGTCAAGCGGCTTACTCGCCAGCCGCCTGACCTGGCTGACGAAAAAGGGAGACAGCGTCAGGTTCGGCACAAAATGGCCGTCCATGATGTCGATATGAAAATAGTCCGCGTGGCGATCGATAAACTCGATCTGCTCTTTGAACTTCAACAAATCCATACACATTAGAGAGGGGGATATTTTCATCATTGACTCCTTACTTGCTGATCAGCCGATCCAGCGCGACAGCAGCGATAATCAGCCCGCCCATCACCACCAGTTGGTAGTAGGTTTGTACTTGCAGGATATTCAGGCCGTTATTGATGGTGCCGATAATCAACCCGCCGATAACCACTGAAAAGATGCGGCCCTTGCCGCCGAAGAAACTGGTGCCGCCAATGATGGCGCTGGCGATGGCGTAAGTTTCAAACCCCATGCCGGCTAACGGCTCGGCCGCGCCCAGTCGGGCGGTGGAAACCACGCCGGCCAACCCGGCGCAAATTCCGGAGATGATGAAGACCACCAGCATGTGGAACTTCACATCAATACCGGAGTAGAAGGCGGAGTTTTTATTGCCGCCCAGCGCATAGATATTGCGGCCAAGCCGGGTACGGGAGGTGATGAACCACAGCAGCAGAGCGATCAACAGCGAGAAAATGACCGGTACGGGCACGCCGATCACGCTGGCGGCAAAGAAATTAACGAAATCGAACGAGAAGCCATAGACGGAGTTGGCGTCGGAAATGACCAGCGTAATGCCGCGAAAGATAGCGTTAGTTCCCAAGGTGATGATAAACGGATGCAGACCGGTCCAGTTGACCAGGCAACCGTTAATCGCGCCGAGTGCGCCGCCCACCAGCACGCCGCCAATCAGCGCGGCGGACAGGGGGTCAACGCCCGCCAGCATCAGCTTGGCGGTGACCATCCCCGACAGCGCCAGAATCGCCCCCACGGACAGATCGATACCCGCCACCAGGATGGCGAAAAACTCACCCATACCGATCAACACGGTTACCGAACTCTGGACGAAAATCTGCGTGATGTTATTCGTGTTGAGGAAATATTCCGGCGAGAGCGTGCCAAAGATCGCCACGATAATCGCGAGGATGAAAAACGTCCCGTATTTGTCCCAGAAAATGGCGAAATTAAACGGTTTTTTCTGCGCCGGATCGCCTTTTACTCTTGTGGTAATGCCCATGCCATAATCTCCTCTTCGCTTATATCGTCGCGATTGGTCAGGATTTGCGTCAGCCGTCCCGCGCAGAACACCGCGATGCGGTCACAGACGGTAATAATTTCAGGCAGCTCTGAGGAAACCATCAGAATGACTTTTCCCTCGTCCGCCAGCAGGCGCATCACTTTGTAGATTTCGGCCTTGGCACCCACATCAATGCCGCGGGTGGGCTCATCGAAGATGATTACCTCCGGATTGCAGCATAACCATTTGGAAATCAGTACCTTTTGCTGATTCCCCCCTGACAGCTCGGTAATATTCTGGTCGACCGAGTGACATTTCAGCGCCAGCAGCTTGCGCTGCTGTTCGGCGATCTCGCGCTCCTGCCGCGGGTTAAACAATCCCATGACGCCTTTATAGCCGCCGTCCTTCAGGCTCCGGCCGATCGCTATATTTTCGGCGATGGAAAAGTTGGCGAAAAAGCCGTTTTCGCGCCGGCTTTCGGTGATGTAGCCCATTCCTTTTTTCAGCGCATCAAGCGGGGAGCGTGGGGTAATGGGTTTGCCGTGCAGCAGGATTTCGCCCTGGCTGCGTTTGTCGACGCCAAACAGGCAGTTCATCAGTTCTGTTCGCCCGGAACCGACCAGCCCCGCGAAGCCGAGGATTTCCCCACGGCTGACCGAAAAAGAAATATCGCGAACCTTTTTTTTATCCCGGCTGGTGACATGCTTTACTTCGAACACCGTATCGTGTTCGATGTTGCCGGCGTTCTCTTTCATGGCGATAAAGCGATTTTGCAGCTCGCGTCCGACCATCAGGCGCACGATGTCGTCATTACTCACCTCGTTCATCATGCCGCTACAGACGCTGCCGCCGTCTTTCATCACCGTGTAGCGGTCGCAGATCTGGCGGATTTCATTCAGCTTGTGTGAGATATAAACGATCGAGCAGCCATCTTTACGCAGCTGATTCATGATTAAAAACAGATAATCCACCTCTTTATTGGTTAGCGAAGAGGTCGGTTCATCCATAATGATGACGTTGGCGTTTAACATCAGCGTTCTGGCAATTTCCAGCATTTGTTTATGGCTGATGGATAAATTGGCGACTTTCTCATCGAGATCGACTTTCAGGCCAACGCGTAATAACATCATGGCGGCACGAACGCGCATTTCTTTCCAGTCGATAATCTTTACGCCGCAGACTTTTTTGGTGGGATGGCGGCCAATATAAAGATTTTCCAGCACCGTTAATTCATCAATAACGCTTAATTCCTGATAAATTATGCCAATACCTAATTGCGCCGCGAGTTTATGATCCAGTTTGTTATAGACCACATTATTAATGGTAATATTCCCTTCGGTTGGCGCATATATTCCCGACAATATTTTCATTAAGGTTGATTTACCGGCGCCATTTTCACCTAATAATGCGTGGATCTCATGGGTGTAAATAGTTAAATCAACCGACTTCAATGCGTGAACCGGGCCAAAGGATTTGCCGATCCCCGCCATACGGATATAAGGCGTGACCATACGATTACCTTTTATACTCGTCATATTTCAGTTGCATGTGCGCTGGCCGCGTTACTCGGCCCATCCATGGGTCTCGTCCTTCGGGCTGCGGCGATCGACGTTCAAATCTGTTCCCGGCAGAGTTGTCAGTCACCCGGATAGCGGCGTCAGCTTGCCTCAACGCCTCTGTCTTGTTGTTAGCGGGCGCAGGTGGAGAGAAACGACTCCCCTCTCCTTGCCGAAAAGGGGACGGAGGTTTATTGGGTAATCAATACCGAATCAACCAGCTTAAACTCCGGTTGTTTATCCAGTGGAATAACCTTGCCGGATTTCTCCGCTTCCACCAGTAGCCGCAGGCCGGTGGCGCCGATATCCGCCGGGCTCTGCGCCACGGTGGCGGTCATTTGCCCGCTTTCCACCATCTTGCGCGCTTCCGGAATACCGTCGGTGCCGATAACCAGCACCTTGCCGGTTTTACCCGCATTGGTTACCGCTTGCGCCACGCCCATGGCCATGGTGTCGTTAGCGCAGTAGAAGGCTTTCAGGTTTGGGTTGCGCTGTAGCACATTGGTGGCTACGTCCAACGCTTTGATCCGGTCCCAGTCCGCGGGCTGACTGGCGACCAGCTTGATGGCATCGGCTTTCTGAAAGGCGCCGGTCGCACCCTGACGGCGCGCTTCGCCGGAGGCATTGCCGGCTTTCCCTTCGATAATGGCGACTTCCCCGCCTTCGGCACCCAACCGCTGGATAATAAAGTCGGCCGCTTTGGCGCCTACCGCCGCGTTATCGGTGGTGACAAAGGCTTCGACGTTGCCGCCCGCTTTTTTCAGGTTGTCCATATCGATTTTTTCATCGAGATTGACCAGATAAATGCCTTTTTTCCAGGCTCGCGCCACCGGCATCACCAGGTTTACCGATGAGAGCGGAGCAAAGGCGATGCCTTTATAATTTTTATTACTCAGATCTTCAAATAACTGTAGCTGTGATTGAAAATCTCCTTCCGATGGCGAAGCAAATATATCCACGCTGATGCCTGATTTTTTCGCCTCGTCTTCAATCCCTTTTTTCATATCGACCCAGAACGGATTGGAAAGTGTTTTTAATACCACGGCATAATCGGCGGCGGCAAAAGCACTGGCGGATAACATCACGCCAACAGCCGCGCCACTGAATAATTTCAGAAGTTTATTCATCGCTCTATTCTCACTGTAGGGTAAGAGTACGGTTTATTATTTATCCCGGCGGAAAAAATCGACGATGGCGCCGGTCTTTTCCATATTTAATGTTGCCTGCTCAATATTCTGTTGTGCTACGGAAACAAAAAAAGCATCTAATAATGTGAGTTGTAAGATACGTGCGGATGCATTGCGCCCTAATAAAGGTGTTTCTGGCGCTGGCGAACAAATAATAAAATCGGCTAATTTGGCGATGGGCGAATGGTAACTATGCGTAATACATATTATTTTGGCGCCATTCTTTTTCGCCAGCTCTACCGCGGCTTTAACATCGCTGGTGCGCCCCGAGTGGGAAACCACCAGTACCACGTCCCCCTCTTGCAGAAGCGCGGCGGACATCATCATGATGTGCGCGTCCTGGTAGGCGTGGCAGCGTACGCCGATACGCAGCATTTTGTGTTCGATATCGGCGCAGATCGCGTTTGATCCGCCTACGCCGTAAAGATCGCGCTGCTTCGCCCGGTGAAAGTAACGAGCCGCGCGGTGGATCTCGTCCACATTAACAATCGACTGCCCTTCCATAATGGTGCGCAGGGTGATATTGAAGACTTTGTTCACCACGTCCTGCGGGGCTTCATCGAACGAGAGTTCCGCCGGCAACACCTGTTCGGATTGCGAAAAGTAGTCGATCAGCGTACTGCGCAGGCTGCGAAAGCCGCTGAAGCCCAGCAGCTTGGACACTTTGACGATCATCGCTTCCGACACCATCAGCGCCTCGGCGACATCTTTAATCGACGAAGCCTCGCTTAAATTACCCGGCGATAAAAACCATTCCACGATACGGCTTTCATTCTCCGTCATGCCTTCCTGCTTCATGCGCAAGTAAGGCGCAATGCCGATGCCGTGGGGAATACCCTGATCAAACTCTGATTGACTCATCTCGTTTTTCACGTTTGTAAGCTGGAGACAGCACTATATCACCACAACGTGCAGACGAAATATGCAACCAACTTCACAAAAAATATAAATTTATAAAGTTAATGTGTTTGTGAAGTTATTCTATGATCGACTATTATGACCACATGGATTTATTTTATTTAATATACAGATAGTTATATTAATTCCGGTTTTTGGTGGGCAACACGGGAGGATCAATAAAATTAATAAAAAATTATCTTCTTGTGAGGTAAAAGGCAATTAATCAATATCAACTAACTGATACATATTGATTTTACTGTTAAATGCGTTTTTTAGTCACAAATAAATGAAATTTGTAAAGTTTGCAACGTTACTTAATTAAGAGGTTGTCGCGATGAGGAAGATTGTTCTTGGGTGCGATCATGTCGGGTTTGAACTGAAAGCGGAAATCGTCGCCCACATACAGCGGCGTGGCGTAACGGTGATGGATAAAGGCACATGGTCCAGCGAACGTACCGATTATCCGCGCTATGCCGTCGCGGTGGCGGAAGCGGTTGTGGCTGGTGATGCGGAAGGAGGAATATTGATTTGCGGCACGGGGGTGGGGATCGCCATTACCGCCAATAAATTTCCCGGCATCCGTGCCGTGGTTTGCAGCGAACCGTACTCGGCGCAGCTTTCCCGCCAGCACAACAATACCAATGTGCTGGCGTTCGGTTCGCGAGTCGTCGGGTCGGAACTGGCGAAAATGATCGTTGATGCCTGGCTGGATGCGCAGTTCGAAGGGGGGCGTCATCAGGCGCGCATCGATGCCATTGGCGAGGTAGAGTCGCGTTTTGGTTGCGCCGCGCCTTGACCCTCAGCATGGGTTTTCCATGTCCGCCGGCGTGTGTTGCCGTCACGCATTATTCTTAAGATGGATTGGGAAGCGTCCCCCAGAAGGCGGCAATCAGCGGTTCGCTGAGCCGCTTTTTCTGCACGCAAACGCCCAGTTCCAAAGGTTCCATCGCCTGTTCGGCAAAAACGGAGACACGATTGCGTACCGGCTCCGGACTGTTTTCCAGCACGATATCCGGGATTAAGGCAATGCCGCAGCCCAGCGCCACCATCGACACCATCGCCTCGTGGCCCGATACGGTGGCATAGATCTGCGGCGTGGCGATGCGGTGGCGGCGAAACCACAGTTCGATGCGTTTACGCACCGGCCCGTGCTCCGGCAGAATGAACGGTATTTCCGACCAGTCCGGGTTGGCGTGTTTTACCTGAGCCTGCACCGGACAAGGCAGCGCCGGGATGATAAGCGACAGCGGGATCTTGCCTATCGGCATGAATTCCACGCTGGCGGGCAGGCTTTCCGGGTGGCCGGCGATCCCGAGGTCGGCGTCGTTGGAGTGGACTTTGTCGACGGCGTCCGCGGCGTCACCGGTGGTCAGCTTGATCTCTACCAGGGGATGTTCCGCCCGGAAACGATCCAAAATTGGCGGTAAATGGCTGTAAGCGGCGGTGACGGAGCAAAAAATACGCAGTTCGCCGCTAAGCGATGGCCCGCGTTGGCTGATAGCGTGTCGAAGCTGCTGATATTGCAGCAGCGTTTGCTGGGCGAACCGCTTTAGTTGTTCCCCGGCATCGGTGAGCTGCACGGTGCGGTTATCGCGCTGAAACAGGGTTTGGCCGACATTTTCCTCCAGCCGTTGAATTTGCCGCGATAGCGTGGAAGGACTGATATGCATCGCCTTTGCGGTGCGGCCGAAGTGCCGGCTTTCCGCCAAATGCAGAAATAATTTGAGATCACGTAAATCCATGCGCAGCGAGCCTCGCGTTTATCTTGCAGATTTTGCAATATGACGTTGTTAATATATCAATTTGAGCAACGCATTTCCTGTCATATGATGGGGGCATAGCGGTTTTCCTATCTCGCGGGAAAGCTTTTCTGAATAACAGATAAACAAAACATCATACGGAGTACTACATGGCTAACTATTTCAACACATTGAACCTGCGTCAGCAGCTGGCGCAATTGGGCCAGTGCCGTTTTATGGGACGTGACGAATTCGCCGATGAAGCGGGCTTCCTGAAAGGTAAAAAAGTGGTGATCGTCGGCTGTGGCGCACAGGGCTTGAACCAGGGGCTGAATATGCGTGACTCCGGTCTGGATATCGCTTACGCGCTGCGTCAGGAAGCGATTACCGAGAAACGCGCCTCATGGCGTAAAGCCACTGAAAATGGTTTCACCGTCGGCACCTATGAAGAACTGATCCCGCAGGCGGATTTGGTGGTTAACCTGACGCCGGACAAACAGCACTCCGCCGTGGTTCAGGCTGTCCAGCCGCTGATGAAGCAGGGCGCGGCGCTGGGTTATTCGCACGGTTTCAACATCGTTGAAGTAGGCGAGCAGATCCGTAAAGACATCACCGTGGTGATGGTGGCGCCGAAGTGCCCGGGTACGGAAGTGCGTGAAGAATACAAACGTGGTTTCGGCGTGCCGACGCTGATCGCGGTTCATCCGGAAAACGATCCGCAAGGCGAAGGCATGGCGATCGCCAAAGCCTGGGCGGCGGCAACCGGCGGTCATCGCGCCGGCGTACTGCAATCCTCTTTCGTCGCCGAAGTGAAGTCCGACCTGATGGGCGAGCAGACGATCCTGTGCGGTATGTTGCAGGCAGGGTCTTTACTGAGCTTTGATAAGCTGGTGGCCGACGGCGCTGATGCGGCCTACGCGGAAAAACTGGTGCAGTTCGGTTGGGAAACCATTACCGAAGCGCTGAAGCAGGGCGGCATTACGCTGATGATGGACAGATTGTCCAATCCGGCCAAGCTGCGCGCCTTTGCGCTGTCTGAGCAACTGAAAGAGATTATGGCGCCCTTGTTCCAGAAACATATGGACGACATTATTTCCGGCGAGTTCTCCAGCGGCATGATGGCCGACTGGGCGAACGATGACCTCAAGCTGCTGACTTGGCGTGAAGAAACCGGTAAAACGGCGTTTGAAAACGCGCCGCAGTTTGACGGTAAAATCTCCGAGCAGGAATATTTTGATCACGGCGTGCTGATGATTGCGATGGTGAAAGCCGGGGTGGAACTGGCGTTTGAAACCATGGTGAGCTCGGGCATTATCGAAGAGTCGGCTTACTACGAATCGCTGCATGAGCTGCCGCTGATTGCCAATACCATTGCCCGTAAGCGTCTGTACGAAATGAACGTGGTGATCTCCGATACGGCGGAATACGGCAACTATCTGTTCGCCAACGCCGCCGTGCCGCTGCTGAAAGAGAAATTCATGGCGTCGCTGCAACCGGGCGATTTAGGTAAAACCGTGGCGGCGACAGAGGTGGACAACGCACAGCTGCGTGACGTTAACGAAGCGATTCGCAACCACCCGATCGAAAGCGTCGGTCGTAAACTGCGCGGCTATATGACGGATATGAAACGTATCGCCGTTGCGGGTTAATCCCATTCGGTCATAAAGCTCAAAAGGCACAGCATTCGCGGTGCCCAGACCGTTGACAAAGCCCGTTATTAGGGAGAGCGTGGCGAGGGGCCGTAGCGGCGTAAGCCGCCGGAGCACCCCTCGGTACGCTAGGCCCGGGTATCTCAGGCTTACAAACGACTTTGTCAGCAACCTCAGGCACAGCATTTCGCTGTGCCTTTTGTTTTTTTGGGGAAAACGACGCTAAAAGCGACTGGCGCAGCGAGCCGCGCCTTGTGCCCGGAAAGATTAAACCTTGACCGATTTAAATTCCGCTTCCGCTTTGCTGAAACGCTCGGTAATCACCTTGGATGGCGCCCGGCCCAGCAGGCTGACGACAACGATGGTCAGGCAGTTGAACAGGAAACCGGGGATGATTTCATACAGTCCCAGCCAGGCGTACTGTTTCCAGAGCAGTACAGTGGCCGCGCCGACAATCATGCCGAACAGCGCGCCGTTGCGGGTCATGCGCGGCCATAGCAGGGAGAGCAGAATAACCGGGCCGAATGCGGCGCCGAAACCGGCCCAGGCATAGCTGACCAGCCCCAGCACCCGGTTTTCCGGATTGGCCGACAGGGCGATGGCAATCACCGCCACTAATAACACCATAGCCCGACCGACCCATACCAGCTCTTTCTGGCTGGCATTCTTGCGCAGGAAAGGCTTATACAAATCTTCGGTAATCGCGCTGGAGCACACCAGCAACTGGCAGCTCAGGGTGCTCATCACCGCCGCCAGAATCGCCGACAACAGCACCCCGGCAATCCACGGATTGAACAGCAGTATGGACAGTTCAATAAATACCCGTTCGCTGTTTGCCGAGACGTTACCGGCTTGCTCGGGGTGATTGGTAAAGTAGGCGATGCCGAAGAAGCCCACGGTCACCGCCCCAGCCAGACACAGGATCATCCAGGTCATACTGATGCGGCGCGCATTGTGAATGGTATGGTGAGAATCCGCCGCCATAAAGCGCACCAGAATATGCGGCTGGCCGAAATAGCCCAGTCCCCAGCCCATCAGGGAGATGATGGCCACGAAACTCATCCCTTTGAACATATCCAGATTGGCCGGGTTCTGCGCTTCGATCACCATCAGCGAGGTGTCAATGCCGCCGAGCGACAGGATCACCATCACCGGCGTCAGGATCAGCGCGAAAATCATCAGGCTGGCCTGGACGGTGTCCGTCCAGCTTACCGCCAGATACCCGCCGATAAACGTATAGGCGATGGTCGCCGCCGCGCCCGCCCACAGGGCGGTGCCGTAGCTCATGTCAAAGGTGCTTTCGAACAGGCGGGCGCCCGCCACCACGCCGGAGGCGCAGTAGATGGTGAAAAAGATCAGAATCACCAGTGCGGAAATCACCCGGAGCAGTTTACTGGTGTCTTCAAAGCGGTGGGTGAAATAGTCCGGCAACGTCAGCGCGTTGTGATTGACTTCCGTGTGTACGCGTAAACGACCGGCGACCCATTTCCAGTTGAGATAGGCGCCGATCGTCAGGCCGATGGCGATCCAGCTTTCAGAGATACCGGAAATGAAGATGGCGCCCGGCAATCCCATCAGCAGCCAGCCGCTCATGTCGGATGCGCCGGCGGAGAGCGCGGTGACCACGCTCCCCATCCTGCGACCGCCCAGAATGTAATCGCCGAAGTTGTTGGTGGCGCGATAGGCGAACAGGCCGATGAGTACCATCCCGAAGATGTACACCAAAAAAGTCACCAGCATAGGTGTGCTCATTGTCATTTAACTCTCCATTTTCATTATTATTCGCGCACCGTTTTGGTTGCGATAAACCCTGGCTTTTCACGCCGGCCGGAACGGGGCGCGGAGTGAAAATAGTGCCGGTTGCGATAAGCGCCACCTTATGGGGGCAGTTGGTTATCCTAGTTGAGTGCATGCGTTGTCAACAATATTTTTAACATATGAATTACATATTTCTCACTCTGCGTCACATTAACCATAATCGGCCTGGCCGAAAATCGGGCTGCGGCGCATGGTATAATCCCATGATAATAATATGGATAAGCGGATCTTATAGCGAATTCCCCTTTTCCTCCCGGCGCTGATAAGGCGTTTTCGCCGTGGCTAAATGTTAAAAAAAGCAAGAAATATTGCCTCGCGCACGCCCCTGATTTAACAAGGTTGCACAAAGTTGCAACATGACCGATATTGACGTTGACGATATGTACTTTAATCACAGGAGTGGAGTAAATGGGTTCTACCACGATGGGTGTAAAACTCGACGAGGCAACACGCGACCGGATCAAGGCCGCCGCGCAGCGGATCGATCGCACGCCGCACTGGCTTATCAAGCAGGCCATTTACAATTATCTGGAACGCCTCGAAAGCGGCGCCGATACTCCTGAGATACCACAATCGGCTACGTCCAGCCACATTGAAGCGGAAGAGATTATGCCGCAATCTCAGGAAGAAGAAACCCATCAGCCTTTTCTGGATTTTGCCGAACAGATATTGCCTCAGTCGGTTATCCGCGCCGCCATCACATCGGCCTATCGTCGGCCCGAAACCGAACTGGTGCCGATGTTGCTTGAACGGGCGAGATTATCCGATGAAATTGCGCTATCTACCCATAAAATGGCCTACGATCTGGCCGGGAAGCTGCGGGGGCAAAAAGGGGCCACCGGCCGTGCCGGTATGGTTCAGGGGCTGCTGCAAGAATTTTCACTTTCCTCACAGGAAGGGGTGGCGTTGATGTGTCTGGCCGAAGCGTTGCTGCGCATTCCGGACAAACCGACCCGCGATGCGTTGATCCGCGACAAAATCAGCGCCGGAGACTGGCATGCCCACCTTGGCAACAGTCCGTCGCTGTTTGTTAATGCCGCCACCTGGGGATTGCTGTTTACCGGCAAGCTGGTCGCCACCCATAACGAAGCCAAACTGTCGAATTCGCTTAATCGTATTATTGGCAAAAGCGGCGAGCCGCTGATCCGCAAAGGCGTGGATATGGCGATGCGTCTGATGGGGGAGCAGTTTGTCACCGGCGAAACCATCGCCGAGGCGCTGGCGAATGCCGGCAAGCTGGAAGAGCAGGGGTTCCGCTATTCTTACGATATGCTGGGGGAAGCGGCGCTGACGGAGAAAGACGCCGCCGCTTATCTGGTGTCTTACCAACAGGCCATTCATGCCATTGGCAAAGCATCCAACGGGCGCGGTATCTATGAAGGGCCGGGGATTTCCATCAAGCTGTCGGCCCTGCATCCCCGCTATAACCGGGCGCAGTATGAGCGAGTGATGGAAGAACTGTATCCGCGTCTGCTGTCGCTCACCTTACAGGCTCGTCAGTACGATATCGGCATCAATATCGATGCGGAAGAGGCCGATCGGCTGGAGATCTCGCTCGATCTGCTGGAAAAGCTCTGTTTCGAGCCGCAGTTGGCGGGCTGGAACGGGATTGGGTTCGTCATTCAGGCGTATCAGAAACGTTGTCCGTTCGTCATCGACGCCCTTATCGACCTGGCTCAGCGCAGCCATCGGCGGTTGATGGTCCGTCTGGTGAAAGGCGCCTATTGGGACAGTGAAATCAAGCGCGCGCAGGTGGACGGGCTGGAGGGCTACCCGGTCTACACGCGCAAGGTCTATACCGATGTGTCCTATCTGGCCTGCGCGCGTAAATTGCTGGCGGTGCCGAACCTGATTTATCCCCAGTTCGCCACCCATAATGCGCATACGTTAAGCGCGATTTATCACCTGGCTGGCAATAACTATTACCCCGGACAGTATGAGTTTCAATGCCTGCACGGCATGGGCGAACCCTTGTATGAACAGGTGGTGGGGAAAGTGGCCGATGGCAAGCTGAATCGGCCCTGCCGCATTTATGCGCCGGTCGGAACGCACGAAACCCTGCTGGCCTATCTGGTTCGCCGTCTACTGGAGAATGGCGCCAATACCTCGTTTGTGAACCGCATTGCCGATACGACCCTGCCGCTGGAGAAACTGGTGGCCGACCCGGTCGGCGAGGTTGAAGCGCTGGCGGCGAGCGAAAGCCGGATCGGCCTGCCGCATCCGCGAATTCCGTTGCCGCGCCGTCTGTATGGCGATGTGCGCCCCAACTCCAGCGGACTGGATTTGTCGAATGAGCACCGTCTCGCCTCCTTATCCAGCGCGTTGCTGACCAGCGCGACGCAATTATGGCAGGCCGGGCCGATCATGGTCGGCGAACCGCAACCCGGCGAAGCGCAACCGGTCGTCAACCCGGCGGACTCCCGCGATATTGTCGGCTATGTTCGTGAGGCCGGCGAGGCGGATGTCGGCCGGGCGCTTGAGGCGGCGGTCAACGGCGGCGCCATCTGGTTCGCCACCCCGCCGGCAGAGCGCGCGGCCGTGCTGGATAAAGCGGCTGAAATAATGGAAAGTCAGTTGCAGCATTTGCTGGGATTGCTGGTGCGCGAAGCCGGTAAGACATTCGGCAACGGCATTGCCGAAGTTCGCGAGGCGGTCGACTTTTTGCGCTATTACGCCTGTCAGGTGCGTGACGCGTTTGCCAATGATTCACATCGTCCATTAGGGCCGGTGGTGTGCATCAGCCCGTGGAATTTCCCGCTGGCTATTTTTACCGGACAGATTGCGGCTGCGCTGGCGGCGGGTAACAGCGTGCTGGCCAAACCCGCCGAACAAACGCCGCTGATTGCCGCGCAGGCAGTGCGTATCCTGTTGGAAGCCGGCGTTCCCGCGGGCGTATTGCAACTGTTGCCGGGGCGGGGGGAAAGCGTCGGCGCCGCGCTGGTCAATGACCGCCGGATCCGTGGCGTGATGTTTACCGGATCAACCGAGGTCGCCAGCCTGTTGCAACGCAGCATCGCCGGGCGGCTTGATGCGCAGGGGCGTCTTATTCCGCTGATTGCCGAAACGGGCGGGCTGAATGCGATGATTGTCGACTCTTCCGCGCTGACCGAACAGGTGGTGACCGATGTGATTGCCTCGGCGTTCGACAGTGCCGGACAGCGTTGTTCGGCGCTGCGGATCCTGTGCGTTCAGGAGGATGTGGCGGATCACACGCTGCAAATGCTGCGCGGCGCGATGGCGGAATGCCGGATGGGGAACCCGGAGCGTCTGGCTACCGATATCGGCCCGCTGATTGACGCGGAGGCGAAAAATACCATTGAGCGCCATATTCAGGCGATGCGGGCGAAAGGACGCAACATCTTCCAGGCCGCTCAACATCACGTGCAGGATGAACAGGCGTGGGCGCGCGGCAATTTCGTGATGCCGACCCTGATCGAACTGGACAGCGTTGATGAACTGCAAAAAGAGGTGTTCGGCCCGGTCTTGCACGTGGTGCGCTATCAAAGCCAAAACCTGAATGCGCTTATCGATCGGATTAATGCGGCGGGGTATGGCCTGACGTTGGGTATTCATTCCCGTATTGATGAGACCATCGCACGCGTCACCCGCAATGCCAACGTGGGCAATCAGTACGTTAACCGCAATATGGTCGGCGCGGTGGTCGGGGTGCAACCCTTTGGCGGCGAGGGATTGTCCGGCACCGGCCCGAAAGCGGGCGGGCCGCTCTATCTGTACCGTTTACTGAGCTATCGCCCGGATGATGCGCCGCTACAGGGATTGGCGCGACAGGATGGCGAGACGGTGGATGCTTCGATTCGCGCCACCCTGCTGCCTGCTTTGCAGGCGCTGGAAAAATGGGCGACGACGGAACATCACCACGGCCTTGCAGTGCTCTGTCAGCGCTACGGCGAACTGGGATTAGGCGGAACCACGCGCCTGCTGCCGGGGCCGACCGGCGAGCGTAATACCTATACGCTGCTGCCCCGCGAACGCGTGCTGTGCTGCGCGGATAACGAAGATGATGCCTTAACGCAGGTGGCTGCGGTGTTGGCGGTGGGCGGCGGCGTGCTGTGGCAAGAAACGGACCTGCTGCGCGATCTGTATCGGCGTCTGCCTGACGGCGTTCAGGCCCGCATCCGCTTCAGCGCGGACTGGCGGCAGGATAGCCAGACCTTTGATGCCGTCATCTATCATGGCGATGCGGATCAGCTACGCTTGCTGAGCGAGCAGGTTGCCGAACTTCAGGGGCCGATTATTTCGGTACAGGGTTTTTCCCGCGGTGAAACCAACCTGTTGCTGGAGCGTTTACTGAATGAGCGTTCGCTGAGCATCAATACCGCCGCCGCGGGGGGGAACGCCAGCCTGATGACCATCGGCTAACCGGATCATCAGACTCATCCCCCGTCTCTTCGTTATGAGTCGGGGGATGGGATTAGTTACGGTATAGCACTTTAATCAGGTGATAACCGAACTGGGTTTTTACCGGGCCAAAGGGCGTTAGCAGTTCGCAGGAGAACACCGCCTTGTCAAAGGCGGGCACCATGTCGCCTTTACGGAACTCGCCTAAATCGCCGCCGTTACGTTTTGACGGGCAGGTTGAATATTGCCGCGCCAGTTTTTGAAAGTCCGCGCCCTGTTGCAACTGGGTCAGAATATCATTGGCCTGCTGTTCGGTATCCACCAGAATGTGCAATGCTGCCGCGGTATTTGCCATTTTATTACCTTTTGATGATAGGGATTGACCTACGCAATGTAGCATTTGCCGCGCAGGATGTGGACTGCGGCGATGAGAAATCCCCGATCGGGATCGGTTCGCCTTTCTGCTACAATCTCCTCCCGTTTTATGACTGAGCACTTACGTTATGCGTCTAAATCCCAGCCAACAACATGCTGTCGAATTTGTTACCGGCCCTTGTCTGGTGCTGGCGGGAGCCGGTTCGGGAAAGACGCGCGTCATCACCAATAAAATTGCTCATCTGATCCGCCAGTGCGAGTACCAGGCCCGACATATCGCCGCGGTGACCTTTACCAACAAGGCCGCGCGGGAAATGAAAGAACGTGTCGCGCAAACGCTGGGGCGCAAGGAAACCCGTGGGTTGACCATCGCCACCTTCCATACGCTGGGGCTGGAGATCATTAAGCGGGAGTACGCGGCGCTAGGGATGAAAGCCAATTTCTCTCTGTTTGACGATCAGGATCAGATGGCTCTGCTAAAGGAATTAACCGAGCAGTGGCTGGAAAATGACAAAACGCTGTTGCAACAGTTAACCGCGGCGATCTCAAACTGGAAAAACGATCTTATCGATCCCGCCGGGGCCGCCGCCACGGCGCGTTCTGAACGGGACAAGCTGTTTGTGCATTGCTATGCGCTGTACCACGACCATCTTCGGGCCTGTAACGTACTGGATTTCGACGATCTTATTCTGCTGCCGACGCTGTTGCTCAAACGCAATGACGAGGTGCGCGAGCGCTGGCAGAACCGCTTGCGCTATCTGTTGGTGGATGAATATCAGGACACCAACACCAGCCAGTATGAGCTGGTTAAATTGCTGGTGGGCAGCCGCGCCCGCTTCACGGTGGTGGGGGATGACGATCAGTCGATTTATTCCTGGCGCGGCGCGCGGCCGCAGAATCTGGTGCTGTTGCAGCAGGATTTCCCCAGGCTGGAAGTCATCAAGCTGGAGCAAAACTACCGCTCTTCCGGCCGGATTCTGAAAGCGGCGAACATCCTGATCGCCAATAATCCGCATGTGTTTGAAAAACGCTTGTTCTCGGAGCTGGGCTATGGCGATGAATTGAAGGTGATTACCGCCAACAACGAAGATCACGAAGCCGAACGGGTGGTGGGCGAGCTGATTGCCCATCACTTTATTAAAAAAACCCAGTATGGCGACTATGCCATCCTGTATCGCGGTAATCATCAGTCCCGGCTGTTTGAAAAAATGTTGATGCAGAACCGCATTCCTTATCGGATTTCCGGCGGCACCTCGTTTTTCTCACGTCCCGAAATCAAGGATCTGCTGGCCTATCTGCGCGTATTGACCAATCCGGATGATGACAGCGCCTTTTTGCGTATCGTCAACACGCCAAGACGCGAGATCGGCCCGGCGACGCTGAAGAAGCTGGGCGAATGGGCCAATCAGCGCAATAAAAGTCTGTTCAGCGCCAGCTTTGATTTGGGATTAAGCCAGTCTTTGACCGGTCGCGGGCTGGAGTTTTTACAACGGTTTACCCAATGGATGGCCGAAGTGGCCCGTCTGGCGGAGCGTGAGCCGGTGGCGGCTGTGCGCGATCTGATCCACGGGCTGGATTATGAAAGCTGGCTATACGAAACCTCTCCCAGCCCGAAAGCGGCGGAAATGCGCATGAAAAACGTCAATCAGCTGTTTAGCTGGATGACGGAAATGCTGGAAGGATCGGATCTGGATGAGCCGATGACGCTGACCCAGGTGGTCACGCGCTTCACCCTGCGGGATATGATGGAGCGCGGGGAAAGTGAGGAAGAGCTGGATCAGGTGCAGTTAATGACGCTGCACGCCTCGAAAGGTCTGGAATTCCCCTATGTGTTTCTGGTCGGCATGGAAGAAGGGCTGCTGCCGCATCAAAGCAGCATTGATGAAGACAACGTCGACGAGGAGCGTCGTCTGGCCTATGTCGGCATCACCCGCGCCCAGCGCGAGCTGATATTTACCCTGTGCAAAGAGCGGCGGCAGTATGGCGAGCTGGTGCGCCCGGAACCCAGCCGTTTCCTGCTTGAGCTGCCGCAGGACGATCTGAACTGGGAAACCGAGCGTAAAGTGGTCAACGCGCAGGAACGGATGCAGAAAGGGCAGAATCACCTGGCGAGTATTCGGGCGCAGTTGGCCAAGGCCAAGGAAAACGGCAAGTAACCTCAGGGCGGGAAACCCGCCCTGAGTTTGCTGACAAAGCCCGGTGAGCGGCGATAATGGATGGATCGTAAAGACGCTGCAAGTACATCCCTGTAAGCTCGAACCGCGCCATCCCTGGCGCGGACGCTTTACTCTTCCATTCCATTATCACCGTTCGATAAAGGGTGATAGGTTTGTCAACAGTCTGAGGGCGGGAAACCCGCCCTGTTCCCAGTTACGGCGTGATGATTTTTCCGTCGACGCTCACATTTTCCGTTGCGGTGAAATTCCACGGTGTTTCGCCGTCGCGTAATCGGCTAAACAGGATGTGATTGAACTGGCTGTCGCGCAGGTCGCTGATAGCCGCGGGCGCAACGTTATCCAGCTTGACGTTGTCGAAGCGGATTTTGCTGTGCCAGGCGTCTTTCGCGCTATCTCCTTTGATTTCAATAGACGGCGATTTACCGGTCGTCCCCTGCACCGTGACATTTTTTACCAGGAAGTCATGAAACTGAGCAGGGGTTTTTGCCGCTGGATAATCGATTTTCGCATTGGCATCGGAGTAGCTCAGCGTAATCACCACCGCCTGTTTGGCGATATCCTTCATGGCGTTGTTACGAAACAGGATGTTGCGGGCGCCGCCGCCGATATCGGTGGTGCTTTTAGCCCGCAAACCTACATCGGTCAGGTACATAACGTTGTTTTCCGCGACGATATTTTCAATCCAGGCGCCGGTATGGCTGCCTGTCACGATCGCGCCATGCCCCATACGAAAGTAGTTATTGAAAAGCCAGGCGCCGCTCATCGGTTCTTGTTGGCGGGCTTTTTCCCCCGTCCCGGCGGCGAAGTTGATGCTGTCATCGCCGGTATCAAAAAAGTTATTGAATACCATAACGTTTTTGCTGTTGCCGAATTCTATGCCGTCACCGTTGTTGGCGTCATAGGTCTGATGGATCAAACCGTTTGCCACCACGTTGTGATTTTCCAGATTCATGATGCCGTGAAACGCCGGGTTACGCACGGTGAAGTCGGCCAGATAGACATTTTCCACCCCGCGTAAGGTGATCAGGCTGGAGCGCCGTTGTCCGTAGGCGGTTTTGAGATCCATTCCGCCGGCGACGGCCTGCGCGACCTGATTTTTAGCCAGAATGCCGTCTTCATGCACCTTGCTGTTTTTACTGGCGATATACTGCGGCAACACATTGCCTAATTCGTCTTTGATTTCGCCTTGCTGGGTGCGCAGCCAGCCGTTGCCGTCAATCATGCCTTTACCGACGATACGGATATTGCGAAACGTGCCGGGGTGCGAGCTGTTGGCGTCAATCGCATTAATCAACGAAGCCGGACGCTCGCTGGTGGAGTAAGCGTAGAGATGATAACCCGCCGGATAGTCGGCGGGATCGTCCGATCCCAGCAGCACTGCGCCTTCCGTCAGGTTCAACGTCATATCGCTTTTTAACCAAATCGCGCCGGTTTTATAGGTTCCTGCCGGAATGTCGAGGCGGCAACCGGGTTTACAGGCGTCAATGGCCCGCTGAATGGCGGCGGTGTTAAGCGTTTTACCATCGGCCTTGGCGCCAAACGCATTAATATCAAGAACCTGGGTGAATGCTGCGGTTTTGGCGCTCACGCGGTTGCTGTCGCCGGAAAGCGAGCCGTCGGCATAGACCGCTTTGACGGTGAAATGGTGCTGCGCGTCGGGTTGCAGCCCCTCAACCTTAAAATTGTGTATCACGATTTTATGATGAAAACCGGCTTTATCGCCGGCATAAAACGCATTGATATACGCTTTGGCCGGAGAGTATTTATCGTTGTTTTGACTGGCCAGCCCCAGGGATTTCCCGTCCTGATAAACCTGATAATCGATGATATTGCCGGTGTCTTCCGGAGATTCCCATACCAGAACGATACTGTGATCGTCATAGGCCAGCGTGGGAACCTGCAAATTCTGTGGCGCGGACGGCGCATCGGCGGCGAAAAGAGGGGCGGCGGCCGTCAGGCTTAGCATTACGGCAAACAGACGGGTACGGTAACGAAGAGAAGGTCGCATGGTTATCCTTAGTCCTCAGAGTGTCGGGTTAACTTAACGTTACAGGGCAAGCGGCTATCAAAGCCTTTTTGGTTATAATGGAAACGATGTTTTATAAAAATACATCCATCGTTTCTTTTTTAAATGGAAGGCGATCACAGAACAAAAGACGGTCTTGAAAACGACGGGATAATACGTACGGGAGAGGGCGCCTACAGGAATAGGCGCTAAGTGATATTTTCTTCCAGCATCAACGGCCAATGAACGTAGCTTTGCCAGCGGCTTTCCTGTTCCAATGCTTCCGCCCGTAACGGATGCTGCGTCATCCAGCCCGCGGGCAGAATAACGTTCAGGCTGTCGCCCTCGGCGCGCAGGCGCACGGCGGGGAGGGTGTCGTCACGGCGGCGGCTGGCGAAAATAACCGCCAGACGCAGCAGGCGGCACAGACGCTGGGCCTGTATCACCGGCAGCGCGTTTTGCTGACTGAGCGGCATCAGGTCGACGGGATTGCTTTGATTTTGCAATAACGTAGCCAGTAGTTTCTTTTGTGCCGGGGTAAAGCCGGGAAGATCGCTATGGCGGATCAGATAGGCTGCATGTTGCGGGGATTGGCGAAAATCGATGCTCAGACCAATTTCATGAACCAGACAGGCATATTGCAGAAGTTCACGACATCGGTTGTCCAACTGCCAGTCCCGGGCGACCTGTTGCAGGAAATTATCGGCCAGCGAGCTGACCCGCCTGGCCTGTTCCACATCCAGCAAATAACGGCGTTGCAGGTTGTGCAGCGTACGTTGACGAATATCCTGTTCAATCGGCAAGTGCAGCATGCCGTACACTAACCCTTCGCGTAGCGCGCCGCCGGCCAGCGTCATGGTTTTAATGTCGAGTTCCTGAAAAATCGCCAGCAGAATGGCCAACCCGCTGGGGAACACCAGCGCCCGTTCCAGCGTCAGGCCTTCGATTTCCAACTCTTCCAGCTTATCGCACTGGATCGCATGCTGTTTTAGCTGCCGGAGTTTGGTCAGCGTGATGTATTCGTCCATCCCCTGCGCGACCATGATCTCCTGCAAGGCCTGTACCGTACCGGATGCGCCGACGCAGATTTGCCAGCCCTGTTCGCGCAGGGGGGCCGCAACCGGACGCACCATTTCGCGGGCCGCCTGTTCGGCGCGCTCAAAATTGCCGGTTTCCAGATTGCGATCGCTAAAATAGCGCTCCAGCCAGGTTACGCAGCCCATGGGCAGGCTGATCAACCGGGTGGCCTGTGCGCCGATACCGGTCGCCAGCTCGGTGCTGCCCCCGCCAATATCGACCACCAGACGCTTTTCCGGGCCGCCCGTCGTATGGGCAACGCCCTGGTAGATAAGCCGGGCTTCTTCTTCGCCGCTGATAACCTGAACCGGTAAGCCCAGTATCTGCCGGGCTTGTTGCAGAAATTCGTCGGCGTTGACGGCCAGCCGCAGAGTGGCCGTGGCAACCACGCGCACCTGTTCCCGGGGGATATCCTGCAACCGTTCGGAAAAAAGTTGCAGGCAGTGCCAGCCTCGCTGCATCGCTTCCGGCGATAACCGATTTTGCTTATCCAGCCCCGCCGCCAGGCGGACTTTACGCTTTATTTTTGCCAGCGTCTGAATGCTGCCTGCGCTTTCCCGTACCACCAACATATGAAAACTGTTGGAGCCAAGATCGATGGCGGCATACAGTGAAGAAGAGCTCAGCATTGGCGATCAACCCGGCCGTTTACGATTATTACGCGGCGCTCCACTGCGGCGCGGCGCGTTATGCCGGCGCGGGCCGCTGTTGGAACGCGGTGGACGCGTTATACGTTTCGGTGCTGGTAAATCGTTCAGCAGCGCGTCGCTATTGTATTTGCTGACCGGAATACCATGACCAATATAGGTTTCAATGGCCGGCAGGTTCAGCGCATACTCTTCGCAGGCAAGGCTGATGGAGAAACCGCTTTCGCCCGCGCGGCCGGTACGGCCGATACGGTGAACGTAATCTTCGCAGTCATCCGGCAGATCGTAGTTGAATACGTGAGTGACCAACGGGATATGCAGGCCGCGCGCCGCGACATCCGTCGCAACCAGAATGTCCAGATTGCCGTTGGTGAAATCGTCGAGAATGCGCAGCCGTTTCTTCTGCGCCACATCGCCGGTCAACAGACCGACGCGATGACCGTCGGCGGCTAAATGGCCCCAGATATCTTCACAGCGGTGCTTGGTATTGGCGAAAATAATGCAGCGATCCGGCCACTCTTCCTCAAGAAGTGTCTGCAACAGACGCATTTTTTCTTCATTAGAGGGATAGAACAGCTCTTCTTTAATACGGTGGCCGGTTTTTTGTTCCGGTTCGACTTCCACGTATTCCGCATTATTCATTTGCTCAAAGGCAAGCTCGCGCACGCGGTAGGAAAGCGTTGCGGAAAAGAGCATATTCAGGCGCTGCGTCACCGGCGGCATGCGGCGGAACAGCCAGCGGATATCTTTGATAAAACCGAGGTCGTACATGCGGTCGGCTTCATCCAGAATAACTACCTGGATCGCGCCTAGATTAATGTGGTTCTGTTTGACGTAGTCGATCAGGCGGCCGGTGGTGCCGACCAGAATATCGACGCCGCTTTCCAGCACCTTGAGTTGTTTGTCATAACCATCGCCGCCATAGGCAAGGCCGAGTTTTAAGCCGGTCAGGCGGGAAAGCGCTTCTGCATCAGAGTGAATTTGCACGGCTAATTCACGGGTCGGCGCCATGATTAAGGCGCGCGGCTGATTGATCTGACGCTCTGCATTCGCAGGGTGTGAAAGTAAATAATGGAAAGTAGACGCGAGAAAAGCCAGCGTCTTGCCGGTACCGGTTTGCGCCTGACCTGCTACATCACGCCCTGACAAAGCCAGTGGCAATGCTAACGCCTGGATCGGCGTACAGTTATGAAACCCTTTACTTTCAAGGGCTTCAATAACCTGCGGGTGCAGGGCGAAGTCGGAAAACTTCTGTTCGGTTAAGTGTGTTTTGCTCATAGTGTGGTAGAATATCAGCTAACTATTGCTTTACGAAAGCGTATCCGGTGAAATAAAGTCAACCTTGTTGTTGATTAATGCTACACCAGCAAGACAGACATAATCCTGTGGAGTAAAACATGAGCGATAAAATTATTCACCTGACTGACGACAGTTTCGATACGGACGTATTGCAGGCTGAGGGCGTTACCCTGGTTGATTTCTGGGCTGAGTGGTGCGGTCCCTGTAAAATGATCGCTCCTATTCTGAATGAGATCGCTGAAGAATTTGACGGTAAATTGACCGTCGCCAAGCTGAACATCGATGAAAACCCGGCGACCGCGCCGAAATACGGCATTCGCGGTATTCCTACGCTGTTATTGTTCAAGAATGGCGAAGTCGTGGCAACCAAAGTGGGCGCCCTGTCCAAAGGGCAATTAAAAGAGTTCCTGACGTCTAATCTGTAAATCTCCGCGGGCGGCAAATCGGACAATGCACAATTCTCATATTGACCGCTTGCCGCCCGTCAGGAAGCGTGCTAGATTCTTCCCTACTGCATATCGTACTTACCTATGTTTAAGCGTTTGAGCTTAAGCCTGAAAGTTTGAATCTAAAGCATTACTCTGTGTCGAAATCGGAAAGTCATTGATTTACAAAAATGTTCGTTCTCTGGTTTGGGCAATCTAATAGTTTTAAAATAATTGGTTTTATGTGTCTTCGATCTCTTGCCGTCGTTTTGTGCAGATTCTGCGCGCCTTAAGTGTGAAACAAAACAGATACCTGATGGTTGAAGGCCGTTATAGAGGCATGGATGACCCTGCCATACCATTCACGTTAATAGTTCGAGATTTACCCCGAGTTTAAAAGAACCCACCATTATGAATCTTACCGAATTAAAGAATACGCCAGTTTCCGAGTTAATTACTCTTGGCGAAAATATGGGGCTGGAAAATCTGGCCCGCATGCGCAAACAGGATATTATCTTCGCGATTCTGAAGCAGCATGCTAAAAGTGGCGAAGACATTTTCGGCGATGGCGTGCTGGAAATATTGCAGGATGGTTTTGGCTTCCTCCGTTCCGCAGACAGCTCCTACCTCGCCGGCCCTGATGATATCTATGTTTCTCCCAGCCAAATCCGCCGTTTTAACCTTCGTACCGGCGACACCATTTCCGGCAAGATCCGGCCGCCAAAAGAAGGTGAACGTTATTTCGCGCTGCTGAAAGTTAATGAAGTCAATTACGACAAACCCGAAAACGCCCGCAGCAAAATCCTGTTTGAAAACCTGACGCCGCTGCATGCCAACTCCCGTTTGCGTATGGAGCGTGGTAATGGTTCGACTGAGGATTTAACCGCCCGCGTACTGGATCTGGCCTCGCCGATCGGCCGCGGTCAGCGCGGTCTGATTGTAGCGCCGCCGAAAGCGGGTAAAACCATGCTGTTGCAGAACATCGCGCAAAGCATTGCTTACAATCATCCCGACTGCGTGCTGATGGTGCTGCTGATTGACGAACGTCCTGAAGAAGTGACCGAAATGCAGCGTCTGGTTAAAGGCGAAGTGATCGCTTCCACCTTTGATGAACCGGCTTCCCGTCACGTTCAGGTCGCCGAGATGGTGATCGAAAAGGCCAAGCGTCTGGTTGAACATAAGAAAGACGTGATCATTCTGCTGGACTCCATTACCCGTCTGGCCCGCGCCTACAACACCGTTGTTCCCTCCTCGGGCAAAGTGTTGACCGGCGGTGTGGACGCCAACGCCCTGCATCGTCCCAAACGTTTCTTCGGCGCGGCGCGTAACGTTGAAGAAGGCGGTAGTCTGACGATCATCGCCACCGCGTTGGTGGATACCGGCTCCAAGATGGATGAAGTGATTTACGAAGAGTTTAAAGGCACCGGTAACATGGAGCTGCACCTCGCGCGTAAAATTGCTGAAAAACGTGTTTTCCCGGCGATCGACTATAATCGTTCGGGTACGCGTAAAGAAGAATTGCTTACCACGTCTGAAGAACTGCAAAAGATGTGGATTTTACGTAAGATTATCCACCCCATGGGTGAGATTGACGCGATGGAATTCCTGATTAATAAGTTGGCGATGACCAAGACCAACGACGAATTCTTCGATATGATGAAGCGTTCATAAATCACGGATGAACTCGGGGAACGCCACGCTGGGTCGTGGCGTTTTTTATATCTGTGCTTATATAGTCCGTTGATTTCAAGATGCAGCCAGGCGGCGACATACCTGCAACCTGAAAGATGACGGGTATAAAATGCTTGTCCCAGACGTTAATCTTAAACCGCGTTTCTTTTATACTATGCCCGCCTGACGGACAGGTCGTGTCGGTTACTTCGCGAACCGGCGCAAATCAAGGCAGACGGACGATAGCATTCAAGGCGTAAACCGAGCATATATTGAGCAGCCACAGCGGAGCTGTGAACGGTGAACTTACTCATTATGAGTACCGAATTATTAACCATTTTTCTGTTTTCTCTGGGCTTCCTGTTTCTTGCCCGCAAGGTGGCGAGAAAGATAGGGCTTGTCGATCGCCCCAATTACCGCAAACGGCATCGTGGACTGGTTCCGCTTGTAGGCGGTATCTCCGTATACGCCGGGATCTGTTTTACCTTCCTGATCACCGATCAATACATCCCCAATTTCCGGCTTTATCTGGCTTGCGCCGGTGTGCTGGTGTTTGTTGGCGCGCTGGACGACCGCTTTGACATCAGCGTGAAAATCCGCGCCATCGTGCAGGCCTGCGTCGCGGTCGTCATGATGGCATTCGCCGGTCTCTCTTTACATAATCTCGGGCATATTTTCGGCCCGTGGCAAATGGGGCTGGGGCCGTTTGGCTATCTGGTGACGCTGTTCTCCGTCTGGGCGGCGATCAATGCCTTTAATATGGTTGACGGCATTGACGGGCTGCTGGGCGGATTGTCCAGCGTCTCATTTGGCGCGATGGGCATACTGCTGTATCTGAGCGGTCATGTAAATCTGGCGCTTTGGTGTTTCGCCATGATCGCCGCCACCCTGCCTTACATCCTGCTTAACCTTGGCGTTTTCGGCAAACGGTATAAGGTTTTCATGGGGGATGCCGGGAGCACCATGATCGGTTTTACCGCGATCTGGCTCCTGATCCAAACCACGCAGGGCGTTCATCATCCGATCAACCCCGTCACGGCGTTATGGATTATCGCCATTCCGCTGATTGATATGATTGCGATCATGTATCGCCGTTTGCGTAAAGGGATGAGCCCGTTTTCACCCGATCGTCAGCATATCCACCATCTCATGATGCGCGCGGGGTTCACTTCCCGGCAGGCTTTTGTCCTGATTACGCTGGCGGCGGCGTTGTTGGCGGCGATCGGAGTACTCGGAGAATATCTCTTTTTTGTTCCAGAATGGGTTATGTTGGCATTATTCTTGCTCACATTCTTGTTGTATGGCTACTGCGTTAAACGCGCATGGCGAGTAGCGCGTTTCATTAAGCGCATCAAACGCCGTATGCGGCATGTTGATGAGCAAAAGCAGTCGTCTTGACTAAATAACGTTGGGGAAGTAATGAAATCAGAGAACCTGTCTACCGGGAATGCGTTGGTTGATAACGAACTGGACATTCGCGGCTTAGTTCACACGCTGTGGCGTGGAAAACCTTGGATCATCGTGATTGCGTTGCTGTTTAGCATTACCGCGTTGTTCTATTCCTATCTGGTCAAACAGGAATGGAGCGCGACGGCGATTACCGATAAGCCGACGGTAAACATGTTGGGAGGATACTATTCGCAGCAGCAGTTCCTGCGTAACCTGGATGCTAAATCTTTCTCCGCGCCACAGCCTGAGCAACCCTCCATCGCTTCGAGCGCGTATGACGAATTCATCATGCAATTAGCGGCTTACGATACCCGCCGCGATTTCTGGTTGCAGACCGACTACTATAAACAACGTCAGGAAGGGGATGCCAAAGCCGATGCCGCTTTGCTTGACGAGCTGGTGAATAATATTCAGTTTATCCCGCATGACGACGCCAAAAAGACCAATGACAGCGTGAAGCTGACGGCGGAAACGGCCGCCGATGCCAATACATTGCTGCGTCAGTATGTTACGTTCGCCAGCCAGCATGCGGCGACCCATCTCAACGAAGAGATTAACGGCGCATGGGCGGCCAGAACCATCTTTATGAAATCGCAGATTAAGCGTCAGGAAGCCGTGGCGAAGGCGATTTATGAACGTGAGGTTCGCAGCGTCGAACTGGCGCTGAAAATCGCCCAGCAGCAAGGCATCAGCCGTAGCCAGACCGATACGCCGGCGGATGAACTGCCGGCGTCGGAAATGTTTTTACTGGGCAGGCCGATGCTGCAAGCGCGTCTGGAGTCGCTACAGACCAGCGGGCCGCATTATGATCTCGATTACGATCAAAATCGCGCCATGCTGACGACGTTGGATGTAGGACCGACGCTTGACGCCAATTTCCAGACCTACCGATATTTGCGTACGCCGGAAGAGCCTGTTAAACGCGACAGCCCGCGCCGTGCTTTCCTGATGGTGATGTGGGGAGCGATCGGCGCCTTGGTGGGCGCGGGGGTTGCTTTGGTTCGCCGTACACGCTGATCAGTCCGTTGATGAGCGTCCGATTCGCAGTAAAAGTCTGCGTCTAACCTGATTAAAGAGATTCACTGTGAAAGTGTTGACTGTTTTCGGCACCCGGCCGGAGGCCATCAAAATGGCCCCGTTGGTTCATGCCCTGGCTCAGGATGGAGCCTTTGAATCGAGAATTTGCGTGACAGCCCAGCATCGGGAGATGCTGGATCAGGTGCTGCGTCTGTTCGATATTACGCCAGATTACGATCTGAACATTATGCAACCGGGCCAGAGCCTCAGTGAAATATCTTGCCGCATTCTGGCAGGGTTGGAGCCGGTGATGGCGGAATTCAAACCCGATATGGTGCTGGTGCATGGTGATACCACCACCACGCTGACGGCCAGTCTGGCGGCTTTCTATCAACGTATTCCGGTCGGGCACGTCGAGGCCGGGTTGCGTACCGGCAATCTGTATTCGCCCTGGCCGGAAGAAGCCAACCGTCAACTGACCGGACATCTGGCGATGTATCATTTCGCGCCTACCGAGAATTCGCGCCAAAACCTGCTGCGAGAGGGCTTGTCGGACCGGCATATTTTCGTCACCGGGAACACGGTGATAGACGCCCTGTTCTGGGTGAGGGATCGCATCATTAACGATGTGGCGCTGCGCCGCAGCCTGGATGAAAAGTATGCATTTCTGGATGCGACGAAAAAATTGATTCTGGTTACCGGGCATCGGCGTGAAAGTTTTGGCGGCGGTTTCGAGCGCATATGCAGCGCGTTGGCGGATATCGCCCGGCGGCATCCGGAAGCGCAGATTGTTTATCCCGTCCATTTGAATCCTAACGTCAGCGAGCCGGTTAACCGTATCCTGAGCGGCATCAACAACGTGATGCTTATCGCGCCGCAGGATTATCTGCCTTTTGTTTATCTGATGAATCGTTCTTATATGATCCTGACGGATTCCGGCGGCATTCAGGAAGAGGCGCCGTCGTTAGGCAAGCCGGTGCTGGTGATGCGTGAAACCACCGAGCGCCCCGAGGCGGTGGAAGCCGGAACGGTGAGGCTGGTCGGCACAGACGTGGCGAAAATCGTCGATGCGGTTTCGCTGCTGCTGACCGATGAAAACGAATACCAGACAATGAGCCGGGCGCATAACCCTTATGGGAATGGTCAGGCTTGTCAGCGCATTACTGAAGCGTTAAAAAGCTCACGCATCGCCAAGGCATAATTAAGCGTCCCGCAGGGGGCGAACGGATGAGTTCGCGATAAAAATATCAGGTGACACTATGAGTTTTGACACAATTTCCGTTATCGGACTGGGTTATATCGGTTTACCGACCGCGGCGGCTTTCGCATCGCGCAAAAAGAATGTGGTGGGTATTGATGTAAATAAACACGCGGTGGAGACCATTAATCGGGGAGAAATCCACATCGTCGAGCCGGATCTGGATACGCTGGTAAAAGCGGCGGTTGAAAACGGCTACCTGCGCGCCGCCAACAAACCGGTGGCGGCGGATGCCTTTCTGATTGCGGTTCCCACCCCGTTCAAAGGCGATCATGAACCGGACATGGCCTATGTGCGGGCGGCGGCCGAGTCGATTGCGCCGGTGTTGAAAAAAGGCGATTTGGTGATTCTGGAATCCACCTCGCCCGTCGGCGCAACCGAGCAGATGGCCGAGTGGCTGGCGCAGGCGCGTTCCGATCTGACTTTCCCGCAGCAGGCGGGCGACGCCGCCGATATTAATATCGCCTACTGCCCGGAGCGCGTATTGCCGGGGCAGGTGGTGGTCGAATTGATTAAAAACGATCGGGTGATCGGCGGGATGACGCCCGCGTGTTCCGCCCGCGCCAGTGAACTGTACAAAATCTTCCTTGAAGGTGAGTGTGTGGTTACTAACTCCCGCACCGCCGAGATGTGCAAGCTGACGGAAAATAGCTTCCGTGATGTCAACATCGCCTTCGCCAATGAGCTGTCGCTGATCTGCGCTGAACAAAATATTAACGTATGGGAGCTTATCCGATTGGCAAACCGCCATCCCCGCGTCAATATTCTGCAACCCGGCCCCGGCGTGGGCGGGCACTGTATTGCGGTAGACCCGTGGTTTATCGTGGCGCAGAACCCGCAGCAGGCGAGACTGATCCACACGGCCAGGCTGGTGAATGACGGCAAACCGCTGTGGGTCGTCGATCGGGTGAAAGCGGCGGTGGCCGATTATCTGGCCCAAAGCGACAAACGCGCCAGCGAAGTCACGGTGGCCTGTTTTGGCCTGGCGTTTAAGCCGGATATCGATGACCTGCGCGAAAGCCCGGCGGTAGAGATTACCGACATGATCGCGCAGTGGCATGCGGGAACGACGCTGGCGGTCGAGCCAAACGTAAAACAATTGCCCGCCGCGCTGGCCGGGCACGTTCAGTTGGTCGATACCGCCGCGGCGTTACGCGATGCCGATGTGCTGGTCATGCTGGTTGATCACCGCCAGTTCAAGGCGGTTAATCCCGGGGACGTTGCACAAAATTGGGTTATTGATACAAAAGGAGTATGGCGTTGAAGCGTATTTTAATCACCGGCGGCGCCGGATTTATTGGTTCGGCTTTGGTAAGACATATTCTGACTGAGACACCGGACAGCGTGGTGGTGGTGGATAAACTTACCTACGCCGGCAACCTGTCCTCTCTGGCGCCGGTGGCGGACAGCGACCGTTTTGCTTTCGAGCAGACGGATATTTGCGATCGGGCGGCGTTGGATCGGGTGTTCGCCGATTATCAGCCCGCCGTGGTGATGCATCTGGCGGCGGAAAGTCATGTCGATCGCTCGATTGACGGCCCGGCGGCGTTCATTGAAACCAACATAGTGGGCACTTACAACCTTCTGGAAGCGGCTCGCCACTACTGGCAAAGCCTGGAAGCCGCCGCGAAAACGGCGTTCCGTTTTCACCACATCTCCACCGATGAAGTGTTTGGCGATTTGCACGGCACGGACGACCTGTTTACGGAAACGACGCCGTATGCGCCGAGCAGCCCTTATTCGGCTTCCAAAGCGTCAAGCGACCATCTGGTGCGCGCCTGGCTGCGTACCTACGGCCTGCCGACCATTATCACCAACTGTTCCAATAACTACGGCCCTTACCATTTTCCTGAAAAACTGATTCCGCTGGTGATCCTGAATGCGGTGGCGGGGAAACCGCTGCCGGTTTATGGCGACGGCGCCCAGGTTCGCGACTGGCTGTTCGTCGAAGATCACGCCCGCGCGCTCTATAAAGTGGTGACGGAAGGCATCGTCGGCGAAACTTATAACATCGGCGGTCACAACGAGCGTAAGAACCTTGACGTCGTTCAGACCATCTGTGACCTGCTGGAAGAGCTGGCGCCGCATAAACCTGCCGGCGTGCGGCACTACCGCGATTTAATCACCTATGTGAAAGATCGCCCCGGCCACGATATGCGCTATGCCATTGACGCCGGTAAAATTGAACGTGAACTGGGCTGGCGTCCGCAGGAAACGTTTGAGAGCGGTATGCGGAAAACCGTTAGCTGGTATTTGACCAACGAAAAATGGTGGCGCAGCGTGCAGGACGGCTCTTACACCGGCGAGCGCCTGGGGCTGAACGGCTGAGCGGCGCCGTCGCATGCAAGATAAGGAGCGGGGATGAAAAGTTCTGGCCTTATTCCGGCCAAAGAGAGGCAAACGCCCGCCGATGCGTCGGCGATCCGCGCCACGATTGAGCCGCTGAGTTGGGAAAGCGAGTTTTTCACTCTGACCAGCGGCAAACTGAATTTCTCCTCCTCCGCGCCAGTGTTGACCTCGGCCGCGTTGGATCGCTATGCGCTGACGCAGGCTAAAATACCGGCGGACAATCTGGCGCTGGCGGATGCGTTGGCGGCGTTCGGTTTTCGTCTGGTGGAGGGCGAGGTCGATCTCTGCCTGTCGCTGGACGATGCCGCGGCGACGGCTGAGTCGCTTCATCCGCGCGAAGCCGGCCGCGCCGATATCCCGCTGTTGCGGCAGGCGGCCTCACAGGTTTTCGCTCTCAGCCGTTTTCGTTCCCCCTGGTATCAGCCGGCGGACAGCGGCCGTTTTTATGCCCAATGGATAGAAAACGCGGTGCTTGGCACTTTTGATAACCTGTGTCTGTTGGTTGAAAACCAGGCCGGACAGCCGCAGGGCTGGGTGACGATCCGTCAACTTGGCGGCGGGGAAGCGCGCCTCGGGTTACTCGGCGTTTTTCCGGGAGTCGCCGCCCGGGGAGTGGGAACGCAGCTGATGGCTGTCGCAGAAAGGTGGTGTCGGCAACAAGGGATACAACGTTTATGGGTCGCAACACAGGTCGGCAATGTGGCGGCGCTTCGTCTTTATCTTCGTCGCGGTGCCCGAGTTGAGAGCACGGCATATTGGCTATACAGGTGATCACATGATTCCGTTTAATGCGCCCCCGATTGTGGGTACCGAACTCGATTATATGCAGGCCGCCATGAGCAGCGGCAAACTGTGCGGCGACGGTGGTTTTACCCGCCGCTGTCAGCAGTGGCTGGAGCACTATTCCGGCAGTAAAAAGGTGTTATTGACGCCGTCCTGCACCGCTTCACTGGAAATGGCGGCCATCTTGCTGGATATCAAACCCGGCGATGAAGTCATCATGCCGAGTTATACCTTTGTTTCCACCGCCAACGCCTTTGTATTGCGCGGCGCGAGGATTGTGTTTGTCGATATCCGCCCGGATACCCTGAATATCGATGAGACGAAAATCGAAGCGGCGATTACCGATAAAACGCGGATCATTGTGCCGGTTCACTACGCGGGCGTAGCTTGTGAGATGGACGTGATCATGGCGCTGGCGAAGAAATATGACCTATTTGTGGTGGAAGACGCCGCGCAGGGCATGATGTCCAGCTACAAGGGCCGGGCGTTGGGAGCTATCGGCCATATCGGTTGTTTCAGCTTTCATGAAACCAAAAACTATACCTCCGGCGGCGAGGGCGGCGCGACGCTGATTAACGACCCCAGGCTTATCGACCGGGCGGAAATCGTGCGTGAAAAAGGCACCAACCGCAGCCAGTTTTTCCGCGGACAGGTGGATAAGTACACCTGGCGCGATATCGGCTCCAGCTACCTGATGGCGGATATTCAGGCCGCCTACCTGTGGGCGCAATTGGAAGCCGCCGCGCAGATTAACCAACGTCGTTTACACCTGTGGCAGAACTATTACGCCGCGTTCAAACCGCTGGCTGACGCAGGACGCATCGCCCTGCCGGTTGTGCCGGCCCACTGCGTGCACAATGCGCATATGTTTTATATCAAATTAAGCGATGAGCAAGAGCGCACGCGGTTTATCAACTATATGAAAGAAGCCGAGATCATGACGGTCTTTCATTACATTCCGCTGCATGGTTGCCCTGCCGGGATCAACTTCGGTCATTTTTCCGGCGAGGATAACTACACCACGCGGGAAAGTGAGCGTCTGGTGCGTTTGCCGCTGTTCTATAACCTGCCTGACGTCAATCAGCGTACGGTAATCAACACCATTCTGAGCTTCTTCTCCTGATATGTCGTTGGCGAAAGCGTCAATCTGGACCGCTGGCTCCACGCTGATAAAAATCGGCGCGGGGCTGGTTGTCATCAAGCTGCTGGCGGTGGCGTTCGGGCCGAGCGGGGTTGGGCAGGCGGGTAATTTCCGCCAGCTTATTACCGTGCTGGGCGTGTTGTCGGGCGCCGGTATTTTCAATGGCGTCACCAAGTACGTTGCGGAATATCAGCAGCGGCCGGAGCGATTAACGCCCTTGCTTGGCACCGCCGTCGCACTGGTGCTGGGGTTTTCCACGCTGCTGGCGGCGGTCTTTCTGTTCGCCGCGACGCCCATCGCCAATGCGCTGTTTGGGCACGATGAGTATCGGGATGTCGTGCGGGCGCTGGCTTTTATCCAGATGGGCATCGCCTACGCCAATCTGTTTCTGGCGATACTGAAAGGCTATCGTGATGCCGTCGGCACTGCGCTGGCGGTTATCAGCGGCAGCCTGATTGGGCTGGCCGCCTATTGGCTGTGCTTCATGCTGGGCGGATACCGAGGCGCGCTGGCCGGCCTGGCGCTGGTGCCTGCGCTGGCGGCGCTGCCTGCCGGGTGGCTTATGTTGCGCAGAACGCCGTTATCGTGGGGCGCGTTAAAGCCCGCCTGGGATCGGGCTATCGCCGGACAGCTCGGCAAGTTCACCCTGATGGCGCTGATGACCGCCGTCACGCTGCCGGTGGCCTATATCATGATGCGTAACCTGTTGGCGGAGCACTATAGCTGGGACGAGGTCGGTATCTGGCAGGGCGTCAGCACGATTTCCGATGCCTATTTGCAATTCATTACCGCCTCGTTCACGGTTTATCTGTTGCCGACGCTCTCGCGCCTGACGGATAAAACCGCACTGGCCCGGGAAATCGTCCAGTCATTAAAGTTTGTCCTCCCGGTGGTGGCGGGCGTCAGCTTTTGCGTCTGGCTGTTGCGCGATTTTGCTATCTGGCTGCTGTTCTCCAGCCAGTTTACCGCAATGAGAGACCTGTTCGCCTGGCAACTGGTGGGCGATGTGATGAAAGTGGGCGCTTACGTATTTGGTTATCTGGTGATCGCCAAAGCCGCGCTGCGCTTTTATCTGCTCACCGAAGTCAGCCAGTTTCTGCTTCTCACCGGGTTTGCGCACTGGCTGATCCCGGTTAATGGCGCATTAGGCGCGGCGCAGGCGTATATGGCGACCTATCTGGTCTATTTTTTGCTTTGTTGTAGCGTATTCATTATTTACCGTAGGCGAGCATGACGACACTGATCCATGTCCTGGGATCTGATATCCCGCACCATAACCAGACGGTTTTGCGTTTCTTTAATGATGTGCTGGCGGCCGAATTGCCGGCGCGGCAGGTCGGGCATTTTATCGTGGCCGCGCGCGATCCGTTGCCGCAGGCTGATTTTCCGGCGCTGCACATTGAAACCTATGCGGATAAAAAGACGCTGGCGCAGGCGGTGATTGCGCGGGCCTGCGCCGATCGCAGTACGCGCTTCTTTCTGCACGGACAGTTTAATCCCATGTTATGGCTGGCATTGCTGAGCGGTAAGATCAAGCCTGCGCAGGTTTACTGGCATATCTGGGGGGCGGATCTGTACGAAGAATCAAGCAGCCTGAAGTATCGTCTGTTTTATCTGTTACGGCGTCTCGCCCAAAATCGGGTCGGGCATGTGTTCGCCACGCGGGGCGATTTGAGTTGGTATCAAGCGCGGCATCCCCGGGTGCCGACGTCGTTGCTTTACTTCCCGACGCGGATGGATCCGGCGTTAACCGACGTTAAAGCGGATAAGCCGCTGGCGGGGCCGTTGACTATTCTGGTCGGCAACTCCGGCGACCGCACCAATCGTCACCAGGAAGCGTTGCGCGCCATCCATAAACGGTTCGGCGCCAATGTGCGGGTGATTGTGCCGATGGGCTATCCGGCCAATAACCGGCATTATATCGAGCAGGTAGAGAAAGAAGGGCTGGCGCTGTTTGGAATTAAAAATTTTCAGTTGCTGAAAGAGCAACTGGCGTTTGATGATTATCTGAATATGTTGCGCAGCTGTGATTTAGGTTATTTTATTTTCGATCGTCAGCAGGGCATCGGCACACTGTGCCTATTGATTCAGTTTGGCGTTCCCTTTGTTATCAGCCGACAGAATCCTTTCTGGCAGGATCTTACCGAACAGCATCTTCCGGTGTTGTTCTATGGCGATAATCTGGATGAGGCGCTGGTGCGTGAGGCCCAGCGCCAGTTGGCATCCGTGGATAAGCATCAGATCGCGTTCTTTAACCCTAATTATCTGCACGGCTGGCGGCAGGCTCTGGCGTTGGCGGCGGGAGAACCAACATGACGCTGGGGCAATTTGGTGGGCTGTTTGTGGTTTACCTTATTTCGGTCATTTTTATCCTGACACTAACCTGGCAGGAGTTCCGTCGTGTTCGTTTTAACTTCAATGTGCTGTTTTCGCTGCTTTATCTACTGACCTTCTATTTCGGTTTTCCGTTTACATGCGTTTTGGCCTTCCGTTTTGGCGTTGAAGTGGTGCCGGTGCCGTATTTGCTACAGGCGCTGCTTTCCGCCACGGCGTTTTACGCCATTTACTATGTCAGCTATAAAACCCGCCTGCGCGGGAAGACCGCCGCGGCCCGTCCGCCGGTTTTCACCATGAGCCGGGTCGAAGCCCATCTGACATGGATATTGCTGGCGCTGATCGCGATAGCGACGGTTGGCATGTTTTTCCTCAACAACGGTTTTCTGCTCTTCAAATTACGCTCTTATAGCCAGATCTTTTCCAGTGAAGTCTCCGGCGTGGCGTTGAAGCGCTTTTTCTATTTCTTTATTCCGGCCATGCTGGTGGTGTATTTCCTACGTCAGACGCAGCGAGCCTGGCTGCTGTTTCTTATCGGGACGGTGGCGTTTGGCATGCTGACCTATGTGATCGTCGGCGGGACGCGGGCGAATGTGATCATCGCTTTCGCGCTGTTTCTGTTTATCGGCATTGTGCGCGGCTGGATAACGCTGTGGATGCTGGCGGCTGCCGGGGTGTTCGGCGTGGTGGGCATGTTCTGGCTGGCGCTTAAGCGATACGGCATGGATGTCAGCGGCGATGAGGCGTTCTATACTTTTCTGTATCTGACCCGCGACACGTTCTCGCCGTGGGAGAATCTGGCGCTGTTGTGGCAGAACTACGATAAAATCGACTTTCAGGGGCTGGCGCCCATCGCGCGCGATTTCTACGTCTTTATTCCTTCCTGGCTGTGGCCTGACCGCCCGAATCTGGTGTTGAACAGCGCCAACTATTTTACCTGGGAAGTGTTGAATAACCATTCCGGGCTGGCAATCTCTCCGACGTTATTAGGTTCGCTGGTGGTGATGGGCGGGGTGCTATTCATTCCGCTGGGGGCGATCGCCGTTGGATTGATTATCAAATGGTTCGACTGGGTGTATGAATTGGGCAAAAACGACGGTAATCGATACAAGGCGGCGGTTTTGCAGGCGTTCTGTTTTGGGGCGGTGTTCAACATCATTGTACTGGCGCGTGAAGGCGTTGATGCGTTTGTTTCCCGGGTGGTGTTTTTCTGCCTGGTGTTTGGTCTGTGCTTGCTGGCCGCCAAATTGATGTATTGGCTGCTGGAAAGCGCCGGATTGATCAGGCAGCGTCTGCTGCGTTCCCGGCCATCGGCGGCGCCGTCAATCGCTCCGCCGGCGCCGCCCACGCGTAGCGTGCTGTAAAGGATTGAAAATGGAAGAAAAAGCAGTTATCCCGCAATATTCGATTCGTGGTCTATCTATCCACGGCTTTCGCCACATGGCGCAGTTTGTCGACTATCTTTTCGCCGGACCGCGGGTCGTCACCGGAACGCTGGTGGCAATTAACGCCGAGAAAGTATTAACGGCGGAAAAAGATGTGGCGCTGCGCACGTTGCTGGATAAGGCCGAATACAAATATGCGGACGGGATCAGTATTGTTCGCTCGATTCGCCGCAAATATCCGCAGGCCGAGGTGAGCCGTATCGCCGGCGCCGACCTGTGGGAAGCGCTGATGCTGCGCGCTGGTCAGGAGGGGACGCCGGTTTTTTTGATCGGCGGTAAGCCGGAGGTGTTGGCGCAAACGGCCGCCAAGCTACGGGCGCAGTGGAACGTCAATATCGTCGGCAGCCAGGATGGCTATTTCGCGCCGGCGGAGCGCGATGCGCTGTTTGAGCGTATTCGCGCCAGCGGCGCGCAGATTGTCACCGTGGCGATGGGATCGCCACGGCAGGAAATTCTGATGCGTGATTGCCGCAGTCACCACCCTGATGCTTTATATATGGGCGTGGGGGGAACCTATGATGTCTTTACCGGACACGTCAAGCGCGCGCCGCTGGCCTGGCAAAATCTGGGGCTGGAATGGCTCTATCGTTTGCTGTCGCAGCCGAGTCGTATTTTCCGCCAGCTAAAATTATTGAAGTATGTTGCTTATCATTACAGCGGACGTCTGTAGTTTTCTTCACGGGAGCGCCTGTCGCGCGCTCTTGTTTCCTTTCCAAGCCAATCAGATTCGCGGGTTATTTCATTACCCATTCGCAAATTGTTAATCAATGCTGAACCTTATTCCCCGCTTGTCAGAGCGAACGGTGTGCATTCCAATGCGCATTGCGGTATCTTCACGACCGCTAATTTACTAAAAGGCCTACTACGAGTAGGGATGCTGTGGGTGGTTGATAACAACAATAACCGGTTGCCGCCCGGATAAACACAACAGATGAAGACAGAGGATTTATGGCAGAAGATGTAAAACAGGAGAAGCTCCACCGGGGTTTAGAAGCCCGGCATATCGAGCTGATTGCGCTCGGCGGCACCATTGGCGTCGGGTTGTTTATGGGCGCGGCCAGCGCGTTGAAGTGGGCCGGCCCGTCGGTCCTGCTGGCCTACATTACCGCGGGAATATTCGTTTTCTTTATTATGCGCTCAATGGGAGAAATGCTGTTTCTGGAGCCTGTCGCCGGTTCTTTTGCCGTGTATGCCCATAAATACATGAATCCCTTTTTTGGCTACCTCACCGCGTGGGGGTATTGGTTTATGTGGATGGCGGTCGGGATTTCAGAAATTACGGCGATCGGCGTCTATGTCCAGTTCTGGTTTCCCGACTTGCCGCAATGGATCCCGGCCATTGCGGCGGTGGCGCTCGTCGCGGGAGCAAATCTGGCGGCGGTGCGGCTGTACGGTGAAATCGAGTTCTGGTTCGCAATGATAAAAATCACCACCATTATTGTGATGATCGTGGTCGGGCTGGGGGTGATTTTCTTTGGCTTCGGCAACCACGGTCAAGCCACCGGTTTTACCAATCTGACCGCGCACGGCGGCTTTTTCGCCGGGGGCTGGAAAGGATTGCTGTTCGCGCTCTGTCTGGTGGTGGCGTCTTATCAGGGCGTTGAGTTGGTCGGGATCACCGCGGGAGAAGCGAAAAACCCGCAGGTAACGCTGAAGCGCGCCATCAATAATATTTTGTGGCGTATTCTGATTTTTTACGTGGGGGCGATATTCGTTATCGTGACGATTTTTCCGTGGAATGAAATCGGCACCTCCGGCAGCCCGTTTGTGCTGACCTTCGCGAAAATCGGCATTACCGCCGCCGCGGGGATTATTAACTTTGTTGTGCTGACGGCGGCGCTATCCGGCTGCAACAGCGGAATGTACAGCTGCGGGCGTATGCTCTATTCACTGGCGAACAACCGCCAGCTTCCCGCCTGGCTGGGAAAAGTGACCGCCGGCGGCGTTCCGGCGGCAGGCGTCACGATTTCGATTCTCTGCCTGATGGCGGGTTCGCTGCTGAACTACATTATCCCCAATCCGGAGCAGGTATTTGTGTATGTCTACAGCGCCAGCGTATTGCCCGGTATGATCCCGTGGTTTGTGGTGCTGATAAGCCAACTGCGTTTCCGTGAACATCATCGCGCCGCTCTGGCCGCGCATCCGTTCAAATCGGTGCTGTTCCCGTGGGTGAATTATCTGACAATGGCGTTTTTACTGTGTGTTTTGGTGGGCATGTACATCAATGTCGATACGCGGATGTCGCTTATCGTCGGTATGGTGTTTTTAGCTTTTGTCAGTCTTTGCTATTTTGTGCTGGGATTGGGTAAAAAACAGCCGATGATAAGGGCTAAATCGTAGCTCTTAAGGGAGGGGAGAGCGGATTTGTACGTTATTTAACGTGAAATGAGCAAAGCATAAGCAAACGCGCCATTTCAATAAAAAAGCACTAGACAGGCACCCGTTAAATCCGTAGTATCCCCTCCCGCAACGGCGCTATGCGCCCGTAGCTCAGCTGGATAGAGCGCTGCCCTCCGGAGGCAGAGGTCTCAGGTTCGAATCCTGTCGGGCGCACCACTAAGTTGTGTGCAAGAGCTGCGGTGGTACATTTACTACCCCGTAAAGGAAGTACCGCGTCAAATAGTAGAAAGCAGTAAAGCGTGGTGTATGGTGGCTATAGCTCAGTTGGTAGAGCCCTGGATTGTGATTCCAGTTGTCGTGGGTTCGAGTCCCATTAGCCACCCCAGATTTAGACGTTTGTGAGTTATGCGAAGGTGGCGGAATTGGTAGACGCGCTAGCTTCAGGTGTTAGTGTCTTAACGGACGTGAGGGTTCAAGTCCCTCTCTTCGCACCACACAGACGAAAGCATTGACGATGCTTAAGTAATACGGCAGTAGATTCGGCGAGTAGCGCAGCTTGGTAGCGCAACTGGTTTGGGACCAGTGGGTCGGAGGTTCGAATCCTCTCTCGCCGACCATTTTTCAAAGAAAAGCACATCGAAAGGTGTGCTTTTTTTTCGCCTGTGCTTTAAGCCGAGTCGGCTTGTCGGCATAATCTCTCCGATCAAACTTTCTGATCTATAATAGATCCCGAAGATATAAGTCGCCTAATTACCGCATGTTATATTTTCGCAGACTAAAATAACGATATAAATCCCGCCTGTAAATCCAACACTAACGAGTAAATTATGGCATCACATCTTATTGATTTTCTTCTTATAGGGAATAATTTTGGCACGCCCGAAATGCGCGGCGTGTGGTCGGAACATAACCGCCTGACCAAGCAAGTTGAAGTAGAAGTGGCGCTGGCGCTGGCCGAAGGAGAGCTTGGCGTCATCCCGCAGGACGCGGCAAAAACGATTGCTGAAAAAGCCGACGCCGGCGCGCTGGATGTGGAAGAGATCGCCAAGGATGCGGCCCGGATGAAGCATTCCCTGATGCCGACGATAGCCGCGATTCAGAGGCAGTGCGGCGCCGCCGGCGAGTTTATCCACTATGGCGTGACCACGCAGGATATCGTCGATACGGCCACGGTATTACAATTAAAACAGTCATTTGACATCGTGATCAGGGACACCCAACTGTTGGCGGTTGAGCTGAAACGCTTGTCGAAAAAATATCAATATACGCTGATGACGGGCCGTACCCACGGCATGCAGGCGTTACCCACCACTTTCGGCTTCAAGCTGGCGGTCTGGCTGGATGAGTTTGTCCGCCATCTTGAGCGCCTGAGCGAAATCAAACAGCGCGTTCTGGTTGGCAATATCAACGGCGCCATCGGCACCTATGCTTCCTTTGGCGAACAAGGGCCGGCAATCGAGCGTTTGACGCTGGATAAGCTGGGCCTGAACACGCCGAATATCGGCTGGCAGTCCGCCCGCGATCGTTTTTCCGAATATGCCTCGGTGGTGGTGCTGATCAGTGGTACGTTAGGCAAGATCGGCAACGAATTGTACAACCTGATGCGCACTGAAATTAACGAAATCGAGGAGCCGTTCTCGGAAGGTAAAATCGGTTCGACGACGATGCCGCACAAACGTAATCCGGCGGCGCTTGAGGGGTTGGCAAGCCTGACCTCGCCGGTGTTCAAAAGCGCGGCGCTGATCCATGAATCCATGAAGGTGGAACATGAGCGTGATGCGATGAGCTGGCGCGCGGAATGGATCGCTTTACCGGAAATAAACATCTATCTGTCCGCCCAGCTCCAGAATGCGTTGGGGATTTTACGCGGCATGTCGGTGAATGAAAAACAGATGCGGGCTAATCTGGAGTTGCAAAACGGTTTGTTATTGTCCGAAAAAGTGATGTTTGAGATTGGCAAACGTCTGGGCAAACAGACTGCGCATCATCTGGTTTATGAGTGCTCGATGCAGGCATTCGAAAACAACCAGTCGTTTAAATCCGTGTTGCTGGAACACCCCGTGCTGTCTGCTCAGTTAACATCGGACGAACTGGATGGGTGGTTGAATCCGGCCAATTATCTGGGCAGCGCGCCACAGAAAGTGGATGACGTGATCCGCTATGCGGATAACTCGGGTCTGTTGCCAGCGTAAATAAGGTGGAATCATGAGTACGGTATTTCGCCAGGTTACGCTGGAGGATGACGAGGCGTTTCTGGCTTTGGCGTTGGCGGCTTTTGAGCCGATACGTCAGTTGGGGATCAATTTCTCCGCGGCACACGCCGACATTGAGATGGTGCGTAACCACATTGCTTCCCATGGCGTGTATGTGATGGAAAAGGAAGGGAAAATGGTCTCGTCCTTCACCATCCGTTACCCCTGGGGGCCAGAGCCTGGCCCGTATGGTTTGCCGCACCTGGGGTGGTTCGCCACGCATCCTGAGCATAAAAAACAGGGCCTGGGTAAGCAAATGATGGCCTGGCTTGAGCAGACTATTCTCATCGACCAGCTCAAGGCGCCGGCGGTGTCGTTAGGGACGGCACAGAACCATCCCTGGCTGATTGAGATGTATAAACATTATGGTTTTAGAGAAGTCGGGCAAACCGATTTGGGCAAAGGACACCTGACGATTTGGATGGAAAAAATCCTTGATGCCCAATTATATAACCAGTGGAAAAAGAGAAACTCAAAATGAGAGGCACGAAAATGATAATGAAAAAATTAACCCTGTCCGCTTTAGCGTTGACGACTGCCTTTCTTGTGGCCGGCTGCGATTCTCAGGATAACGCCGCGCAGGGGCAGAAAGTGTTGAAAGTGGGTTCCACCGGCCAGAGCTATCCGAGCGGCTTCAAGCAGGATAATAAGCTGGTCGGTTTCGATGTTGAGGTTACGGAAACTATCGCCAAGGATCTGAACTACAAGGTCGAGTGGGTAACCGCCGATTTTAGCGGCCTGATGGGGCAGTTGGAAGCCGGCAAGCTGGATACGGTCGCCAACGTGGTGGCTATTACGCCCGTCCGTCAGGAAAAGTACAACTTCGCCCAGCCGTACAGCTATTACGGCAGCCAGATCGTGACCCACAAAGATAATGCCGACATCAATACGCTGGACGATCTGAAAGGCAAAACGGTGGCGGGTGTGCTGGGGTCGAATCACATCAACAATCTGAAGCAGGCGTTTGCTGACGGCAGCGTGAATATCCGTACTTATGAAACGCGTGACGGGGCGATGAACGATGCGCTTTCCAAACGTGTTGAAGGTTACGTGAACTCGCGTCCGATCCTGCTGGCCGAAATCAACAAACGCAACCTGGCGTTTAAGCTGGTGGGCGATCCGTTGGTTATCGAGGAAGTCAGCTTTCCGTTCCACAAGAATGAGCAGGGCGATGCATTGCGTAAACAGTTTGACGAAGAGTTGAGCAAAATGCGCGACGACGGGCGTCTGAAAGAACTGTCGATCAAATATTTTGGCGAGGATATCACGACGCCGCCGGCTGTTCATTAATACGTGACCGCTTCCTGACAATCTTAATGCCATCGGCGCGGTGTGCCGCGCCCGATGGCGGTATCAATGGTATTAATCATGAATATCGATCTTGCCTACCTGTTGAAAGTCTTTCCCCAGGTATTGCTCTATTTGCCCATGACGCTGTTGCTGGCGATCGTTTCTATGTTTTTCGCCATGATTATCGGCCTGGTGCTGGCGTTGGTCAGGGAAAGCAAGATCACGCCTGTCGTTAAACTGGTCGAGCTGTATATCTCGCTGTTCCGCGGCATCCCTTCGCTGGTGCAACTGTTTATCATCTATTTCGGGTTGCCGCAGCTTTTCCCCGCCTTATCCGATCTCAGCGCCATGTCGGCGGCGATTATTGGTTTCAGTCTGAAAACTTCGGCTTACATGGCGGAAATATTCCGCGCGGCGCTGGCGTCGGTTGATTTCGGGCAAACGGAAGCCGGTTTATCGATTGGCATGAACAAGGCGCAGATTTATCGTCGGATTGTGCTGCCTCAGGCCATGCTGAATGCGTTGCCGGCAACGGGCAACACGTTCATCTCGCTGATTAAAGATACCTCGGTCGCGTTTGCGCTGGGTGTGTCCGAACTGTTTGCGGAAGGCAAGATGATTGCCGCAGAATCGTTACGTTTCTTTGAGACCTTCCTGGTTGTTGGTCTGATTTACTGGCTGGTGATCATTGTTTATGCCTGGTTGCAGAAGCAACTGGAAAAGAAACTGAATCACTCGTTGCAGCGATAAGGGGCTGAAATGATCAGTGTAAAGAATCTCACCAAAAGCTTTGGTAATCAGGTGGTATTGAATGATATCAGTCTGGATATCGCCAAAGGCGAAGTCGTCGCGATTATCGGGCCGTCTGGCTCAGGAAAATCGACCTTGCTGCGTTGTCTGAACCTGTTGGAAACGCCGGAGGCCGGGACGATTGAGATCGGCGAGCAGTTGCTGGACACGCGCCATTATTCGAGTAAAGAAGCGTATGCGCTGCGTCGGCAGACCGCCATGGTGTTTCAGAACTACAACCTGTTCAAGAATAAGACGGCGTTGGAAAATATCACCGAAGCGCTGATTGTGGTGAAGAAAATGCCGAAAAAACAGGCCAATGAGATTGGACTTGCGCTATTGGAGCAGGTTGGCCTGTTGCCTCAAGCGGCGCAATATCCGGTAACGCTATCGGGCGGGCAGCAGCAGCGCGTGAGCATTGCCCGGGCGCTGGCGGTGGATCCGAAAGCCATTCTGTTCGATGAGCCGACGTCGGCGCTGGATCCGGAACGCGTGCATGAAGTGCTACAGGTGATCCAGAAGCTGGCGAAGAACCACACCACCATGGTGATCGTCACGCATGAGATGCAATTCGCTCAGGAAGTGGCGGATCGGGTGATCTTCATGGCGGACGGCCACATTGTTGAAGAAGGGCCGGCGGAAAAAGTGATCAGTTTTTCCGACAACCCGCAAACGCAGCGCTTCTTGCGGCAGCTTACCAAGATACCCGAGCCGGTTGAATACGATATTTGACCGGGAAAATAAAAAATACCTGCACGCCCGTTAAATGGGCAGCTCTGTTCATCAGGGCGGATAATGTGGAGTCAGCATTAATGAAAATAGCACCTCAGCATGCGCCTCTGGCGCAGTTTATCCAGGCATTCCGGCACGATCTGCACCGGCATCCTGAGTTATCGAATCAGGAATTTGAAACCACCAGGAAAATCAGGGAAGTATTGGAAAAGGAAGGGATCCGCGTACTCGATTTGCCGCTGAAAACCGGTCTGGTGGCCGAAGTCGGCGGGCAACAGGACGGGCCGCTGGTGGTGGTGCGATCGGATATCGATGCCCTGCCGATTGAAGAAGAGTCCGGGGTTGAATTCACCTCAAGCAGTAAAGGCGTCATGCATGCCTGTGGGCACGATTTCCATTCCTCCGCCGCTCTGGGCGCGGCTATTTTGCTGAAGAAGATTGAACCGGAACTAAAAGGTACGGTGCGTATTCTGTTTCAGGCGGCGGAAGAGACCGGGCTGGGCGCGCCGGAAGTCATCGCCACCGGGGCGCTGGACAACGCGGCGGCGATCTTTGGCATTCATAACGATCCGACGCTGCCGGTTGGCGTGATCGGCGGCAAAGAGGGCGCGCTGACGGCGGGGGTCGATCGCTTTGAAATCAAAATCGCGGCAAAAGGCTGCCATGCGGCGAAACCGCATGAAGGAAATGATCCGATTATTATTCTCGGCCAGCTGATTTCTGCGGTTCAAACCATTATCAGCCGTACCGTGCCGTCTGATAACAACGCCGTGGTGTCGATTACTCAGGTGCATAGCGGCAGTACCTGGAACGTGATCCCCGATACCGCCTATGTAGAAGGAACGGTAAGAACCTTCAGTCAGGAGGTGCGCGAGCTGATTGAACAGCGTTTCCGCCAAATCGTCGCCGGTATCGCCGGCACCTTTGGCGCTGAAATCGAGTTTCTCTGGCACGCCGGGCCGCCCTCGGTGGTGAATACGGCAGAGTGGGTCGACTTTGCGCTGAACGTGGCGGCGGAAGAAGGATTTGAAGCGCGGCGCATTGAAGCCAGCCCTATCGGCGAAGATTTCGCCTTTTATCAGCAGAAGCTGCCGGGCACTTTTATGATGGTGGGTTCTGGCGGCCCTTATGCGCTGCATCATCCCAAATTCCGGGTGGACGATCGGGCGCTGTTCCCAACTGCGCACTACCTGTACCAGATAGCGAAGCAAAGTCTGGAACAGCTGGCGTCCCGTTGAGTTGACAAGCAATGCCGGTATTCGGCCGGCATTGATTGCTATTCTGTCGTGAGACAGAGACATCTTTTTTATTGATATACAATAAATTAATCCCTCTATCCTGATTTTGTCTCCGACAGGCGACAGCCCGTAGCGCCGTTAATGGCTGAGTATCTGGTCCAGGAACTGGCGCGTACGCGGGTGCGACGGGGCGTTGAAAAAGGTTTGTGGCGGCGCGGATTCGATCACGCCGCCATCAGCCATCAGGATCACCTTGTCCGCCACCGTTTTGGCAAAGCCCATTTCATGAGTGACCACGATCATGGTCATGCCGCTTTCAGCCAGATCGAGCATCACGTCCAGCACTTCTTTAATCATCTCCGGATCCAGCGCCGATGTCGGTTCGTCGAACAGCATAATTTCCGGCTGCATACATAGCGCGCGTGCAATCGCTACGCGCTGCTGTTGCCCACCGGATAGCTGAAGCGGAAATTTGTGCGCCTGGTTGGCAATATGCACTTTTTCCAGATAACGCATCGCCAGTTCGATCGCCTGTTGCTTTTTCATCTGCCTGACCAGCGTCGGGCCGATAATCAGGTTATCCAGTACGCTCAGGTGCGGAAACAGGTTGAACTGCTGGAACAGCATGCCGATGCTCAGGCGGATGCGGTTGATATTCCTGATGTTGTCGTTCATTTCGATGCCGTTGACCAGGATCTGTCCCTGATGATGTTCTTCCAGCCGGTTAATGCAGCGGATCAGCGTGGATTTGCCCGAACCGGAGGGGCCGCAGATCACCACGCGTTCCCCTTTCGCCACGTTCAGCGTGACGTTGTTCAGCGCCTGAAACTCGCCGTACCATTTGCTGACGGATTTGATTTCAATCACCGGCTCAGTGGAAAGTGAACTACTCATGACAAAGCTCCGTGGTTAAATGTTTCAGGGTTACGGCTGGCATCGATGCGTTTTTCCACCCACAGCGCATAGCGCGAAAGCAAAAAGCCAAACAGCAGATAGATGGCCGAAATAAAAAGATAGGTCTCAAGGTAATAGCGGCGCCAGAGTGGATCCTGCATAACCGAACTGGTGGCGGTGAGAATATCGAACAGCCCGATAATGATGACGAACGAGGTGTTCTTCATCGCGGCGATAATGTGATTGGTCATGGCAGGCAAACAAATACGCAGCGCCTGCGGCAGAATAATTTTGGTGGTGGTGTGCCAGTACCCCAGATTGAGCGCGGCGGCGGCTTCATACTGCCCGCGCGGCACGGATTGCAAACCCCCGCGGATCACTTCCGCCTGATAGCAGGCAAAAAACAACGCGATGCCGACGATAATGCGCAGCAATTTGTTCACTTCCATCCCGGCAGGCAGAAACAGCGGAAAGACATTAACGGCGACAAACAGGATAGTAATCAACGGTACGCCGCGCAGGCTCTCGATAAAGATCACCGACAGGCCGCGCAGGAAAGGCAGCGGCGAGCGGCGGCCAAGCGCCAGCAGCACCGAAAACGGCATGCCGATGACGACGGTGCCGCTAAACAGCAGGATGGTGAGCGGCAGCCCGCCCCATTCGGATGAGGGAACGCGGGGCAGCCCCAATACACCGCCGCTCATCAGAACCGCCATGATAGCGACTGACACGCCCCATAACGGCAGCAAAATGCGCGAATGCCAGAAGCGCGGCATCAGCGACAGACCGAGGGTGAAAAACCAGATCAGCATGGCAATGACCAGTCTCCAGTGCTGGTCGTAAGGATAGAGACCAAACAAGATCGGCCGATGTTTTTCACTAATCACCGCCCAGCAGGCGCCGGCAGCAACCCGGCACTCTTCTGGATCGGTGGTGCGCCAGACGGCGTCAATGATGCCCCAGCGCAGCAGTTTGTCGCCGATGGTCAGTAACAACGCGGCCAACAGCAGCGTCAGGATAGTCTGCGGTAGACTGCTGAACAGATTACGTTTCATCCAGCGCCAGACGGTGAACCACCGGGGTGCCGCCGCGGGGAGTGAAAAAGCAGGGAACGACATGATGCTCTCCTCAGCGTTCTTTGATGGCAACGGTGCGGTTAAAAATATTCATCAACAGCGACGTCACGCTGCTGATCGTCAGGTAGACCACCATCATAATCGCGATCACTTCCAGCGCCTGGCCGGTTTGGTTCATCAGGGTATTGCCGATATTGGCCAACTCGGGATAGCCGACGACGACGGCAATAGAGCTGTTTTTGGACAGGCTGACAAATTGACTGGTCAGCGGCGGGACGATGACCCGCATGGCCTGCGGGATAATGATGTTGCGCATTATCTGCCAGGGGGATAGAGACAGCGAACGCGCGGCTTCCAGTTGCCCTTTCGGAATCGACTGAATGCCCGCCCGGACAATTTCAGCGATAAACGCGGAAGCGTAGAGGGAAATCCCCAGCAGCAGCGCGGTAAACTCCGGGCTGATGGTGAAGCCGCCGCGAAAGTTAAACCCGCTCAACACCGGGCGATTGAGCTGATGCGGGCTGCCGGATAGCCACCATGCCAGCAGCGGCAGGCCGATAATCAGCGCCAGCGCAATCCGTCCGACCGGCAGGATGCGGCCATGATGTTCACGCAGGCGGCGCCCCACTCGTTTCAATACGGCGCTGATAATCAATGCCGTGAACAAGGCGATAGCGCACCACAGCCAGCCGGAATGGGCCGCGGGCAGGGCGAAGGCGAGGCCGCGATTGGTGAGAAAGCCCAGACTACCGAGTTCAATGGCGGCGCGCGGGCTGGGTAGATTACGGATCACCACCGACCAGAAAATCACCTGTAAGATCACCGGCACATTGCGCAGCAACTCAACGTAACACCCGGCAATGCGGGCCAACAGCCAGTTTTTTGATACCCGGGCAATCCCGACGGAAAAGCCCAGTACGGTGGCCAGTACGATCCCCCATAGCGAGACATACAGCGTATTCAGCAGTCCGACCGCCAGCGCGCGGGTATAGCTGTCGCGCGCCGTGTAACTGATGAGTTTTTCGCCAATCTCAAATTGCGCGGTATGGTGCAGAAAGCCAAAGCCGGTCGCAATATTCTGCGATCGTAAATTACCCACCACGTTGCTATACAGCCAGTAGCTGAATAAAATAATCAGTACGCCAAGCAGGATTTGATAAAACCATGCGCGGAATGATTTATTACTCACGATGATAGCGATATTTTTATAGACAAAAAACTTTTCCGAAAATAACGGAAAAGCGGATGGTTTAATGCTCTTTTTTGGCTGCTTCATCATCGGTGTTTCTTTTATTTCGGTCAAAAAAACCATCCTCTATTACCTGACTTTCCCTGCTTAATATCGCGGCGTAAACGAAGGCCGGGCCTTCGTTTACGCCGCGACGAACGGGATTAACGGTTGGGTAAACCGTACAGCAAGCCACCCTTGTTCCACAGATTGTTCAGATCGCGATCCAGCGGCGCCGGTGTGTCCGGGCCGAAGTAGCGGTTATAGATATCACCGTAGTTACCGACCTGTTTGACGATGTTATAGGCCCACTTATTGTCCAGCCCCAGTTTTTGACCGTAGTCGCCGGTCAGGCCCAGTAACGCCTGCACGTCGGGATCGATGGACTGCAATTTACTGTCCACATTCTGCTGAGTGATATCCATTTCCTCGGCGTTAAACGTGGTGTAAACCACCCATTTAACAATGTCGTACCACTGATCGTCGCCCTGACGTACGGCCATCGCCAACGGTTCTTTGGAGTAAATGCCCGGTAAAATCACATGATCGGCGGCATTTTCCGCATCAAAAGCACGCACGCCCGGCAGCGCGACTTTATCGCGGGCCAGCACATCACAACGGCCGGACAGATAGGCGGCGACATACTCTTTGTTGTTTTCGATCACCACCGGCGTATAGCGCAGGTTACGTGAGGCAAAAATTTGGGCTACGTTATGTTCAGTGCTGCTGCCCGGTGTGATACATATCGTTGCGCCATCCAGATCCTCGATTTTCTTCACGCCGGCATCCGCACGAACCATGAAACCGGTGCCGGTATAGAAGGTTGGCGGGGCGAAGTTAAGTCCCAGTGAAGAGTCGCGGGATAACGAAGCGGTGATGTTGCGGGATAACACATCCACTTCGCCGGATTGAATGGCCGGAAAGCGTTGTGCGGTAGACAAGGCGGAAAAGCGAACTTTACCGGCATCGCCGAAAATGGCCGCCGCCAGCGCGCGGCAATAGTCGATATCCAGACCGGTCCACTGTCCTTTGCTGTCGATAGAGGAAAAACCATGTCGGGCGGGATGCACGCCGCACACCAGCTCCCCTCGGGCCTTGATTTTTTTTAACGTTTCACCATGACCCGTCGCGGCGGTTTGCGCGTGGGCCGGTAGCAGTGAATTCCCCAGTGTTAGCAGCATTACTGCCGTAAAAACGAGTATTTTATTCAACATAAGAACCCTTGAGATAAGCAATAATATTGTTAAGTTGTTGTAAATTATATAAAAGTTATCAACTGCATTCTTTTGTATACCAATGTTCTCAAGCTGGAATCTAAATGGCAAATAGCAAATTTCAATATATAAAGAAGAATATTGGATAAAGGAAAAAGCCCTTGCGGAGGCATGTGTTTTTAACTGACTTCAATGAAGATAACTCGAGAAAAAATAGATTTTTTATTTATATCCCATCTATTTTTTGGTTATTTCCTTCCCGAATTACAGCCATCCTTTTATACCCTGCCAGATAAGCTGGGTGCTGAGGATAAACATGGTCAGACGAAACGCGGTGCGAAACAGTCTTTCGGGCAGGTTATCCAGCAGTCGGGTGCCGAGCCAGGTGCCCAGCACGCCGCTGGCAATCATGGCGATCAGCATTGGCATCCAACTGGCGTAGGCAAAACCCAACAGGCCGAAAGCCAGGATTTTCAGACCATGTTGCAGCACCATACAGGTGGCGTGGGTGGCGATCAGCGGTTGTTTGGTCAGCCCTTGCGAGCCGATCAGTCCGGCGACCAACGGTCCGGTTGCGCCGACAATCATGGTCCCGAGGCTGGTTATCGCCCCGCCAAGAATAAAATACAGCCGGTTCACCTTTTTGGGCGGCGTGCGCTGACGAAACACCGACCACAGGATAAACAGCGCCAGGGCGATTTTGGCGATGCTGTCCGGTATCCATACCGCGACCGGCGCGCCAAGCGTGATGCCCGCGACGCTGCCGATAAAAAACCATAGCACCAGCGGCCATACCACATGCCTACGCTGAATCAGGGTACGGCTCATGTTTGAGCCAAGCTGGACGATGCCGTGTACCGGCAACAGGCTGCTGACGGGCATACCTAATCCCATTATCGCCAGCAGCGTTACGCCGCCTCCCAGTCCCAGCGCGGCGGTAAGGGCCGAAGTGAGAAAACTGCAAAACACCAGAATGCCGGCAAACAGCGGCGATATCTCTGGCGGAATCAGTTCAAGCATAATAACGATCCCGTGGTAACGCGATGAGAAGCGGCCAGTTCCCCCCGACTCGTACAACGTTTGCCGGCGGGAGCGGCGGTTATTGACGACCGATCGGGCCGTTTAGTCAAAGTCATCCTGAAGCAGACGCTGATACCACGCCTGAGCGTCCTCGCGCGTCATCACCTTACTGGCGCACTCGAGGAACTTCTGCTCTATCAGGTTTTTCGGCAACGGATTGTCTGCGCTTGAGCCAGGCGCTCCCGCCACATGGCGGGTGAAATGCTGGCCGTCCCGGCTAATCAGGGTTACCCGGGCGCTGTGCGTGGTGCTTTCATCGTGACAGCTTAGTTCCACTTTTCCCATCAGATCATTGGTGAGGGGATCGCTAAAGGCGGCTTCATCAATAAAGTCGTCCAGCGTCAACTGACCACTGACCCAGGCGCGGGCAAGACAGTAATGCAGGCTGAATTTCCCCGCCAGCGGCGTTTCCGGCTTTGGCGTATTGATGTGCGGGAAACGGATCGGATGAATGGCGACCTGAATCCGTGCGATCTGGTCGGCTGGCAGCGCCGTTTCTTCGCGTAGCGTCAGCAGGGCATCCAGCGGCGACAGGATGGCGTAGCAGCAGGGAAACGCCTTGAAGGTATTGCCTTTTACCGGATCGAGGATATGAGAGGGCGCATCCCATGTTTCGGTGAGCGGCGTGGAGTCATAGTTTTCCGGCCCTTGATTGTAGACGTTGAAGTAGCCGTGGTGGTGTTCAAAAGCGGTTTGTCCGGTGCTATATCCCTGACGCGCGAGCAACACGGCCATCACCGCGTTGCGGTTGGCTTGGCCGACCGCCAGCGATTTGGTCTGACTGCCAAAGTTGGATTTGATGCCGGAAGCCAGCGAGGCGGTAATCGACAGTGCGGTCGCGGTTTCTTCTTCGGTGAGATCGAGCAGGACGGCACAGGCCGCCACACCGGCAAAGACGCCAACCGAGGTAGTGGGGTGCCAGCCGTGGCGATACTGAAACGGGCTAACGGTCTTTCCCATCCGTACCGCGGCTTCGTAACCGGACAGGTAGGCGCGTAATATCTGCGCGCCGCTGGATTGATGTTCATCCGCCAGCGCCAGCAGGGCCGGGAGCACCACGACCGAAATGTGGCCGTGTAGCCAGGAGTTGGAATCATCAAAATCCAGTAAATGGGCGGACGTGCCATTCAGCAAGGCGGCGTCCAGCGCGTTGAGACGCAACTGGGTGCCGAACACGCGACTCCGGCCTGCCGCCGCCGACGGCGTGATTACCGCGCGGAGCTTTTCCGCGCCATCCTGAATGCCGCCGGCCAGCGTCACGCCAAGCGTATCAATAATGGCGGTTCTGGCGTGAGCCAGTGCCTCGGCGGGAAAGATCTGGCGGGAAAATTCCAGCAGGTTGTGGGCAAACTGGCGGGCAATGGTCATAAAACATTCCTGTACAAATCTTGCGATAAGTCCCGAAAAGCGGCGGGATCGCGGCCAATCGGGACGACATGGTTATGGTTGACGCCGCAGACGCTATGGACGTCCGGCCAGAATCTCGGTGATGACGGCAAGGGAGCCGGGCTGTTCAAAATTGATCGCCGCCTGATACAGTCTGCCGCTGTTAGCCGTGCCCAAGACCGGTACGGTCAGGGTATCGAACTTCGCCCGGAGTTCCGCCTCGGAGAGCGGGTTTTGCGGATGACCGCGATAGACCTGGGTTTCACCGTGCAGCCGCTCGCCATCTTCCAACCAGATATCGATAAAGGCGGCGCTGGCGGACTGACCGTCAACGGCCTCGATATCCAGCGACGGCAGCAACTGGCGGGGACGCGGATCGTCAACGGTTTGCTGCGTGAAATCGGTATCGGTCAACGCGTAGCCGCTTAGCGCCAGCGTAATGCAGTGGGGGATGCTGAATTTGCTTTCCAGCGGCGTTTTCGGATTGGCAATCCCGGCGTTAACCATGCCCATCGGGTGGACTTTGGCGTGGATGCGCGTAATTTTTCGGCCGTTAAGCTGCGGATATAGCGACCGCGCGGCTTCGATTGAGGCGTGGGTGCCCCGGCAACTGGCATACAGTTTGTAGCCGTTGCCGAGCAGTTCCCAACTGTGGCCGAAATCCAACGCAGGAATTTCCGCGCTGCCATCCTGAATAAATATTTTCACCCAACCGTCGGTTTCATAGAAGTGATGCGCGGCGGTGAACCCTTCCGCCGCCAGTTCCGCGGCCATGATGCCGTCCATCGCGGCTTTGCCCGCATGGAACGGTTTGCCGTGCGTGCCGGAGGATTTCTGAAGCCCGCCCATCATGGTGGCCGCCGCACCAAGCGCGTTGGCGATTTGCTGCGGATTCAGTTGCAGAATCGAGGCGGCAGTGGCGGCGGCGCCCGCCCGGCCGACGATTGACGTTGGATGGAATCCGCGACGTTGCAGATTGCGGCCCACGCCAGGCACCCAGCCGCCGCCCAGTTTGGCCATGACTTCAAAACCGGTAATAAAGGCGATCAACGCGGCTTGTTCATTGGCCTGATAGGCTTGCGCCATCGCCAGCGCGGTGGACCAGCAAGGGGCGCTTGGATGTCCGGCGCCAGCCGGATGGGTATCATCGTAATCGGCGGCATGCGCCATGGTGCCGTTAATCAGCGCCGCCAGCGCGGGCGTGGTTTTGCCGCCGAGCAAGATTTGCGCATCGCCCTGGGAATTCCAGCGTTTAACCACCTGGCGCACGCTCTGCACGGCATGATCGTTGACGGCGCCCAGCGCGACGGCAAGGTAATCGATCAGCGCGCGTTTGGCTTCGTGCAGGACAGCCGCAGGGATCGGAAGCTGAGACGCATGGCTGATAAACTGACTAAGCTGTTCTCCGCGAGGGATCGCGGGAGTAGTGGTCATCGCGGTGACTCCTTAAGCGCAATGCTATGATGTTAACGATGAAGGTGGTCTGGTGCCTGAGGGCAGGCGGATTAGGTATTTATTTTTCTGCATTCATTTGTATACCATTGTGGCTGAACAGGATAGCAATAGGGTTAATCGCTGCAAAGATGCTTTTTAGCTAAGTTAAGAACAAAATAAGCAATACAAGATATTGCTAACCGTATTGCGGCGGGCAAACATTGAAAAGTTTTCAACTTAACTGGCGCTCACCCTCCAGTGGGCGATCCGCACAGGCACCAGAGAGGCGGTTTTCCTGTCCATGCCGGTGGCCTGTTTTATTGTTAAATCACTAATTGATGGATTATGAATCTAAAACTAACCGATCGTGAGGCGGCTTTATCGCCGTTTGATACCCTGATAGCCGCTATTGAAAGGGGTGAGCTATTGCCTGGGGAACGTTTACAGGAAGCCCGGCTGGCAAAGCAATTCGGGCTGAGCCGCACGCCGATCCGTGAAGCGTTGCACCGGCTGGAAACGTTGGGACTGGTCGAGCCGGGGCCGCAGCGCGGTCTGATGATCGCGCAAATCAGCTATGAACGTCTGCGCCAGCTATTTGCCGTACGTGAGGGATTGGAGCGGCTGGCGATGGAGCTTGCCGTCGCGTCGGCGTCAGACGAAGAGATCGCTCTGTTGCAGAATATGGTCAACGTGGAAGAGAACATCGTCGATGGTAAGCAGTTGCACGATCACAATCGTTTGTTCCATCGCCAGATTTATCGCGCCACCCACAATCCCTATCTGAATGAGATGCTGGATAATTTACGCATTCATCTGTCGCTGCTGCGCGGAACCACCTATGACTTGCCTGAGCGGTGCGCCGAAGCCAAAAAAGAGCATCAGATGATTGTTGATGCTCTGGTGCGGCGCGATCGGGAAGCCGCGCAGGAAGCGGCCTGTCAGCATATCAGAAATGGCTATCGCGCCCGTTTGGCGATACTGAGCCAGCGGGATTTTTAACGGATAACGTATTCGCCCTGGCTGCGGCGGGTGTTGGTATTTGACGACAGAAGAGGTGCTGAGTGTCTCAAAATGGAGACATTTAACCTATTGATAAATAATAATAGATTATTTTCCGGTTTAATCCGTCTCTGAATGGCGACAATAGTGTGAGCCAGGTCTGATTCTTGCGACCGTCGTCAAGTTGGATAGCGTACCTATAAAAAATAATTATATTATTTTTCAGTGGGTAATCAGTTTTCTTTGTCTATTTTGTGCCGGTGTTGAAAATATGGCGTGAAAAATGCATAATATTAAGCGTAGATGCTCATTCCACCTTCTATGTTTGCTTCGGCTTCATAATCCTGGGAATGACGCAGAGCCAATTTAAGGTGCCTATGGTCCAACTCCAGATGAAGATGTTGCATCTCCATCGGATTTTTCGGACATAACGTTGAGTGAGGCACCACACTGTTGTCTTACAGACCTGATTTTTTCAACGCTTACCGTTAGCCGGTAAGCGTTTTTTTTGGCTTGAAGACGCCGGTCAGGCGCCTTGTTGCGGTGACTCCGCGGGGGATTGCAGGGTGAGCATAAGGCCTTTTTGCCGCATTTGCGCCGCTTCGTCAGGCAGATGAAGGCGATCGAGGGCATCGGCCCGCCAGGCATAGTCGTACGCGTCAGGGCGCTGATCCAGCGCCGCCTGAAAGGCATCGCTGGCTTGCTGCCACTCGCCATGCTTCATCAACAATTGACCCAGGGTGCTGTTGAGTAAGGGCGTCGCGCCCTGCTGCTTTATCTGCTGGTGCAACATTTTCTCCAGCCGATCGGGATCGCCTGCCTTAAGGCGCGGCATTAATAGAATCAGGCGATCGTCATACTGGCGCTTGAGTCCGTCAACAATGATTTGCTGGGCGGTATCGTGATCGTCGCATTCGATAAGGTGCTCGGCCATGGCGACCTGCAACGGCACTTCATGACGCACTTTACGACTCTGATTGCTCCACCATTGTTTCAGTCCTTCACTGCCGCCGTCCGCCATCGCCTGATTCATCAGGCCGATATAAGCCTGCTGTTGCAGTTCCAGCAAGCGTTCTTCATCATGCAAATGCGTTTTGCGCATCGCGGGAAGAATATCCAGCAGCGCGCTGTAGGCGCTGGTGCGCAAAAAAGCCTGCTCGGCCAGACGCAGCACTTCCGGATGGCGGGGCGCGACCTCTAACAAGCGGTCGACGCCGTGACGGGCCGCGTGATCTTCATGACGAGCCAGTTGGATACGTACCCGGGTAATATCGACCGGCAGTTGGTCGGTATCGGCAATTTCCGCGGCGCGCTCCAGATATTGTTTGGTTCGAAAATCATCCCCGCGTTGTTGCGCCGCTTCGGCCGCCAGCAGATAGTTAACCACGGGCTGCTCGGCATGATCGGCATTGCGGGTCATCAGCTTTTCCACCTGGCGATAATCGCCTTCCGCCAGCTTGAGCAGCGCCGCCTTGGTCTGTTTTCTGGCGCGGCTGCGTTTGCGGCCCAGGAACCAGCCGCGGGTTCGGGCGCCGGTACGGAAAATACGGCGGATCGCCCATTCAACGATCAGCAGAGCGAGAAACAGCAGCACCAGCATGATCGCCAGACCGGTGACGCTGGTTTCAATATTGTAGTTGTCCGTTTGAATCAGCACGTATCCCTGATGACCGGCCACCATCGGGCCAACCACCACGCCGGCGATCAGGATAAGAAACAGCAACAAGATCCTTAGCATGTTCAGCCCTCCTGTTGAGTCGCTGGCGTCTGCGCCAGTAAGTTACGCACCCGCGTCTGCATCAGTTTTTCCAGTAATGGCTGACTTTGCAGTTCGCTGGGGACATCCATCGACACGGATTGCTGACTCAATTCATCAAGCTGATCCAGAAATGCCTGGGTGTTGGGATCGCTGGTGTCGAAGTAAGCTCTGACCCAGGTAGAGGCGGTTTCCAGCGATTGTTTATAGGTTTCATTCTGATGACGCGGAATGGCCTGTGCGGCAACCAGCAGACGCGAGCGGATGTTCTCGCGCAGATAAACGTCCTGATTGGGCGCTAACAACGGTTCGGCGGCGCTATCGCGGCGGCGGATGGAGATGAACTCCGCCAGAAAGTTATGCCAGCTTTTGCTGAGGTTTTGCCGCCATTCGCTGAGCGAGGCGGATAGCTCGGTGCTGTTTTCATCCATTGGCGCTTCATCGGTATCATTGTCGGCCAGACGCAGGTTATCCACCTGATCGGTCAGTTGGTTCACTTTCAGGATGATGCCGTCAAAATCTATCTGGCTGACGCCTGCCAGCGCGCTGATGTCGCTGGTGAGCGCGCGACGGATTTCAATCAGACTGGGATCGTTCATTTGCGCCAGACTGGCGTCAGCGCTTTTCAGCAATGCGCCCGCCGTGGTGACGTCTTTATCGCTCCACAACTTGCGGCCCGCCAGTTTCACCAGAAAATCCGCCTGCGCCAGCAACCAGGTGCTGGTGTCGTTATCGGACAAGGCGGCCAGCTTTTCGCGCATTTCATCAGACTGGCGGGTCAGCGCATTAAGGCGCTGCTCGGCGGCATCCTGTGCTTTGGCGTGCTGTTGCTGTGTGTCCCGCCACTGCTGTTGTTCCTGCTTGTATTGTTGTTGCAGCGTATCTAACTGAGACGCCAGACCCGCAATCGCGACAGATTCATGCTGGGCCTGTTGATGCGTGTAGTAATAAAGTCCGCCGCTCAGCACCAGTGCAATCACAATCGCGATAACCCCCAGCACCGTACCGCTGCGTTTGGCTGGCTGCGATGTGGGTTCCTGCTGCTGATGCGCGGGTTCAACCCGTTCTGCAACCTCTTCGGATGGGGTTGTGGGGGTATTGTGTTCCGTCATAATGGTACATCCCATGATCAGGTTTATTGTAGTGCGCGCATGAGCGCATCGTTGTCGGCATTATCGGCTACCCGAATGTTATGCCAGCCTAACTGGCGAGCCTGGGCAGCCAGACGTTCGCTCACCACTATCAACTGGCAACCCAGTAACCAGGAAGCCCGATAGTAATCAGGAACTAAAGTATAGATCTGTTGTAGCATTTCTCCGCTGGTGATCACCAGCCTGTCGATCCCCGCCTGCTGCCAGTGGCGGCTTTGTTCCAGTCCGTCATAATAAACGGGGCTGCGTCGATAGCATTCGCAGTAGCTGACTTGCGCTCCGCGTTCCGCCAGTATCGCGCCCAGTAATTCCCGTCCGCCGTTACCCCGTAATAATAGTGCCTGTTTGCCATTAATATGCTGGAGTTCGGGTAATTGCAGTAAAGTTTCGCTGGTTTCACGACCCTCAGGGTAGGCGACATGCCTGGCGCTGACTTTATGCAGCGCCAGGGCGGTGGCGCGGCCAATGGCGTAATAGGCCGGCGTTTGCGGCCAGCCTGCGCCGGTTCGCGCCAGCAGGGGATCCGCATAGTCTATGGCATGTTGCGAAAGGGCGAAAATCAGATCGCCGGGGCGTAAGGCTGCCAGCCGAGCGGGCAATTGCGCCAGCTCATCGCCCGGCGAAAATTCAATTAGCGGGCTGTGATAAGCGCTATAGCCACGCTTTCTCAAACGGGTCACCAGTTGCTCACCAGCCGGTGACGGACGGGTAACCAGAATTGTCATGATGAAGGGGTTTCCTGATAAACCGCCTGAAGAATTTCCCGGGCGCCTTTTGCCAACAGCTCTTCCGCCAGCGCAATGCCAATCCGCTCCGCATCCGACGTATTGCCTTTACGCTCCGCGGTAATGATTTGCTTGCCATCGGGCGAGCCAACCAGGGCGCGTAACCACAGCGTATCGCCATCCAGTTCGGCATAGCTGCCGATAGGAACCTGGCATCCTCCTTCAAGGCGCAGGTTCATGGCCCGTTCAGCCAGTACGCGAGAGGCGGTATCGGCATGATTCAGCGGGGCAAGAAGCTGGCGGGTGCGTTGATCGTCCAACCGGCATTCAATGCCGATCGCGCCTTGTCCGACTGCGGGCAGCGATTCTTCCGGACTTAACGGGCAACGAATACGCTCTTCCAGTTGCAGACGTTTTAACCCCGCCGCCGCCAGAATGATCGCGTCATATTCGCCGGCGTCCAGCTTGGCTAACCGCGTCCCTACGTTGCCTCGCAAATCACGGATGATGAGATCGGGACGCCGGGCGCGCAATTGGCACTGACGACGCAGGCTGGAAGTGCCTACGCAACCGCCGGCCGGAAGCTGCTCAAGGTTGGCATAGCGGTTGGAAACAAAGGCGTCGCGGGGGTCGTCGCGTTCGCAGACGATCGCCAGACCAAGTCTTTCAGGGAATTCAGCGGGCACATCTTTCATTGAGTGAACGGCGATATCGGCGCGGCCTTCCAGCAGCGCTAATTCCAGTTCCTTAACAAACAATCCTTTACCGCCGACTTTAGCCAATGGGGTATCGAGAATAATATCACCGCGGGTCACCATGGGTATCAGTTCGACCTGAAGTCCCGGATGGTAACGGTTCAACTGCTGCTGAACATATCGTGCTTGCCACAGCGCAAGCGGACTTTGCCGGGTGGCAATTCTAATAATATTGTCTAACATGCTTGATACCGTTTTTATCATTTTCTTTCGCCATCGTATCACTGATGGTGCGCCGGTGTCAGGTTGCGGACATTGGTACTGGTTTTTAAACCAAGGGGGAAAAGGGTGTCGAAAAGAGAGGCAACAAATTAGATTGGCCGAGCGATAACTAAAAACGTAATGAAAGCAAGGAGGATAAGTCTAACTTTCTTTACTTTCTTTACGCTTAATCAGCAAGGTGTTAAATTGATCACGTTTCCAGCACTGTTTTGCCAGTCATTCCTCTAAATTTTACTTCTGGCGAGCTGGGAATATGGGGTTCTTCTAAGCACTGGGACAATCAGGCGAAACGTCTTGTACTTCTATATCGAGACTTTGAAGCAAAGACTGGATGCGATCAATCAACTGCGTGTTGATCGTGCTCTGGCAGCAATGAAACCCGCTTTTCAGCAGGTTTACAGTCTTGTGCCGATTTTATTACATCATCATCATCCACTCATGCCGGGCTACGTCGAGGGCAAGGTTCCTCACGGCATTTGCTTCTACGCGCCTGATGAAAAGCAACAACACTATCTGGATAACATCGAACTGAAATGGGGCTCGTTTGCCGATTCGCACGAACAAGGCGAGTTGCCGATTACCGGCGTCTATTCCATGGGCAGCACCTCATCCATCGGCCAAAGCTGTAGCTCCGATCTGGATATCTGGGTGTGCCATCAATCCTGGCTGGATAACGAAGAGCGTCAGCGGTTACAGAAAAAATGTACCCTGCTGGAGCAGTGGGCGGCCTCGCAGGGCGTGGACGTCAGCTTCTTCCTGATGGATGAAAACCGTTTCCGCCACAATGAGAGCGGCAGTCTGGGCGGCGAAGACTGCGGTTCTACTCAGCATATTCTGTTGCTTGATGAATTCTACCGCACGGCTGTCCGCATGGCGGGCAAACGTATTCTGTGGAACATGGTGCCGGTGGAAGAAGAGCCGCATTACGATGAGTATGTCCTGTCGCTGTATGCGCAGGGGGTGCTGGCGCCGAACGAGTGGCTGGATCTGGGCGGGCTGAGCACGCTTTCGGCGGAAGAGTATTTCGGCGCCAGCCTGTGGCAGCTCTATAAAAGCATCGACTCCCCTTACAAAGCCGTATTGAAAACGCTGCTGCTGGAAACCTATTCCTGGGAGTATCCCGATACGCAACTGTTGTCGATGGATATCAAAAAACGCCTGCATAAAGGCGAGATCGTCTCTTTTGGTCTGGATCCTTATTGCATGATGCTGGAGCGGGTGACGAATTATCTGACGCAGATAAACGATCTGACCCGTCTGGATCTGGTGCGCCGATGTTTCTATTTAAAAGTCTGTGAAAAACTTTCGCGCGAGCATGCCTGCGTAGGCTGGCGGAATCAGATTTTGAGGCAACTGGTGAAGGAATGGGGCTGGAGCGACGAGCATCTGGCGATGTTGGACAATCGGGCAAACTGGAAAATCGAACGGGTACGTGAAGCGCATAACGAACTGCTGGATGCGATGATGCAAACCTATCGTAACCTGATCCGTTTCGCCCGCCGTAATAATCTGAGCGTCAGCGCCAGTCCGCAGGATATCGGCGTATTGACCCGTAAGCTGTATGCCGCGTTCGAAGCGCTGCCGGGCAAGGTAACGCTGCTCAATCCGCAGATTTCCCCCGATTTGTCGGAGCCGAATTTAACCTTTATTTATGTTCCGGCGGGGCGCGCCAATCGTACCGGCTGGTATTTGTACAATCAGGCGCCCTCGATGGACGCCATCATCAGCCATCAGCCGCTGGAATATAACCGCTACCTGAATAAGCTGGTCGCCTGGGCCTATTTTAACGGCCTGCTGACGCCGAGTACGCATCTGCACATTAAAGGCAACGAGCTGTGCGATATCACCCGTCTACAGGAACTGGTGGCCGATGTCTCGAGCCATTTCCCGCTGCGTCTGTCCGCGCCGACGCCGAAAGCGTTGTACAGCCCGTGTGAGATTCGTCATTTAGCGATCATTGTCAATCTGGAGCACGATCCGACCGCCGCTTTCCGCAATCAGATCGTGCATTTTGATTTCCGGCAGATGGACGTTTTCAGCTTTGGACAGCAGCAGCAATGTCTGGTGGGCAGCATTGATTTGCTGTACCGCAACTCCTGGAATGAGGTGCGTACGCTGCATTTCAGCGGCGAGCAGGCGGTGCTGGAAGCCCTGAAAACCATTCTGGGCAAAATGCATCAGGATGCTGCGTTGCCGGAGTCGCTGGAAGTGTTCTGCTACAGCCAGCATTTGCGCGGGCTTATTCGCACCCGCGTGCAGCAACTGGTCTCTGAATGCATTGAGTCACGGCTGACCAGCACGCGTCAGGAGCCGGGGCGTTTTAAAGCGGTGAAAGTGGCCGGACAAACCTGGGGACTGTTTTTTGAGCGGCTGAGCGTTTCGGTGCAGAAGCTGGAAAATGCCGTAGAATTCTATGGCGCGATTTCCAATAACAAGCTGCAAGGGGTGCAGGTTGAAACCAACCATATCCACTTGCCCCCGGTTATTGACGGCGTCGCCAGCGAAGGCATTATCCAGTTCTTCTTTGAAGATGTGGACGACAATCAAGGGTTTAATATTTATATTTTGGATGAGTCCAACCGGGTTGAAGTGTATCAACACTGCGAGGGCAGCAAAGAGGAACTGGTGCGTGACGTCAGCCGTTTCTACTCGTCGTCTCACGACCGCTTTACCTATGGCTCCAGCTTTATCAATTTCAACCTGCCGCAGTTCTATCAGATCGTTCAACTGGATGGTCGTACCCAGGTGATCCCATTCCGCAGTAGCGCGCTTTCCCACCTGTGTATCACCCCCGTGGCTGGCGATGCCTCAAGAGCCATGCCGCAGCGTTTACAAATATTCTGATTTTTTCTTTTCGGCGCCTTTAGAAAGGGACTTGCTATGGACGCGTTGCAACGTAGAAATCTGGTGTTACTGGCGCTGGGACAAGGTTTGACGGGCAGTATTATTTCGCTGATGACCTTATCGTCCACCCTGGTGGGTATCCTGATGGCGCCGATCCCGTTACTGGCCACGCTGCCGATTACCGCCACCGTATGCGGCGCCACGCTGATGATTTACTCCGTCTCGTCGCTGATGGCGAAATACGGCAGAAAAAACGTCTTTATTATCGGAACCCTGCTGGGCATCGCGGGATCGCTGCTGGCGGCCGCGGCGATTGTGCAGAAAAGTTTCCCTCTGTTTGTGTTCTCGACGTTTGTGCTGGGCATGTCCTGCGCCTTTAATCAGTATTACCGTTTCGCCGCCGCCGAGGTGTTCAGTGACAACCAGCAGAAGAACAGCGCCATCGCCTGGGTGATCAGCGGCGGGATCCTTGGTGGTTTTCTCGGGCCTTTTGCCGCCAGCCAATCTTCCGATCTCTGGCCGGTGTATCCGTTTCTCGGCAGTTTTCTTGCCGCGGCGCTGATCTGCATGGTGACGGCTTTACTGTTGCTTGGCCTGAATTTGCCGCCGGCGGCGGCCGGCGTTCAGGCCGGGCAGCATGATGAGCCGCTGCCTTCCATTCTCAAAAGCCGCGCGTTTGTGCTCGGCACCGCCAGTTGTACCGTTGGTTTTGTGGTGATGACGCTATTGATGAACGCCGCCCCGCTGGCGATGCATCAGCACCATTTTTCCGTCAGCCACAGCGCGACGGTGTTGCAGTGGCATTTTGTCGCCATGTATGCCCCGGCGCTGTTGCTGGTGGTGTTGGCAAAAAGATTGAGCGCCACGGCGGTGGTGGTGACGGGGATTATCTGTAACCTGATCGGGATCGCGTTGGCGCTAAGCGGCCTGACCTTTTGGCACTTCCTTTCCGCGCTCATCATGTTCGGCGTTGGCTGGGCCTTCATGTTCAACGGCGGTACGTTTATGTTGAACGCGTTTTCCCATTCGGTGCATAAAGCCCGGCTACAGGGAATCAACTCGCTGGTTATCAGCCTGCCCAATGCGCTGGCTTCGCTTTCGGCGGGCAGCATGATGGCATTCGGCCGCGGCTGGCCGCTGCTGAATATGCTGAGCGTGGCGATCCTGCTGACAACGGTATTGATGATGGTACTCATCAGACGCCGGTAAGTTCCGGCGTATGGCGGGAACGCGAGTCAGCTGAAGTGAATCGTTTCTCCGGCCTGCGTTGAGCAGGCATCGGACAGCAGCGCCATAAAATCATCGCCGCCGCGATCGCATATCCAGCGGTTGTCCTGATAATTAAAATGATAACCGCCGGCTTTGGTCGCCAGCCAGATTTGGTGCAGCGGCTCCTGACGGTTAATCACAATTTTGCTGCCGTTTTCGAAGCTTAGCGTCATCACGCCGCCGTTGGTTTCGTAATCGATATCGGCATCACCGTCAAAATTATCCAACGTTTCTTCCAACTGAAGCATCAATTCGTCGGCTAATTGATGGAACTCGCTATCGTTCATTTTCGATTCCTATTGATTTTCATGATCCACCTGCGATTATAGAGAGCATACATGTATGAATTACAGGTTTTAATGTTATGAAAAAGGTATTTCGTCAGTTTTTTCTGGCGTTATCGTTGCTTAGTCTGTTCGGATGCGGCTTAAAAGGGCCGCTTTACTTTCCGCCGGAGCCGCAATCAGCCGCGCCAACCGCTCAGCAGCAGGATACGGATCGCGCACAACAACCATCGTCTGCGCAGCAGTAGATGGCGATAATATTTTTATAACAGGTCACGATAGCGTTTTTACCGCGCCCGGTTAAGCCAGCGGAGTCAGGATAATGCAGTTCGCTAAAATGCACGGATTAGGCAATGATTTCATGGTTGTTGATGCCGTAACGCAGAATGTTTATTTTTCACCCGAGCTGATCCGCCGTTTGTCGGATCGGCATTGCGGCGTCGGCTTCGATCAACTTCTGGTGGTGGAACCGCCGTACGATCCTGAACTGGATTTCCATTACCGTATTTTCAATGCCGATGGCAGCGAAGTAGCCCAATGCGGCAATGGCGCGCGCTGCTTCGCCCGTTTTGTGCGTCTGAAAGGATTAACCAGCAAACGCGATATCGCGGTCAGTACCCAAACGGGGAGGATGGTACTCAGCGTCACCGACGATGATCTGGTTCGGGTGAACATGGGGGAACCTAATTTTGATCCGCAGCAGATCCCTTTTCGCGCCATAAAAGCGGAAAAAACCTACATTATGCGCGCCGAAGAGCACACGGTATTGTGCGGCGTGGTATCAATGGGCAATCCTCACTGTGTTATTCAGGTCGAGGATGTGGCGACCGCCAACGTCGAGTCGCTGGGGCCGTTGCTGGAAAGCCATGAACGTTTTCCCGAACGTGCTAATATCGGTTTTATGCAAGTCATCGATCGCAATACGATCGCCCTGCGTGTTTACGAACGCGGCGCGGGCGAAACTCAGGCCTGCGGTAGCGGCGCCTGTGCCGCCGTGGCCGTAGGTATTCAACAGGCGCTGTTGTCTGCACAGGTCCGGGTGTCGCTGCCGGGCGGAGAGTTGGATATCCACTGGGATGGGCCGGGGCATCCGTTATTTATGACCGGTCCTGCTACGCATGTTTACGATGGATTTATTCATTTATGAAGAATGTCGAGGAGCAGGCCGAGCGCCAGATCGCACTCAGTGACGATATGGTTTTGCAGTTCCTGCAACAGAATGCCGATTTTTTTATCCGCAATGCCCGGCAAATCGAGCAGATGCGGATACCGCATCCCGTCAGGGGCACGGTCTCGCTGGTGGAGTGGCAACTGGCGCGCCAGCGTAACCATATCACCCAACTGGAGGAAGAAATCACGCTGTTGATGGAACAGGCCGGGGCTAACGAATTGCTGTTTAACCGGCTACTGAAGCTGCAAACGGAACTGGCTTCGGCGGATAGCCTGCTGGATATGCTGGACCGGCTTCAGCGCTGGGCGCGCAAGCTGGGGCTGGCGGGGGCGTCGGTTCGTCTGTTCAGCGACAAATGGCGCATCGGCGCGCCCTCCGATTTTACCCATCTCTCTCTGAATCGCTCCTTGTTTGAACCTTTACGCATTCAGCGTCTTGGTCAGGCCAACCATTATCTCGGCAGCCTGAATGGCCCTGAACTGCTGTTGCTGTTGCCGCAGGCGAAGCAGGTCGGCTCGGTCGCCTTATCGATGATGGGTGAAAAACACGACCTGGGGTTGCTTATCTTCACCAGCCGTGACAGTCACCACTATCAGGATGGTATGGGTACCGTGCTATTGCAACAGCTGGCGACGACCATGCTGCCCGCCATGCTGGAGCGCTGGGTTGAGCGGATATGAGCCAGCCCGCCGCACCGGCACCGGGTATCGCATCCCTGCAACATCAGGTTGATGAATTTTTGCGTTACCTGAAGGTTGAACGTCAACTCAGCCCACTGACGCAAATCAGCTATGCCCGTCAGTTGGCGGCGATTATTGCGATAGCGTCGGCCGCGGGACTGAGTGATTGGCACATGCTGGATGCGGCCGGCGTCCGCGCGGTGGCTTCCCGCAGTAAGCGGGATGGACTGCACGCGGCCAGTCTGGCGTTGCGTTTGTCCGCTCTGCGCAGTTTTCTGGACTGGATGGTCTCGCGGGGCGCGCTGAGCGCGAACCCGGCGAAAGGGGTGTCTACGCCACGGGCCGGACGCCATTTGCCCAAGAATATGGACGTGGATGAGATGAACCGCCTGCTGGATATCGATCTCGACGATCCGCTGGCGGTGCGCGATCGCGCCATGCTGGAAGTGATGTATGGCGCGGGTTTGCGTCTGGCTGAACTGGTGGGGATGGATTGCCGGCACGTCGATCTGGCGAGCGGCGAAGTCTGGGTGGTGGGGAAAGGCAGCAAAGAGCGCAGGTTGCCTATTGGAAAAACGGCGGTAATCTGGCTTGAGCATTGGCTGGGGCTGCGTGAACTGTTCGGGCCGGAAGACGACGCGGTTTTTGTTTCCAATCAGGGGCGACGTATTTCGATGCGCAATGTGCAGAAGCGCTTTGCCGAATGGGGGGTGAAGCAGGGGGTAAACAGCCACGTTCACCCGCATAAACTGCGCCACTCGTTCGCCACCCATATGCTGGAATCCAGCGGCGATTTGCGGGCGGTGCAGGAGTTACTCGGTCACGCCAACCTTTCCACCACGCAGATTTATACCCATCTGGATTTTCAACATTTAGCGTCTGTGTACGATGCCGCGCATCCACGCGCCAAACGGGGAAAAGCCTGATGCATTTTTACCGACCATTGGGCACTGTCAGCGCGCTTACCTTCGATCTGGATGACACGCTGTACGATAACCATGAGGTGATACGGCGCACCGAACGGGAGTCGGTAAGCTTTCTGCAACAATACCATCCGGGTTTGCGGGATTTTCAGTCGGCGGATTTCCAGCGCCTGCGCGCTGAACTTCGGGTTCGGGAGCCGGAAATCTACCACGATGTGACCGAATGGCGACGCCGCGCGGTGGAACAGGCGATGATTAACATTGGCCTGAGCGCCGACGACGCGGCCCGGGGCGCTCGGGAAGCGATGGACAATTTCGCCCACTGGCGCAGCCAAATCAACGTGTCGGAAGAGACGCACCGTACGCTGGCGACGCTGGCCGAACGTATGCCGTTGGCGGCGATCACCAACGGCAACGCGCAACCGCATCTGTTTGGTTTGGATCGCTACTTTGCGTTTATTCTGCGTGCCGGTCCGCATGGCCGCGCCAAGCCGTTCGCCGACATGTATCGTCTGGCCGCGGAAAAACTCGGTCTGCCGCCGCGGCGGATTTTACATGTGGGCGACGATCTCACCGCCGACGTCGCCGGGGCGATTCGTTGCGGTATGCAGTCTTGCTGGATTAACCTGCGTGAAGGCAACCTGTTGCGCATCGATGACGCCCGCTTGCTGCCGCATATTGAAATTTCCCGGTTGGCATCGCTGACAGCGTTGTTATAATTACCTGGATAAATACTCAGTGGAAAGGCGTCTCCCTGGCGACGACGCCGTTTCCCGCTAACGGAAAACCGGTATCTATGGACGTTTCTGATCTGCTTGATGGCCTCAACGACAAACAACGTGATGCGGTAGCCGCGCCACGCGGCAATGTATTGGTGTTGGCCGGGGCCGGCAGCGGCAAGACGCGGGTGCTGGTGCATCGTATTGCCTGGCTGCTGTCTGTCGAAAACTGTTCGCCGTATTCCATTATGGCGGTGACGTTCACCAACAAAGCGGCGGCGGAAATGCGCCACCGTATCGATCATCTGATCGGCACCAGTCAGGGCGGGATGTGGATCGGCACGTTTCATGGATTGGCCCATCGCCTGCTGCGCGCTCACCATCTGGATGCCGGATTGCCGCAGGATTTCCAGATTCTGGACAGCGAAGATCAGCTGCGTCTGCTCAAACGCCTGATACGGGCGTTGAATCTGGATGAGAAGCAGTGGCCGCCGCGTCAGGCGATGTGGTACATCAACGGCAAAAAAGATGAGGGGCTGCGTCCTCAGCATATTGAAAGCTATGGCAATCCGATAGAACAGACCTGGCAGCGGGTTTATCAGGCCTATCAGGAGGCCTGCGATCGCGCCGGGCTGGTGGATTTCGCCGAATTGCTGCTGCGGGCGCATGAGTTGTGGCTGAATAAGCCGCAGATCCTGAACCATTATCGTGAGCGCTTCACCAATCTTCTGGTGGATGAGTTTCAGGATACCAACCGGATTCAATACGCCTGGATCCGCATGCTGGCGGGCGACAGCGCCAATGTGATGATCGTCGGCGATGACGATCAGTCCATTTACGGCTGGCGCGGCGCGCAGGTGGAAAATATTCAGCTGTTTCTGCACGATTTCGCCGGCGCGCAGACCATCCGGCTGGAGCAGAATTACCGTTCCACCAGCAATATCCTGAATGCCGCCAACGCCCTGATCGCCCATAACGGCGGGCGATTAGGCAAAAATTTGTGGACGGACGGCGCGGAGGGCGAGCCGATTTCACTGTACTGCGCGTTTAACGAGCTGGACGAGGCGCGGTTTGTGGTCAACCGGATTAAAGTCTGGCAGGAAAATGGCGGCTCGCTGAATGATAACGCCATTTTATACCGCAGCAATGCCCAGTCGCGCGTGCTGGAAGAGGCGCTGCTGCAACAGAATATGCCGTACCGCATTTATGGCGGCATGCGATTTTTCGAACGGCAGGAAATCAAAGACGCGCTGTCTTACCTGCGGTTGATTGCCAACCGCAATGACGATGCCGCGTTTGAACGCGTGGTCAATACACCGACGCGCGGCATTGGCGACAGAACGCTTGATGTGGTGCGTCAGACGGCCCGTGACCGGCAGTTGACGCTGTGGCAGTCCACCCGTGTGCTGTTGCAGGAAAAAGCGCTGGCGGGGCGCGCAGCCTCCGCGCTGCAACGTTTTGTGGAACTGGTGGATGCGTTGGCGTATGAAACCGCCGAACTGCCGCTGCATGTGCAAACCGACCGGGTGATCAAAGATTCGGGCCTGTGGAGCATGTACGAGCAGGAAAAAGGCGAGAAGGGCCAGGCGCGGATAGAAAACCTGGAAGAACTGGTCACCGCGACGCGGCAGTACAGCTATCAGGATGAAGATCAGGATCTGATGCCGCTTCAGGCGTTTTTGTCGCATGCGGCGCTGGAGGCGGGCGAAGGGCAGGCGGATGCCTATCAGGACGCGGTGCAACTGATGACGCTGCACTCGGCCAAAGGCCTGGAGTTTCAGCAAGTGTTTATCGTCGGGATGGAAGAGGGGATGTTCCCCAGCCAGATGTCGCTCGACGAAGGCGGGCGGCTGGAAGAGGAACGCCGTCTGGCTTATGTGGGTGTGACGCGCGCCATGCGGAAGCTGACGCTGACGTATGCGGAAACCCGGCGGTTATACGGTAAAGAGGCGTATCACCGTCCTTCGCGTTTTGTGGGCGAGCTGCCGGCGGAATGTGTTGAAGAGGTGAGGTTGCGCGCCAGCGTTACCCGTCCGGTCAATCATCAGCGTCTCGGCACCCCGATCGCTCAGAACGACAGCGGCTATCGTCTGGGTCAGCGGGTTCGCCATGCCAAATTCGGCGACGGCACCATCGTCAATCTGGAAGGCAGCGGCGACCATTGCCGCATTCAGGTGGCGTTTCAGGGGCAGGGCATTAAATGGCTGGTGGCCGCCTATGCCCGGCTGGAAACCGTGTGAAACATAAAATACGAGAGAAAAATGACGCCGGATCAAATTGCACAGGCTCTGTTACAAAAGACCGGCCATTTATTCAATTGACGACAGCGCGTTGCAATGGGTTTTAAAGTTGACAGCCTTTTTCATCTCGGCGTAACATGCGCGCATCATTATTCCCGGAGGGCCTACGCCTTGGACGCACCCAGTCGATACTGGCTCAATAACCTGCTCATTAGGTACAACTTCTAAGGCTATCTCTCCACTGCTGATAGCCTTCGTGGTTGTCAGCGATGCTATTCATATCGCTACGAGTCAGATCCGTCGAACGGACTGAAACCTGCCGGTGACGTTTTCACCTCTGTTTCTGTGCTTCTATCGCGTTGTCCATCTCTGCTACTGAAAAGGGAGCTATGGCCTATGCTGAGTGCATTTAAACTGGACAATTGTCGTCTATCCCGTCTGGAACTGGATGATGCCGACGATCTGACCTCGTCTGTCTGGGTCGATTTAATCGAGCCGGAAGACGGCGAGCGTGAAAAAGTACAACAGGAGCTGGGACAGAGTCTGGCGACCCGGCCGGAACTGGAAGACATTGAGGCATCCGCGCGTTTCTTTGAAGATGAAGACGGGCTGCACATTCACTCCTTCTTCTTTTTTGAAGACGCTGAAGATCATGCCGGCAATGCCACGGTGGCATTTACCATTCGCGATGGTCGTCTGTATACGCTGCGTGAGCGCGAGCTGCCCGCGTTTCGCCTTTACCGCATGCGCGCCCGCAGTCAGACGCTGGTTGATGGCAATGCCTATGAACTGCTGCTCGATCTATTTGAAACCAAAATCGAACAGTTGGCCGATGAAATCGAAAATATCTACAGCGATCTGGAATCGCTGAGCCGCATCATTATGGAAGGGCGTCAGGGAGACGAATATGATGATGCGCTTTCCACGCTGGCGGAACTGGAGGATGTGGGCTGGAAGGTTCGTCTGTGCTTGATGGATACCCAGCGGGCGTTGAATTTTCTGGTGCGTAAAGCCCGCTTGCCTTCCGGCCAGTTGGAACAGGCGCGCGAAATCCTGCGCGATATCGAATCCCTGTTGCCGCACAACGAATCGCTGTTCCAGAAGGTCAACTTCCTGATGCAGGCGGCGATGGGTTTCATCAATATCGAGCAGAGCCGGATCATCAAGATCTTCTCGGTGGTCTCGGTGGTATTCCTGCCGCCGACGCTGGTGGCGTCCAGCTACGGGATGAACTTTGAATTTATGCCTGAACTGAAATGGTCTTTCGGTTATCCGGGCGCGATTGTATTGATGATTCTGGCCGGGCTGGCCCCTTATCTGTATTTCAAACGCAAAAACTGGCTCTGAAAGCGCGCCGCGCGCCGTGAAAATGGGCGCGCGGGACGTTTTCATTTCCCTATTAGATTATCCGACGACTCGGTTTATCCCCGTCATACTTCACGTTGCCCGTGTGTTGGCCGCGTTGCCCTCAGGGTTCGTAATCCGAGCGCGCCGTAGTTTACGCTGGGTATACAGCGCATCGAGAATAAACAGCGCCAGCGCACTCCAGATAAAGGCAAACGTAATCAACTTATCGTCACCAAAGGTTTCGTCATAAAAGGTAACCGCCAGCAGAAACACCATGGTGGGGCCGAGATACTGGAAAAAACCTAAGGTGGAAAGGCGCAGGCGCAGGGCCGCGGCGGTGAAAAGCAGTAGCGGTACGGTGGTGATAATGCCGGCGAAGATCAACAGCAGGTTTAACGACCAGGCGTTTTCCGTCATATGGCTGCTCGGGGTATCGGCAATAAAAAACAGATAGATAACCGCCATCGGTAACATCCACAGCGTTTCAATCATCATGCCGGTCTGACCGTCAATACCGATTTTCTTGCGCAGCAAACCATACAAGGCAAAGCTGAATGCCAGCCCGAGCGCGATGACAGGCAGTGAGCCAAAGGTCCATAGCTGTACCAGCACCCCGACGACGGCCAGTAAAACGGCGAACCATTGCAGGCGGCGAAAGCGCTCGCCCAGAAACAGCATCCCCAGCATGACGTTCACCAGCGGGTTAATAAAGTAACCGAGGCTGGCCTCCAGCATGTGGTGATTATTTACCGCCCAGATATACAATAACCAGTTGCCGCCGATGAGTACCGCCGTCAACGCCAGCAATAACAGGTGTTTGACATTGCGGCAGGCATAACGCACCTGGCGCCATTTCCGGCTGAGGGTCAGCAGGATCAGCATAAAGAAAAACGACCAGATAATACGATGCGTCAGTATTTCATTCGGCGGTACATGCTCTAGCAGCTTAAAGTACACCGGCGCTATGCCCCAAATGAAATAGGCGCCCAGGGCGAAGACAATACCCTGACGAGTTTGTTGTGCATCCATTGATGACTCGATAAAAAACGGCGGGAAAAGGGAAGTTTACCCAAAACGGCGTTCGCTTTCACCCTTACTATTAGCCAACAATGTAAGTCGCCGTTGCGCTGGCGATATGTGATCCCTGTTGATTGTGCAATTCAGCCCGTGCGACGGCGATTTTATTGCCGCCGCGCAGCAGTTGACTGGTGATGGTGAAATATTCCCCGTGTCCCGGCCGCAGGTAGTCGACCCGCATATCAATGGTGCCCATGCGGGAAAGACGCTGGCGGAATTCTTGCTCGCTGATGGTTTCATGACGCAGCAGCGTATTACCCACGCAAACTAAACCCGCCGCCACATCCAACCCTGCGGCAATCACCCCGCCATGCAGGATTTTCTGTAAGGCGTTACCGATCAGCTTGTCCTGCCGCGTGAAAGTCAACGTTGCCCGATCGGTGTCAAAATGCTGTAGCTCCAGGCCCAATTCACTATTGAACGGCATTTTATAGATAAAGATATCGGCAACCAGTTGTCGAACGGTGTCCCGGGTCAACACCGCGCCTTGGGTTAATGACGTGTTAGGCATAGTTGCCTTCCTATGGAGTGAATGCCGGAAGCAGACGGAGCTAAATGCTGCTCCAAGTGTTAATTAATTGTTTATTTTATGCGTTGATTTTGTTTCTTTCCAGAAAAGACTGAGAAACCATCGAACGTTGATTCAAATGCCGTCGAACTGTGTAAAATGGCGGGCTTAGGTTGAGGTAGTGATTATGATCGCTCAGGAGAGAAAGTGAATGCGTAAAATTGTTGGCATGTTGGTTATGCTGCTGGCGACACAAGTGCAGGCGGAAGAAGCAAAAATAGAGCCAGTGCATGACAAACCTGCGGTGCGCGGCAGTATTATCGCCAGTCTGTTACAGAAACATGATAGTCCGTTTATTCTCTATCCGTATGAGAGCAATTATCTGCTGTATACCTACACCAGTAATATAAATAAAACTGCGATACAGAGCTATAACTGGGCGGACGAAGCACGCAAGGATGAGGTCAATTTCCAGCTCAGCCTCGGTTTCCCGATTTGGCGCGGTATTTTCGGCGACAGTTCGTTGCTGGGCGCATCGTATACGCAGCGTTCCTGGTGGCAGTTATCCAATAAAAGCGAATCTTCCCCCTTCCGTGAAACGGATTACGAGCCGCAGGTTTTTCTCGGCTGGGCGACCGATTACACGTTCGCCGGTTGGACGCTGCGGGATGTTGAAGTCGGGTTCAATCATCAGTCGAACGGGCGTTCCGAACCGACATCACGCAGTTGGGATCGCGCCTATGTTCGTCTGATGGCGCAAAACGGCAACTGGCAATTGGACCTCAAGCCGTGGATCCGTTTATCCGATAGTCAGGACGATAACCCGGATATCACCAAATATATGGGGCACTACCGCCTGCGCGTCGGCTACGTCTGGGGCGACAGCATATTCAGCGCCGAAGGGCGTTATAACTGGAACAGCGGTTACGGCGGCGGCGAACTTGGCTGGAGCTATCCGCTTACCGACCATGTACGCTTTTATACCAAAGTATTCAGCGGCTATGGTGAGTCGCTGATTGACTATAATCACCGCCAGACCCGTTTCGGGATTGGGGTGACGTTGAACGATATGTTCTAGTTCTAGTCGGAATGGCGCCGGGACGCGTTGTCCGCTCGCGCGTTCCGATGCAAACCGACGGCAACCGAAAAGTTTTTTCGGCGATGTTCGCAAGTATGGCGATAACGTGGCGCGTCGCGATTTAAAACATTGCAGTTTTACCGTTCGGCGCTGAAAATAGCGTCTGTTGGATTTCATCGGATTGGGGAAGGCGTGTCTACGGCGGAAGTATTAAATAAGGAAGCGCTGGCGGTTCAGGTATTACGTGATACGTTCGGCTACCAGCAATTCCGACCGGGTCAGCAGGAAATCATCAACGCGACCATCGGCGGGCAGGACTGTCTGGTGATCATGCCGACCGGCGGCGGGAAATCCTTGTGCTATCAGATCCCTGCGCTGGTGATGGACGGCCTGACGCTGGTGGTTTCCCCGCTTATTTCGCTGATGAAGGATCAGGTCGATCAACTACAGGCTTCCGGCGTCTCGGCGGCATGCCTCAATTCGACCCAAACGCGCGAGCAACAGCTTGAGGTGATGGCCGGCTGCCGCAGCGGGCAGATCAAACTGCTGTACATCGCGCCTGAGCGTCTGACCACCGACAGCTTCCTCGACCATCTTATCCAATGGCGACCGTCACTGATCGCGGTGGACGAGGCGCACTGTATTTCCCAGTGGGGCCATGATTTTCGTCCCGAGTACCGGGCGCTGGGGCAGATCAAACAGCACTTTCCCGGCTTGCCGGTAATTGCGTTGACCGCCACCGCCGATGAAACCACCCGACAGGATATCGTTCGTCTGCTTGATCTGCGCGCTCCGCTGATTCAGGTCAGCAGTTTTGACCGGCCGAATATCCGCTATACGCTGGTTGAAAAATTCAAACCGCTCGATCAACTGTGGATGTTTGTGCAGGGCCAGCGCGGCAAAAGCGGTATCATTTACTGTAACAGCCGGGCGAAGGTGGAAGATATCAGCGCTCGGCTGCAAAGCCGCGGGCTGAGCGTGGCGGCCTACCACGCCGGGCTGGATAACCAGCGTCGGGCGCAGGTACAGGAAGCCTTCCAGCGCGACGACCTTCAGGTGGTGGTCGCGACCGTCGCCTTTGGCATGGGGATTAACAAACCTAACGTCCGGTTTGTGGTGCATTTCGATATTCCGCGCAATATTGAATCCTACTATCAGGAAACGGGACGCGCCGGACGGGACGGTTTGGCGGCAGAGGCCGCGTTGTTTTACGATCCGGCGGATATGGCGTGGCTGCGGCGCTGTCTGGAAGAGAAACCCGCCGGACAACAGTTGGATATTGAACGCCATAAGCTGAATGCCATGGGCGCGTTTGCCGAGGCGCAAACCTGCCGCCGTCTGGTATTGCTCAACTATTTTGGCGAAGGTCGCCAGCAGTCGTGCGGCAACTGCGATATTTGTCTCGATCCGCCCAAGCGTTATGACGCTCTGGTAGAGGCGCAAAAAGCGCTTTCCTGCGTCTATCGCGTGGGGCAGCGCTTTGGCATGGGCTATGTCGTTGAAGTGCTGCGCGGCGCGAACAACCAGCGTATCCGCGAATTCGGTCACGATAAGCTGCCGGTGTATGGCATCGGTCGGGATAAATCGCAAGAGCATTGGGTGAGCGTGCTGCGCCAACTGATCCACCTGGGTCTGCTGAATCAGAATATCGCCATGCATTCCGCGCTACAGCTCACCGAGTCGGCGCGCCCGGTGCTGCGCGGCGAGGTGCCGTTGCAGCTCGCCGTACCGCGCGTGATTAATCTGAAGCCGCGCGCCAGCCAGAAATCTTACGGCGGCAATTATGATCGCAAACTGTTCGCCAAGCTGCGCAAGCTGCGCAAATCCATTGCCGATGAGGCGAATATTCCGCCCTATGTGGTGTTCAGCGATGCGACGCTGCTGGAGATGGCCGAACTGATGCCGATTACCGCCGCGGAGTTGTTGAATATTAATGGCGTGGGGCAGCGCAAACTTGAACGTTTCGGCTCTCCTTTTATGACCATGATTCGCGATCATGTTGATGACGACGACGAATGATCGCCATTCATCTTCAGCGCCGACGTTTGTTCAAGCGATAGGAAAATAATCATGTTAATGCTGTTTCTGACGGTTGCGCTGGTTCATTTCATCGCGCTGATGAGTCCCGGCCCCGACTTCTTTTTCGTTTCCCAAACGGCGGCCAGCCGTTCCCGCCGCGAAGCGATGATGGGCGTGCTGGGTATTTCGCTGGGGGTGGTCATCTGGGCGGCCATTGCGCTGTTGGGGTTACACCTGTTATTGCAGCAGATGGCCTGGTTACACCGCGCGATTACGCTCGCCGGCGGCGCTTACCTGTGCTGGATGGGCTGGCAGATGCTGCGCTCGGCGCGCAGTAAAGCGCAGTTGGAAACTACGCAGGAGGCGGCGATTACGCTGCCTCGGCGGGGTAAAACCTTTATGCGCGGCCTGCTGACCAACCTGGCGAACCCAAAAGCGCTGGTGTATTTCGGCAGCGTGTTTTCGCTATTTGTCGGCGACAGCGTCGGCAGCGGCGCGCGCTGGGGGCTGTTCGTGTTGATTGCGGTGGAAACCCTGCTGTGGTTCAGCCTGGTCGTACTGGTGTTTGCGTTACCCGCCATGCGCCGTGGCTATCAGCGGTTGGCCAAGTGGGTGGATGGCGTTGCGGGCGTGCTGTTTACCGCTTTCGGTCTGCATCTGATTTTTTCCCGCTAACGGTTAATGACGCCGGTCGTTCTCCCCCGCCGATTGCGCTTGCCGCCGGTGGGGGAGCCCGCAAGCTCACTCCGTGGCTAGACTTTTCTGGCGGTGGCGAGCAGCGCGCCGACCAATACAAACAGCGAACCGAAAATCCGGTTTAGCGTTTGCATCTGTCGCGGCCCTTTCAACCAACCGGCAATGTGTGTCGCCAGCGTGGCGTAGCCAATCATCACCATAATATCGACCGCCACGGTGGTGACGCCCAGCACCAGATATTGCGCCGCCTGAGGCTGATGGGGGATGATGAATTGCGGAAACAGCGCGGCTAAAAATACGATGCTTTTCGGGTTGGTGAGGTTAACCAGAATGGCGCGTTTAAATAGCCTGCGCCGCGGCATGGCGCTTGCCAACGCTTGCAGATCCAAGGCGCCGGCCGCGCGCCATTGTTGGATCCCCAGCCAAATCAGGTAAGCCGCTCCCAGCCATTTGAGGATTTCGAAGGCCAGCAGGGATTGTGACAGCAACGTACCCAGCCCAATGCCGACCAACACGATATGTATCGTTAAGCCAACCTGCAAGCCGCCGATCGAGGCGACGGCGCCGCGGTATCCGTGGCTGATGCCGGTGCTCATGGTGTTTATCGCGCCTGAACCGGGGGAAAGGCTGAGTATCAGCGTGGTGAGTAGATAGGTTAGCCACCAGTTTAAGGTCATCGATGAATGTTCCCTGAATACGGTTTGTTATGGCGGACAGGACGCCCGCGATGTTAAAAACTCATGCAAGGCGGCCTGCTTCCACCCTGACGAACCCATGCCTGACATGGTCAAAAAACGCTCCCGGCGTTTATTTCTCCCGGAAATTTTTTATGTCACAATACACCGGTTGTTTTCTTTGTACTATATGCCCGCCATCTTTCAGGTTACCGCGGTGGCCGCGTTCCAGTCGCAGGGTTATCCAGGCTCAGGGGATCTTTCGGTTGCCGTCTGCCGCAACGTTGAAATTTATTGGGTAAACGCTCGCAAAATTGTTCCGATAGCTTTACGGGCCTGCACCGGAGATGTGTGATGACTTCGTATCACGATAGCCTGTTAACGCGAGAAGCGCAGTTTTCTGCGTTTGCTACCGGAGAACTGTTGGACTTTTGGCGTAAGCGCGAAGAGGGGGAGTTTATCGGCGTGGATAACGTGCCGATCCGCTTTGTGCGTTTTACGTCGCCTCAGCACGATAAAATCGTCGTGGTCTTTTCCGGTCGTATCGAGAGCTATGTAAAATACGGCGAAGTCGCTTACGATCTGTTCAGTAATGGCTATGATGTGTTGATGATGGATCACCGGGGACAGGGGCGATCCGGCCGGTTGCTCGAAGATGGTCATCGCGGGCACGTATTGCGTTTTAGCGATTATGTGGACGATGTCGAGCTGTTGTGGCAACAGCAGCTTGCCCCTTACGCCTATGCTCGCCGGTTTGCGTTGGCTCACTCTATGGGCGGCGCCATTTTGGCGCAGTTTCTGGCCCGTCAGCCGGATACCTTTGATGCGGCGGCGCTCTGCGCGCCGATGTGCGGCATCCATCTGCCGATGCCTGGCTGGCTGGCCTGGCGTATTGTTGACTGGGCGGAACGGCATCCGTCGGTGCGTGATTATTATGCGATTGGCACCGGGCAATGGCGGCCGCTGCCTTACATGGTCAACATGCTGACCCACAGCCGCGAGCGTTATCAGCGCAGCGTGAGATTTTATGCCGATTCCCCGGATTTGCGTGTTGGCGGGCCGACCTATCATTGGGTGCGCGAAGCCATAATCGTGGGTAAGCAATTGCTGGCGCAGGCCGCTGATATCACCACGCCTATCCTGTTATTACAGGCTGAAGAAGATCGGGTGGTGGATAACCGCAGTCAGGATGCATTTTGTCAGGCGTTGGCGCGGCATGGCCATCCCTGTGCGGGCGGCGGGCCTCAGGTTATTAAAGGGGCGCGGCATGAAATTCTGTTTGAGAAAGATAAAATTCGTGCTCAGGCATTGGCGCTGATCCTGGAGCATTTTGCTCATTATCATTAAATTTTGCGGCGAGTGCCGCCACAACACCACCAGAGGTTAGATCTCACCGTGATGTACCATGTCGTAGCTTCCGATTTAGATGGCACCCTATTATCAGCCGACCATACCTTATCCCCGTATGCGAAAGAGATCCTCCGGTCGCTGACCGAAAAGGGAATTCATTTTGTCTTCGCCACCGGACGGCACCATATGGACGTCGCGCAAATCCGTGACGGTCTTGGCATCAGCGCGTTTATGATCACCTCCAACGGCGCACGGGTGCACAATACGCAAGGCGATCTGATCTTCAGCCATAATCTGGATCCGGACATTGCCCGCGATCTTTACAGCGTGGTGCACAATAACCCGGATATGCTGACGCATGTATATCGTAATGATGAGTGGTTTATGAACCGTCAGCGGCCGGAAGAAGAGCGGTTTTTTAAAGAGTCGGTGTTTAAATATAAACTGTTCGAACCCGCCTTGCTGGAAACCGACGGCGTCAGCAAGATCTTTTTCACCTGTGATTCTCATGAGCAATTGCTGCCGTTGGAAGAGGCGATCAACGCGCGCTGGGGCGATCGCGTTAACGTAAGCTTTTCGACGCTGACCTGCCTGGAAGTGATGGCCGGAGGCGTGTCCAAAGGGCATGCGCTGGAGCAGGTGGCGAAAATCATCGGATTCTCACTGAAAGAGTGTATTGCCTTTGGCGACGGCATGAACGATTACGAAATGCTGTCGATGGCCGGTAAAGGCTGCATCATGCAAAATGCCCATCAGCGTTTAAAGAATTTGTTGCCTGAACTGGAGGTGATCGGCACCAACGTGGAAAATGCGGTGCCGAACTACCTGCGGGATCTGTTTCTGAAGTAACGGCGGCGGGCGGGTTGGCGTGAGGATCTCTGACACTGAGCGTTCATGCCGTCAAACCTCTTTCTGTTGATAGAAAGGCGGCGTCGAATAGACGCCGCCAGAGGGATGCGAGTTATATACCGGAATTATGACCGTGCTGCTAATTCGGCTTTATGTTTTTTCTCGCTGAACATGACCACAATCAGCAATATCACCGATATGATACTACCGCCGATCATCACCATGAAGCCGCCGTCCCAGCCGAAGAAGTCAACGGTATAACCGACGATGGCGCTCGCCGCAACGGAACCGCCAAGATAGCCGAACAGACCGGTAAAGCCCGCCGCCGTACCTGCGGCTTTCTTCGGCGCCAACTCCAGCGCGTGCAGACCGATGAGCATGACCGGGCCGTAAATCAGGAAGCCGATGATAATCATACAGGCCATGTCGACGTGGGGATTACCCGCCGGGTTCATCCAGTACACGACCGTGGCGATGGTGACTAACGTCATAAAGAACACGCCCGTCGCGCCGCGGTTGCCTCTGAATACCTTGTCCGACATCCAGCCGCACAGCAGCGTGCCGGGGATACCCGCATATTCGTAGAGGAAGTACGCCCAGGATGATTTATCCAGTGCGAAATGTTTCACTTCTTTCAAATAGGTTGGCGACCAGTCAAGAATACCGTAACGCAGCAGGTAGACGAAGACGTTGGCAATAGCGATGTACCACAGCAGTTTGTTGGGGAACACGTATTGCATGAAGATTTGCTTGGCGGTGAGCTCTTGTTCCGCTTTTTCACTGTAATCAACCGGGTAGTCGTCTTTATACTCTTCAATCGGCGGCAGGCCGCAGGATTGGGGCGTATCGCGCATCAGCGCAAAGGCGATCAGCGCAACCAGAATAGCGGCAAACGCCGGCATGTATAACGCGGCTTTCCAATCGTTAAACCAGGCCATGCCCAGCAGGAACAACAGCGGCGGCAGACCGCCCCCGACGTTGTGCGCGCAGTTCCAGATAGAAACGATACCGCCGCGCTCTTTCTGGGACCACCAGTGAACCATGGTGCGCCCGCACGGAGGCCAACCCATTCCCTGAAACCAGCCGCATAAGAACAGCAGTACGAACATTACCGCAATACTTGACGTCGCCCAGGGAACGAAGCCCATGAACAGCATGACGGCGGCCGATAGGATTAAACCGGCAGCCAGGAACACGCGCGGATTGGAACGGTCGGATACCGAGCCCATGATGAACTTGGAAAAACCGTAGGCGATTGAAATACCGGATAGCGCGAAACCGAGGTCGCCGCGGGAAAAGCCTTGTTCGATCAGATAAGGCATTGCCAGCGTGAAGTTTTTACGTACCAGATAGTAAGCGGCGTAGCCAAAAAATATCCCCATGAAAATCTGCCAGCGCAAGCGGCGATAGACAGGATCGATTTGATCTTTTGCTATTCGCGGCTGATGAGCTGCAGGTTTAAAAATACTCAGCATAGATATCTCCAATGCGAAAGAAAACGACAATTTATTGTTCTATTACGAACGTGATTGTAGGGAATAGGCGAATAATTAACTGTGATTCATCACCCAAATGTTATGTTTTTATAACGCTGTGACATTCTTTGCGCTCATGTTAACAGAATGAGTTTAACTCCATGATTAAGTTTAGTGACTCTTATCACATTTATAACTTTTAATTACCGAATTATTTTCGTTTTATGCTCGTTTTTGTTCTTTATCAAACATTATCCCTATTGTTTGTGTCCCAATAGCCCCTTATAACGATCCGGTTGGGGCGAGGGCATATGCAAAATAACGGGTCATACCGGGAAACCGATGTCATTGTGATTGGCGGCGGCGCGACGGGCGCGGGAACCGCGCGGGATTGTGCGCTGCGTGGGTTACGCTGCCTGTTGCTCGAACGTCATGACATGGCTACCGGCGCCACCGGGCGCAACCATGGTTTGCTGCATAGCGGATCGCGTTATGCGGTGACGGACGGCGAATCGGCACGTGAGTGTATTGAAGAAAACCAGATTCTCAAACGTATCGCCCGTCATTGCGTCGAACCAACCGACGGACTGTTTCTGACGCTGCCGGAAGATGATCTCGCCTATCAGTCCCAGTTTATCGCCGCCTGTCAACAGGCGGGTATCGATGCGCGGGCGATTGATCCGCAGGAGGCGCTGCGTCTGGAGCCTGCGGCGAATCCGACGTTGATCGGCGCGGTGCGGGTGCCGGACGGCACCATCGATCCTTTCCGTTTGACTTCGGCCAATATGATCGATGCTGAGGAGCATGGCGCCGAGGTATTGACCTACCATGAGGTCATCGGCTTGATCCGTCAGGGCGATCGCATCACCGGGGTACGCGTTTTCGATCATAAACATGCCATTGAAGGCGAAATCTACGCGCAGGTGGTGGTGAATGCCGCAGGGATCTGGGGGCAGCATATTGCCGAGTACGCCGATCTGCGCGTACGCATGTTCCCGGCAAAAGGGGCGCTGCTGATTTTGGGGCATCGCATTAACAACATGGTGATTAATCGCTGCCGTAAACCGGCCGATGCCGACATTCTGGTGCCGGGCGACACCATCTCGTTGATTGGCACCACCTCAACCCATATCGATTACGATCAGATAGATAATATGACGGTCACCCCCGCCGAAGTGGAAACGCTGATGCGTGAGGGCAGCAAATTGGCGCCGCAGCTGGCGGCTACGCGCATTCTACGTGCTTATGCCGGCGTCCGTCCGCTGGTGGCGAATGACAGCGACCCAAGCGGGCGCAGCGTCAGCCGCGGCATTGTGCTGCTCGACCATGCCAGCCGCGATGGTCTGGAAGGCTTTATCACCATCACCGGCGGTAAACTGATGACCTACCGGCTGATGGCGGAATGGGTGACGGATAAAATTTGTGAAAAGCTGGGGCACAACGTGGCCTGTACCACTGCCCAGAGAGCGTTGCCGGGTTCCGAGGCAACCGCAGAGCGAAACTCATCGGCTCACTTCACGGTAAAACGCCCTGATGACAAGCCGCTGTCCGCGCCATTGCGCGGCTCGGCTATTTATCGACATGGCGATCGCGCCGGACGCCTGTTATCCGGCGAGCGTCTCGATAGCAGCCTGGTATGCGAGTGCGAAGCCGTCACCGCCGGTGAAGTGCGTTATGCGGTGGAATCGCTACAGGTGAATAACCTGATTGATTTGCGTCGGCGTACCCGCGTCGGAATGGGCACCTGTCAGGGTGAACTGTGCGCCTGCCGGGCCGCGGGGTTACTGTGCCGGTTCGGACAGTCGACGCCGGAGCAGTCGATTACCCAGCTAAGCCAGTTTCTGAATGAACGCTGGAAAGGCATTCGCCCGGTGGCCTGGGGCAATACCCTGCGCGAAAGCGAGTTTACCAGTTGGGTATATCAGGGCTTATGCGGCTTGACGGCCGATGACGTTCGGGAGGAACAGCATGCGCTATGACGTGGTGATTATCGGCGGCGGGCTGGCGGGGTTAACCTGCGGCATCCGGCTGGCGGAACAGGGAAAACGTTGCGCTATCGTCAGCGCCGGGCAAAGCGCCTTGCACTTTTCCTCCGGGGCGCTGGATCTGCTCGCCTGTCTGCCGGATGGCCGGCCGATCGACCAGCCGTTAAGCGCGCTGGATGAGTTGGCCCGGCAGGCGCCCCATCATCCCTATTCGCTGATGGGTGCCGAGCGGATCTCGGCGTTGTTGCCGCAGGTTCAGGCGCTGCTGACGCGTTGCGATATGTCTATGCTGGGCGACTATCGGCAAAATCATCTGCGCATGACGCCGTTAGGTAAATTCCGCCCCTGCTGGCTTAGTCAGCCGGACAGCGTTACCCGTGGTCTGGCGGTCGCCGATCGTTGGGAAAATCCGCTGATTGCCGGTATTGAAGGTTTTCTGGACTTTCAGTCCCGTATTGTGGCTGGAACGCTTCAGGCGCAGGGGATCGCCGCCCGCAGTGATGATTTGAAACTGCCGGTACTGGACCGGCTGCGTCGTAATCCCAGCGAATTCCGAGCGGTGAATATCTCCCGTGTGCTCGACCTGCCGGAGAATCAGGCGGAGCTGACGGAAGAGCTGAGGTTATTAGCCAGTGGTAATGATGCGGTGATCATGCCCGCCTGTCTGGGGCTGGAAGCGGCTTCGGCGCTGACCGGGCTGCGCGAGGCGCTTGGCAAGCCGGTATTGCTGTTGCCGACATTGCCGCCCTCAGTGCCGGGTCTGCGTTTGCATCAGGCATTATTGCGCCGTTTTCGTCAGCAGGGGGGCATCGTCATGCCGGGCGACAGGGTGGAGCGCGCCATACTGGAACCGCAGGAGACGGCGCTCTACACCCGTAATCACCACGATATTCCGCTGCGGGCGAATCAGGTTGTGCTGGCCAGCGGCAGTTTCTTCAGTAATGGTCTGATTGCGCAATTTGATCGGGTGACTGAACCCGTCTTCGGACTGGATGTACGCTTTGCGCCGCAGCGGGACGCGTGGAGTCGTCAGGACGCGTTCGCCTCCCAACCCTATATGCAATTCGGCGTGATAACCGATGAGACGCTGCGTCCCGCTATCGGGGGCGAAACGGCGGATAACCTGTATGCCATCGGCGCCGTCCTGGCCGGGTTCGATCCCATTGCCCAGGGGTGCGGAGCGGGCGTATCGATGCTCAGCGCGCTGTATGTCGCCGAGCAGATCCTGAAGGAGGGCAATCAATGAGCCTGCTAACCGATAACAGCTTTGAAGACTGTATCAAATGTACGGTTTGCACCACCTATTGCCCGGTATCGCGGGTTAATCCTCTGTATCCGGGGCCGAAACAGGCCGGGCCGGATGGCGAACGTTTGCGGCGTAAAGATCCTGCCTTGTATGATGAGGCGCTGAAATATTGTACCAACTGTAAACGTTGCGAAGTCGCCTGTCCGTCCGACGTCAAAATCGGCGATATTATCCAACGGGCGAAAGCCAGCTACAGCGCCCATAAGCCCACGTTGCGCGATGCCATTCTCAGTCATACCGATCTGATGGGCGCCATTGCCACCCCATTGGCTCCGCTGGTGAATACCGCAACCGGGCTGAAACCGGTGCGTCAGCTACTGGATAAGGCGTTAAAAATCGACCATCGCCGCCAGTTGCCGAAATATTCTTTCGGCACGTTTCGCCGCTGGTATCGCCAGCAGGCGCAAGAGCAACTGCGTTACCGCGACCAGGTCGCCTACTTTCATGGTTGTTACGTTAACTATAACCATCCTCAGTTGGGGAAAGATCTTATCCGGGTGTTCAACGCGATGGATATCGGCGTGCAGCTGTTGAGCAAGGAGAAGTGTTGCGGCGTGCCGCTGGTCGCCAATGGTTTTCACGATCGGGCAAGAAAGCAGGCGCGAGTCAATATCAAATCGCTGGATGAGGCCATCAACAGCCGTTCCATGCCGGTAGTGGCGACATCCTCCAGCTGTACTTTCATGCTGCGCGATGAGTATCCGCATGTGCTTGGCGTCGATACGGATCATGTGCGCGACGGCATTGAACTGGCGACCCGCCAATTGTACCGGTTGCTGGAAGAAGAAGGGCGCACATTGCCGTTACGTCCGCTGCCGCTGCGGGTAGCGTATCACACGCCCTGTCATCTGGAAAAAATGGGGTGGACCGCTTATACCCTGTCGTTGCTGCAACGCATTCCCGGGCTTGAGCTGATCGTGCTGGATTCGCAGTGCTGCGGGATTGCCGGAACCTACGGTTTCAAAAAGGAAAATTACCCGACCTCGCAGGGGATTGGCGCATCGCTGTTTCGCCAGATAGAGGAAAGCGGGGCCGATCTGGTGATAACCGACTGCGAGACCTGCAAATGGCAAATCGAAATGTCCACCAGCAAGCCGTGCGAACACCCGATAACCCTGCTGGCCCGGGCGCTGATTCAGGATTAAACGGACAACCGAAAAAAATACTTTACAGACGAGAATGATAATGATTATTATTGTCATGCGTTCCGGGGAGACCGACTCGTGTTCATGTGGGTAAGATTCACATAACCATGACGGTTTTACCGCGAAGGCACGACATTGCTCACATTGCTTCCAGTATTTTTTTAGCCAGCTCGGGTGCTGGCTTTTTTTTTTATGCCCGCCACCTATCCTTGCCGCCCCCTTAAAGCCGTTGCTCCGCAACGCTGAAAAACGCTCCGGGCGTTTTTTGTCCATGATTTAACCTCCATTTTTGCGGGTATCCGCCTACGTCTCCGTTCTGATTTTTTGAACAGCGCGTTAAGTTTTTTGCGCTATCTTATTCTTAGCGACCCGTTAGACTTTATTCATCGAAAACGCGGGAGAAACTGACATGATCTATTTACGTCAAGCGCAACAGCGCGGACATGCAAATCACGGCTGGCTTGATAGCTGGCATACTTTCTCATTTGCGGATTATTACGAACCGGAATTCATGGGTTTCTCGGCGCTGCGTGTTATCAATGAAGACCGGATTGAAGGCGGGCGAGGGTTCGGTACGCACCCGCATAAAGATATGGAAATCCTGACCTATGTGCTGGACGGTACGGTGGAACATCAGGACAGCATGGGAAATAAAGCGCAAATCCAGACCGGCGAGTTTCAGATCATGAGCGCCGGCACCGGGATCCGTCACTCGGAATACAACGCCAGTAGCGATGATTTACTTCACCTGTATCAGATTTGGATTATCCCGGAAAAAAACGGGCTGACGCCGCGCTACGAACAAAAGCGCTTTGATATCCCGCAGGGACGCCAGTTGGTGCTGTCGCCGGATGCTCGTGACGGTTCGCTGAAGATTTTTCAGGATATGACGTTGTGGCGCTGGGCGCTGAAAGCGCAGGAGCAGTCGATCTATCAGGTACAGGCGGCGCGCCGGATCTGGATCCAGGTTGTGCGCGGCAGCGTGGAAATCAACGGCCATTCGGCACAAACCGGCGATGCTTTCGCCATTTGGGATGAAGAAACGCTGTCGGTGCACGCCAGCAAAGAGAGTGAGATCCTGTTGTTTGATTTGCCTCCGGTATAAGCGTGATTCGGTAACGCCAACCGCCGCGATTATCTGTTAATCGCGTTGATTTCTGCCGGTAATCCGTGGATGTGTTCACGGTTTTTTCTTTATACCTTGTTCCGATGTCAAAACGCTGACTCTGCATATTCCTTGCGCGCTTTTTTTGTTAGACTTCCGCTCAATATTTTCAGGCGCTCTCCGTGGATGATGAAGAAAAAAAGACCAGTTCTCCAGAATGTTGCCGATCGGGTTGGCGTGACGAAAATGACGGTGAGCCGTTATTTACGCAACCCGGCCCAGGTTTCTGCGGCATTGCAGGAAAAGATCGCTATCGCGCTCGATGAACTGGGCTATATCCCCAATCATGCTCCCAATATGCTTGCCAGCGCCACCAGCCGGGCGATCGGCGTTCTGTTGCCGTCGTTGACCAATCAGGTGTTTGCCGAAGTGCTGCGCGGTATTGAACGAGTCACGGAAGCGCAGGGTTATCAGACCATGTTGGCGCATTATGGCTATCACCCCGAAAAGGAAGAGCAGCGGCTGATGTCGTTGCTGGCCTATAACATCGATGGCTTAATTCTGGCTGAGCGTTCGCATACGGATCGCACCCGTCAGATGATTGACGTCGCGGGCATTCCCGTTGTCGAACTGATGGATTCGGTGTCTCCTTGTCTGGATATGGCCGTGGGATTCGATAATTTTGAGGCGGCCCGGCAGATGACCCAGCATATGATTTCACTGGGGCGCCGCCATGTTGTTTATCTCGGCGCGCGGCAGGATGAACGGACGATCATAAAGTGTCGCGGCTATGAACAGGCCATGCGGGATAATGGGCTGACGAGCTACTGCGTGATGAGTGAACACGCTTCCTCCTATTCTCTGGGGGGCGAGCTATTACGACAGGCACAGGCCGAGCACCCGCAAATCGACAGTATTTTCTGTACTAACGACGACCTGGCGGTTGGCGCGATGTTTGAGTGTCAGCGTCAGGGATTACAGGTGCCGAAAGACATGGGGATCGCTGGTTTTCATGGTCACGATATCGGTCAGGCGATGGTGCCGAAGCTGGCCAGCGTTCTTACCCCACGCGAGCGCATGGGGCAGATTGGCGCGGAATTCTTGCTGGCGCGTTTGCGAGGTGAGCCAGTGAAGCCGGCGATGATCGATGTGGGCTTTACCTTGCTGGACGGCAATAGCCTTTAGCCGATTATGTGTTGCCATCGCCGCCCTACCGGCACTACGTCACGCTTGGCGGGAGCGGCGCAACGCCTCAACGCAGCGGCTAACCACCTCTTCCATACTGCCGTCGATGTCGACGGTCAGTACGTCCGGTTCATCGCTGCCGGGCTCTTCCAGAGCGTCAAACTGGCTTTTTAACAGTTCCGTCGGCATGAAATGTCCGGCCCGGGCTTTATGGCGCGCCAGAATGAGATCAAAACTGCCTTTCAGATAGAGAAAGGTCATCCCTTCATTGTCGCGGCGTAAGCGGTCGCGATAGCGTTTCTTTAATGCCGAGCAGACGATGATGCCGGTTTCGTTTTTGTGATACAGGCTGTAGGCCGCGTCGTTCAGACGATCCAGCCAGGGCGCGCGATCTTCGTCATTCAGCGGCGTGCCGCCGGCCATTTTCTGGATGTTGGCACGCGGATGCAGATCGTCGCCGTCAATGAATTTTGCATGGATCGCCCGGGCAAGCGCGGCCCCTACCGACGATTTCCCGCTACCCGACACGCCCATAAGAATAACGCTTTGACCCGGCATAATTTGATCTCCATCCCAAAATGTAAATTAAATGAAACTTACTAGTTCCTAACTTTAACATGTTACCCGTATCATGTTACCGGTATCAAATGATGATGTGATGTATCTCACAAACAATTAACCAGTCCACATCAGGTGACTGAAACGAGATTACGACTATGACAGAAATATCATCCGCTTATAGTGCCAGTGTGCTACTACTCATCGCCGTAGGCGCGGTAGCACTGTTGCTCGTGCTGATCATGCGTTTTAAAATCCACGCTTTTCTGGCGCTTGTATTAGTCAGTTTGGTAACCGCGCTCGTAACAAAAACGCCTTATGAAAATATCGTACCGACGTTACTGAGTGGTTTTGGCAGTACGCTGGCCTCGGTCGCGTTGCTGGTCGGCCTGGGGGCGATGATCGGGCGTTTGCTGGAGATCACCGGTGGCGCCAACGTATTGGCCGACACGTTGATCATTAAATTTGGCAAACGCCATGCGCCGTTCGCGTTAGGTATCGCGTCGCTGCTGTTTGGTTTCCCGATCTTTTTTGACGCGGGCTTGATCGTTATGCTGCCGATCATTTTCAGCGTGGCGAAGCGTTTTGGCGGTTCAACCCTGACCTATGCGCTGCCTGCCGCCGGGGCATTTGCGGTCATGCATGCGCTATTGCCGCCTCATCCGGGGCCGGTTGCCGCGAGTGAACTGCTCGGCGCCAATATTGGTCTGCTGGTGATTGTCGGTCTGATTATTGCTTTTCCGACCTGGTATTTGGGCAGTTATCTGTTTGGCCTGTGGGCGGGTAAGAAATTCCATCTACCGCTGCCTTCGACCTTCCTGGAAGAAGTAAAAGCCGACCCCCAACATACGCCGCCGTCGTTTTTAGTGGTGTTGAGCGTACTGTTGCTGCCGCTGGTGTTGATCTTTCTTGATACCGGACTGAATACGCTGACCGTCATGGGGGTGATCAACGGCGACAGCGGCGTGGTGCAATTCCTGAGAATGCTGGGGAAAACCCCGGTGGCTCTGCTGATCACCGTCCTGTTTTCTCTGATCATGTTCAGCGGGCAACACAGCCGCCGCCATCTTGATAAAGCCTGTGAAGGGGCGCTGGGGCCGGTGTGTTCCATTATTCTGGTCACCGGGGCCGGCGGTATGTTTGGCGGCGTATTACGCGCCAGCGGCATCGGTACGGCGTTGGCCGATATGTTGTCTGATACCGGTATGCCGGTGATTGTCGCCGCGTTTGTCGTCTCCGCCGCATTGCGTATCGCTCAGGGGTCGGCCACCGTGGCGTTGACCACCACTGCGGCATTGATGGCGCCGGCCGTGGCGGCGACCACCGGATTGAGTCAGTTCGATCTGTGCTTTATTGTGATCGCCATCGCCGGCGGCGCGACGGTGCTGTCGCACGTGAACGACTCCGGCTTCTGGCTGGTCGGGCGTTTCCTTGAAATGGACGAGAAAACCACGCTGAAAACCTGGACGGTAATGGAAACGCTGATCGGCACCATTGCGTTCCTGATCGCCGCCATAGGCAGCGTGTTTCTCTGATAATGATAAGACGGGGTTTGGCCGCGATGCGACGAACCCCTGTTTTTTTACAGCGACATATATGCCCGTATGCCGTCCAGAAACATCTGCGTCGACAGCATAACCAGAATCAATCCCATCAGTTTTTCCAGCGCGCTGACGCCTTTCTCCCCCAGCAGTCGTAAAAACAGATCCGACATTAACAGGATGATGAACGAGATCGCCCAGGCAATAAATAAGGCCAGCGTCAGGGACGATAGTTGATTGGGATATTGATGCGACAGCAGCATCAGCGCCGCCAGAATCGACGGACCGGCGACCAGCGGAATGGCCAGCGGCACCAGAAACGGTTCTTCCCCGGCGGGCAGGCCGGTACTGTTGCCTTCCCGTGAGGGAAAGATCATGCGGATAGCGATCAGGAAAAGGATGATGCCGCCGGAAATCGATACCGTTTCGGTGCGTAGATTAAGAAAGGCCAGGATCCGCTCGCCGGCAAACAGAAAGATCAGCATCAGACCCAACGCGATAAGCATCTCACGGACCAGCACCACGCGTCGGCGTTTGGGATCGAGGTGTTTCAGCACCGACATAAAAATAGGCAGGTTGCCGAGAGGATCCATAATTAACAGCAACAGCACGGTTGCCGAGATCATTTCTGTCATGGTGGTCGTTAGCTCCTGAAACCCAATTTCCTGAAATCGACGGGTAATTAAACAAATAGATGTCGTGCGTCATTCTATATCAGGGTGATGATATTAGAATGACTGTTAAAAAGCGCGGCGGCATCGAATAAATTCACTTGCGACTTTGTGTACATTTTGTATGGTGGAAAGACTTGTTTATCACGCAATACCCACGAGCTTGAAATCTATTGGGTATAGATACTCTAAATAATTCGAGTTGCAGGAAGGCGGCAAACGAAGGTCAAATTCGTTTGGAACGAATTTGACCAGCCAACGCACATGCAACTTGAAGTATGACGAGTAAAAGACAGCAGTCAGAATTCTTTTTGTCACCCCCAAGGCAGGACAGTTACCATGAAAAATGTTGGTTTTATTGGCTGGCGCGGTATGGTCGGTTCGGTTCTCATGCAGCGCATGGTGGAAGAACGCGATTTCGATATGATCCGCCCGGTATTCTTTTCCACTTCTCAGCACGGTGAACCGGCGCCGGCGTTGGGCGGTCAGCAAGGCGTGTTGCAGGACGCCTACAATCTGGACGCGTTGCGCGCGCTGGATATCATTATCACCTGTCAGGGTGGCGATTATACGACTGAAGTCTATCCGAAGCTGCGTGCAAGCGGCTGGCAGGGTTTTTGGATCGACGCCGCCTCCTCGCTGCGCATGCAGGATGAGGCGATTATTATTCTGGATCCGGTCAACCATGCGGTGATTAAGCAGGGGCTGGACAATGGCGTTAAGACGTTTGTCGGCGGCAACTGTACCGTCAGCCTGATGTTGATGTCGCTGGGCGGTCTGTTCGCCAACGATCTGGTGGACTGGGTGTCCGTCGCCACTTATCAGGCGGCTTCCGGCGGCGGCGCGCGGCATATGCGCGAACTGCTGGTGCAGATGGGTATGTTGCATGGCGACGTGGCGAAAGAACTTCAGGATCCGGCTTCAGCCATTCTGGATATCGAACGTAAAGTGACCGCGCTGACCCGCAGCGGCACGTTGCCGACCGATAATTTCGGCGTGCCGTTGGCTGGCAGCCTGATCCCGTGGATCGACAAGCAGTTGGATAACGGCCAGAGCCGCGAAGAGTGGAAAGGGCAGGCGGAAACCAACAAGATCCTCGGCGGTAGCCGTGTGATCCCGGTTGACGGTCTGTGCGTGCGCGTGGGCGCGCTGCGCTGCCATAGTCAGGCATTTACCATCAAGTTGAAAAAAGATGTGGCGTTGCCGGAAATTGAACAAATGCTGGCAACCCATAACGACTGGGTAAAAGTCGTGCCCAACGATCGTGACGTCACGATGCGCGAACTGACGCCGGCCGCGGTAACCGGTACGCTGTCCACGCCGGTTGGCCGTCTGCGTAAACTGAATATGGGGCCGGAATATCTGTCCGCCTTTACGGTAGGCGATCAACTGTTGTGGGGGGCCGCTGAACCGCTGCGCCGTATGTTGCGTATCCTACTGTAACCTTGCCGCGCTGGCGCTATTCCTTTATGGGGCGCGCCAGCATGGTTTTACCGCTGGTATTTTCCTGTCGACGCCATGACCCCTGCCATCTTCCACGAGGCTTTTGATGCAAAGACTGACGATTTCAATGGATGATCGACTGGCGCAGGACTTTGATGAACTGATGCGGCGTAAGGGTTATGCCAACCGTTCTGAGGCCTTCCGCGATATGCTGCGCCGTGAACTGGGTGAAATGACGCTCGAAACGGATAAAAATGGGGCATGCGTGGCGGTGCTGAGCTACGTCTACGATCATCACGAACGTCAGCTCTCCAGCAGGCTGGCGGAAATGCAACACGACCATCATGATCTAACGGTTTCCACCATGCACACGCATTTGAGCCATGAAGAGTGTGTGGAAACGATTATTTTGCGCGGTACGGCGTCACAGGTTGAGCATTTCGCCGAATCCGTCATGGCGCAAACGGGCGTACGGCACGGACGGTTGAATCTGATCCCGCTATAAAAGGCCACTGTGCCGGCGCGCTATCAGGATGTCGAGCAGCAGCAACCAGGCAACGCCTTCCATGTCGGTTATCGCCCCAAAGCGTAGCTCCGGATGGCTTAAAACCTCATCCTATATTTACGCTGCCGCCGCCGATCAACACCCCACCGCAGCTAACGGCATCACCGCTACGCGCCGCCGGTTTACCATCAATGAACACGCTGGATGAGCCGCCGCTGATGCTTCGGCTATGACCATGAGGAGCCAGAGGATCGCCTTGCCGGGCGAGCGGCAGACCATCCACGTTAACGGTTGGAGAGCCGGCAATGACCGGCGTAGGCGGATGACTGCCGTGGCCGGTATCGGAATTCCCTAATTTAACGGCATTACCCATATTTTTAGTCTCTTTCTACTTTGTGCGTTTACGTATTGTGATAAATGAATTATAAGATTGTCATCATTAATAATCACCTGACCAATGTTACCTTGCCGTCAATTATGGAAAAATAGGGGTTGTAAGCAAAAGCAATGTCGCCATAAGCATCTATAAATCGTAGTGGCGAATTTTGAAAGTAACCAACCCCCAAGCGGAAAAGACGCCCGCCACGATATGTTATCAGCTTATATTTGTTCCATTCAATTGGAAGAGGAGTGAGTTGCTTATCGATAACATGCTGGGGAAAGTCGCTGGAAATAAATATCATCCCGGTTGTAGCCCCTTCGGCAAATGCCATCTCCTGATTAGAGATCCGTGTGATTTGTTTTAGGCCTTCGATATCACGCTCTTTCATCATCAGCCAAATATCCGTATAGGCTTTTCTGATTTTCAGAAGGTCATGTTCCGTCACCGGAGTCGCATTCACCCAGGACCATCTCGGTAAGTCTCTCAGTATTATATTGCTTCTGAGCTTATACAGACCATGATCTTTTTCATCCTTAGTGTAGTTTTCTCGTATTTCTGTATTAAAGATCCCACTTGAGACCGCTCTGGTATAGTTAGTTGACCCATCCGCCGTAATTTTACCTTGATTATTCACGCTTAATGTAAAATTTGCTATTTCTGTACTGGTATTTTCCGTCTCTTTACTGATGATCACCTGGCAGGACGAATCCGCAAATAGGGTGTTAGGATCTTTATGATCCTGAGGGCCCATTAACAGTTCGATATCATTGGCGCCATTTTCTAAAAATGCCGTTAAATTAAACCCTGCCGACATCGTACCTTGCTCAGCATTACTAGTATCAATAGCGGGGAAATTGTTAACTCTTAAAATGCATGAACTCTTATGTGAGTTAAAAGAAAATAGATATTTAGTATTAATCACTTCTTTAGCCTTAACTGAGAAAACAGTCATAAAAATGATAATGAAAATGCTTTTAAAAAATATTAATATTGTATTTTGAATTTTTCTTTTCCAACTTTTCATGAATAATCCACTCCTTTTCGGATTTATTATTTCGGTTAGCTTTTGGCTTGCTAGATACACTTCCAAAAACTTCGTTTTCCTCATCAGAACCCGATTTCGATCCTTGAGATATTCCAGCCGTATAACTGACATATACCTTGGCCGTAATTCCGTTATGGTAAAATACCAAATCCAATTTATCTTTCTCAGGAGAATATAACCCCAAACATCCCTCCGCAATACCTTTACCACCAATCGTTAAAGCACCATTAGCAATATAAAAACGTACGCCTGCGCGGACATTAGCGTCAAGAGCCAATGACAGCTTAGCTTCAGCCGCATCTTCATTTTGCCACTTCCACTTATTTTCCGCATCAGACACGAATGCGAGCGTGAAATCCACTTCACCCTCGGCAACCAACCGAAACTTGGTGCCAAAAAAAGCAGCATTATGACCTTCTTCATATGCCTGCTCTTGCGACATCAACCCTTCCCGGACTGCCGCCAGCAGCACATCCGCGTGATACCATGCGGCAAATGCCTGGAACAAATCCAATGTCATTTTCATTCCTATCAGGGGAGCCAGGCCAAGCGATAACTGTCTTTCAATATAAATAGTATTCGACGCGGCATCTTCCTTTAATTCACCACTGCTTTTAATCTCCAGCACGGGATAGATGATTTCGGTATCCAGCAACGTTATCTTCGCGCTCTTGTCTTTCGTTGTTGAGAGCGTGCCCTTGTTATTACAGGGGAACATCACCCAGTTCCTGGAGTAAAAGTGTTTCCGCTTTGAATACGCCTTGTTCTTCTTTTGCACAGAGAATGGCTCTGATATAAAAGTATAACGCCAATAGTGAAAATAAGGCCATATTAAGTAATGGAAAACTTAAATTATGATATTTTATTTTCAACATAATAATGAATATATTTATTTTAATCTATTTGTTTTAATAGTAGTACTAAGTAGCTCACTACAGCTTCGCCATCATGGATTACCTGACCAATGTTACCTTGCCGTCAATTATGGAAAAATAGGGGTTATAACTAAAAACAACATTACCCTTAGAATCTTTGAATTGTAATGGTGAAACTTGAAAGAACCCGGCCCCCAGACGAAAAAGACGCCCGCCTCGATATGTTATCAATTCATACTCATCCCATACTATAGGAATAGGCGATAACTGTTTATTAATAACATGTTGAGGAAAGCCGGTAGAAATAAATATCATCCCGGTTGTAACCCCTTCGGCAAATGCCATCTCCTGATTAGAGATCCGTGTGATTTGTTTTAGGCCTTCGATATCACGCTCTTTCATCATCAGCCAAATATCCGCATAAGCTTTTCTGATTTTCAGGAGGTCACGTTCCGTCACCGGAGTCGCATTCACCCAGGACCATCTCGGTAAGTCTCTAAGTATTAGATTGCTTCTGAGCTTATACATGTCATAATCATTTTCATCATTAGTATAGCCTTCCCATATTTCTGTATTAAAGATCCCACTTGAGACCCCGCTGGTATAGTTAGCTGACCCATTCGCCGTAATTTTACCTTGATTATTCACGCTTAATGTAAAATTTGCTATTTCTGTACTGGTATTTCTCGTCTCCTTGCTGATGATCACCTGGCAGGACGAATCCGTAAACAGGGTATTGGAATCTTCAATATTCTGCGGCCCCATTAATAGTTCGATATCATTGGCGCCATTTTCCAAAAATGCCGTAAAATTAAAACCTGCCGACATTGTTCCAGAATAAATAGTAGCATTGTCAATTGCAGGAAAGTTATTTACACGCAAAAGGCATGAACTTTTATAAGTTTTGAAAGAAAAAAGATATTTTTCACTATTCATTTCATCAGCCCTAACTGGAAAAACCACCAATAATAAAAAACAAAAAGCCCCATCAAATAAAATTAAACCGATATTTTGAATTGTTTTTTTCCAACCGACCATGAATGATCCACTCCTTCTCAAATTGTTCATTTTTGTTAATGGGTTGGCTGGTTGAGTTTTTTCCAGGAAATCTACGGGGACCATCAGTCCCACCCTGATTCAAAGATATCCCAGCCGTATAACTCACATACACCTTGGCCGTAATCCCGTTATGATAAAATACCAAATCCAATTTATCTTTTGCAGTGTCATCTAAACCTAAACATCCTTCCGCGATCGCCTTGCCACCGATCTCTAAAGCGCCTTCTGCAATATAAAAACGTACGCCTGCGCGGACATTAGCGTCAAGTGTCAACGACAGCTTAGCTTCTGCCGTATCAGCTTTTTGCCACTTCCACTTATTTTCCGCATCAGACACGAATGTGAGCGTGAAATCCACTTTACCCTCGGCAACCAACTGAAACTTGGTGCCAAAAAACGCAGCATTATGACCTTCTTCATATGCCTGCTCTTGCGACATCAACCCTTCCCGGACTGCCGCCAGCAGCACATCCGCGTGATACCATGCGGCAAATGCCTGGAACAAATCCAATGTCATTTTCATTCCTATCAGGGGAGCCAGGCCAAGCGATAACTGTCTTTCGATATAATAAATAGTATTCGACGCGGTATCTTCCTTTAATTCACCACTGCTTTTAATCTCCAGCGCGGGATAGATGATTTCGGTATCCAGCAACGTTATCTTCGCGCTCTTGTCTTTCGTTGTTGAGAGCGTGATACTGACCAGGTCAAGCGTTTTCACGGCTTTATTCAGCAACGAAATTTTTTTCGCTTTCCGCTCAAAATCCTTCTTTAAGGTAACGGAATAATCATGGTCGTTAAATGTCAGCGTTCCCTCAATCTCCAGTGAATTCTCTATTGAGTAGCGAGGGCGCTTCGTCCATCCGCGGTGTCTGCGCTGCGCCAGTCCATTATCCGCATTGTGGGTCTTCTGCTGCTTCCTTAATTCTTTGTCGGTATATTCCGTCACCTCCTGAGCGGCTGCGATCGTCAGATTGGCTTCCCATTTAAATTCCGCATAGGTGGTAATGTATGTCCAGAGCGCATCCCTGGGGGCGAAATTAAATATCTGTGAAATACCATCCATAAAACTGAGAGGCTTACTGACGAAAGGTTCGCCGCGGCACTGGCCGACACGTAACAGGTATGACGTTTGCGGCAAAACCTCCCTGATATTTTTGGCCAGAACATAATCCACCAGAAAGTCTATTGAATCATATGCTTCAATAAACTGAACATCATTGGAGTCATAACGCGCGTTATAATCGGTTATTCCCTGGTTAAAGGATTTAAGTGAGTGACTGTGTTCAAGATTGTAAATGACCCCCTGGGGACATAAAGGATTATGTGAAACACATTGCTTTCCCGTCAGCGAAAGTGAAACGGGAACGCCATTATTCCCTTCATCTATGGTTTCTACCGCGGCAATAAAGTTATCCTGCTTGTAGGTAAAAACGCGATCTTTGACCTTAAGAGAGAATGAATACATGTGTCCGGGTTTTTGCAATTACACGTTGGTGACCCTGCCGTTAAACTGAGCATATCTTTTCCTTGTTATTACAGGGGAACATTACCCAATTCCTGAAGTAAAAGTGTTTCCGCTTTGAATACGCCTTGTTCTTCTTTTGCACAGAGAACGACCCTGAAATTTTCGGGTATATTTTCCAGCGCCAAACATCCCCGTTCATGAAACAAATAGAACAATCCGCGAATACTTCGGTCATCCGTTATTCCTTGCCGCTTCAGCCAACGAAATATTTCACCAACCTTTTGCGCGCCAATTTGGCTTTCGCCCTTGCGCCAGGTTTCGATTTTCCCGACCAGATCTTCGACATAACGTTGTTCAAAAATCAGCGTCAGTTTATCCATTTGCTCTGACGATATCCGCATTATTTTTCGCCGGGAAGTACTTCCCGCAGGAAATTTTGCTCTTAAGGCCGCAAAATTTTCACACCGCTGTATCCCTTTCCAGTTTGTCGTTATTGCCTCTACTGGACCTAAAAATGCGTGTTGCTCCCAGGGAGAAAGTATTGCCAACAGAGGCCAAATATTACGCGGGTCATAAAAACGGAAAAACACCGGTTTTTCCTCTCCTGGGATCTTCACATGCAGATATTTACGCAGATGCTGACGTAACACTTTCATTTCCGCCTTGCTTTCCAGCAGGATCCCCCAGGCTGTTTCCCGCCGCGTCAGCCAGAGCAGCACCGCTTCATTTATCTGTACCAGATACGGCGCCAAATGCCCAATTTCCTCCTGTACAGGCTGGGTGTATAAACTGACATGTGGCGGATCCCATTGTTCCAACATAGAGAACAATTCAGGTTCCGCTGCGGTATCGACGATTGCCCAGCTTGTCGACTCACTCATCCTTCTTCTCCTCTGGCGGACAATGAGCCACAAACATCGTCCCCTGAGCCGCGGCCGCCTTCAAAATCGCCGGATCCGCCGGCAACGCCAGATCGCCCGGGCTGCCCCCGGAGTTCAGGTTAATAACTGGCCCTTTGATATCCACGCCGCCTGCGTGTAACACGACAAAGCTGCCGCCAACCCGCAATGTCAGTTTGCTGCCGCTTTGCAACGTCAAATCGCCGTTGCTGTCCACGCTGAAGGCGCCGGCGGTGATATTGCCCTGAGTTTTCCCTTCGATGCTGATATAACATGGGGTTGGCATGGTCTTGCTCCTTGTTGATTAAAAACGTTGATTGAACAGGTGCTTGATTGCACCGGCTCGTATAGCAATGACCATGCAAAATTTTATCTTTTTGTTTTTTTAAGGAAATTTCCTTAAATTAAATTTTCCCTAAGCCAAATTTGAGCAAGAAGTTACGCAGATTTTGCATTTATTCTGAAAGTTTGAGTTAGGAGGTTATAGCGGTCGTCAGGTTGGCAGTTGTGGCCTATCAATAAGCGCCAGATTGTAAAACTATCTTCATTATTACCTTCGCGAAATGATATTCATTTCTTTCTAGCGCTTAGAAACGTCTCCCGCCTGGGCGGCCTAAATTAAGCCAGATCAAAAAAGTATGAACTTTTTTATAAAGTTCATACCCTGCGGTTAAATTAGCCAATTCTATCTGTTATAAGTCGGACATAAAGAGAATCCATTCCCGTTCGTTGCCGGTGTGCTGCTGATGGCGTACATGCTGGTCTGAATGCTTTAACAGGACGATCCGCGTGAGCCAACTCCTTGTCGAAAATGAAAATCGTGAGCTATTGGATGATGTGCAGTGCTATTGGACATCCCGCGCCGCGAGCTACAGTCAACTGAATGCCGCCGAGCTGGCCAACGCCAAACGCGCCGCCTGGCTGAAAAAAATCCATCAATATGCCCCGGATAAACCGGTGTTGAAAGTGCTGGATATGGGAACCGGGCCGGGGTTCTTTGCCATCACGCTGGCGTTGGCCGGGCATCAGGTGACGGCGGTGGATATCACGCAGGCGATGTTGGATCAGGCCGGCGAGAACGCGGCGCAGTACGGCGTCGAGGTGAACCTGGTGTTGTCGGATGTGCATGCGCTGCCGTTTGCGGATGAGAGCTTTGATCTGATCGTCACGCGCAATGTGACCTGGAATCTGGACGATCCGCAATGCGCCTATCAGGAATGGCACCGGGTGCTGGCCGCCGGGGGACGGTTGGTGAACTTTGACGCCAACTGGTATCGGCAACTGTTTGATGAGACGAGTCGGCTTGGCTATCTGCAAGACCGTGCCAATGCGCGCTATCTGGGGCTGGACGATCACTATGTCGACACCGATACCACCGCGATGGAAAATATCGCCCGCCAGTTGCCGCTCAGCCGTGAACGCCGTCCGCAGTGGGATACGCAGGCATTGCTCGAGTGCGGCTACCGCAAGATTATGCTGGATACCCGCGTGGGCGATGAACTGTGGGACGAGACGGAAAAAGTGAATTACGCCTCGACGCCGATGTTTCTGGTGTGTGCGGAGAAATAGCCGCGGGGAAAGAGATGATAGGCATTCGAACCGTTTGGCGTGCGGCCTTTTTCCAGTGTGTGCAAGCCGGATGTTGCATGCTGCTTGGTTTAATGGCCTGCGGGGCATTAGCCGCGGATAACACGCTGAACTATGCCAGCACCAAAGATATTCGCGATATTAATCCGCACCTCTACAGCGGTGAGATGGCGGCGCAAAATATGGTGTTTGAGCCGCTGGTCGTCAATACCGAGCAGGGCGTTCAGCCGTGGCTGGCGCAACGCTGGGAAATATCGCCGGACGGTAAGCGGTATATTTTTCATCTGCGTCAGGGCGTAACGTTCAGCGACGGTGAGAAATTCGATGCGCAGGCGGTGAAGCAGAATTTTGACGCCATCCTGGCGAACTATCAGCGTCATGCCTGGTTGGAACTGGTGCGGCAGATTGAACGAACGGAGGTGGTGGATGACGGCACTTTCGTCGTACACCTGAAAAACCCTTATTATCCCACACTGGTGGAGTTGGGGTTGACGCGTCCTTTCCGATTTATCTCGCCTAAAAATTTTATCGATGGTCAGACTAAAAACGGCGTTAGCGGCTATGCCGGCACGGGGCCGTGGCTATTGGCGGAACAGGTGAAAAATCAGTATGCGGTGTTTAACGCCAATCCGCATTACTGGGGAACGCCGCCGCAGTTGAAAAGCGTGGTCTGGAAAACGATCCCGGATCGACAAAGTATGTTGCTGGCCCTGGAAAAGGGCGATATTCAGCTGATTTTCGGCGCAGATGGCGACATGATCGACAGCGATAATTTTGCGGCGTTGCAGGCGGCGGGCAAATTTCATTCCGCCATCAGCGAACCGGTCGCCTCACGCGCGCTGATACTGAACAGCAGTCGGGAAATCACCGCCGATCGCCGGGTGCGCCTCGCTTTGCAGTACGCGGTGGACAAGCAGGCGATTGCGGAAGGGGTGATGGCGGGCGGTGAGAGCGTGGCGGACACGCTGCTGTCCCGTAATGTTCCTTATGCCGACATCGCCGACCTGCCTGTCTATCGCTACGACATGGCGAAGGCCGGCGCGCTGTTGGACGAGGCGGGATGGCGGTTGCCCGCGGGCAGGACGATCCGTGAGAAGCAGGGACGGCCTCTGCGGCTGGTGTTCTCTTACAACACCAGTAACGCCGGCGAGCGGCAGATCGCCGAGGTGGTGCAAAGCGATTTTCGGCGGATCGGGGTGGATGTCACGCCGATCGGCGAGGAAAAGCAGGCTTATCTCGATCGGCAAAAATCCGGCGATTTCGATCTGCAATATTCCTTGTCCTGGGGAAAACCTTACGATCCGCAGTCTTACGTTTCCTCGTTTCGTATACCCGCCCATGCCGACTATCAGGGGCAAAAGGGGCTGGCGAACAAGGCTGAGCTGGATGCGCTGATTGGCAGGGTGTTGATTACGCCGGATGACGCGCAACGCCGGGCGCTTTACCGGCGGATATTGCTCACGCTGGCGCAGGAAGGGGTCTACATTCCTTTGACCTATTTCCGTACCAAAGCGGTATTCAGTCCCCATTTGCAAGGCGTGACGTTCAATCCCTCGCAGTATGAAATTCCATTTGAAAAGATGTCGTTGCGTTAGGTTAGGGGAGAGGTGATGACGCGCTATATCCTCCGCCGGCTGCTGATGATGGTGCCGCTGTTGCTGGCGATATCATGGGTTGCGTTTGCGCTGATTCAACTTTCTCCGTCCGATCCCGCCGAAGTCGCGCTGCGGGTGAATATGATCGTGCCCACCGATGAAGCCATTGCCGCGATGCGCCATGAGCTAGGTCTGGATCGACCGCTCTGGCGACAATACGTTTCCTGGCTGCAACGCAGCCTGCATCTGGATTTCGGCACGTCGTTCGTCACCCGCGCCAGCGTAGGGCGCGAGCTAATGCAAGCATTGCCGGCCACGCTACGGCTGGCGACCGCTGCGCTGGTCATGATCCTGCTGTCGTCGCTGTCTCTGGCTATGCTGTGTGTGGCAACCCGAGGGCGCTGGCCGGATAAGCTGCTGCGCAGCCTGCTTTTTTTACTCACCGCCATGCCGAATTACTGGATTGGTCTGCTGCTTATCTGGCTGCTGGCGGTCAGGCTGGATTGGCTGCCCGCCGGCGGTATTCAGCAACCCGGCGCGGTGATATTACCGGCGCTCACGCTGGCGCTGGGATATATCGGCACTTATGTTCGTCTGCTACGCAACAATATGCTGGGGCAGCTTAACCAGCCTTATGTCGATTATGCCAATACCCGCGGGTTGACGGCGTGGCGTATCCTGTGGCGGCATGTGCTGATTAACGCGCTCTACTCGCCGCTGGCGGCGCTTGGCATGAGTATTCCCAGGCTGCTGGCCGGCACGCTGATTATCGAAAACCTCTTTTCCTGGCCCGGTCTGGGGCGTCTGTGCGTCAGCGCTATTTTCAACCGTGATTACCCGGTGATTCAGGCCTATGTGCTGTTAATGGCGCTGCTGTTTGTGGCGGCGAATTTCCTGATTGATATCCTGCAAATGTGGCTCGATCCACGTCTGCGTCACGGTATCGCCGGATGACGCGGCATCTCTGGTTGCGGCTGAAGCGGGATCGACTGGCGCTGGCGTGTCTGATTTTTCTCGCCGTAATTCTGCTGGCGGGGCTGCTGGCGCCGTGGATTGCCCCGCACGATCCTTTGCTGGTGTCATGGCGTGATAAATATCATGCCATCAGCTGGTATTATCCGCTGGGCGCCGACCGTCTGGGACGGTGCGTGTTTTCCCGCCTGTTATACGGTATTCGCGCCACGGTGTGGGTATCGCTGCTGGCGATGGCGGTTACGCTGGCGCTCGGCATGTTGATTGGCATGCTGGCGGGCTATTTTCGCGGGCGCGTTGATACGGCTCTGATGCGCTTGTCCGATGTGATGCTGTCCTTTCCCGGCGAAGTGATGATCTTTGCGTTGGTGGGGATCCTGGGGCCGGGGCTGGAGAATATTATTCTGGCTGTATTATTGGTGAAATGGGCCTGGTACGCCCGGATGATCCGCGGCATCGTGCTGCAATATAGCGATAAGCATTATATTCATTACGCTAAAATTATCGGCGGGCCATCGCGGCATATCATCCTGCGGCATGTGCTGCCGGTCACCGCCGCCGAAATGACGGTGCTGGCGACCACCGACAGCGGCGCGGTGATCCTGCTGCTGTCGGCGCTGTCTTTTATCGGACTTGGCGTTCAGCCGCCGACGCCGGAGTGGGGCGCGATGCTGGGCGAAGCGAAAGACGTGATGCTGACGCACCCGGAACACATGCTGCCTGCCGGACTCGCCATTGTGCTGGTGGTGGCCGCCTTCAACTATCTGGGCGATTTTTTGCGTGACGTGCTGGATAAGCAGGGAGCCGGCGGCGATTAAATCGTCGCTCGGCTCTCTTCGGTTATGTTCAGATTGTTTTTAATGGGGCAATGACATCAGGCCGCTTTTTCACTATCCGCCAGCGCCTTGCGCGGTGAAATCAACGGTACGCGTACCTCGACCCGGGTGAATTTATCGGCTTCGCAGACCACCGTAATGCCATAGCGGTTGCCGTAGCGGGCTTTAATCCGTCGATCCACCAGGTTCATGCCCAGTCCGTCGCCGCCGCTGTGGGGCTGATAGGCGCCCGCATTGTCTTCCACCGTCAACTCCAGCGTATTGGCGTGCAGGCGCCCGTTGATATGGATATGACCGCATTCGAGCATTTGTGAAATACCATGCTTGATGGCGTTTTCGACAATCGGTTGCAGGGAAAACGCCGGTAATCGCGCTTCCAGCAGTTCGTCTGGCAGCGTGATTTCCACGGTCAGATGATCGGCGAAACGCGCTTTCTCGATTTCCAGATAAGAATTGACGTGTTCCAGTTCGTCGCTGAGCGACACTTCATCATTGCTGCGTTTTAGGTTCTTGCGGAAGAATGTCGACAGGGATAGCACCAACTGCCGGGCATGGTCAGGGTTGCGGCGAATCACCGCGGATAAGGTGTTGAGCGCGTTAAACAGGAAATGCGGGTTAACCTGAGCGTGTAACAGCTTGATTTCCGATTGCACCAGCAGCTGTTTTTGTCCTTCGAACCGTCCGGCCAGAATCTGCGCGGAGAGCAGGTGGGCGATCCCTTCCCCCAGCGTCCGGTTGATGCTGGAAAACAGTTTGTTTTTGGGTTCATACAGCTTAATCGTGCCGATAACGCGTTGTTCTTCACCGCGTAACGGAATAACCAGCGTCGAACCCAGTTTGCAATGGGGAGAAATCGAACAGGTGTATGGCACTTCATTGCCATCGGCATAGACCACCTGATTCTTTTCAATGGCCCGATGGGTATGGCGGGAGGTGATTGGGGAGTCGACCTTATGATGGTCGTCGCCTAGTCCGATAAACGCCAGCAGTTTTTCGCGATCGGTAATGGCGACGGCCCCCACGCCCAGCTCTTCATACAAAATACGGGCGACGCGCATGCTGTTTTGCGCGTTAAAGCCCTGGCGCAGCGCCCCTTCGGCCCGGGCGGCGATTTGCAATGCCTTGGCGGAAAAGGCGGACGTATATTTTTCAAAAATAGCGCGTCTGTCGAGCAGAATACGCATAAACATGGCGGAGCCGATAGTATTGGTGATCATCATCGGCAGAGCGATGTCTTTCACCAGTTCCACGGCGTCGCCGAATGGGCGCGACACCAGCAGGATAATAACCATTTGCAGTATTTCAGCCACCAGCGCGGTCAACCCGACCACCATCGGCTGAAACAGCAGGTCAATGCGATTGCGTCGCACCAGATAGCGATGCAGCAGCCCGCCAATCAGGCCTTCGACAATCGTCGACAGCATACAGGCCAGCGCCGTCATCCCCCCCATGGAGTAGCGATGCAGTCCGCCGGTCAGCCCGACCAGAAAGCCGACCGACGGGCCGCCGAGCATCCCGCCCAACACCGCGCCGGTGGCCCGGGTATTGGCGATGGAGTCATCAATATGCAGACCGAAATAGGTGCCCATGATGCAGAACATGGAGAAAACCAGATAGCACACCAGCTTATGGGGCAAGCGGATAGTGACCTGCATCAAAGGAATGAATAACGGAGTTTTACTTAATAGATAGGCGATAACCAGATAAACGCACATCTGTTGCAGTAACGAAAGAATCAGATCGACCTGGCTGACCATGGGGAATCACTCTTAATTATATTTACTCCGGCGGATTATACCCTTCTTGCCTGAAGTTGCAGCATGAGGCGAGGCATTAGCTCCCCAATCATTTACCAGGGCATCGGCTCAATTATGTCAGGAAGATAGCGTTTTTCCGTTTGTGGCGAATTGAACCGGCGCAATATAGGCCAAAATATTTTTCCATAACTTATTTGTATAAATATAAACGGAAAAAATTTGGCGGCGTCTCAGATATTTCATCATTCTTTGGCTACGCTAAATAGTAGGTTGTTATTAAATGATTTATTTCACGCTGTAAATTATTTTTTTACAAATTCAATGATTGGTTGTTTTTCTATCTTTCTGTTTTTTATTGATTTTTTTAATTGTACCGGGGGGTGTAATCGCATCGTCATGACTTTTTTATATAACATATTTATTTAATTCAAATGGTTAATCAGAGGATGGATACCATGCCAGATTTTTCCGATGCGATTAATTCACTTATTGACGGGCATTACGCTGATCCATTTTCGCTTTTGGGAATGCACCAAACCACACAGGGAATCGAAGTGAGGGCCTTGTTGCCCGATGCTCAGGACGTGTGGGTGGTTGAGAGCGGTAATGGCCGTAAGGTGGCGCAGTTGGAGCGCTATGATGAGCGGGGGTTTTTTTATGCCGTGTTGCCCCGTCGCAAAAAGACCTTTCGCTACCAGCTTGAAGTCACCTGGCAGCAGCAGACCTGGCTGATTGAAGATCCCTATCGCTTTGGCCCGCTGTTGCAGGACCTGGATATCTGGCTGTTGGCGGAAGGCACGCATTTACGTCCCTACGAGCGTTTAGGGGCGCATCTGACCACGCTGGATGGCGTGCAAGGGACGCGTTTTGCCGTCTGGGCGCCGAATGCCCAACGTGTTTCCGTCGTCGGGCAGTTCAATTTCTGGGACGGGCGCCGTCATCCCATGCGGTTTAGAAGAGAAAACGGTGTCTGGGAGTTGTTCCTTCCCGCCGTGACCGCCGGGCAACTGTATAAATATGAGATGATCGATTGCCACGGCAACGTTCGTCTGAAAGCCGACCCCTATGCTTTTGAAGCGCAAATGCGTCCTGATACCGCCTCCCTGATCGCGCCTTTGCCGGAGAAAGTGCCGGTTGATGACGCGCGCCGTCAGGCGAACGGGCTACAGGCGCCGATTTCCATTTATGAAGTGCATCTCGGCTCCTGGCGGCGGCATACGGATAACAATTTCTGGCTCAGCTATCAGGAGCTGGCGGAACAGCTTATCGCCTATGTGAAAGAGATGGGGTTTACCCATATCGAGCTGATGCCGATCAATGAGCATCCGTTTGACGGCAGTTGGGGTTATCAGCCGCTCGGTCTGTATGCGCCGACGCGCCGCTTTGGCACGCCGCAAGAGTTTAGAAAATTCATCGACGCCTTTCATGACGCGGGCATTAACGTCCTGCTGGACTGGGTGCCGGGGCATTTCCCCGGCGATGAGTATGGTCTGGCGCAGTTTGACGGCACGGCGCTGTATGAGTACGCCGACCCGCGTGAAGGCTATCATCAGGACTGGAACACCCTGATTTACAACTATGGTCGCCATGAGGTGCGTAACTATCTGGCAGGCAACGCCCTGTTCTGGATGGAGCACTATGGCATCGACGGGCTGCGGGTGGATGCCGTCGCATCGATGATTTACCGCGACTATAGCCGCAATGAAGGGCAGTGGGTGCCGAACTACTATGGCGGCAGAGAGAACCTCGAAGCGATTGCTTTCCTGCGTTATACCAATCAGATGCTGGGTCATGCCTCTCCCGGCGCGATTACCGTCGCGGAAGAGTCGACGGACTATCCCGGGGTCACGTTGCCGCCCGACTGCAACGGCCTGGGTTTTCACTACAAGTGGAACATGGGCTGGATGCACGACACCCTGTCTTATATGCAGCTCGATCCGGTTCATCGCAAATATCACCATCATCTGCTGACGTTCGGCATGCTGTATTCCTACAGCGAAAATTTCGTTTTGCCGATCTCGCACGATGAGGTGGTGCACGGCAAGCGTTCGCTGCTTGACCGAATGCCCGGCGACGCCTGGCAGAAATTCGCCAATCTGCGGGCTTACTACGGCTTTATGTGGGCTTATCCCGGTAAAAAGCTGTTGTTTATGGGATGTGAGTTTGCGCAAGGGCGCGAATGGAATTACGACGCCAGCCTGGATTGGCATCTGCTGGACGAACCGGAAGGCTGGCACCGCGGCGTTCAGCATCTGGTGCGCGATCTCAATCACTGCTATCGCCGGCAGCCGCCCTTGTATCAGCTGGATTTCCAGCCGCAGGGGTTCGAGTGGCTGGTGGTGGACGACAGCGAAAACTCGGTGTTCGCCTTTGTGCGCCGTGACGAGCAGGGCAATGAAATTCTGGTGGTCAGCAACTTTACTCCGGTGCCGCGCTACGGCTATCGCATCGGTATAAATCAGCCCGGCTGCTGGCGGGAGATCGTCAATACAGACTCCGAGTACTACCACGGCAGCAATCTGGGTAATGGCGGTTCGGTGCACAGCGAAGATATCGGTAGTCATCAGCGGCCGCAATCGCTGGTGCTGACCATTCCTCCATTGGCGACGTTGTATCTGGAGAGGGAGGTATGAATGACGGTATTGCAGGCGGGCGGCCCTATTCCGCTGGGATCGCACTTTGATGGCGAAGGCGTCAATTTTGCGCTGTTTTCGGCGGATGCCGAGCGGGTTGAACTCTGCCTGTTTGATGAACGCCAGCAGGAGCAACGGCTGGAATTGACCGCGCGCAGCGGCGACATCTGGCATGGCTATCTGCCCGGCGGGCAGCCGGGATTACGCTATGGCTTCCGGGTGGACGGCCCTTTTGAGCCGGCGCGCGGCTTACGTTTTAATCCGCACAAACTGTTGCTTGACCCTTGCGCCCGTCAGTTGGATGGCTGGGTCGTCGATGACGAATGCCTGCAAGGCGGCGTCGATCGGCGTGATGAGCGCGACAGCGCGGAGGTGATGGCCAAGTGCGTCGTCGCCAATGAGGATTACGACTGGCAGGACGACAGCTACCCGCAGACCCCCTGGCAACAGACCGTCATTTACGAAGCTCACGTGCGTGGGCTGACCCAACTGCATCCCGATATCCCGGAGGCGATGCGCGGCAGCTATGTCGCGCTGGGCCACCCGGCGATTATCGATTATTTGAAAACGTTGGGCATTACCGCGCTGGAGTTGCTTCCCGTCCAGCAACATGTCGACGAACCGCGGCTACAACGGCTGGGGTTGCGTAATTACTGGGGCTATAACGTATTGCTGCCGTTTGCGGCGGATAACGGTCTGGCCGCCGGTGAAGACGCCCTGAACGAATTCAGGGACGCGGTAAAAGCCCTGCACAAAGCCGGTATCGAAGTCATTCTGGATGTGGTGTTCAACCACAGCGCCGAGCTGGATGTGGAAGGGCCGACGCTTTCCCTGCGCGGCATTGATAACCGCAGCTATTACTGGCTGAACGAGCAGGGCGAGTATCACAACTGGACGGGCTGCGGCAACACGCTGCGGCTTAATCATCCGGCGGTTATCGACTGGGTGATGGACTGTCTGCGCTTCTGGCGCGACGTCTGCCACGTTGACGGTTTCCGTTTCGATCTGGCGACAGTGTTGGGGCGCACCCCTGATTTCACCGCTTCCGCGCCGTTATTCGCCGCAATGCAAAACGATCGGCGGCTTCAGGGCTGTAAGCTGATCGCCGAGCCGTGGGATCTGGGCCACGGCGGCTATCAACTGGGGCAATTCCCCGCGCCGTTTGCCGAATGGAGCGACCGCTATCGTGATGACATGCGCCGCTTCTGGCTGCACGGCGATATCCCGCTGGGCGTTTTTGCCCGCCGTTTTGCCGCCTCCAGCGACATCTTCCAGCATCGCCAGCGTCTGCCTTACGCCTCGGTCAACAAACTGACCGCCCATGATGGTTTCACCCTGCGCGACTTGGTCAGTTTTAACCATAAACACAATGAGGCGAACGGCGAGGATAACCGCGACGGCACTGACGGTAATTTCAGTCATAACCACGGCACGGAAGGGCCGGACGCCGATGAAGAGACGCAACGGCGCCGTCGCGCCAGCCAGCGGGCGTTGCTGACGACGCTGTTGTTATCCCAGGGAACCCCCATGCTGCTGGCCGGGGATGAGCTGGGGCATAGCCAGCGGGGCAACAACAACGCCTATTGTCAGGACAACGAACTGACCTGGCTGCACTGGGATGACGCCGACCAGGCCCTGAGCCGCTTTACCGCCGGGTTAATCCGGCTGCGCCGCGCGATACCGGCGTTGCGGCAGGAAGAATGGTGGCGGGAGGGCGATAACGCCGTGCAATGGCTGGATATCAACGGTCAACCGCTGACCCCGCGGCAGTGGGAGCAGGGGGAACGCCAGCTACAGATTCTGCTGTCCGAGCGCTGGCTATTGGTGATTAACGCCAGCGTGCGCCCGGGAGATTTCACCCTGCCGGCGGGACAGTGGGAGGTATCGCCACCGTTTGATGAGCAAGAGCATCATATCAGCGATGGGATATGGCAAGGGAATGCACAAGCGGTCTGTATCCTTACAAGATAAATAAAAAGGAGTTAGCCATGGTGAATAACGACAAGAACGATCCCCTGATGCTGGCAAGACAATTACCGCTGAAGTCGGTGGCGTTAATTTTGGCCGGCGGCCGGGGAACACGTTTAAAAGGTTTGACGGCGTTGAGAGCCAAACCCGCCGTTCATTTTGGCGGCAAATTCCGCATTATCGATTTTGCCCTGTCCAATTGCCTCAATTCCGGCATACGGCGTATCGGCGTGATTACGCAGTATCAGTCGCATACGCTGGTGCAACATATTCAGCGCGGCTGGTCTTTCCTGAATGTGGAAATGAATGAGTTTATCGATCTGCTGCCGGCGCAGCAGCGTAACGCCACCGAACACTGGTATCGCGGCACCGCCGATGCGGTGTGTCAGAATCTGGATATTATCCGCCGTTATCAGGCGGAATACGTGGTGATACTGGCAGGCGATCATATCTACAAGATGGATTATTCACGCATGCTGATCGACCACGTCGAAAAAGGGGCGGAGTGCACCGTGGCCTGCCTGCCCGTACCGCTGCGAGAGGCCAGCGCCTTTGGCGTCATGAGCGTCGACAAACAGCACCGTATCCTCGATTTCGCGGAAAAACCGGAGCAACCGATGCCGATGCCGGATAACCCGGAGATGGCGCTGGCAAGCATGGGGATCTATGTTTTTAATGCGGACTACCTGTATCGCCTGCTGGAAGAGGATCTCAACGCGTCAGATTCCAATCACGATTTTGGTCAGGATCTGATCCCGAAAATTGTCGCGCAGCGTTCGGCCTGGGCACATCCGTTCACCCTGTCCTGCGTGACGTCGGGCGAGAGCGGGCGACCTTACTGGCGGGATGTCGGTACGCTGGAAGCCTATTGGCAGGCCAATCTTGATTTGGCGTCGGTGACGCCGGAACTGGATATGTATGACCGTACCTGGCCGATTCGCTCGGCGATTGAGTCGTTGCCGCCGGCGAAGTTCGTGCAGGATCATTCCGGCAGCCACGGTATGACCATGAACTCGCTGGTTTCCGGCGGCAGCATTGTTTCCGGCTCGGTGGTGACGCATTCGGTGTTGTTTCCCCGGGTGCGGGTGAATTCGTTTTGCAGCATTGATTCAACGGTGTTGTTACCGGACGTCACCGTCGGGCGCTCCTGTCGTTTACGCCGCTGTGTCATCGACCGTGCCTGCCAACTCCCGGAAGGCACGGTCATTGGTGAAAATGCAGAAGAAGATAAACGTCGGTTTTATCGCTCGGAAGAGGGGATTGTGCTGGTGACGAGGGCGATGCTGGAAAACCAGTAATGGGCAACCGGACATGCGTCTTCACGTCGTCTTCTCCGCGCAAAACCATCGGTTAAAACAGGAGTGATAATGCAGGTATTACACGTTTGTTCAGAGTTGTTTCCGCTATTGAAAACCGGGGGACTGGCGGATGTGACCGGGGCGTTGCCGGCGGCGCAGATTGAGGCCGGCATGGATGTCCGGGTCATATTGCCGGCGTTTCCCGATCTGAAAAAAGGGATCGCCAATACGCAGGTGGTGCGTGAGCTGGACACGTTCGCCGGGCGAGTCACCCTGCTGTACGGTCATTTTAACGGCGTCGGTATCTATCTGATTGATGCGCCGGCGCTGTACCAGCGCGCGGGCAGCCCTTATCACGATCCTGCGTTGTACGCCTATGCGGACAACTATTTACGTTTTGCGCTGCTGGGCTGGATGGGGAGTGAAATAGCCTGCGGGCTGGATCATTACTGGCGGCCTGACGTGGTACATGCCCATGACTGGCACGCCGGGTTGACCTGCGCCTATCTGGCGGCCCGCAATCATCCGGCAAAATCGGTATTTACCGTCCATAATCTAGCCTATCAGGGGTTGTTTAATGCCCGCCATATGGCTGAGCTGCAACTGCCGCCGGATTTCTTTCAGGTCTATGGGCTGGAGTTCTATGGGCAGATTTCGTATCTCAAAGCGGGGCTGTATTACGCCGATCACATCACCACGGTCAGCCCGACCTATGCACATGAAATCACCTTGCCGGCATACGGTTACGGCATGGAAGGGCTATTGAAAACCCGTGAAGAGGAAGGGCGTTTATCCGGCATTCTCAACGGGGTTGATGGCGCCATCTGGGATCCGGCGCACGATCCCTTATTGACCAGCCATTACAGCCGGGATGTGCTGGCAAACAAGGCGGAAAATAAGCGGCATCTGCAAACGGCGATGGGGCTTAAAGTGGATGACAAAGCGCCGGTGTTCGCCATCGTCAGTCGTCTTACCAGCCAGAAAGGGCTGGATGTCGCATTGAGCGCGGTTCCTGATTTGCTGGATCAGGGCGGACAACTGGTGGTGCTGGGGGCGGGGGATGCGGCTTTACAGGAAGGGTTTCTGGCCGCCGCCGCAAAATATCATGGTCAGGTCGGGGTGCAGATTGGTTATCACGAAGCATTTTCTCACCGAATTATCGGCGGGGCGGATGTCATCATGGTGCCCAGTCGGTTTGAACCCTGTGGGTTAACGCAGCTGTATGGACTGAAATATGGCACGTTGCCGCTGGTGCGCCGTACCGGCGGTCTGGCGGACACGGTGGCGGACTGCTCGCTGGAAAATTTGGCGGACGGTCTGGCGAGTGGTTTTGTGTTTAACGATTGCAACGTTGGATCGCTATCCCGGGCAATTCGTCGCGTATTTGTACTGTGGGCCCGTCCGACGCTCTGGCGCTACGTACAGCGTCAGGCGATGGCGATGGACTTCAGTTGGCAGGTGGCCGCGCAGGCTTATCGTACGCTGTATCAACGCTTATATACCTGATGGCTTTCAAGACGCCGGAGTGCGTCGGCTTGAACGAAGGCGGGTATCGTGACACTCACTGGGGAATGAATATTATGAACACGCCGTTTATTTATGCTTCACCAACGCTCAGTGTGGAAGCGTTGAAACACTCTATCGCTTACAAACTCATGTTCGCCGTGGGTAAAGATCCGGCCATCGCTACCAAGCATGACTGGCTGAATGCCACTTTGCTGGCGGTGCGCGATCGCATGGTTGAGCGCTGGCTACGCTCTAACCGGGCGCAACTGTCGCAGGATGTCCGCCAGGTCTATTACCTTTCCATGGAGTTTTTGCTGGGGCGCACGTTATCCAATGCGTTACTGGCGATGGGGTTGTACGACGATTTAAAAGCCGCGCTGGATGGTATGGGGCTGGAGCTGGATGAGCTTTTACAGGAAGAGAACGATCCCGGCTTAGGCAATGGCGGCCTTGGGCGGCTGGCGGCCTGTTTTCTGGATTCGTTAGCCACTATGGCGCTGCCGGGGCGCGGCTACGGTATCCGTTATGAATACGGCATGTTCAAGCAGAATATCATTAACGGGCAGCAGGCGGAGTCGCCGGATTACTGGCTGGAATATGGCAATTCGTGGGAATTCCCCCGTCACAGCACGCGTTACAAAGTGCGCTTCGGCGGGCGTATTCAACAGGAGGGCACCAAAGCCCGCTGGCTGGAAACCGAAGAGGTCATCGCCTGCGCTTACGACCAGATTATTCCCGGTTTTGACACCGATGCCACCAATACGCTGCGTTTGTGGAGCGCGCAGGCCAGTAATGAAATCAATCTGGGTAAATTCAATCAGGGCGACTATTTCGCGGCGGTTGAAGATAAAAACCATTCGGAAAACGTATCCCGGGTGCTTTATCCTGATGATTCAACCTATTCAGGGCGCGAGCTGCGCCTGCGTCAGGAATATTTCCTGGTTTCCGCCACGGTGCAGGATATTCTCAACCGCCACTGGATGATGCATAAAACCTACGACAATCTGGCGGAGAAATTCGCCATCCACCTGAATGATACCCACCCGGTGCTGGCGATCCCTGAATTGATGCGCCTGCTGATTGATGAGCATAAGTTCAAATGGCAGGACGCCTGGGACGTGGTTATTCAGGTCTTTTCCTATACCAACCATACCCTGATGCAGGAAGCGCTGGAAACCTGGCCGGTGGATATGCTGGGCAAGATTCTGCCGCGCCATCTGCAATTGATTTTCGAGATTAACGAGCATTTTCTGGCCTTCGTCCAACAGCAGTTTCCCGGCGACAACGATATGCTGGCGCGGGTTTCCATTATTGAAGAAACCAACGGGCGTAAAGTCCGCATGGCCTGGCTGGCGGTGGTGGCATGTCACAAAGTGAATGGGGTGTCGGAGTTGCATTCAGATCTGATGGTGCAGTCGCTGTTTGCCGACTTCGCCAAACTGTTCCCCAACCGCTTCTGTAATAAAACCAACGGCGTAACTCCCAGACGCTGGCTGGCGTTGGCGAATCGTCCGTTATCTAAACTGCTGGACGAGACCATCGGGCATAACTGGCGTACCGACCTGAGTCAACTAAGCGAGCTTAAGCAGCATATTGATTACCCGGCTTTTGTGCAGAAAGTCCGTCAGGCCAAACTGGAGAATAAAGAACGTCTGGCTGACTACATTGCGGAAAACCTGAATATTGTCGTCAACCCGGAAGCGCTGTTTGACGTGCAAATTAAGCGCATTCATGAGTACAAACGGCAACTGCTGAACGTGTTGCACATTATCACGCTCTACAACCGCATCAAGGACGATCCGGAACTTGATCGGGTGCCGCGGGTGGCGATTTTCGCCGGCAAAGCGGCGTCGGCCTATTACATGGCGAAGCATATTATCAATCTGATCAACGACGTGGCGAAGGTGATCAACAACGATCCGGCTTTGCACGATCGTCTGAAAGTGGTGTTTATTCCCAACTACGGCGTCAGCCTGGCGCAGATCATTATTCCGGCGGCGGATCTCTCCGAGCAGATTTCGCTGGCGGGAACCGAGGCGTCCGGCACCAGCAACATGAAGTTCGCCTTGAATGGCGCCTTGACCATCGGCACGCTGGATGGCGCGAACGTTGAAATGCTGGAGCATATTGGTGAAGAAAACATGTTTATCTTCGGCAACACGGCGGATGAAGTGGAAGATCTGCGGCAAAATGGTTACAACCCGCGTGAATACTACAATAACGATGATGAGTTGCATCGGGTGCTGACGCAGATCGCGACGGGGATCTTCAGCCCGGAGGACACCCGACGCTACAGCGACCTGTTTGATTCGCTGGTGAACTTTGGCGACTACTATCAACTGCTGGCGGACTACCGCAGCTATGTGGATACGCAGGACCGGGTGGATGAACTGTACCGCAATGAAGACGAATGGACGCGCTGCACCGTGCATAACATTGCCAATATGGGCTACTTTTCGTCGGACAGAACGATCGCTGAATACGCGGAAGAAATCTGGAATATCAAACCGATACGGCTATAGCCGTTTGTAATCCCCCTCCGGGCCTCTCCTTAACAAGGGAGAGGCCCGGAGGGGGGACTTGCGCCGCTGCGCGCGGCATCATTCGAACGCTTCCAACTGAAACCGGGCGTTAAGGCGATATTTTACTCCCGCCGTGATGCCATTCTCACCCTCATATACCACCAGAAAGCGAGTGCGGGCGCCATCGTGATAGGTCAATGCGGCGCAGCCGCCTTTCCCTAGAACCAGCGTATGCAGACTACCCGACGAGACGACTACGGCGTTTTCGCCCGTTACCCTGATGGCGACGTTGTCGCCCGTATTGGCGATTCGGCTTTCATGCGCGGCAAGGCCGATTTTGCACATATCGCCGGCGTTGGCGATGTTCGTTGCTTCGCCCGTGCCGCTGATATAGCTGCGCATGCCGCTGTTGGCGATATGCGTTCCCCGGCCCGCTCCGCTGATTTTCGCGGAGTTTCCACTGTTGCTGATGCGCGCCCGCCCGCCCAGACTGCCGATTCGACAGTGCTGACCCGTATTGCTGATCTTGACGGCAAAGCCGGAACTGACCAGTTGGCAGGCGTAGCCGACGCTGGCGATGGCGCTGTTTTCGCCTGAATGACCGATAAAGTTATAGGCGCCTGACGTCGCGACTTTGCTTTGCAGGCCGATGCAGCCGATATCTAGCGCCTGGTCGCCGGTGGCTAACTGCACCTCATCGGGGATTTCCGGCGTATGTTTTACCGAGCGATAACGGGGCGTGACCTGTATGATCCCGGCGTGGCCGGTGGTCAGTCGATCAATCATCGCCCGCGTGGCCTTGGTTTCCTGCCGGATAAACTGCGGCGAGTCGAAGCCCAATGAATAGCCGTACTCCACCAGGCTTTCCAGCCATTCAACGTACCCGTCGCACATCAGGGCATAGTGAATATCCTGATAATCCCCGCCCTGCGGGAAACGGCGCAGAAACCAGCGATAAATCCGCGGGCTGACCTGTAATGAATGTAATTGCTGCCGGGTAATTTTGTTCATTCTCGCCTGATATCCGCGTCGCTTATTTTCCCGCTCAGTGCCGGTGATAACCATCGATCATGCAGCGGAACGTTTGGGTGGGCGTACGCCCCGTGGTGCACAGATAGATATGCCCGCAAAGGAAGAACAGGCTGGCGACGGCCAGCGCCAGGTGCAGCGGCAGCAGCCAGGCTTTGACCAGCACAAAATCGGCCGGGAGCCACAGCGGGTTGCTTAACAGCACCCCCGTCGCCAGCAACGCCGGCAGCAGCGCGTACATCACGCCAAGATAAGCCGCCTGTTGCAGCGGATTAAACTTGGCGCGCGGCGTTGCCGGGAACGGATGGTCTTCCCCTTTGATGATGCCGTACAGGTAGAAACGCACCTGTAGAAAGGCGCGCTGCCCCCAGCTTTTACGGTCGATAATGTAGTGCTTGCCGTTACCGCCAAACGCGTTGATCAGGACAAACGCGACCCAGCTTACCAACAGCAGGTAGCCGCACAGTTCATGCAGCGCCGCCAGCGTAACGGTGTCGTTGACCGAGCCAATGGCAAAGTGATTCAGCAAGCCGCTGCCGAGCAGCAAAATAAACAGCAGCGCGTTGCTCCAGTGCCAGCAACGGATGGCCCGTGAATAGAGGTATACCTTCTCTTCATGTGAAACGGCGTGCGGCGACGCGAATTTGTAACGCAGTAGCCCATGCAGCGTGAGTACGCCCAGCATACCGACCAATAACACCCCGGCCAGAATAAGCCATACCGGCCAGAAATCGGGCGTATAGATATAAACATATTGATAAAGCTGAGCCTGAAACTGCTCGGCATTCGGCATAATATTCATACAGTCACCTTTTCGATATCGTAGGGGCCAGGGCGACGATAAAGATACGGCTTACCGACATTGGGGAGTTGATACTGGTAATACTCATGCGTTTTCAGCCAGGTCTGAACCGGTTCGCTGTCCTCAGGTCCGAAAATAAGCGCATTTTGCGGACAGGCGCTGACGCAGATCGGCGCGAAGCCTTTTTGCAGCCGCGATTCCAGACAAAAATCGCATTTATCGGCCACGCGGGTGCGCGGATTGAGGTAGCGCACCTGATAGGGACAGGCGGAAATACAGTAGCTACAGCCGATGCATTTCGCCTGGTTCACCCGCACGATACCGTTGTTTTCATCCCGATAAGAGGAGCCGGTCGGGCACACGGCGATGCACGGAGCATCTTCACACTGCTGGCAGGAATGGCGAAAAAAGTGATAGCTATTCCCCTGCTCGGGGGGCGTCATCGCAATGTGAGCGATACTCATGCGCGCCGCGCCGACCGGGACTTTGTTCACTTTATGGCAGGCCACGGTGCAAATATTGCAGCCGTTACACAGCACTTCATCGTGGATCATGGCGTAGCGCCCGGGTTTGTTTTTATCGGTTCCGCCCAAAGCGGAGAACAGCGGGGCGCTGAAAAAAATCACCGATCCCATGCCGAGGACAAATTTACGGCGTGAGCATGTCATTTTCCTTGCCTCCCGGAACAAAAGTCGTTCAAAGTCGGTGTTATCCGCGGCGTCAAAGCGCGTTTTTTCATCAGTTCCCCGGCGGCACGAGGCGGCTGTTCTTTTTGTCGTGCGTTGCCGGGAAAAGGGTTAAGGGTTTTCATACTGTTCGACCTCAATCCACTCACATAGCCCCCTGGCTTTGCCGTAACTCATGAAACGTTCACTGAATAAATAGGACGCGCCGTTAGACGCCGCGACGAGGCGAATATCCTGAAACGCATCGGACTGTTCGAAAAAGCGCATTGCGCCGTCAATTTTTTCCTGTGTCAAAGCATAGGGCGGCAATCGCAGCATCTGCACCTTGTAAGGCCGCGGATAGGTCTGGCACTCGAAACGAACGGTGTCCGCAATGGTTTTGCAGATATCCTGTTGGTGCGTGAAAACCAGGAGCCGGGCGTAGTTATGGCTCATATGTCGATCGGAGTAGTAATACCGCGCTTCATCGTTACTGATGGAGAGAAGGTCCGCACAATCCTGACTGTGATTAATCTGTTCAAACAGCCGGTCGAGGGTTTCCGCATCCAGCGAGTAGGGGGCTGCCTGAAAGTTCCGCGCGTCAACCAGTTCGCCCGCCGCCGAACGCTGGCGGATATAACCCGCCACGACTAAATACGGCGCTTTTTGTTCGGCGGGCTCATCAGCCGTGACATCGTTATCTGCCGCCTGACGGGATAACGGCAGCAGCAGTCGTCTTTTGGTTAAATCCGGCTGGGCGTCATGCCGTGCTTCTGGCTCGGATGATGGCCCTGATGTAAATGATGGTGTCGTATTCATAATCAATACCGCTTATGCCGGGAGCAAATCCCGTGACGCCAGATCGTCGGCGACGTCTTCCATACCCAGCCTGGCCAGCGTTGCTCTGGTCGGACAGCCCAGTTCAGGATCCCAGCCCATTTCCGTATAGAACAGGGTCAGCGCTTTTTGCATGTCTTCCCGCTCCATCTTGTCGGTGCCTTCGGTAAACACCGGGATGTCTGGGTCTTTATCAAATACCCACGAACAGATTTGGTCGTGCTCATGACGCATGTCTGTGGTGTTCATCAGCTTTACGGTGTAGGCGCGGTGCAGCGTGAAGATACGCTCCGCCGCCAGATCCAGACTCGTTTCCGTGGTGGTTTCGCCCGTCACCGCCGCGAAGAATTTGGCTTCCAGCGCCAGGTCGCCGCGATAGTTACGGCTTTTCAAGGGCGAGACGGTCATCGGCCAGACCCAGTTACACAGCGTCACCGCGTCATGCAGACAACTTTTAAGGATTGACCATTTGGCGTATTTGATTTTGTACGGATTGATCGGTGTATAGTTCTTGGTTTCGTCATAGGCATCCGCCGAACCGAACAGCTCCGCGGCGACCTCTCTTTGCAGTTTTAACGGCAACCCGCTGCCGATGTAGTTGATATGGGTATGCGTCATGGCATCGCGGTTGAACATGCAGTTGACGAGCGCGCCGACCTGGGCCGAGGCTTCATTGGCGTGATGCACCGGAAAGCCCATCGGCGACCACAGTTTGTTTTTGGCGGCCGCCCAGTATTCCTCGCCCAGATCCCACCTTTGCGCCAGCAGATAAGATCCGTCGGCCAGGTGGCTGATTTCACCCTGCCGGTGCGCCAGACGCAGGTAGAGATCTTTGATAAACGCCGGATCGCCCGCTTCCAGCAGATCCCAACGGATTGAAGCGTATTCCTCCGCAGGCAGTACGCGTTTGAACACATTGTGTGAATAGCAGTAAACAAAATCGCGTTGTAACTGGGCGTAGTTACACCACAGCCCCATGTCGTCAAACACGTTTAACGCCACAAAATTGGCGATAACCTTGCCGTCCCCTTTTTCCTCAAAATCTTTGGGGCCGTTCGGGTACATCGAGCTATGCGCGGTTTGAGCGACACAGGTGTTGCCTCCGGTGGTCGGCACGCCGTATTCGCCGGCCTGCGGGACTTTCAACTGCGCCGAACAGCGGATGGGGCAGGAGTGGCATCCGCCCATTTTCACGGTATATTTTTCAGCCGCCGGCCCCAGGTCGAATACCGATTTCATGGTACGGAAGCCAACGGTATTCTGGTCGCCGGGGGGAATTTCGCCGGTTTCAATCGGGCCGCCTTCGGCGGCTTTCCAGTACAACCCTTTGCGCGCCGTCCAGCGGGAGCGCGGATTGGAATATTCGGCCCAGGCCTGCGGCGTGCTCGGCACCACATGGTTATTATTCGCGCCGATTAACTGCGTCATCATGTAATCGTTGAGGTTTTTCAGCGCTTCCCGATTCGAGACGTTGACGCCCCGGGTGCCGATGACGGCGATGGCTTTAAGATTCTTCGAGCCGAGTACCGCGCCCGTACCGGCGCCGCCGCTATGGTTGCGGCTGTTCAGAATACCGGACAAAGGAACCAGATTTTCCCCCGCCGGACCGATAGCGGCGACGCAGGCTTCCACATTGGTGGCGCGGCAGATCTCTTCGGTGGTGGCGCGGGTTCCTTTCCCCCACAGGAAAGCGGCATTTTCAATGCTGACTTTATCGTCCTGAATATTAATCCACACCGGCGTGGCCGATTTCCCCTCAATAATGATGGCGTCATAACCGGCATATTTCATATAAGCGGCAAAGAAACCGCCCATATGCGCGTCAATGACTAAATTACCGCGGGTAAAAGTAGACAGCGTGGTGATATTAACCCGTGAGCTGCAGGGGGCGCCGGAACCGGTTAATGGCCCGACGGCAAATACCACCTTATTGGCTTCGTCAAAAGGTTTGGTTCCCGGCGCCACTTCGTCGTACATGATTTTATAACCAAAGCCCATTCCACCAATAAACGGCTTATATTTGCTGGAATCTTCTTTAGCGATCGCGCCGGTGCTTAAGTTGATGCGTAATATATTGCCCGTCCAACCGTTGATCATAATTTATTTTCCCGAGTGTGAAGCATCGACATGGATAAATAGATAGGGATAACGTCCGGCTGCTCAGACCGTAATCTCTTCCCAGTCGATGATACTCAATGCACCTGTAGGGCAAGCGGTAGCGCATTCGCCACATAAATTACACTTACCGGATTTTTCGATCTGCGGGTTTACCGTCGCCATCATCCACGGGCAGGCGGTGGTACAGGCGGCGCAGCCGATACAGCGCCGGGCGTCCACCGTAATACAGCCGCGCTCCTCGTTATAGGCGATCACGTTTATCGGGCAGACTTTCATACATTCGGGATCTTTACATTGCCGACAGGTGTCGGTAGTAAAATTCAGATCGCCATACAGCCCGCCGCCGGAACCTATGCCGCCATCGCCGTAATAAAAATGGCGGTGGATTTTCACCCGTGAGAAGAAAGAGCCGACGCTGCCGTCGTTATAGGTTGTACAGGAGGTTTCGCAGCGGTGACAGCCTGTGCAGCGGGCTCTCTTGGTCACTAGCACCCCTTTCGGCGTGGTCGTCAGCCCGATGGCGCCGCTGTTAATCTCTTCCTGTCTGCACCCCAGCAAAGAAAGCAATGCCGGCGCGATGGTGATCCCCGCCAGGCCTTTGCCTGAAATACGCAGGAACTCCAGTCTTGTTAACCCCAGATCTAATAAAGGACGTTCAACCTGATTAGGCATTTAATTCTTATCCCCCGCATACCCAACCCATAGCAAAACATCAAAGGCAATTTAGTGGAAAATAGAATGAGAAGCGGCATTGAATAGCGTTATATAAAAAACAAATAACGATTGCGCCATCCTCTTTAATTTCACGATTTTTCAATCTGTTCGCTATAGGTCATTTTTATACAGCTCGTTAACCATATAAATAATGTGGTTAGGTTATTTTTTATTCTGTGATTAATGTCGTATAAATTATTTATTTTAAATATAATTGTTGTTATTGATTCTTATTATTATTTGATAATTTCATAATGAGATATCAATGCGTATTTTTAAACCATAAATAAATATAATAATGATTAAGAATGATTATCTATGGTTTATTTCTGGCGAGGTTAATTTATCAGGTGAAATGTTATATCTGAATAATACCGAATATCGGTATTTTTGATTTATGCCGAAATATACAGAATTAAGACGATGGGTTGAAAATGATATACATACGGTTTTGGGGAGATTCTGGTTCAAAACGTGGTTTTCAGCCAGAAAAATAACCCTGGGAATGATTTGATGTTTTTCGAAGATACAGAACGTTTACCAAAATGTAAACGTTCTGCAAAGGAGGATTAGCTGACTTTTGCTACCTGATGACGATAAGCGTCCAGCCATTCGCTGATATGCTGTTGCTGCGCTTCAGTTAACCACATACCGAGTTTGGTGCGCCGCCAGATAACATCATCCAACGTTACCGCCCACTCTTTTTCAACCAGATAACGAAGCTCTGCTTCATACAGGTCATGACCGAAATGCTCGCCCAGGGAAGCAAGGCCTTGCGCATTAGCAAGAATCAGCTCGCTGTTTGAACCATATGTCCGGCTATAGCGGCGCGCCAGCGCTTCCGGCAGGTTAAAGCGGCGGCGCAGCGTCGCGGCGTAGTCATCCCGCGTGCCTGCGATATCGCCTCCGGGTAAAACGGCATTTTTAGTCCAGGCTTTGCCGGCCTGCGGGTAATATTTTTGCAGTTTATCCAGTGCGTGTTCCGCCAGTTTACGGTAAGTGGTCAGCTTACCGCCGAATACGGACAGCAGCGGAGCCTGACCGTGCTCATCATCCACCGACAGCGTGTAATCACGGGTGATAGCCTGTGGCGAATCCGATTCGTCATCGCACAGCGGGCGCACGCCGGAATAGGTCCAGACGATATCTTCTTTGGTGAGCTGTTTTTTGAAGTGATCGTTATATACGTCCAACAGATAGCTAATCTCGTTGTCGTCGATCTGCACATTATGTGGTTCGCCCTGGTATTCCACATCGGTAGTACCGATGATCGAAAATTCATCCTGCCAGGGGATCACAAACACAATGCGGTGATCTTTGTTCTGCAAGATATAAGCCTGAGGCTGATCGTGTACGCGCGGCACGACAATATGGCTGCCTTTGATCAGGCGGATGCCATATGGGGATTTCAGATGCAAGCCATCATCAAAGAACGCTTTCACCCACGGGCCGGTGGCGTTTACCAGACCTTTGGCACGCCAGGTGAGCGTTTCGCCGCTGAGTGAGTCAATCGCTTCAACTACCCACAAGCCTTGTTCGCGACGGGCGCTGACGACCTTGGTGCGGGTGCGCACTTCGCCGCCGCGCTTGGTGACTTCCTGCGCATTCAGCACCACCAAACGCGCATCATCCACCCAACAGTCTGAATACTCAAAACCGCGGGTCAGTTGAGGATTTAAGACTGATTCGGCGCCGAATTTCACCCCTTTACTGGCCGGTAGACTGACGCGTTTGCCAATATTGTCATACATAAACAAACCGATACGGATCATCCATGCCGGACGCAGGTGTGGTTGATGCGGTAAGCGGAAACGCATGGGGAAAATAATATGGGGAGCCATTTTCAGCAGAGTTTCACGTTCGGAGAGCGCTTCGCTGACCAGACGAAACTCATAATGTTCCAGATAGCGTAAGCCGCCGTGAATCAATTTAGAGCTGGCGGAGGAGGTGGCGCAGGCCAGATCCTGCGCTTCCAGCAGCAGCACGGATAAGCCGCGCCCGGCCGCATCCGCGGCTATGCCTGCACCGTTAATGCCGCCGCCGATCACAATTAGATCTTTGGTTTCCACGTTTTTTCCTCCACCATTAAAATAAAAGCAAAAAATGTTCGTTTTCGAGCATTATAATAATCGAAAACAAACAATACAGCTAACACTTAACCGAATAAAAACATTTATGCGTGATGTAGCTAACAATTTGATGATAATTGTCACATTAAAATAATGGGTATTAAGCGCGATAAAAGCATAAGACAGCGGCGGGCTTTAGGAGCGGCGCAGTAACAGAAGACTTATTTCCGCTGTTTTTGCGCTGACGGAGATTTGCGTTGCCTGACGGCGCAGTGCATGAGATGCCCGCTTTCGCGGGCATAAACGGGGATTATACTACCGCTGCCCATAATAGGCGTTAGGGCCGTGTTTACGGCTGAAGTGCTTATTCATCAGATAGCCGTCAATCGGGTGCCGTTGTGGATTAATCGAGCCGGTGAGCCACGCCATTTTCGCCACTTCCTCCATCACCACCGCATTGTGCACCGCTTCATCCGCGTCTTTACCCCAACAAAAGGGTCCATGCTGGTAAACGATGATGCCCGGCGTATGCAGCGGGTTAGCGTCGCCAAGCGTTTGGGCAATCACCACGCCGGTATTTTTCTCATATTCCGCTTCCACCTCCTGCGACGTTAAGGGGCGGGTACAGGGGATATCGCCATAAAAGTAGTCGGCATGCGTGGTGCCCAGCGCGGGGATCGCCACCCCGGCCTGCGCCCAGGCGGTGGCGTGGGTGGAATGGGTATGGACGATCCCGCCGATTTGCGGATAGCGGCGATAGAGTTCCAGATGGGTGGCCGTATCGGAGGAAGGGCGATATTTGCCTTCCAGTACGTTGCCCTGCATATCCACCGTCACCATATCGTCGGCCTGCATAACGTCATACGCCACTCCGCTGGGTTTGATGACGATGAGCTGCCGTTGCCGATCGATGGCGCTGACGTTGCCCCAGGTATAGGTCACCAGACCATGACGCGGAAGCGCCATATTCGCCTCAAAAACCTGCTGTTTTAGCTGTTCTGTCATGCGACTTCCTCCACCAGCAAACCGGCCTGGGCCATCCGCTGTTTAACCCAGTCGCGCGCGGCGGTGATTTCCTTTAGCGGATTGGGCGATGTTTCGCTCCACATTTCAATCAGATAGGGGCCGCAGTAGCCGCTCTCTCTGAGGGTGGTGAAACAACGCGCAAAATCGACCACGCCGGTGCCAAAGGGCACGTTTTTGAAAATGCCCGGCCGCGTATCTTTAACATGCACGGCCACGATATGGCCTTTCCCTGCTTTAAGCTCCATTTGAACATCGTTATCCCACGCCGACAGGTTGCCGATATCCGGGTAAAGCTGAAACCACGGATTATTGAGGTAATTGGCATAGCCCAGCGCTTTGCTGATGGAGTTCATTAACGGGTAGTCCATGATTTCCATCGCCAGCGTGACCTGAGCCCGACTGGCCATTTCCACCGCCAGTTGCAAACCGTGGCGAAAACGCTCGCGGGTAAGGTCGTTAGCCTGTTGATAGTAGACGTCGTAACCGGCGAGCTGGATAACGCGAATACCGACATCCTGCGCAAGGCGGATCGCTTTGCGCATAATCTCCAGCCCCTGATTACGGATGTCGTCATCTTCGCAGCCGAGCGGGAAACGCCGATGAGCGCTCAGACACATGGACGGGACACGGATGCCGCTGGCGGAAATCGCGCTGACCAGTTCCAGACGTTGCTCAGGGCTCCAGTCAAGCCGTGCCAGTCGGCCGTCACTCTCATCCACCGACATTTCGACAAAATCAAAACCCAGCGCTTTCGCCAGTTGCAGACGCGCCAGCCAGCTTTCATCCGGCGGCAGTGCTTTTTCATAAATACCGAGAGGAACAGCCTTCATGAGCATGAGATCACCTTAGCCCCAGAGTTGGGCGATGCGGCGCTTGAACTCGCGCGCGGCTTCCACTGGATCCGCCGCGTCGCGAATACTGCGGCCGGCGATAAACACATGGATGGGAATGCCTTCGAACAACGGCAGATCCGCCAGCGCCAGACCGCCGGTAACGGTCACGTTGAAGCCCATATCCGCCAGCCGCTTGATGGCGCTGATATCGGTCTCGCTCCAGGCGATCCCCGCGGCCTGCGCATCTCTGCTGCGGTGATACACCACCTGTTGAATGCCAATATCACGCCAGGCTTGCGCCTGTTCCCAGGTCCAGAAGCCCGTCAGTTCGATCTGAACGTCTCCCTTAAACTCGCGGGCGATCTCCAGCGCGCCGGCGGCGGTATTAATGTCTGCGCAGCAAATAACGGTCACCCAGTCTGCATTGGCGGCAAAGCACATGCGTGACAAAATTTTCCCGGCGTCGGCAATTTTGGCGTCGGCCAGCACAATCTTGTGCGGATAAAGGGATTTCAGATCGCGCACCGCGCGCACCCCCTCGCCGACACACAGAATGGTGCCGACTTCAATAATATCCACTTCTTCGGCAATCAGTCGGGTGGTTTGGTAGGCATCGGCCAGCGTTTGGTTATCCAGCGCGACCTGTAACATCGGTAAATGAGACATCGGTAAGCTCCTTAATCAGCATGCCGCCGTAGCGGTCTGGTCAATCAAATCCAGTACATCCTGCTCGGTGCGACAGGCGCGCAGGCGGTCAAAATTGGCTTCGTCTTCAAAAAGCTGCACGATTTGCATGATGCCCACCTCCTGATGGGTATGGGCATCAACGGCCGCCATGGTGATCAGAATATCGACCGGGTCATTATCTTCGTGGTTGAAAATCAGCGGCGTTTTCAACGTCACCAGCGCAAAGCCGGTTTTTTTCACCCCTTCCTCCGGGCGGCCATGGGGCATGGCAAGTCCTGGCGCAATCACAAAGTAGGGGCCGAACTGTTTTACGCCATCCAGAATCGCCTGGTAGTAGCGGGGTTCGACGACGTCGGCGGCGACCAGCAGATCAACCCCGATTTTTACCGCCTCCTGCCAGCTACCGGCTTCCGCCTGCAAACGAATGGAACGATTTTCCGCCAGTGAATCACGTAGTTTCATAAAAGCTCCCTATTGCTTTAAGTCCGCCGGGAAATGCGCTTTGATGACATCCAGCAGCTTTGGGCCAAAGTCGGCGGCCGAGAGCATATTGCGTACGCCGACCACATATTTGTTGCCGCTGACGGTGATTTCATCGGCAACGTGCGTAGAGGCAATGATGATGTCTGCACCGCTTAGTTCGGCCTTGTATTCGCCCACTGCGCAGCTATTCAGGCTATGGTCGATCCCCTGCTCGGTTAAAAATTGGCCGACTTTCATTTTCATGATCATGGAACTTCCTTGCCCGCAGCCGCATACGGCCAGAATTCGTACGGTCATAATGATTTCTCCTGAATGCGTTCGTGGTATACCCGTCATACTGCAAGTTGCATGTGTTTTGACTGCGCTCTGTAACTCGAATCATTTAGGGTATGGACTCAGCGAGTTTCTTTTCAGCATCTTCTTCAGCCCGCAATGTGCGGCTGGCAAAGACCATATAAACCAAGGCAATCACGATAACGACGCTCATAAACCACAGGCCAAGCGTTAACCCCTGCATCAGCGGCGGCGCCAGAATCGACCAGTCCGCCATGCCCATCCACGCGCTCAGACCGGTCAGTTTTATCGCCCATACGCAGCCGAATATTTCGATCACGCCCATCACCAGACAGATCTTCATCGCCGCGCGCCAGCCGCCAAAGTGGTTGGCGAACACGCCGATGGTGGCGTTAGAGAAGAACATCGGAATAAAGCCGGGGATGATCATGATGGGGGAACCGATGCCGATCAGAATGCCGACGGCGATCAACTGACCGATGGTGCCCCACATAAATCCCCACACCACCGCATTGGGAGCGAAGCTGTAAATCGCCGCGCAGTCGATGGCAAGCACCGCGCCGGGGATTAAACGTTGGGATATGCCGTTAAACGCTTCGGAGAGTTCGGCTACGAACATCCGTACGCCTTGTACGATGATGAAAATGGCGACGGCAAACTGGAAGCCGGTTTGCAGGATATAAATCGTCCAGTGTGTTTTCCCAGCCATTTGCTGCACGGTGTCCAGGCCGAAGGAGAGCAGGATCGCGCCAAAGAATACCGTCATGACGATGGCGGTGGAGACAATATTGTCGTGGAAGATATTCAGCCAGCCCGGAAGCTTCAGATCTTCCACGCTCTCTTCTTTTTTCCCCAGATAAGGGGCGATCTTATAGGCAAGCCAGGAGGCAAACTGCTGCTGGTGGCCGATGGAGAAACCGCAGCCGTCGGTCACCGCCTGCGTGGGTTTATACATCATGTTGGACGTAATGCCCCAGTAGAGGGAAACCAACACGGCGCTACAGATGATGGTGGTCCACATCGGGTAGCCGAGAATATAGAAGAACACGGCGAGCAACCCGGCCTGCTGAAACATGATGTGGCCGGTCAGCATGATGGTGCGGATGCCGGTGATCCGGCGCAGCAGCACGTAAACGATATTCAGCGCCAGCGCCAGCAATACGGCATAGCCGACCCAACTGTAGGCATCGCCCATGCGTTCGACGGTCGCCATCATGGACGCGTAGGTATCCGAGATGGCGCCGCTGATGCCGTAAACGTCGGACATTTTGGCGACAACCGGTTTGAACGTGCTGGTCAGAATGCCGGAACCTGCCTGTAACAGCATAAAACCAATGATCGTTTTGATGGTGCCTTTAATAATGACAGTGGCGCTTTTACGCAGCAGTAAATAACCGATGAACGTGACAATCCCCAGCAGCAGCGGGGCGTTGGTCATGACCTGATTAAAGAAAATCGTAAAGATTTTATAGAGGGTTTCCATAAGCACTCCGTTCTGGCTTTGGTCATTCTGTTACGCGCCACGTCCGAATTGCCTTGGCGCGGGCAGGTCTTTTTTTGTAAGGCACGAACACTTTAGCAATCATAAATAATCATAAAAAGACATTAATTGATTATTTGTGATTAGCTTCGCAATTATCCTTTTTACCGACGTCATTTTCAGCGCATAAAATTTGGCATTATTTTTTTGTCGTTATTTTTCATGTGATTATGTATTTATTTGAATCAATGTCACAATTTATAACCGATTTTTCAGCAGCATATAAAAAATCGCCGCACGCAATAGTCGATTGCGGGCATAAAAAAATGGTGATAGATTCGCAAAATAAAATCACTTGTTTTCATTTTATGATTTCTTATGATTGTAACGTTCAATAACGCACCACGCCGATCGCTGATGAGGTTCACACTATGAGTAAAATCGAGAGCATTACCCGTGAGTCATGGATCCTGAATACCTTTCCGGAATGGGGAACCTGGCTGAATGAAGAGATAGAACAAGAGCAGGTGGCGCCCGGCTCGTTTGCCATGTGGTGGCTGGGCTGTACCGGCATCTGGTTGAAGTCGGAAGAGGGGGCGAACATTTGTGTGGATTTCTGGTGCGGCACGGGCAAACAGAGCCACGGTAATCCGCTGATGAAATCCGGCCATCAAATGCAGCGCATGGCCGGGGTGAAAAAACTACAGCCTAATTTACGCACCACGCCATTCGTTCTGGATCCCTTCGCCATTCGACAAATTGATGCCGTGCTCGCCACGCATGACCATAACGATCATATCGATGTGAATGTGGCCGCCGCCGTGATGAAAAACTGCGACGCCGACGTGCCGTTTATTGGCCCGGAAAGCTGCGTGAATCTGTGGATTGGCTGGGGGGTGCCGCGTGAACGCTGTATCGTGGTCAAACCGGGCGATGTGATCTCTATCAAGGATGTTGAAATTCATGCGCTGGATGCGTTCGACCGCACGGCGTTGATAACGCTGCCGCCAGAGGAGAAAGCGGCGGGCGTGCTGCCGGATGGCATGGATAGGCGGGCGGTGAACTATTTATTCAAAACGCCGGGCGGCAATCTTTATCACAGCGGGGACTCGCATTATTCAAATTATTACGCCAAACATGGCAACGAGCATCAGATCGATGTGGCGCTGGGCTCCTATGGCGAAAACCCGCGCGGCATCACCGATAAAATGACCAGTTCCGACATGCTGCGTATGGCCGAGGCGCTGAACACCAAAGTGGTCATTCCTTTCCACCATGATATCTGGTCGAATTTTCAGGCCGATCCGCAGGAAATTCGCGTGTTGTGGGAAATGAAAAAAGATCGTCTGAAGTATGGTTTTAAACCGTTTATCTGGCAGGTCGGCGGCAAGTTCACCTGGCCGCAGGACAAAGATAATCTGGAATATCACTATCCGCGCGGATTTGACGATTGCTTCACCATCGAACCGGATTTGCCGTTTAAATCTTTCCTGTAAAACCACGGGGCGGCGTGGGCCGCCCTTTCCAGCATTCGCTTTGCAATCGCGCTCTTATCCGTGGACGATATCCCGTGCGTACTTTTGACAAGTTATGATTCAAATTACCGTAAGCGCTCCTTATAATCGGTGAGTAGAATCCATTTAACGGGGCCAATATGACTGAATCTCAGCGCCATAACGCCATCATTGATTTTCTGCAACGACAAAAGCAGCTTACCGTTGCCGATCTTATCGAGCACTTTGATGTCTCGCCCGCCACGGCAAGGCGTGATATCAACAAGCTTGATGAGTCAGGCAAGTTGCGGAAAGTTCGCAATGGCGCCGAAGCGGTGAGCGTTCCGCGTCCCGCCTGGTCGCCGCTCAATATTTATCAGGCGCAAAACCTGGACGAGAAAATGCGCATTGCCAAAGCCGCCGCGCAACTGTGCCGTCCGGGCGAAAGCGTGGTGATTAACTGCGGCTCTACCGCCTTTTTGCTGGGGCAGGAAATATGCGGCAAAGACGTTCAGGTGATCACCAACTATCTTCCGCTGGCGAATTACCTGATTGAGCAGGAACATGAAAGCGTCGTCATCATGGGAGGGCAGTACAATAAAAGTCAGTCCATTACGCTGGCGCCGCAGGAAGGGGATGCCAGCCTGTATGCCGGGCACTGGATGTTTACCAGCGGCAAGGGGCTGACGGCGGAAGGGCTGTATAAAACCGATATGCTGACGGCGATGGCGGAGCAAAAGATGCTTAACTATGTCGGTAAGCTGGCGGTGGTGGTGGACAGCAGCAAGATCGGCCAACGCGCCGGGATGCTGTTCAGCCGGGTGGAGCAGATTGACGTCGTCATTACCGGCAAACAGGCGAATGCGCAGATCGTGGCGCAACTGCGCGGCCAGAACGTAGAGGTGATTTTGGTGTAGCGGCTTTGCGCAAGGGGACACATCAATCAACGAGTTACGGTTGCGATTGTTATCCAGTTCCCCGGTACAACGTTGGACGGGCGGTAAAACGCCGCAGGGTGAGGCCGATCTACGATCTTAAGTAGAGCCGATGCGAGATCATCGGTGGATGGTATAGGCATGCTACTGCCAGCGGAAGTTACTGTAATAAGCGGGACTCTATACCCGTCATACTTCAAGCGGCGCGCGTTGCTTTAACGGTGAAAGAAAACCGCCGCGCTTTCACTAATTCCATATCATTTGCTGGGTTTTATCCGGCGTTCTAAGGGTTACAATAATGTTCTTTGTGGTTAACAAGGTTGTAACTCTTAATGGAACAATTTGAAGCGATTGACATAGAAAAAGCCTATTCCCGCTGGCAACAGGGGGGCATCGTCGTCGATATCCGCGATGGGCAGAGTTTTGCCGTTGCCCACGTACCCGGCGCCACGCATTTGACCAACGAGACGTTGGCGGATTTTGTGCGTGGCGCGGACTTGGATACGCCGGTCATGGTGATGTGCTATCACGGGATCAGCAGCCGCAATGCGGCGCAGTACCTGATCAGCCTGGGCTTTGAGTCGGTATACAGCATTGACGGCGGTTTTGAAGCCTGGCAAAACCGCTATCCGCAGGATGCTGAATCCGTCGACTGATCGGGCCTGCGTCATACCGGCCCGATGAGGGTGTGGCGGTTTTACCCGCGGCTGTTTTTGAACACCTGAATGATGCTTTTGGCCTGCATGATGACCACGATTAAAAACAGCACGGCAAGGAAAGCGGAGATCGGGCGTTCCACAAAGGCAATCAGGTTGCCATCCGATTTCAGCAGCGAAGACAGCAGGCTTTTCTCGAACATCGGCCCCAGCACCATGCCCAGAATCACCGGCGCAATCGGGTAGTGATGTTTCTGTAGGAAATAACCCGCAATCCCCATTACCAGCATCACCACCACCGACGCCATGGAGTTATTCATGGCGAATGCCCCGACGATGCTGAATACGATCACCACCGGATACACGATATCTTTATTTACCGAAATCAGGCGCTTCAAGAAGTTAACCACGATCAGCGCCAGCGGCAGCAACGCGAGGTTGGCGATAAAGAACAGCATGAAAATGGCGTAGAGCTTTTCCGGGTGGAAGATAAACAGGGACGGCCCCGGCTGCATATCTTTCATATAGAGTACGCCGATCACAATGGCGGCCACGGAGTCTCCGGGGATGCCAAACACCAGCGTGGGGATGTAGCTTCCCGCCAGGCTGGCATTATTGCTGGATGAGGCGTTAATCACGGCCTCTTCCGAACCTTTGCCGTATTTCTCTGGCTCGCGGGAGAACTTTTTCGCCACCGCGTAGGAGATCCAGGCGGCGATATCGGCGCCCGCCCCGGGCAGTACCCCAATCAAGGTGCCGATGGCGCTGCTGCGCGCAATGCCGAGCCGGTTTTTTTTCAATGCCGGACATATGCCGGCAAGGATATTTAACGACGATTTTTCCACCGGCGGCGGCGCGGCGTTTGCCGGCTTAACGCGGTCACGGTGGCGGCCGGCGTAATATTCAATCGCGTTGGCGATAGCGAACATCCCAATCATCGCCGGGATAAAACTGATCCCTTCCAATAGCGCGACCTGACCGAAAGTGAAACGCGGCTGCCCGGTGAACTCATCATAACCGATGGTGGCTAAAGCAAGCCCCAACAACAACGCCATCAGGCTTTTGACCACATATTGTCCTGAAATCAGCGTTGAGCAACTCAGCCCCAGCAGCGCCAGCCAGGTGTACTCAAACGAGCTGAATTTCATGGCGAATGAGGCCAGCAACGGTGAGGCGAAGCTGAGCACAATGGCGCCAATGATGCCGCCGATGACCGAGGTGCTCAGGCCGAGGCCGAGGACGTGATTGGTTTTCCCCTGTTGGCTCAGCGCATAGCTGTCGTCCACGTAGGCGGCCGAGGCGGGGGTGCCGGGAATGCGCAACAGTACGCCCGGGATATCCCCGGCATAGATGGTGGAAGCGCCGACCGAGATCATCATCGCCAGCGCGGGGATGGGATCCATAAAAAAGGTGAAAGGAACCAGCAGGGCGACGGCCATGGTTGCGGTCAGACCGGGTATCGCGCCGATAAACAGGCCGAACAGCCCGGCGGCAAAGATGGCGATGATGGCGTTCAGGGTAATGTATTCACTGGCGTTGATCAGGATATCCATCGTCGGTGGTCCTTAAAAAATGCTGCCGGAAGGGAGAGGCACCAATAATACTTTTGAAAACAGGTAATAAATGCCGGTCGAAAGCCCCACGGCGGCAACAGCGGCAATGGCTTTGTTTTTCGGCAGGAAAAGCACCAGCAGGCCGGCCATAATGATGCTGGTGGTCAGGATAAACCCAAGAAATTCAACGCAATAAATATAGAAAACGACGGTGATCGCGACCATACCGACGCTTATGAGGTCACGTTTCCCGCTATTCGCCGGCTGGCGATGCGCTTTTGTTAACCGCACGGTTATCAGATCCAGAACGGAGAGCAATACCATCAGGCAGCCGACGATGGCGGGCATAAATCCCGCGCCAAACGAGGCCACATCGCCAAGCTGAATAAAGGCATAGGCGGCAATGCCGGCGCCGAACAGCAGGAAAAGCAGCGGGAGTAATAAGGATAACTTCGGCATTGTTGTTCAGGCGCCATTTGCATGGCGCCCGCCTGTTTTATTTATCTGCGGAAAGTAGGCTCCCAAACTGAGCATCTTCTTCTTTCATAAATTGATAAAGTTCGTCATCGTACAACGCGCTGACTTCGAATCCTTGATTGTTGGCGAATTTCTGTAGTTCTCCAGAGTCATAAACCTTTTTCATCGCGGCGGTCAGCTTGTCGGTAATCTCCGTAGAGAGGCCTTTCGGGGCCGACAGCACGTTCCAGGTGGTCAGCGACCAGTTATACGGCGTCGCCTGATTGAAGATCGGGATATCGGCATAGAGATCGGAGGCCTGATTGGACATGATGGCCAGGTGGCGCACCATACCGGCGTCTACCATGCTCTTGGCTTCGCCGGGCGAAGAGGTCACGAAGTCCACCCCGCCGGAAACCAGCTCTTGCAGCGCGGCGCTGGCGCCCTGCGAGGGAATATAGCGAACGGCGCTATCCGGCAGATTGGCGCTTTTCAGCATCCCCAGCGTATTGAGGTGCCAGACGGATTTCAGACCGCTGCCCGAGGCGCGCAATTTGCCAGGCTGCTGCTTGATGGCCTCGATTAACTGGTTGGCATCCTGATAGGGCGAATCCTTGGCGACCTGTAACCCGCCATAAATCACCGCCAGCCGGCTGATAGGGGTGTAATCCTGATAGCTGAGGGTGGTCATTTTCTGGTGGTGCATCATGGCGATTTCCACCGTCACAATACCCAGCGTATAGCCATCGGGTTTGGCGCGATGGATCGCATCATGGCCGACGACGCCGCTACCGCCGGTGCGGTTGACCACGTTGACGTTCACGCCCAGCTCTTTTTGCAGACCCTGGGCCACCAGCCGGGCCACGGTGTCGGTATTTCCGCCCGCGCCCCAGGGGACGATAATGGTAATCGGTTTTTCCGGCCACGCTGCGAAGGCGGAGCAGGAGAGTAAGAGGGTACTTAACGCCGTCAACCGGATAAGTTTCATAATCGGTGCTTCCTTCTCGTAGAGGTATGAGGAAAAAGGGAGACTAGTTAATGCGATTTATTTTGTTTTGGTAATGCTCTGTGCCGCTGCGGATTTGCTCGAGGATCACCGTCAATCCCCAGTATTTTTCCAGCACGTTGTCTTTATTGACCCGGCAGTAAGCACTGCCGAAAGTGCCCTGGCGTTGGTGATAAATTTTTGCGTTTTTGGGATAACCCAGGGTTTCCGTCACGGCGGCGAGGGAAAGAAACGTCGCCAACTCCTGCGCCAGTTCCGGGTTACTGGAATGGTGATGGTAAAGCCAGCTATAGAGTTCTGGATGGAAATTGGTGAACACGCCGCTGAAACCTTTTGAACCCGCTTTCATGGCATCGAAGGCAATCGCCGCATTGGCGTTGATGATGTTCAACGGCGTGTCGGCAACCCGTTTGACCCGGCGTGCCACCGTCGGCAGATCGCAGCTCACGTCTTTCAGCACCACAAAGCGTCCGCTATTGGCGCAGTAACTCAGTTCATCATCGCTCAGCAAACGGCGATAAGGCGCCGGGCACTCATACAGCCCCAGCGGCATGGACGCGGGCAGCGCGGCCAGCAGCGCGTTCAGCGTGGCATAAAACACCTCGCTGCCCTGATCTTTGGGATCCAGATGGTTGGTGACCAGCACCAGCGCGTCGATGCCGGTCGCCGCCATGGCGCCAAGCTCGGCGATCTGATCGTTCAGACCATCGCTGATATGCCCTGAAGCGATCACCGGGATGCGGCCGGCGACTTTTTCGACCACAAAACGCGCCAGGTCGACACGCTCTTGCAGGCTCAGGAATTGCATTTCACTGGACTGGCAGACGGCGAATAGCGCATCGACGCCTTTTTCAAGATACCAGTCAATCAGTTTTGCCAGCCCGGGATAATCAATAGCGTTTTGTTCGGTAAATGGGGTCAGCATGACCGGGACAATGCCGTCGATTTTTTTCATGGTTCACTCCTGGCGGAATTACAGTATGGGTAAATTCAGGGATCAGCGTTGGGACAGTCTGACCTTAACCTGCTGATGATCCGGCATATTCGCCGCGCCTTCCCGTTCTACGGCCAGCGATGCGAAGGCGGAGGCGTAGGTCGCGGCCTGCACCAGATTCTGTCCGGTGGCAATCGCGGCGGCGAACGCGCCGTTGAAGGCATCGCCGGCGCCCGTGGTATCCACGCTCAGCGCCGGAAACGCCGGAATATATTGAAATTGCTGGTTATCAAAGAGCAGCGCCCCGCGCGAACCCATGGTGATAATGACCCGTCGGGCGCCGAGCGCGACGATTTTTTGCGCCGCGTCCTTGGCGCTGTCCAAATCGCGCACTTCAACGCCGGAGAGCAAAGAAGCTTCCGTTTCATTCGGCGTGATGACGTCGATATATTCCAGACAGTCCAGAACGTCGCGGGAATAGGGGGCCGGGTTCAGCACTACGCGGATATTCAATGCGTTAGCCAACTTGATGGCGTTTAATGTGGCGGGGAAGTTGTTCTCCAGTTGCAGCAATAATACGTCCGAGTCGGACAGCTCGGGCATCATCTCCGCGATCTCGTCATCGGTAATGGTTTTATTCGCGCCGGAATAAATGGCGATCATATTCTCGCCATCTTGCTGCGACACATAAATAATCGCGTTGCCGGTCGGTTCTGTTTCTGACTGGTAAAGTTTGAAAGAGTGTATTGCCGAGGCGGAAAGATGATCATAGGCAAACTGGCTGAATTGATCTTTGCCGACCTTGGAAACAAAATGCACGTTGGCTCCCGCGTGGCTGGCTGCCATGGCCTGATTCGCGCCTTTCCCTCCCGGGCCGAGCGCGCTGCCCAACGCCAGCAAGGATTCCCCGCCTTTGGGAAAACGCTCCACTTTCGCGACGATATCGACGTTAAACGATCCCAGAATACAGACCTTACCGCTCATTCTGCCTCCCCTGTTTTTCATGGTTTGATACCGCGGGTGTTTTTCCAGCCGTTTCAGCAGCGCCTCAATGTTCTCCCGGCCGGAGGTGATGAGTTCGGACTGTAAACTTCGACGGATGACGATAGCGCCGCCGTGGCAGCGTTGAACCAGGTTCATGCGCGCCAGCGCGTTCAAATCACTGCGGATGGTTTCTCTGGTCACGGAAAACTCCTTCGCCAGAAATTCCACGCTTGCCCGCCCGTGTCTGTCCAGATAGGTCAGGATCTGATGTCGCCTTTCTTCGAGAAACATAATCACCTCTCTACATACTGGGAGAGTAAAAGAGTCCTGTTGATTAAAAAGTGACTGATGTCATAGGAAATAAGGTGAAACGGAAGTAAACAAAAATAAATAACTATGTTATCAAAAGGGCGGGGATCGCCGGAGTCGAGGGGAATGGAGGTCGGAAAAACGATAAGGTTCTGGCGTTGAAAAGAGATTCTCGCGCACGTCTTTTGGGGATATGTGATATTTTTACGCGCAATCCGCCCACTACGATGTGATTAATTTTTTATGGCAATTCGCGTTATCTCTCTATCCAATCCACGTCTGGCGCAGGCGTTTGTGGATTATATGCAGACGCAGAACGTCGGTCTGGAAATACGCGCCACCGGACAAGAAGCCGAGCTGTGGCTGGCTGACGACGAGCAACTGGATAAAGTACAACAGGCGCTGGAGATTTTTCTGCGCGATCCGCTGAATCCCCGCTATCAGGCGGCAAGCTGGCAGTCGGGATCGACGGACTCGGGCATCCAATATCATCGCTTTTCCTATTGGCAAACGCTGCAACAGAAAGCAGGGCCGTTGACGTTGTCGATCATGGTCGTCGCCGTGGTGGTCTTTTTACTGATGCAGGTATCGGGCGCCGATCGGGTGATGGCCTGGTTGTCTTATCCCGAGGCCGGGCAGCAATGGCAGCTCTGGCGTTGGTTCAGTCATGCCTTGTTGCATTTTTCCGTCTTGCATATTTTGTTCAATCTGATGTGGTGGTGGTATCTGGGCGGGCCGGTCGAGAAAGTGCTGGGCACCCGTAAGCTGCTGATGATTACCCTGATTTCATCGCTGGTGAGCGGTTGGGCGCAGTCCTGGTTTAGCGGTATCTACTTTGGCGGATTGTCTGGCGTCGTTTATGCGCTGATGGGGTATGTCTGGCTGCGTGGCGAAAGAGAACCCAATGGCAATTTATTTATGCCGCGGAGCCTGATGGCGTTTGCTTTACTGTGGCTGATAGCCGGATATTTCGATATTTTAGGGATGTCGATAGCCAATGCCGCGCATGCGGCGGGGCTGGTCGCAGGGATATTAATGGCCTTTTGGGATACTTATAATAAAACGAACTCCCGGTAAATCCGGACATGCTAGGGGATGAACGTGAAGCAAACACAACGACATGAGGCCATTATTGAACTGGTGCGTCGTCAGGGTTATGTCAGTACGGAGGAACTGGTGGATCATTTTGCGGTCAGTCCGCAAACCATTCGCCGCGATCTGAACGACTTGGCCGAACAGAATAAGATCCACCGTCATCATGGCGGCGCGGCATTGCCTTCAAGCTCGGTTAACACTGCCTATAATGACCGTAAGATGATGTGGTCCGAGGAGAAAGCGCGCATTGCGCGCAAGGTCGCCAGCCAGATCCCGGACGGCGCCACGCTGTTTATTGATATCGGCACCACGCCGGAAGCCGTGGCCTATGCGCTGATGCAGCATAAGAATTTACGCGTTGTGACCAATAACCTGAATGTGGCGACGTTGCTGACGGCAAAGGAAGACTTCCGTTTAATTCTGGCGGGCGGTGAAGTGCGTACCCGCGACGGCGGCATTATGGGAGAGGCCACGCTGGATTTTATCTCTCAGTTTCGTCTGGATTTCGGTATCTTGGGTATTAGCGGCATTGACATGGACGGCTCATTGCTGGAGTTTGACTACCATGAAGTGCGAACCAAACGGGCAATCATTGAAAATTCCCGTTGTGTCATGCTGGTGACGGATCATTCCAAATTTGGCCGCAACGCCATGGTTAATCTGGGCAACATGGATTTGATTGACTATCTTTTTACCGATCAATTGCCACCGCCCGGCGTGCTAAAAATCATTGAACAACATAAGGTGCAGTTGGAGTTGTGCTGAGCCAGACGTGCCTTTTTCCGCGACGGATCACAGGGGGAGAGAGGCGCCATGTCAGGGTTTCCAGATAACCAATCGTTTTCAGAGCACCCATCGCTTGCATTCAATCCGTCGCAGTTCGCCGCCGCGCTGCTTCGCCAGCAGCGCTACTACGGCGTTGCTTCTCTGCAACAGATGACGCCGACGCAATGCTGGCGCTCTGTCAGTCTGGCGCTGGCCGAACAACTGGCGGCGCAGCCCGCCTTTGCCGTTGCGCCGAATAAAACGCATGGCCGGTCGGAACAACGCCATGTGAATTACCTTTCCATGGAGTTTCTCCCCGGCCGTCTGACCGGCAACAACCTGTTGAATCTGGGATGGTACAACGCCGTCGCCGAGGTATTGGCGCAACAACGGATTAACCTGAGCGATGTGCTGGAGCAGGAAACCGATCCCGGTTTGGGCAATGGCGGTCTGGGTCGGCTGGCCGCCTGTTTTCTGGATTCGATGGCCACGGTCGGGCAGCCGGCGACCGGCTATGGCCTCAATTATCAATACGGTCTGTTTCGCCAGCATTTTACGCAGGGACAGCAGCAGGAAACCCCCGATGATTGGCACCGGGATGGCTATCCGTGGTTTTTTCAACGGCCTGAGCTGGCCGTGGATGTCGGGTTTGGCGGCCGGTTGCAGCAGCAGGCTGACGGCAGTGAGGTGTGGCTGCCTGATTTTAGCCTGCGGGGCGAAGCCTGTGATTTACCGGTGATTGGTTATCGCAACGGCATCACTCAACCGCTGCGCCTGTGGCAGGCGACCCATCGTCACCCGTTTGATCTGACGCTGTTTAATGAGGGGCGCTATCTCAAGGCCGAGCAGGCCGGCGTGGCGGCGGCCAGCCTGACCAAAGTGCTGTATCCGAATGATAACCACGCCGCGGGTAAACGGCTGCGGCTGATGCAGCAATATTTCCAGTGTGCCTGCTCGGTGGCCGATATTCTGCGTCGGCATCTGGCGGCCGGACGGGCGCTGTCCGAGTTGCCGGATTATGAAGTGATCCAGCTTAATGACACGCACCCGACGCTGGCGATCCCTGAAATGTTGCGCATATTGTTGGATGACCACCGGATGAGCTGGGATGATGCCTGGTCGATTACCGGGCGCACCTTTGCCTATACCAACCATACGTTGATGCCGGAAGCGCTGGAACGCTGGGACGAAAGGCTGTTCGCCCGTCTGCTTCCCCGTCATCTTTCCATCATCAAGCAGATCGACGCGCATTTTAACATCCAGGTGGAGCGACACTGGCCCGGCGATCGTCAGGTGTGGGCGAAACTGGCGGTGCGTCACCGGCGGCAAATCCGCATGGCGAATCTGTGCGTGGTGAGCTGCTTTGCGGTAAACGGCGTAGCGGCGCTGCATTCGGAACTGGTGGTGAAAGATCTGTTCCCTGAGTATCACCGGCTATGGCCGAACAAATTTCACAACGTGACCAACGGTATTACGCCGCGCCGCTGGCTGAAGCAGTGTAATCCGGCGCTGTCGTCGCTGATTGATGAAACATTACACATCGAATGGGTGAATGACTTACCTGCCTTGCAAGGGCTGGAACCCTATGCCGACGATGCCGGATTCCGCGAGCGTTACCGGCGGATTAAACAAGACAACAAGGTGCGTCTGGCGGAACACCTGCAACGTGATTATGGGGTGAGTCTCGATCCGCTGGCGCTGTTTGACGTGCAAATCAAGCGGCTGCACGAATATAAGCGTCAACACCTGAATCTGCTGCATATCCTTTCTCTCTATCGGCAATTGCGTGATAACCCGCATCTGGATATAGTTCCGCGCGTCTTTTTGTTTGGCGCCAAGGCCGCGCCGGGTTATGCGCTGGCCAAAAATATTATCTATGCCATTAATCAGGTGGCGGAAAAGATTAATCGGGATCGCCGCTGCAACGATCGTCTCAAGGTGGTCTTTCTTCCCGATTACCGCGTATCGCTGGCCGAACGGATGATCCCCGCTACCGATGTGTCCGAGCAAATCTCGACGGCGGGCAAAGAAGCTTCCGGAACGGGCAATATGAAGCTGGCGCTGAATGGCGCGCTGACGGTGGGAACATGGGATGGGGCCAATGTCGAGATGGCTCAACAGGTCGGCGCCGAAAACCTGTTCATTTTCGGTCATACGGTTGAGCAGGTAAAAGCCTTGCAGGCGCAGGGATATGCGCCGTCGGACTACATTACCGATACGCCTTTGCTACGCGAGATATTGGATGAACTAGCCAGCGGCGCTTTTAGTCACGGGGACAAGCAAGCGTTTGCGCCGCTGTTGAACAGTTTGCTGGAAGAGGGCGATCCCTATTTGTTGATGGCTGATTTCGCACCTTACTGTGAGGTGCAGCAGCAGGTGGATGCGCAATATCGTGAACCGGAGGAATGGACGCGTCGTTGTGTACTTAATACGGCCAGAATGGGGATGTTTAGCTCGGACAGGGCGATTCATGATTACCAGAAGCGTATTTGGCAAGTGCGTCGTTAAGGAAAAGGAAGATGGCATTCAAGGCGGGTAACTCGGCAATTCAACAGATGGGTATAGCGGAAACATATACGGATGCTTATGGCAATAAGCATACGATTGATGCGTCGATCAGAGAACGACTGCTGGCGATGATGGATATCTCAGGCAGTGATGGCGCTCCCCTGCCTCCGGTAAAAGTTTTTCTTCAGGGACGGGACGCCGTCATTGCGCTGGCCGGCAATGGCGAATTTCACTGGACGCTGATGTATGAAAACGGCGGACAGGTTCAGGGACAGGTGACCGGCGGTACGAATCTGACGCTCCCCGCAGCACTTCCTTTGGGATATCATCATCTTACGCTAACGCAGGCCGAGCAGCGCTGGAACTGTCGGATAACCGTGGCGCCGCCCCGTTGTTACGAGCCTGAAGCCCTGTTGCAGGGCAAACGCTGGTGGGGAGTGACCGTTCAGCTTTACACCCTGCGTTCGCAAAATAACTGGGGGGTGGGCGACTTCGGCGATTTGCGCCAGTTGGTGGAACAGATAGCCCGCCGCGGCGGGGCGTTTGTGGGGCTGAATCCGCTGCACTCGCTGTACCCGGCGGTTCCGGAGGCGGCAAGTCCGTACAGTCCCTCTTCCCGCCATTGGCTGAACGTGATTTATATTGACGTCAATCAGGTGGATGATTTTCAGCAGAGTTCGGAGGCGCAACAATGGTGGCTGCTGGAGGAGACGCAGCAAGCGGTATCGGCGCTGCGGGCGGGACGTTGGGTCGATTATGAATCGGTCACCACCCTCAAGCTGAGCGCGTTGCGGCTGGCCTTTGGCTATTTCAACACCCGCAGCGCGCTGGACCCGCGTATCAGCGCTTTTCGCCAGTTTGTGGTCAATGGCGGGCAAAGTCTGCAATTGCAGGCAACATTCGATGCGTTGCAGGCTTACCTGAAACGTCAGGGAGAAAATTACGCGGACTGGTTGCAGTGGCCGACCCGCTATCATGATGTTCACGGCGAGGCGGTGAAGTCGTTTCGCCAGGAACATGCGGATGAAATTAATTTTTATTGCTGGCTGCAATGGCTGGCTTACGAGCAACTGGCGGAATGCTTTGCGCGCAGTAGGCAGCTCGGTCTGCCTATTGGTCTGTATCGCGATTTGGCCGTAGGCGTCGCGCAGGGGGGCGCGGAAACCTGGGATGAGCGTCAGCTTTATTGTCTGGATGCCTCCATCGGCGCGCCCCCGGATCCGCTGGGGCCGCTGGGGCAAAACTGGCACTTATCGCCGATGAATCCCAACATGATGCGGCAGCGCGGCTATCAGCCGTTTATCGACGTGTTGCGCAGCAACATGGCGAATTGCGGCGCGCTGCGTATCGACCATGTGATGGCGCTCCTGCGTTTATGGTGGATACCCAAAGCCGAATCGGCTGTTGACGGTGCCTATGTCCACTATCCGCTGGACGATCTGTTGGCGGTGCTGGCGCTGGAAAGTCAGCGTCATCGCTGCCTGGTGATAGGCGAGGATTTGGGCACGGTGCCGCCGGAGATCGTCAGCAAACTGCATGACTTCGGCGTCTATTCCTATAAGGTGCTGTTTTTTGAAAAGGACGAGCAGCATCGCTTCCGCTCACCCGGCAGGTATCCGCGTCAGGCGATGGCCACCATCACCACACACGATCTCCCCACGCTGCGCGGGTACTGGCAGGCGGTGGATTTGTCGTTGGGCAGGGATTTGGGTTTGTACCCGGATGACGTGTTATTGCAACAGCAGATTCAGCTGCGTGAAAAATCCAAACAGGGTTTGTTGAACGCATTACATCAGCACGGGTTGTTGCCGCAGCGGGTGGGGAGGAATTCATCGTTGACGACAATGGGCGTACCGCTTAACCGGGGCGTTCAACGTTATATGGCCGACAGCGCCAGCGCGTTGGTCGGGTTTCAACTGGAAGACTGGCTGGATATGGCGACGCCGGTGAACGTTCCCGGAACGAGCCGGGAATACCCGAACTGGCGGCGGAAACTTAGCCGCACGCTGGAATCCATCTTTGCCGATCGTTATCTTGAACGTCTGATTCGCGACATCGATCTGCGCCGCGGCGCGCCGTTGCCCGCGACTGTCTGCGAGGAGGATGCCGGGTGCAATGACCCGGCCTAATCATCAGGACATTAATAATAGGAATGCTCACCGCGCTGATGCTCGGTGAGATCCCTCACGCCTTTCAGCTCTGGGAACTTTTGCAACAATTCTTTCTCAATCCCTTCTTTCAACGTGTAGTCGACCATCGAACAGCCGTTGCAACCGCCGCCGAATTGCAGGATCGCCAGATTATCATCGGTGATTTCCATCAGCGTGACGCGGCCGCCGTGGCCTGCCAACTGTGGGTTGATCTGCGATTGCAGTACATATTCCACGCGTTCAATCAACGGCGCGTCGTCATCCACTTTACGCATCTTGGCGTTGGGCGCTTTCAGCGTAAGCTGAGAACCCAGTTGGTCGGTGACGAAATCGATTTCAGCATCTTCCAGATACGGCGCACTAAGTTCGTCCACATAGGCTGAAATTTTTTCAAATTTCAGTTCGGTGTCGCTGGCTTCCACTGCATCCGGGGGGCAATAAGAAACGCCGCACTCCGCATTGGGTGTGCCGGGATTGATGACGAAAACACGAATTTGCGTGCCTTCTTCCTGTTTTGCCAGCAGTTTCAGGAAGTGTTCCTGAGCAGCGTCAGTAATATGGATCATAATGTTAAACTCAATGGTTGACTACGCTTATCGGTTATAATACGCCCATCCTCCCTTGAACTACAAGGTTCGGCACAAACACCATACCTGAACGCCCGCCGCCCCTTGCGCCAGCAGAAGCCGGCTGATTTCCGCCGCGGTGCTGCCGGTGGTCACCACATCATCCAGCAATACCACCTGTTTGCCCGGCAGCGAGGCGTGACAGCGAAACGCGCCTCGCAGATTGCCGCGCCGTGCGCTGGCGCTGAGCTTTTGCTGAAGAGGCGTCCGGCGGATACGCCGTATGGCGCGAGGTTCATAATCACATCCCAGCCAATGCGCCAAAGGGCGGGCTAACAATTCGGTCTGGTTGAATCCGCGCGACCAGTGACGCCGTTGGTGCAGGGGCACCGTAACTATCCGGTCGGGCCGGAACAGGCGGCGCGGCGTCAGCAACGCCTGTTCGCGATAGGCGGCCAACCAGCGTAATAAGAGTTGCCGGGCAAGCACCGGGGCCAGTTCCGTTTTACCGTTAAATTTAAATTGTTTGATTAAGGCGTTGAGCGGTGGAACATAGTCACCGACAAACGTTATCGATTGCCAGGGCGGCGGATTTTTCAGACAGCGCCCGCACTGCCGCGTCGGATCGCCGGTCGGCAAGCCGCAGCGTGGGCAGCATACCGGCGTCGGCGACAGGCGGCGCTGGCAATAGGAGCAAATTCCCTGCTGGCTGCGATAAAGCGGCGACCGGCATAGCCAGCACAGGGCGGCGATGGTTAACATAGGCTTTTCCCTGAAGTGAACAGAGTGGATTTCTCTAAGGCGGACGATAACTTATGAAACCGTTGTATTGGCAGACTGAAGGCGCAGGAAAAACGGAACTTGTGCTGCTGCACGGCTGGGGACTGAATGCGCAGGTATGGCATGGCATTTCATCGCGACTGGCCGCGCATTTTCGCCTGCATCTGGTGGATTTGCCCGGCTATGGCCGAAGCCAGGGGTTCGGCGCGATGTCGCTGGAGGACATGGCGGCGACGGTGCTGGCGCAGGCCCCTGAACGCGCCGTCTGGCTGGGCTGGTCGCTGGGCGGGTTGGTGACCAGTCAGATTGCATTAAACGCGCCGCAGCGGGTGAGCGGGCTGATCACGCTGGCGTCGTCGCCGTGCTTTAGCGCGCGGGAGGGCTGGCCGGGTATTAAATCCGATGTGTTGCACGGGTTCCAGCAGCAGCTCAGCGATGATTTCCAGCGCACCGTCGAACGTTTTCTGGCGCTGCAAACGCTGGGAACCGATAGCGCGCGACAGGATGCCCGATTACTGAAGCGCGTGGTGCTGGAGCAACCCATGCCCTCCGTCGAGGTGCTGAACGGCGGTCTGGAAATTCTGCGTCAGACGGATTTACGGCCGGCGCTGACGTCATTGCCGCTGCCGTTTTTGCGTCTCTATGGCGCGTTGGACGGATTGGTGCCGCGTAAAGTGGCCGGTTTGCTGGATGAACAGTGGCCGCGGTCTTCATCGTTGGTGATCCCGAAAGCGGCGCATGCGCCCTTTATTTCCCATCCGGATACGGTTGTTGCGCAACTGACGGCGTTTAGCCAACGGCCGGACGTGGCCGAGCGGGCGTGAACCCCGCTCGGAATTGATATCCATGTTCATCAAACTGTAAGAAAAGATAACTACGTTATGTCCTGTTCATTCCGCAATCAAGGACATCACGATGAAAGCTTATTGGTTATTGCCTTTAGCGTTGGCCGGCGTACTGCCGGGCCTGGTTCAGGCACAGGCTATTTATCCCATCGACCGCGCGACCATGCTGGCGGGGGGAAAATTCGATTTTAAAGTCGAGTTTGACGAGGTACTCAAGCCGGAAGAGATCCGTATCCTGATCAACGGCAAAGATTATCAACAGGTGTTGGGAAAATCGGCCACGTTCGTCGAACGTGAAGACGGCGCCGGGGCGTCTACCGTGTGGGTGCGGGATGCGCATCTGCCCGCCGCCGGTCAATACGCCGTGGAAGCGCAGGCCAAAGGGAAAACGACGCGGGTAACCTGGGACGTCTATCAGACGCCGGATACCCGCAAAGCCAAAAACGTTATTTTGTTTATCGGCGACGGGTTGTCCGTCGCTCACCGCACCGGCGCCCGTATTCTGTCCAAAGGGATAACCGAAGGAAAGGCGGACGGCCGTCTGGCGATTGACGATCTGCAATACATGGCGTTTGCCGGCACCTCCAGTACCGACTCGATTGCGGCGGACAGCGCCAATACCATGAGCGCCTATATGACCGGGCATAAATCCGGCGTAAACGCGCTGGGCGTCTACGTCAGCCGCAGTAAAAACTCGCTGGAGCATCCGAAACAGGAAACGCTCGGCGAGCTGATTACCCGTTCAACCAATATGGCGGTCGGCGTGGTCAGCGATGCTGAAATTGAAGACGCGACCCCGGCGGCCGTGGTGGCCCATACCCGCCGTCGGGCGGATAAAGCGGAAATCGTCGAGATGTTCTACAACGTGCAGCCCAGCGTGATCCTGGGCGGCGGCTCAGCTTATTTCCTGCCGCAGAGCACGCCGGGCTCAAAACGCAAAGATGAAAACAACTATATCGAAAAATTCCAGCAGGCGGGTTACACGCTGGCTACCGATGCCCAAACGCTGAAGGAAAATGCGGCTCAGGCCACCAAACTGCTGGGCCTGTTCCATACCGGCAACATGGATGATGTGCTGGATCGCCGTTTCCTGAAAAACGACGTCGCCAAAAAATTCCCCCACCAGCCCGATCTGACCGAAATGACGCAGGCGGCGCTGGATGTCCTGTCCAAAAATCAGGATGGTTTCTTCCTGATGGTGGAATCCGCGCTGATCGACAAAGCCTCGCATCCGCTGGACTGGGAGCGCGCGTTTTATAACACCATCATGCTGGATCAGTCGGTGGCGCTGGCGAAAACATTCGCCGAGCGGCACCCGGATACCTTGATCGTCGTTACCGGCGACCATACCCACGGTCTCTCCATTATCGGCACGGTGGACGATGAAAAACCGGGCGCCGACATGCGCGAGAAAGTCGGCGTGTATGAAGACGCCGGCTACCCGAACTATCGGGACGCCAATAAAGATGGTTATCCCGACGAGGTGAATGTCTCCAAACGTCTGGCGGTGTTCTTCAACAACTTCCCTGACTATTACGAAACCTTCCGGCCGAAGCTGGACGGGCGCTTTGTGCCGGCGGTGAAAAATGAAAAGGATGAATACGTGGCGAATAAAGCCTATGAGGCGGTGCCGGGGGCGGTATTCCGCGAAGGGATCCTGCCGCGTTCTTCCGATACCGGCGTGCACGCGGTGGACGATATGGTGATCCAGGCCAGCGGGCCGGGGGCCGAGCGAATCCGGGGTTATATGGAAAATACGGCGCTGTTCCGGGTGATTGTCGATGCGTTGGCGCTAAAACCGCAGGACAAGAGATAATTGGCCGGTATGAATAACGCGAAATGTAACCCGGCGGGGGCAACCCCGCTTTCTGTCTGGTTGAACGCGGCGCCGATTGTGCTTGCGCTATTGTGCGTCGCGCCAGCGAAAGCCGCGCCGCCTGAACTGTCTTTCGACAAACTTTATGCGTCTTACGGCGTGCTGGGACTGGCATTCTCCGATGACGTCAAAACATTATCCGGCAAGCGGGTGACGATGCGCGGCTTTATGGCGCCGCCGCTGAAAGCGGAAGCCCAATTCTTCGTGCTGACCAAAATGCCGATGGCGTTGTGTCCTTTCTGTTCCTCCGATGCCGACTGGCCGGAAGATATCGTGGTGGTCTATCTGGCTAAACGGCAAACCTTCGTCCAGAACAACACCATTATTGAAGTGAAAGGCGTACTGGAGCACGGATCGTGGACCGACGCGGAAACCGGTTTCGTCAGTCTGCTGCGGCTGCGTGATGCGACGTTCGATACCCTGTAGGAGCACTGATGGTGGAGTTATTGATTCAAGATCTGAGCGTCACTTTCCCCGATACGCCGGATGCGGTGCTGGCTATTCCGGCGTTGCGCATCGCCGCCGGTTCGCAGGTGGCGGTAATGGGGCCGTCCGGCTCGGGCAAAACCACGCTGGTCAATGCGATTAGCGGCCTGGATTCGCGGGGAACGGGCAGCGTGAACTGGGCGCAGCAGGACATCAGGCGGTTAAATGAAACCGAACGGGATCGCTGGCGGGCGCGGCATGTGGGGTTGGTAATGCAGGATTTCCATCTCTTTCCCGGCTTGAGCGCTCGGGAAAACGTGCTATTACCGGCGAACTTTCATCACTGGCGCTTGCCGGCATCATTAAAACAGCGCGCCGCCGATCTGCTGGCGCAGGTCGGGCTGGATGTCGGTAATCGCCCGGTTGAGATGCTGTCGCGCGGGGAAAAGCAACGAGTCGCCGTCGCCAGAGCGTTGCTGGGATCGCCGGATATTATCGTGGCGGATGAACCGACGGCCAGTCTGGATGCGCACAGCGGCGCGCAAATCGCCGAACTGCTGGCGACTCTGGCGCGGCAAAATAACGCCACGTTGATTGCCATTACCCACGATCGGCTTCTGGTGTCACGGATGACGCGTTGTCTGCGATTGGAGAAAGGGCGGCTGATAGCCGACAGCGCTCAACAGGAGGTTGCACCATGATCCCGTGGCGTCTTATCTGGGTTGACTGGCGGCGTTTATGGCCGGGGGTCGTGGTGGTGGTGTTGCTGATTGCGACGGCTACCGCGCTAAGTATTGCCGTCAGCCTACAGGAAAGAGCGCTGCGTATGGGAAGCGCGAAAGCGGCGGATCGTTTTGATTTGATCGTCGGCGCGCCGGGCAGCGAAACGCAACTGGTGCTATCGTCGGTTTTCCTGCAACCGTCGGCGTTGACGCTGATCCCCGCGCATATCGTGGACGATCTGACGAAAAATCCGCTGGTGGCCTGGGCGGCGCCGGTAGCGTTCGGCGATTTTTATCAGGACATGCCGATAGTCGGCACCACTGCGCCGCTGGCGACCGATAACGGCAAGCGGCGATTGCTGGCCGGTCGGGTGTTTAACGCGGATTTCGAAGCGGTGGTGGGCGCGCATACCGGCCTGGCGTTGGGGGATACGTTCAGCCCGATTCACGGTCAGGTGGGGCAAGAGGGCGCACATGCGCATGAAGAGGTCAATTACACCGTGGTGGGGATCCTGCCCGCCGACGGCAGCGCATGGGATAAGGCGATTCTGGTGCCGATAAGCGCGGTGTGGCGGGTGCATGGCGTGCAGCCGCCACCTGCGGATGACGCGCAGGATGAGGGGCACTCGCACGACGAACACGCTGAGCGGGACGCGGGCGATCATGCGCATCAGGCGGGCGTGCCGGCGATTGTGGTGAAGCCCAAGAGCATTGCCGGGGCTTATCAGCTTCGTTCGTTATATCGCACCCACGCGACGCAGGCCGTCTTCCCCGGCGAAGTGCTGGTGAAGCTCTATTCCCTATTGGGGGATATTCGGCAGTTGTTGATTTATATCTCACTGGGCACGCAAGGGCTGGTCGGCGTCGCCGTGGCGATGGTGGCGGTGGTTCACCTGCGGCAGCGACAAAAACAGATCGGGGCGTTGCGGGCGTTCGGCGCGCCGCGCTATGGCGTTTTCGCGCTTGTCTGGTGTGGTTTGATGTCGCTGGTTAGCGCCGGCGTGCTGCTGGGTATCGGCATCGGCTATGCCGCCGCACAGGTCATTGCGCAGGCGATGAGCGAGAAAAGCGGCTTTGTGCTGCCGGTGACGCTGGAACAGGATGACGTTGCCTTTGTGCTGATTCTGCTGTTGGTCGCCGCGATGCTGTTGACCGTTCCCGCGATGCTGGCTTACCGGCAGTCGCCGGCCGCCGCGCTGCGCGGGGAGTGAGGGTGAGGTTTTCTCTCTCCCGGTCAGCGGTCACGAACGCCGAAAGCATCGCATAGCGACGACACCGTTTTGCAACTTTGCAACGCAAAATGGAACAACGCTTGCGTTAGCCGTAGGGTGACCCCCAACGGGGTTCATCATTTTCCGCGAAATGCCTGGGGACACGGGGCGGCGGTGATTGAGCCGCCACGTGCCGGGCGCGGCTGAGACGGTCGCAGCAATCGACTGAGGTTAGTGCGCACGAAACGTTCACTGCACTGACAGAAATTCTTCCCCAAATTTGTGGGGATTCTCCAGTCCCAACGGCGGGGCCGGGGTCAACCGGATCAGCGCTTCTTAAACGCCGCCGCCAGCGCATCGCTCATGGCGCTGTTGCCCGCCGTGGCAGCGTTGCCCGCCGGACGAGAGCGTGGCTTGCCTGACGGCTGACGCGGCGAAGCCGGAGTGTCGCGAGCGCCGCCATTGCCCCCGCGGCGCGCGGCGGTTTCACCCGGCTGTTCGTCCAGCCGCATGGTCAGCGCGATACGCTTGCGTTGCAGATCGACTTCCATCACTTTCACCTTGACGATATCCCCGGCCTTAACCACGGTATGCGGATCCTCAACGAAGCGATCGGCGAGGGAGGAGATATGCACCAGTCCGTCCTGATGGACGCCGATATCCACGAAAGCCCCGAAGTTGGTCACGTTGGTGACCGCGCCTTCCAGAATCATGCCGGGCAGCAGGTCGTTCATGGTTTCCACCCCGTCGGCAAAGCTGGCGGTTTTAAACTCGGGACGTGGGTCGCGTCCCGGTTTCTCCAGCTCTTTGATGATGTCGGTCACGGTCGGCACGCCAAAACGCGCGTCGGTAAAATCAGCCGCTTTCAGATTGCGCAGCGCGCCGGGATTGCCCATTAAATCCTGGATCGCCTGTTCGGTCGCCGCCAGAATGCGCTCCACGACCGGGTAGGCTTCCGGGTGAACGGTAGACGCATCCAGCGGATTATCGCCGTGATTGATGCGCAGGAAGCCGGCACACTGTTCAAACGCTTTCGGCCCCAGCCGGCTGACTTTCAGTAGCTGTTCCCGGTTGCGGAAACGGCCGTTTTCATCGCGCCAGGCGACCACGTTCTGCGCCATCATTCGCGTGAGGCCCGCCACGCGGGTCAGCAGGGCGACAGAGGCGGTATTCAGATCGACGCCGACGGCGTTGACGCAGTCTTCCACCACGGCATCGAGTTTTTTCGCCAGCAGGCTCTGGCTGACATCGTGCTGATACTGGCCGACGCCGATGGATTTCGGGTCGATTTTCACCAGTTCGGCCAGTGGGTCCTGCAAACGACGGGCGATAGAAACGGCGCCGCGCAGGGAAACGTCCAGGTCGGGGAATTCCTGCGCGGCCAATTCCGACGCTGAGTACACGGACGCGCCGGCCTCACTGACGATGACTTTCTGCGCGCGGATATCCGGGAACTGTTTTTGCGTATCCAGGAAGAAACGTTCGGTTTCCCGTGAGGCGGTGCCGTTGCCAATCGCCACCAGTTCGACCTGATGTTTGATGCACAGGGCGGCAACGATGGCGGCGGCTTTGGCCGCCTGACCGGTATGCGGATAAATGGTGTCGGTGGCGACCAGCTTGCCGGTGGCATCGACCACCGCGACTTTCACCCCGGTGCGTAAACCCGGGTCCAGCCCCATGGTGGCGCGCATGCCGGCCGGGGCCGCCATCAACAGATCGTGCATGTTGCGGGCGAAGACATTGATCGCTTCGTCTTCCGCTTTTTCACGCACGCTGCCCATCAGTTCGGTTTCGAGATGCAGCAGCACTTTGATGCGCCAGGTCCAGTTGACGACCGCGCGCCGCCAACTGTCCGCGGCCGCATTACCCAGCCGCAGATTCAGATGATCGATAATAATCTGTTCGCAATGGCTTTCGCGCGGCGTTTCTTCAAACTGCGGATCGGCATTCAGCGACAGTTGCAAAATCCCTTCATTGCGGCCGCGGAACATCGCCAGCGCGCGGTGAGAGGGCACCTGGGCAATCGGCTCGTGGTGGTCGAAATAGTCGCGGAATTTCGCGCCTTGTTCCTCTTTCCCCTCCACCACGCGGGAAACCAGATGGGCGTTTTTCCACAGGTAGTGACGCACCTTGGCCAGCAGCGCGGCGTCTTCCGCGAAGCGCTCCATCAGAATGTAGCGCGCGCCATCCAGCGCGGCTTTGGCGTCTGCTACGCCCAGCTCGGCGTTGACGTAAGCCTGAGCGGTTTGCTCCGGCTCCTGAGACGGCTCCTGCCACAGACTGTCCGCCAACGGCTCCAGCCCGGCTTCGATGGCGATCTGCCCGCGAGTGCGGCGCTTAGGCTTGTACGGCAGATAGAGATCTTCCAGTTCGGTCTTGCTCAGCGTGACGCCGATCGCGTTGGCGAGTTGTTCGGTCAGTTTTCCCTGCTCGTCGATGGATTTCAGAATTGTCTGGCGCCGATCTTCCAGTTCTCGCAGGTAACTCAGACGGGTTTCCAACTGACGCAGTTGGGTATCATCCAGCCCGCCGGTCACTTCTTTACGGTAACGGGCGATAAAAGGGACGGTGTTTCCTTCGTCCAGCAGACGGACGGCCGCGTCCACTTGCTCGGTACGCGCCTGCAATTCGCCGGCGATAATCTGGCTTAACGAATCATTCATAGGTCTGATATCAATAGTCATCAAGTAATGGGTTAAACAGCTGGAGGACAGTTATACGGATTGATAACCAAAAATGCCAGCCGTACCCGCCGGGGAAAACCGCGATCGCGGCGGCGGCGTGTTTACGGCATGGTAAAAACCCAAGGTAGAGGGTAAGGTAAACTTTATCTAAATCAATATTGCGTAAGATTGTTATAACCGCGCGGCGTTTTTAGCGTATTAAATAGTCAAGGCCGTTTATAGCAACCGCGATGACCAATCCGTGCAGGAGAGAGTTCAATGACAGTAAGCAAGTCCACCCTGATTGTAGACGGGCAGGAAAATATCACGCTGGACATTCGTTCCGGCGTGATGGGAAGGGATGCCGTGGATATTCGCCCGCTCGGCACTCGGGGGTTATGCAGTTACGATCCCGGTTTTGCCAATACGGCAGGGTGTGAATCTGAAATTACCTACATTGACGCCGCCAACAGCGTGTTGCTGCATCGGGGGTTTCCTGTCGAGCAACTGGCGGATAACTGTGATTTTACCGAAGTCTGCTTTATCCTGCTGCACGGCGAGGCGCCTTCAAAGGACGAATACGCCAGATTTGCCAACACCATTACCCGCCATACCCTGGTGCATGAGCAGATCAGCCGTATGTTCAGCGGCTTTCGCCGCGATGCGCATCCTATGGCGCTGATGTGTGCGGTCGTCGGGGCGCTGGCGGCGTTCTATCATGACGTGCTGGATATTAACAATCCCGAACATCGCGAATTGGCCGCCGTCCGGCTGTTGTCGAAAATGCCGACGCTGGCGGCGATGTGTTACAAATACTCTATCGAACAGCCCGCCGTTTATCCTCGCAATTCGCTTTCCTATACCGGCAATCTCCTGCATATGCTGTTTTCTATTCCGGCGGAAAAGTATGAGGTGAATCCGGTGCTGGAAAACGCGATGAACCGGATTCTGATCCTGCACGCCGACCACGGCCAGTGTCCGTCCACCATGGCGGTCAGGGCTTCCGGTTCATCCGGGGCCAACCCGTTTGCCTGTATTGCCGCAGGGCTGGCTTCAATGTGGGGGCCGTTGCATGGCGGCGCCAACGAAGCCTGCATGCGCATGCTGGAAGAGATTAAAACGGTCGATCGTATTCCGGCGTTTTTGAAGCGAGCAAAAGATCAGGGCGACTCGCTGCGGCTGATGGGATTTGGCAATTCGATCTATCAACATTTCGATCCGCGTGCCGCCATCCTGCGTAAAACCTGTTACGACGTCCTCAGTGAACTGGGGATGGAAGACAGCCTGCTTCAGGTCGCCATCGAGCTGGAGCATATTGCCATCACCGATCCCTATTTCCTGGAAAACAAATTGTATCCCAGCGCCGATTTTTACACCGCGGTGATCCTCAAAGCGATGGGGCTGCCGTCCTCGATGTTTCCGGTGATTTCCGCCGTCGGCCGCACCATCGGGTGGATTGCGCACTGGAATGAAATGCACAATCAGCAGGACATCAAGATTTATCGTCCGCGGCAGATTTATATCGGCGAACCGCGCCGGGATTATGTTTCCCGGCTGAATGAAGCATAACGTTTGATAGCGAAAAAATTTCCGGTTATTCGCTTTGGCGCGTGATGTATTCGATCGCATTGACGTACCATTCTTTGGCGCCTTCCGGGGTGGTGACGGTGAAGGCCTGATCGACCTCTTTTTTCAGTAATGCCCGCGCCATCGGCGAGTCAATGGAGATGTAATCTTTAGCGTCGCCATAAATTTCATCAGGCCCGACGATGCGAAAGCGTCTTGTCCGGCCTTCTTCGTTTTCAATTTCGACCCAGGCGCCAAAAAAGACCTTGCCGTCCTGTTGCGGGGAATAGTCGACGATCTGTAGCTCGGTCAGACACTTTCTCAAGTAGCGGACGCGGCGGTCAATCTGGCGTAGCAAACGCTTATTATAGGTATAATCGGCGTTTTCAGATCTGTCCCCCAGACTGGCGGCCCATGACACGATCCGGGTTATCTCGGGTCGTTTCACATTCCAGAGATGGTCGTGTTCCGCTTTGAGCTTGTTGTATCCTTCCCGGGTGATCAGCTTGGTTTTCACTCGCTTTCAATCTCATGCTATTGGGGATATTGGCCGGCATTATATCAAGTATTTCTGAGGCGGTGCGGCATCCCTTTGGGGCTTATAAAATGCGCTTTCGGCGAATTCCATTACCTATTGTGTGCTTTAACGCCCAACGCCATGCGTTGGCATAGCGAACGGCGGTCGGTTTATGGCAAGGTAGCGATCACTAACGCAAGGAAACGGTTGATTAAGCGTATTTTAATATGCTTTGTAACAATTTTGCCTAGAATGTATACCAGAAACGACTGTCAGTAATTCGAATGTTTCTGAACAATAGCGGCATCGGCGGCTATTGCGCCTTTGGAGAAAGAGAATGCAAGAGAACTATAAAATTCTGGTTGTGGATGACGATATGCGTTTACGCGCGCTGCTGGAACGTTATCTGACCGAGCAGGGTTTTCAGGTACGCAGCGTTGCCAATGCTGAACAGATGGATCGTTTACTGACCCGTGAGTCATTTCACCTGATGGTGTTGGATCTGATGCTGCCGGGTGAAGACGGTCTGTCCATCTGCCGTCGTTTGCGCAGCCAGAGTAATCCCATGCCAATCATCATGGTGACGGCGAAAGGGGAAGAGGTCGACCGTATCGTCGGCCTGGAAATCGGCGCGGATGACTATATTCCCAAACCGTTTAATCCACGTGAGCTGTTGGCCCGTATTCGTGCGGTGCTGCGCCGTCAGGCAAATGAGCTGCCGGGCGCGCCGTCGCAGGAAGAGGCGATTATCGCCTTTGGTAAATTCAAACTGAATCTGGGCACACGCGAAATGTTCCGCGATGATGAGCCTATGCCGTTAACCAGCGGTGAGTTTGCCGTGCTCAAAGCGCTGGTCAGCCATCCGCGGGAGCCACTGTCGCGCGACAAACTGATGAATCTGGCGCGCGGCCGCGAATACAGCGCCATGGAACGTTCCATCGACGTACAGATTTCCCGTCTGCGGCGCATGGTGGAAGAGGATCCGGCGCACCCGCGCTATATCCAAACCGTTTGGGGCCTGGGTTACGTCTTTGTGCCGGACGGCAGTAAGGCATGATGCGATGGCGCTTTTCTCCGCGTAGCTCATTTGCCCGGACATTGTTGCTGATTGTCACGCTGTTGTTCGTCAGTCTGGTCACCACCTATCTGGTGGTGCTGAACTTCGCTATTTTGCCGAGTTTACAGCAGTTTAATAAAGTGCTGGCCTATGAAGTAAGAATGCTGATGACCGACAGCCTGCAACTGGAGGACGGCACCACCCTGGAGGTGCCGCCTGCGTTCCGGCGTGAGATTTACCGTGAGCTGGGTATATCGTTATATACCAATGCGGCGGCGGAGGAGAGCGGCCTGCGGTGGGCTCAGCACTATAAGTTTCTGAGCCAGCAGATGGCGCAACAGTTGGGCGGCCCGACGGACGTGCGGGTTGAGGTGAACAAAAATACCCCGGTGGTGTGGCTGAAAACCTGGCTATCGCCGGATATCTGGGTGCGGGTGCCGTTAACCGAAATTCATCAGGGGGATTTTTCCCCGCTATTTCGCTACACGCTGGCGATTATGCTCTTGGTGATTGGCGGCGCGTGGCTGTTTATTCGGGTGCAGAATCGTCCGCTTGTCGAACTGGAACATGCGGCCTTACAGGTCGGTAAAGGCATTATTCCGCCGCCGTTGCGTGAGTATGGCGCCTCGGAGGTGCGCTCGGTGACCCGGGCGTTTAACCAGATGGCCTCGGGCGTGAAGCTGCTGGCGGACGATCGTACTCTGCTGATGGCGGGCGTCAGTCACGATTTACGCACCCCGCTGACGCGTATTCGTCTGGCAACGGAAATGATGAGCAAGGATGACGACTATCTGGCGGAGTCGATCAATAAAGATATTGAAGAGTGCAATGCGATCATCGAGCAGTTCATCGACTACCTGCGTACCGGTCAGGAAATGCAAACCGAAGTGGCGGATCTTAACGCCATTATGGGCGAAGTGGTGGCGGCAGAAAGCGGCTATGAACGCCAGATTGACAGCGATTTTTCCTCAGGCGAATTGATGGTTCGCGTCAGTCCTTTGTCAATTAAACGCGCGGCGCTGAATCTGGTGGTAAACGCGGCCCGTTATGGCAACGGCTGGATCAAGGTCAGCACCGGCCGTGAATTGCAGCGCGCCTGGTTTCAGGTTGAGGATGATGGCGCCGGCATCGATCCGGAGCAGCTTAAGCACCTGTTCCAACCTTTTGTCCGCGGCGACAGCGCCCGCAGCACCAGCGGAACGGGTCTGGGGCTGGCGATCGTGCAGCGAATTATTGATGCGCATCACGGCGTACTTGACGTGGGCGCCAACGAGCGCGGCGGACTGTACGTCCGGGCTTATTTGCCGCTGCTGTTTGATAGGGTAAGCGCCGAGAGCAGTACGGATAAAGACTAGCTGGCATGATAAGTAAAAGGCGCGGACCCCGCGCCTTTGTTGCCTCTCCCCGTTATCGTCCGGTTACAGCTTAGGGCCGGCGGTAACCAAAGCGGCGCCGGCGGGCGCGTCGGTGTATTTATCAAAGTTGGCGATAAACCGTTGCGCCAGATCTTCCGCTTTTTCCTGCCATTGCGCCAGATCCGCGTAGGTATCGCGCGGATCGAGAATGTCAGGATCAACGCCCGGCAATGAGGTTGGGATCGCCAGATTGAAGATCGGCAGCGTCCGCATTTCCGCATCGTCAATGCTGCCATTGAGGATGGCGTCGATAATGCCGCGCGTATCTTTGATGGAAATACGTTTCCCGGTGCCGTTCCAGCCGGTATTCACCAGGTACGCCTGAGCGCCGGAGGCTTTCATGCGTTTGACCAGCACCTCTGCGTACTGCGTGGGATGCAGCGACAGGAAGGCGGCGCCGAAGCAGGCGGAGAACGTCGGCGTCGGTTCCGTCACGCCGCGTTCGGTGCCCGCCAGTTTGGCGGTGAAGCCAGACAGGAAGTGGTACTGGGTCTGGTCTGACGTCAGCCGGGACACCGGCGGCAATACGCCGAACGCATCCGCCGTCAGGAAAATCACCTTGGTGGCATGCCCGGCTTTGGAGACCGGTTTCACAATGTTGTGAATGTGGTAGATCGGATAGGAAACGCGGGTATTCTCGGTTTTTGAACCGTCGTTGAAATCGACGCTGCCGTCCGCCAGCACGGTGACGTTTTCCAGTAGCGCGTCCCGCTTGATGGCGCCATAAATATCCGGCTCCGCTTCTTTGGACAGTTTAATGGTTTTGGCGTAGCAACCGCCCTCAAAGTTGAAGACGCCGTCATCATCCCAGCCGTGCTCATCATCGCCGATCAACTGGCGTTTAGGGTCGGTGGACAGGGTGGTTTTACCCGTGCCGGAAAGGCCGAAGAAGATCGCCACATCGCCTTGTTCGCCGACGTTGGCCGAGCAGTGCATGGAGGCGATGCCTTTTAGCGGCAACAGGTAGTTCATGATGGAGAACATCCCTTTCTTCATTTCGCCGCCGTACCAGGTGCCGCCAATCAACTGAATACGTTCCGTCAGATTAAAGGCGATGAAGTTTTCGGAGTTCAGCCCCTGTTCCTGCCATTGCGGGTTGGTGCATTTGGCGCCGTTCATGACGATGAAATCAGGCTCGAAATCCTGTAGTTCTTCATCACTCGGGCGAATAAACATGTTTTTAACGAAGTGCGCCTGCCAGGCCACTTCGGTAATGAAGCGAACCTTCAGGCGGCTATCCGGGTTGGCGCCGCAGAAAGCGTCGACGATAAACAGGCGCTTGCCCGATAATTGCGTGGTCACCAGCTGTTTCAGGTGTGTCCAGGTTTCCTGACTCAGGGGGTGGTTATCATTTTTACCTTTCCCTTGATCCGACCACCACACGCTGTCGCGGGTGACGTCATCGCGAACGATGTATTTGTCTTTCGGGGAACGGCCGGTAAAAATGCCGGTGTCGACGGCGACGGCGCCCAGTTTGGTTTCTATGCCGCGTTCATAGCCTTGTAGGGTTGGGTCGAGTTCTTCTTTAAAAAGTAATTCATAGCTGGGGTTGTAGACAATACCGCGGACATTTTGGATTCCATAAGCCGCGAGAGCTTGTGGTGTCATACCTTTGATCTGCATGTCGCTACTCCTCAATAGTTATAGTCATACTGAGAACCATTGTAAGCAGTAAGCTTATTTTAACCGCGATAGCAATCATAAAATTGAATAAATTCGTTAATTACTTTGCTTATTCAATATGTTGTAAAATTGAACAGGTTAATTTATCGCTTTGTTAATAAAGAGAATAAAACGGGTACCTGACGTACCCGTGAAAGGATTAATGCAAAAGATTATCTGATGGATTCTGTTTGAGCGCCTGTATCTCTTCGGCACTGAAGCGGTAGTGACTACCGCAATAGTCGCAGTGCATGTCGATCTCGCCGTCCTGCTCCAGCATGTCGGCCATGTCCTGGTCGGAAAGCGTCATTAATGCATCGGCGCAGCGATCGCGCGAACAATGGCATTGGAAAGATACCGTCTGCGGCTCATATACCGTGACCTGTTCCTGATGGTAGAGGCGGTAAAGCACATCGTTGGCGGAAAGCGTAAATAATTCATCGGCTTTGACCGTGGCTGTTAGCTGTGCCAGATGATCGAAATCATCACGGCCGGCGTTTTGCGCCGGCAGCACCTGTAACAACATACCGGCGGCGGCCATGCGGCCTTCATGCCGTCCGGTGCGGATAAATAACCGGGTGGGAAGCTGTTCGGATTGCAGGAAGTAGTTTTCCAGACAATCGGCGAGCGTTTCACCCTCAAGGCCAACGACGCCCTGATAGCGTTCGCCTTCCGTCGGCGTAATGGTAATCACCAGATAGCCGTTACCGACCATGTCTTTGAGTGAGCTATCCGGCGCGATTTCGCCTTGCAGGCGCGCCACGCCACGCATTTGCTGTCGATGGTCGCCGTTAATCACCGCCAGCTTCAGCGGGCCGTCTCCCTGAAGCTGCACGGTGATATCTCCGTTGAACTTTAAGGTTGCCGTTAACAGACTGGTGGCGACCAGCATTTCTCCCAGCAGCGTTTGCACCGCGGCAGGGTAGTCATGATTGGTCAGAATGTGCCTATAGGTATCGCTTACCGTCGCCAATTCGCCACGAACGGCATAATTTTCAAACAGGTAACGGTGTAGTTGGTCATGGGTGGCCATATTGGGTTTATTCCTGATCGCTGTATTTAAATTTAATCAGATCCCGCCGTTCTTTCTTATCAGGGCGACGATCCGGGTGCGGCATGGTCAGCGCATTCATTTTTCGCGCCAGCGCCAGCTTTTCCCGTTTTTCAATGCTGGCTGTGGTTTCCTGATACAGCGACTGGGCTTCAGTGGCGGTTCGGCGTTGACCGCTGAGCGCGCGAACAATCACCGTACGCTCGTCGTTTCCCTGCCGTAACTTGATCTCGGCATTCAGCTCAACCAGCTTACTGGGCTTGCTGCGTTGTCCGTTGTAGTGGACTTTGCCGCCGTCAACCATTTCACGCGCAATAGCCCGGGTTTTATAGAAACGGGCGGCCCACAACCATTTATCCAGACGGATGGCTTCGTCGGCATTCTCGGTTGCTTTCATCATGAACTCTCCTGATTACCGGGGTTTACCGAGCGCAGCAACGACGGTAATAGCCCAAGATAATCATTCAGTGCCGGATGCTGCCGGAATGATTTTTCCTGCTGGCTGGAATCGGGATTACTGACGCCCAGACAATAGCGTATGCCGAACGTTTTGGCGGCGTCCAGAATCGGTTCGCTGTCATCAACAAACAGCGTTCTGGCCGGATTGAAACCGGTTTGCCGCTGCACGGCCTGCCATAACCGCTGATTCTCTTTCGGATACCCATAAGTGTGGGTGGAAAGCAATAAATCAAGGTGCTGATCCAACCCGGTGTGTTCAATCTTGACCGCCAGGCTGTGCGGGTGGGCATTAGTCAGTAGAATAGTTCGTTTTCGGCTGTCGCGCAGCGCCGACAGGAACGGTGTCGTGTCTGAGCGCAGACGGACGCGGGCGCCGATATCCGTCGTCATCTGATAGATGTCCAGCCCCAGCTTCTCGCTCCAGTAATCGAAACTGTACCAGTTGAGCGTATTCTGCACCGCCTGGTACTCCGTTGCGATAAACTGTTGCGCCTGTTCCAGACTGATGCCGCGTTTTTCACTGAGCGACTGCGGCACCAGTTGCAACCAGAAATAGCTATCAAACGCCAGATCAAGCAGCGTGCCATCCATATCCAGTATGACGGTATCAATTTCTTGCCAGTTAATAGGGGGGCTCATAAATAACTCCAGATAGCGAACGATTCCTGAACGTTGGCGGGGGAGATGTCGGCGGCAGCGCTATCAGAATAACATAACAGCGCTGCGCGTCGCGACGTTCAGGGCTGGGCCATGCGGTTGTCGAGCAAGGGCGGCGGCGAGGCGGCGGGGCCAAAGCGTTGGGCATAGTAATGCTGAATATGGGTTACCCGCTGCCGACTCTTACGGACTTTTATGCCCAACAGCACGGCGTTGGCGATCAATGTCGCGGAAAAGATCAGCAACAGCAGACAACTGCCAAGATAACGCCACAGCGTAATGACATCGGGTTCACTGTGCAGGCCAATATGCTGGGTGCCATTGGCATCGGTGCTGAGGTGAGTGATGACGCCCGATGCATTAAACGGCGTGTGTAATAACATGGCTGATAACCGCTGGAGTTCTTGCCATTGGTCTGAGGGGCGGTATTCATGCAGCGGCATGAGCGGCAAAGGGTGACTGACGAATTGGCGTCCTTCATCGCTGCGAATTAAAAAGCCGCCCGGAGGAGGGCTATTGAGTAAATCAGCGGCGTTATTGATTTCCTGATAGAAGAAAAAGTCAGTTGAGCTGTTGACGAGCGATTCCAGCGTCTCCGCGCTTACCGGGCGCAGCAGAACGTTCATGCCTTTCAGCGATCCCGATCTAGCCTGTTTTACCAGCGTATCCCAGTTCTTCACGTTGCCCAGATTAATCAATGCATTTTTCAGCCGGGTACAGTCTCTCTCCTGCTCGCAGAGTTCCTGTGTTTTCAGCACAATCTCTGAAAAATCGTTCAGCAGGATCATGCCGGATTTTTGAATGGCGGTGGCAAGCTGCGAGTTAACCTGGCCTTCGTTATCGGTCTGGGGATGTAACTGACTATTCACCGCGTTAAGCAGCGCCGAGGTTTTTTCAATGATATCGGATTCCGGCAAGGGTAAAGGGTCGGCCTTATTCCAGTAAATCGCGGAACAGTCAAAAGGCGTAAAGGCATGGGGCGGAGAGTTGCTGCTTGCGGGATGGATCCCGGACGGGACATAACACATTCCGGAGCCCTGAACGTTCAGGGCATCGCCGATTTTAAGCGGTATTTTTTCCAGTTCATCAACCTGAGTCACCTGAATATGTTGCGCGCCTTGTATCCAGGCCATACTGAGCTTTAACGGCAGTTCAAGGGGAACGTAGGTCAATAAGAGGATCAGGCTGAACAGCGATCCGGCCGCCAGCAGCAGATTTTTCCCCCACCGTTGCAGGGGAAAGTTTTTTACTTCGTCATGCAACGAAAGGTGTTCCCCCTGACGGACGACCTGCCGGTTAAGATAAATATCGACATCGGTTTTCCTGCCTAAATCCAGCGAGATATAGGGTTGCCAGTGGGGGGGATAAATAAGGTCGATGTTACCCAATGAAATATTACCGAACTGCCCCTGGTTGGATTCGCCAAAAAGCCCGAGACTTTGCGGCGTGCCATGCAGGCAGTGGACGTCACGCAGTTCCTGCTCTGAGGGGGAGCGGAAGAGCTGCCAGACACTCCAGGCGGCGAGCAGCGCCGCGGAGCCGGTCAGCCAGGGAAGCAGCGCTATCGGGCTGTTAAGACTGATGAGCAACAACAGGAATGCCAGACAGAGAACCCCGGCTTCTTTCAGCCCCGCGGAGTGATGGATGGCATGCTCTTCTCTGGTTTCCTTACGAATGGTCACCAGCTCGGCGTGTTCATGTTCTTCCTGACGAATGGAGGCATTGGGCATCGGAATTTCAGGGGCGGGCATCACCTGACGGTTATCGACGCATTCCGCCAATGAGTGCCCGTTCAGGGAAATAACCAGGGGGATTGAACGGGTTTTAATCAATTCGACGGTGTTATTTTCGGTAATATACTGCTCCCAATTGGGGGGCAGATGAATCTCCTGCGTATCGATATAGTAGCGCCATTTCGTTTGCGCGTCGGTGCTCAGGCCGTAACGCGTAATGGTATGCGTGATCGGATAGACCCGATTGCTTTGTAATGAACGGGGGAGCTTGGGTTGGTCGGTCGGCGTGTCGAGCGGCGTGGTTGTCTGACTATTTTCCTGAGCAAGGTAATGCTCAACGGCAATGCGTTCTTCCGGTGTCAGTTGACGGGGCAACGATGGCGTTACCGGCAAGGGATTGGCGAATGGCAGGCGTCGGCGCATACGGTAGCCAATGAAACTTCCGACGGCGAGCAGACAGGCAAACAATATAGCCAATAGGATAAATATTGTGCTCATGTCATCTCCATCCCAAAGCGGCTAGCTCCTTGTTTGTGTCGAATTTTAACAAACTTATACAATCGATGGTAACCCGTATGGTCTTGTTTTATTAGATTACTAATTAAAAAATAACGGAAATTGTCCACGCAAGGCGATGATAGTAACTCTCAGCAGGAACATCTGAAATGAGGAAAGTCTGATTTTTTGACAGGTCATTGACTTTTTATTTTTACTTCAACGGCGATGTTTACCTCATGTTATGAAAAAGTACATTCATGTTCATGAGAGTTGCAGCGAAGGCCATTGTTAACGCACAATGTGAGCAAGATCAAAAAAGAATATTAACGATTTCGTTTCATTCTGCGACACGCCGGCAACTATGGTGAGGGTAACATAAACCGTCGTTCGGGGTGGGCGAAAGTGTCGTTCCGGTCGTAATTTCTCTATGGGGCCATTATGAGTCATAACCTGCAAAAACCTAAAATCCTCAAAGTAGAAACAGTTGCGCGATCGCGTTTGTTCAATGTTGAATCCATCGATCTGGAATTCAGTAATGGCGCTCGACGGGTTTATGAGCGGATGCGGCCAAGCGGCCGGGAAGCGGTGATGATTGTGCCGATCATTGATGATGAACTGCTGTTGATCCGTGAGTATGCGGTGGGGATTGAACAATATGAACTTGGGTTTCCTAAAGGATTGATCGATCCGGGCGAGACGGTATTCGAAGCGGCCAACCGGGAACTGATGGAGGAGGCGGGATTTGGTGCGGAAAAAATGGATTTGTTAGCCACATTGACGATGGCGCCGTCCTATTTTTCCAGCCAGATGAACATTGTCGTCGCGCGCGGGCTGTATCCGCAAAGTCGTGAGGGTGATGAGCCGGAACCGATGCCGAAAGTGCGCTGGCCGATAAGCGATATGATGTTGCTGCTACAGGATCCGGATTTTCGGGAAGCGCGTAATGTCAGCGCGCTGTTTTTAACGCAGGATTGGTTAGGCCGGCAGTAAACTTATTGCGGACAGGCAAAAATAAAAAAGGCGCCGTATTCAGCGCCTGTTGTGTAGGCAACTCCGCCACAGCGATCAGAACAGCTCTTCGCTCTGTCCGTTATCCATCAAGGTCGTGCCGACTTCATGGACTTCATATTCCGTCGGCTGCGTTCCTTCAATAAAGAACTCGGCGCGACTGTTGCCGCCGCCGTTGGACAGTTTGCCGCTGCTGCGATCGATAGACACGCTGACGATGCCCGGCGGCGGAGTCAGCGGCTGCTCGGGAACCCCATCCAGCGCGGCTTTCATAAAATCATCCCAGGCGGGCTGCGCCGTTTTCGCGCCGCCTTCATAACCCGATATTTGATCTTTGATCGCGCCAGACGCGCTGCTGGTGCCTAAAGTACGGCGATGGTCGTCAAAGCCGATCCACACGGAGGTGACAAGGTCTGGGCCATAGCCCGAAAACCAGGCGTCTTTGGAACTGTTGGTCGTCCCCGTTTTTCCGCCAATATCACGACGGTTCAGTTCACGGCCGGCGCGCCACCCCGTACCCGTCCAGCCCGGCTCGCCAAACACATTGCTGTTCAGAGCATCCTTGATCAGGAAAGCCAGCGGCGTGCTGATCACATGCGGCGCATAAGGCGGTGCGGTCTTTTGCAGCGCTTCTTGCGGCGTAACCGGCTCCAGTTGCGGCATGGGTAAGGCGTTCCGGTTTTCTCTGGACGTCGCCACATTTTCCATACTATCCGCAGACAGCGTCGCGGCCCGCTGCGTTTCACCGTAAACCAACGGTAAATTACAGGTATCGCAGACCACTTTCGGCGTGGCGGTAAAGACGGCGCCGCCCGCCTCGCTCTCTATTTTGGTAATCAGATAGGGATCGACCAGATAACCGCCGTTCGCCATCACCGCATAGCCGCGAACCACCTGTAGCGGCGTAAACGAGGGGGCGCCCAGCGCCAGCGATTCGGTATAGACAATGTTCTGTTTCGGGAAGCCGAAACGCTGCAAGTATTCTGCGGCGTAATCCACGCCCATTGCCCGCATGGCGCGTACCATCACCACGTTTTTGGATTGTCCCAGTCCCTGACGCAAACGGATGGGGCCGTCATAGGTTGCGGGTGAATTTTTCGGCCGCCAGTCCGAACCCGCGCCCGCGTCCCAACGCGTAATCGGCACATCATTCAGGATCGTGGCGAGCGTCAGGCCTTTGTCCATCGCGGCGGTATAAAGGAACGGCTTGATGTTGGAGCCAATCTGACGCAACGCCTGCGTCGCGCGGTTAAACTTGCTTTGGTTAAAGTCAAATCCCCCCACCAGCGCTTCAATGGCGCCATTGTTCGGGTTGAGCGACACCAGCGCCGAATTCACATCCGGCACCTGAGCAAGCCACCAATCGTTGTCCACTTTGCGCACCCACACCTGCTGACCGGCTTGCACCACGTCGGTCACGCGTCTGGGGGTCGGGCCTTGTTGCGTATCGGAACGATAAGGACGCGCCCAGCGCATACCGGCCATCGGCAAAGAGATGTGACTGCCGTCGGACATCACGGCAACCGCGCTGTCGGCCTGCGTCGCGGTGACGACGGCCGGGAATAACGGGCCGTAAACCGGCAGGCTTTTCAGCGTGGCGACGATCTTGTCCTGATCCCAGGCGCTTTCGCCAATTTTCCACAGCACTTTTGTCGGGCCGCGATAGCCGTGGCGCATGTCATAGGCGAGGACGTTATTGCGCAGCGCGTCTTGCGCGGCCAACTGGCGTTTTCTGGTGATGGTGGTGTAGACCTTATAGCCGTCGTTATAGGCATCATCGCCATAACGCTTGACCATTTCCTGACGCACCATTTCCGCCACATAAGGCGCGGAAAACGCAATCCGCGGCGCGTGATAGTCAGCCACCAGCTTTTCATTCCGCGCTTCATCATATTGCGCCTGAGTGATGTAGTTCTCATCTCTCATGCGCGCCAGAACCACGTTACGCCGCGCAATGGCGCGGTCATAGGAATAAAGCGGATTAAAGGTGGACGGCGCTTTCGGTAAACCGGCAATCATCGCCATCTCGCTCAGCGTAAGCTGATCGACAGGACGACCAAAGTAAACATGTGCGGCCGCGCCGACGCCGTAAGCGCGGTATCCGAGGTAGATTTTATTCAGGTATAGCTCAAGAATTTCATCTTTAGTGAGCAGTTGCTCAATGCGGATGGCCAGAAAGACTTCCTTGATCTTACGAATCAGGGTGCGTTCCGGGCTGAGGAAAAAGTTTCTGGCAAGTTGCTGCGTAATGGTGCTGGCGCCCTGGGAAGCATGACCGGAGCTTAACGCAATCGAGGCGGCACGGATGATCCCCACCGGATCGACGCCATGGTGCTCATAGAAACGGCTGTCTTCCGTGGCGATAAAGGCATGCACCAGCACCGGCGGGATCTGTTCCAGCTTCAGTGGGATACGGCGTTTTTCACCGAACTGGGCGATCAGTTCGCCATCGGCGCTGTATACCTGCATGGGCGTTTGCAGCCGGATGTCTTTCAATGTGGTGACATCGGGCAACTGGGGTTCGATATAGCGGTACAGACCATATATCGAGGCTGCTCCCAGCAGGATGCAAGTCACTGCAAGGATGAGTAAATACTTTACGAACTTCACCTGAGATTTTCCATTCAGTAGCGTTTGGACAGTTTATAAACAATCGCGCGCTAGTATAAAGGTAAGCCAGTACTGTGGATACGTTCTTTTAACTGTGGATGCGTTCTTTGCAATAGATAAGGAGATCGATTTGAACATGGCTTATCACATCTGGCGGGTTGGATTAGATATACAAAACGGCTTTATGCGTGCGCTGGCGGTACAACGCCGGCGTTACGGCTGGCAGCTTCGTCACTGGTGGCAGTTTCCGCTGCCGGGCGACACCTTACGCGCAGGTAGTCTACACCATACTGAAGCGCTTTGTGAGACCTTACTGAAATGGCGCCGACTCTTACCCCGTCATATTTCGCTGCGGGTGGGGTTTCCGGCGCAGCTGATATTACAGCAACGCCTGCCGGCGCCGGACAGCCGGCTGCAAGAGCCTGAACGCGGTTGGTACATCGAAAATATGGCTGCCCGCAAGCTGCCGGTCAGCAGTGATTCGTTAGCGATAGACTATCGTGAAGATCCGCACTCGCCGGGATCTTTAGTGATTACGGCGGCGCGGCGAAGTGAATTAAATCATTGGCTTGATTGTCTGCGTAGTGCGGATTTACATCCCGAAGTGGTCGATGTTTCAACCAGCGCGATTCGTTGTATGGCGGATGCGGCGGGACTTGAATATAACCGGTTATTCCTGCATCGGCTGGCGGACGGTTGGCTATGGATCTCTCCGCTGAATCATCCTTTTCAGTTTGGGGTTATCGATCCTGACGAGGTGATTTCCGACGCCAACGTTCTGTCATTGGTAAGCGCCCGCTATCTACCAGATGTTGATAATACGGCCTATTACAGCAGCACGTTACCTGATTTAGCCAACAGTGCCGCCGACGTGCTGAAACCGTGGTCTCCGCTGACCGCTTTCAACCAGATGCAGCCGCCCTTACCTGATTTTCCATCGGCCTTTGTTATCGCGGGCGGCCTGGCGGTGCGCCCAGGGGATTGCTGAACATGCCGCGGGTTAATCTTTTGCCCTGGCGTAAACGGCGCTTACGCCGGCGAGCGCGTAACTGGCTGCTGGCATTGCTGCTGCAACTGGCGCTGGTCGCGGCGACGCTCGCTGGGATCTCTGCGCATCGGCATCAGCAACGGCTAATGTCGCAGCGCGAACTGAGCGACATATCGGCGCAGTTGCGGCAATTGACGATGCAATATCAGCAAACCCGCCAGATGTGGAGCAGGTGGCGGCATTATCAGGCCCAGCGTGACGCCGATGCCGCAGGGATGCGTCATAACCAGCGCTATTTGCGCCTGCTGGAGCAGGTGCCGTCGATGATGCCCCGGCGTCTCTGGCTGACGGATATCGTCGATCGCGGCGAACATGTGTTGATTTCCGGAATCAGCGAGAATTATACCGATATTGTGGATTTACATCGTGCGTTAGGCCGCCATCCGGCGCTGGGGCGAGTACAGGTTCTTCAGGCGTTAAGACAGCAGAGCGCGCGGTCGTTATTGCGTTTTTCTCTTCAGGCGGATTGGGGAGCCACGGCAACGGGGTCGACGGACGAGGGGGAACATCGGTGACTCATTCGATGCTTAACTGGCCGGTGTGGATAAGTAAGCCGCTGTGGGTACTGGCAAGCGCGCAACTTGTGCCGATGGTCATTTTTTCGTGGCTGGGGATCGTGTTGGCGCTGAGTGGCGGACAACAGCGAGCCGAGGCGCTGAAACAGCAGATCGATAAGCAGTACGCCGCAATCCGGCATATTCAGCAACAATTGGGGACGATGCCCGCATTGACCGTTTTGACGGAACAGCTAGCCGGGGTAGCGACGGAAACCGCGCCTTTTCATGCCGATATGCCGGCGCAACGGCTCTCGGCGCTGTTGTCGCAATCCGGCGCGTCATTGCTTTCCTGGCGACCCGACCTTAATCCGGTTTCCGCTAACCGCGAAGCCTGGCAGTTAACTTTTAGCGCCGACTACCCGGCGCTGCTGCGTATGTTGCGTAAATTTATCGCGCAGCCGCATATTTTAAAGATTGAGCACCTCGCCATGAAGTCTACGGAGGGGGCTTTACACATTGACATGACATGGGTGAAACCGATGGCTGAGCGGAGAGAAGAGGGTGAATAGGATTATTGCGCGAACCTCCCGCGTATCGCTGGTTATCGCTTTATTCAGCATCGGGCCGGCAGAGGCGGCGGAAGCCGGCCGCGATCCTTTTCGTCCCGTCTCTGCGCAACGCTGTAGCCAGCGTTATTCCGTGCAGAAATGGCAATTAAAAGGCGTCATGGGTTCCGGTGAAAAATGGGTGGGATGGCTGACGCAATCGGAAGGCGAGTGGTTAAAGCTGACTCGCGGGGAGGCGATTCCGCCGGGAAACTGGCGGGTCAGCCATCTGGACAGATCCGGCGCTATCCTGACGCCCACAGACCAGGCCGACGTTTGTGACGGCGCGCCGGCGGACGTTGCTCTGGTATCTCCCTTTATTACTAAACCGGTCATGCCACCTGAAATTCCACTTTCATAAACGGCTTTTATCTACTCTTTACGACAAGGAAGGTTATGACGTTTCCATCGCTTCAGAAAATGTTTGTTCTGGCTTTACTGCTTCTTGCCGCCGCGTCGGGGCCGGCAAGAGGTGAAGCGCCGGTGTCTATCGCGTTTGAAGACTCGCCCATATCGCGGATATTACAGGCGTTGGCCGACCATCAGCGGCTAAATCTGGTTGTTGCGCCGGGCGTTGAGGGGACGATCAGCCTGCGGTTGGCGGAGGTTCCCTGGCAGCAGGCATTGGATATTGTTTTACATATGGGGCAGCTTACGATGGAGCGGGACGGTAATGTTTTACTGATATATCCCGCCGGACGCCTTGATGAATTGCAGCGACAAAAAGAAGAGCATCTTGCCCGACAGGCGCAAAAGCAACCATTGCACAATCTGTCAGTCACCTTGCGGCACGCTGATGTCGCGGAGGTGGCCGCCAGTGTGCAGGCGCAACGCGGCGCGCTCCTGACCGATCGGGGCAGCGTGACCGTGGATAAGCGAACCAATACCTTACTGATCCGTGATACGCAAGAGGCGCTGGCGCAGCTTGAACCGTGGGTGAGCGAACTGGATTTACCGCTGTCGCAGGTGCGACTGGCCGCGCATATTGTGACGATCAGCAGTGAACACCTACAGGCGTTGGGCGTCGACTGGGGGCTGGGAGCCGGCGACACGGCCAATAAAGCCCCGCGGTTGAATAACTTCAACATCAGTTTGCCGGTCACGACGCCAGCGATAAACGCCGGCTTTCATTTGGCGCGGCTGAATGGGCGTCTGCTTGATTTGGAGCTGATGGCGTTAGAGCAGGAAAATCAGGTTGAGATCATCGCCAGCCCGCGGTTGTTCACCGCCCATCAGCAAACCGCCAGTATCAAACAGGGTACGGAAATTCCCTACCAGGTTTCCAGCGGCGCCAGCGGATCGACATCCATTGAATTCAAGGAAGCGGTGTTGGGAATGGAGGTGACCCCCAGCATTCTGCGCGCCGGTCGGATTACGCTGAATCTGAAAATCAGCCAGAATATGCCGGGGCAGGTGATAAAACAGGGCGAAAATGGCGACGCGCTGGCGATCGATAAACAGGAAATACAAACGCAGGTTACGGTTGCCGATGGTGAAACCATCGTTCTGGGGGGTATTTTTCAGCAGCAGAAAAAAAACGGCGGCAGCCAGATACCGGCTTTAGGCAATATTCCCCTGCTGGGATATTTGTTCAAAAACAACACGCAGCAGCATACCCGGCGGGAGTTGGTCATTTTTATCACGCCGACGTTAATTCCCTCTTTATAAGTAATAAGGAACGTGATGTTTTCATGCAAATGGCGCAACATTTTGATTGATTCATGTCTTCTAAGTTTGACGCTGCGGCGGATTTAGCTTACAAGGGTTAGCGAATTGAGCACAGAAGTGTTGTTCCTCCGAAAATGTCGATAAAACACACGATATTACCACCTGTATGTCGTGTGGCATTTTATTCGGTTGCCAAACTACCCTGAGTATTGAGATAATTTTTTGTCTGATTCTCGCACTATCGCTCATGAGGTTTCAGTTTAGGTCCCGTCGCTGGGTTGATTGGCGGGGCGGGTTATCATTAACGAATTGTCTTAGTAATACCAAAAAACATGGCAGAGAAACGCAATATCTTTCTGGTTGGGCCTATGGGTGCCGGCAAAAGCACTATTGGCCGTCAGTTAGCTCAGCAACTCAATATGGAGTTTTTCGACTCCGATCAAGAAATTGAGCGACGCACCGGGGCTGATGTGGGCTGGGTATTCGATGTGGAAGGCGAAGAAGGCTTCCGCGATCGCGAAGAGAAAGTCATTAATGAATTGACGGAAAAACAAGGTATCGTGCTGGCGACAGGCGGCGGTTCGGTCAAATCACGTGAGACACGCAATCGTCTTTCCGCGCGTGGGGTCGTCGTTTATCTGGAAACGACGATTGAGAAGCAGCTCGCCCGCACGCAGCGCGATAAGAAGCGTCCGTTGCTTCAGGTTGAAACGCCTCCGCGTGAAGTTCTGGAAGAGTTGGCGAGAGAGCGGAATCCGCTGTACGAGGAAATCGCTGATGTCACTATCCGGACCGATGAACAAAGCGCCAAGGTAGTTGCTAACCAGATTATCAATATGCTGGAAAGTAACTGAGTGTAATACATCATCTGCGTTATGCGGGTTTTGAACAGGTTATTGAACGAGCATGGAAAGAATTACCGTAACATTAGCGGAACGTAGTTATCCTATTACGATAGCCGCCGGATTGTTTAATGATTCGGCCTCTTTTATGCCGTTGAAAGCCGGGGAACAGGCCATGCTGGTGACCAACCAGACCTTGGCTCCCCTCTACCTTGACCATGTCCGCCGCGTGCTTGAGCAAAGCGGTGTGCATGTCGATCAGGTGATATTGCCGGATGGGGAGAAATATAAATCCCTGACGGTACTGGATCAGGTCTTTACCGCGCTGCTGGCTAAACCGCACGGCCGCGATACGACGATTGTTGCGTTGGGCGGCGGCGTGATTGGCGATCTGGCCGGTTTCGCCGCCGCCAGCTACCAGCGCGGCGTTCGTTTCATTCAGGTGCCGACTACGCTACTGGCGCAGGTTGATTCTTCCGTTGGCGGTAAAACCGCAGTGAATCATCCGCTGGGCAAGAATATGATCGGCGCTTTCTATCAACCGGCGTCAGTGGTTGTCGATTTGGATTGCCTGAAAACCTTACCAGCGCGGGAGCTTTCATCTGGACTGGCCGAAGTGATCAAGTACGGTATTATTCTGGATCGCGATTTCTTTCACTGGCTGGAAGAAAATATTGAGGCGGTGCGCGGATTACAGCATGACGCGTTGGCTTACTGTATCCGCCGCTGCTGTGAACTGAAAGCGGCGGTTGTTGCTGCGGATGAACGCGAAAGCGGCATGCGCGCATTGCTTAATCTCGGGCACACCTACGGCCATGCGATTGAAGCGGAAATGGGATACGGTAACTGGCTGCATGGCGAAGCGATTGCGGCGGGTATGGTGATGGCCGCCCATACCGCCCGGCGTCTCGGGCAGTTTTCCGCTGATGATATCGAACGTATCAAGTCTCTATTCGTTCGGGCCGGTTTGCCTGTTGACGGGCCGGAACAGATGGCGCCGGAATCTTACCTTCCCCACATGATGCGTGATAAGAAAGTGCTGGCCGGTGAGTTACGTCTTGTGCTGCCGACATCTATTGGTCATTCCGAAGTCCGTGGTGGCGTAGCCCGTGATATTGTGCTCGCGTCGATAGCTGATTGTCTTGCCTAAGCGCTTTACCGTTTTGTTAACGACAAATGCGTTAACGACAGATAAGCTCTGATGGTTTATGGTTAATAAAATACAATGCGTTATGATTTAATAATTCGCTGTGGGGATAACGTTGCGAATTTTAACCTTTCAGTTGGGGGGTTTTAAATGGATGAGTTTAAGCCGGAAGATGAGCTGAAGCCTGATGCCAGTGACCGTCGACCAACACGTCAGCAAAAAAGAAGCAGTCATTTTTCCGTACCGAAAATCGCGCTTTCCAAACAGCACCTGATGATCGCCATCGGGATATTGGTATTGCTGTTGATTATTATTGGTATTGGTTCTGCTTTACAGGCGCCATCTCATCCGCAGACTTCTCAGCCCCAGAGCCAAACCGGTGGTGAAAAGAGTATCGATCTTTCTTCATCATCGCCAATGACGCAAACAGAGACCGCCGCGCCGGTTGAGGCCTCTCCCGCCGTCGCCGGACAGTCGCCGCAAACGCTGAGCGCGCCGCCTATCGCCGGCACGCCGACGGAAGCACAGGTTCAACCGCAGGTTAGCGGCCAGCAACGTATCGAGTTGCCAGGTAATATTACCGACGCGCTTTCTCAGCAGCAGGGCCGCGTTAACGAATTTTCTCAAGGCGCGATAGGTAGCTCTACGCTGCCGACCGCGCCGGCCACGGTGGCGCCAACGACCAGAACACCGGCGCCCCGTCCCGCGGAGAGGTCTACGCACAATAATTCGGCGCACAGCGGCGCCAGACCATCGGCGACGAATACTCAGAAAGCCGCTGCGGGCAAACCTGCGGCAAATGCGTCCGCCGGTCAAAGCAGTTCAATACAAAGCGCGCCAGCCAGCCATTTTACCTTGCAACTGAGCAGCGCTTCCCGTTCAGATACGCTGCAAGCTTACGCTAAGCAGCATAATCTGACTCATTCATGGGTGTATGAAACCAAACGCGATGGAAAACCTTGGTATGTATTAGTGAGTGGAGTCTATGCTTCTTCTTCAGAAGCAAGGCGGGCGGTTGCAACGCTGCCTGCTGATGTGCAAGCGAAAAAACCATGGGTTAAGCCGATCCGTCAGGTGAAGCAGGACTTGAATAAGTAACACCAATTTTAGCCCTGATGTGCTGTCTGACACAGAGTACAATCCGCGGCTCTGATAAAGTATGAGTAACTAACGACGGCATGAAGAAAAACCGCGCTTTTTTAAAATGGGCTGGTGGTAAATATCCGCTGGTAGAAGAAATTCGTCGCTATTTACCCGCAGGAGACTGCCTTATCGAACCTTTTGTCGGTGCGGGTTCTGTATTTCTGAATACAGAGTACGACAACTATATATTGGCTGATATTAATAGCGACCTCATCAATCTTTACAATATCGTTAAGTCGAATACCGACGATTTTGTCCGCGACTCCCGCAAGCTTTTTACGGACGAAGTGAATACTTCAGAGGTTTTCTATCTGCTGCGCGAAGAGTTTAATCTTTGCACCGATGCCTATCGGCGGGCGGTATTGTTTCTGTATCTGAACCGTCATTGTTATAACGGCCTGTGCCGTTATAACATGCGTGGCGAATTCAATGTGCCGTTCGGACGTTATAAAAAACCCTATTTCCCGGAAGAAGAAATCCGCTGGTTCGCTTTTAAAGCCCGGAACGCAACATTTGTTTGTGAACATTATCAGCAGACGTTGATTAAAGCGGCGCCCGGATCGGTGGTTTATTGCGATCCTCCCTATGCGCCGTTATCGGCGACCGCTAATTTTACGGCGTACCACACCAACAATTTTAATAGCGTCGACCAGCAAGATCTGGCCAGGCTGGCCTATCGTTTGTCGGTGGAAAACCGGATCCCGGTGTTGATTTCGAATCACGATACGGTGTTGACCCGCGAGTGGTATCAGGACGCCTCACTTTATGTGGTAAAAGCGCGCCGGACGATTAGCCGTAATATTCTGGGTCGTAGTAAAGTAAACGAACTTCTGGCGCTGTATGCCTGATCCGGTTTGATAAACCGCACCGGCCATGTGAACGGATATGGGATGACAAGCAGGGCAGTGCGGCCACAAGATGAATATGATTGATTGGAAGTTAGCGTTGCTCAGCAACCGAACGCTTATCGGGTGACGGACCAGAACATCCCGACAGCAGGAATTCAGACCTTATCGTTTGGAGAACCGAATGAAACCGTTTTTAATCGCCCCGTCTATCCTGTCGGCTGACTTTGCCCGACTGGGTGAAGATACCGCTAACGTACTGGCGGCCGGCGCCGATGTGGTTCACTTTGATGTGATGGATAACCACTATGTGCCTAATCTGACCATCGGCCCGCTGGTGTTGAAATCCTTGCGGGACTATGGCATCACTGCGCCGATTGATGTTCATTTGATGGTCAAGCCGGTTGATCGCATTATTCCCGATTTTGCGCAGGCGGGCGCCAGTTTCATTACTTTTCATCCGGAAGCCTCGGAACATATCGATCGCTCCCTGCAACTGATCAAAGATCACGGTTGCAAGGCCGGTCTGGTTTTCAACCCGGCAACGCCTCTCAGCTATCTTGATTACGTCATGGATAAGCTGGATATTATTTTACTGATGTCGGTCAATCCCGGTTTTGGCGGGCAATCGTTTATTCCGTCCACGCTGGACAAGCTGCGGCAGGTGCGCAAGCGGATTGACGACAGCGGCTATGATATTCGTCTGGAAGTGGACGGCGGCGTCAAGGTCGACAATATCGGCGCCATTGCCGCGGCGGGGGCCGATATGTTTGTGGCGGGATCGGCAATTTTCAGCCAGCCTGATTATCGCTCGGTCATTGAGCAGATGCGCGGCGAAGTGGCGAAGGTGGCGCATGACTGACATGGCGTTGATTCGTGGGCTGGCGTTTGATTTAGATGGCACGCTGATTAACAGTTTGCCCGGGCTGGCCGCCGCGATAGATTTAGCGTTACAGGCGCAATCTCTGCCGGCCGCGGGCGAGGCGCAGGTCGCCACCTGGATTGGCAACGGCGCCGATGTTCTGGTTGAGCGCGCGCTGCGCTGGGCCGGCGTCGAGCCAACGCCACAGCGGATCCGCGACACCCGCAAGCAGTTTGATCTCGACTATGCGCAAACGGTTGACGGCGGCAGCCGGCTGTTTCCTCAGGTAAAAGAGACGCTGGCGCATCTGGCCCGCCAGGGATTTCCCATGGCGGTGGTGACCAATAAACCGACGCCGTTTGTTGCGCCTTTGCTGGCGTCGCTGGGCATTGACGCCTATTTTTCCCTCATTATCGGCGGTGATGATGTCATCGCCAAGAAACCGCATCCGGCTCCCCTGTATCTGGTGCTGGGCAAGTTAGGCCTGCGGGCGAACGAGTTGCTGTTCGTGGGGGATTCGCGTAACGATATTCAAGCATCCCAGGCCGCCGGTTGCCCCTGCGTCGGCATGACCTACGGATATAACTATGGTGAAGCGGTTGAACTCAGTCATCCGGATATTGTGCTGGATCGTTTTGCCGACCTGTTGCCCATCGTCGGGCCGTCATCTTCAAAAAATCAGGAAACATTAGTATGAGTAAGCCCATTGTATTTAGCGGTGCACAACCGTCTGGTGAATTGACCATTGGTAACTACATGGGTGCGTTACGTCAGTGGGTGAATATGCAGGATGACTACGATTGCATCTACTGTATCGTCGATCTGCATGCCATTACGGTGCGTCAGGATGCCCAACAGCTGAGAAAAGCGACGCTGGATACGCTGGCGCTGTATCTGGCCTGCGGGATCGATCCGAAGAAGAGCACTATCTTCGTTCAGTCGCATGTCCCTGAACATACCCAGCTAAGCTGGGTGCTGAACTGCTACGCCTATTTCGGCGAACTGAGCCGCATGACGCAATTTAAAGATAAATCAGCGCGTTATGAAGAAAATATCAATGCCGGTTTGTTTGATTATCCGGTGCTGATGGCGGCGGATATTCTGTTATATCAGACCACCCAGGTGCCGGTGGGTGAAGATCAGAAACAGCATCTGGAATTGAGCCGCGATATCGCCCAGCGTTTCAATACGCTGTACGGGGATATTTTCAAGGTGCCAGAGCCGTTTATTCCAAAGTCCGGCGCCCGGGTGATGTCTTTGCTGGATCCGAGCAGGAAGATGTCCAAGTCTGATGATAACCGCAATAACGTGATTGGCCTGCTGGAAGATCCGAAGTCGGTGGTGAAGAAGATCAAACGTGCGGTGACGGATTCTGATGAGCCGCCTGTCGTTCGTTATGACCTAGTGAATAAAGCCGGGGTCTCCAACCTATTGGATATTCTGTCTGCCGTCACCGGGAAAACCATTGCCGAACTGGAGCAGGAATTCAGCGGCCAGATGTATGGTCACCTGAAAGGCGCCGTTGCCGATGCCGTATCCGGCATGTTGACGGAATTACAGGAACGCTATCATCGTTTCCGTAATGACGAGGCTTTCTTGCAGCAGGTGATGCGCGACGGCGCCGAGAAAGCCAGCGCCCGTGCGCAGGAAACGCTGAAAAAAGTGTACCAGGCCGTTGGGTTTGTTTCCCGTCCATGAGTGTTATAAGTCATCAGGAGGGGTTCCTCCTGATGACCTGTCTTTCACTTCTTTCCTATAACGTTAATCACTGCGGCAGCGGCGGAAAAACATCGTCCGGAATCGGGTTTTCAAAAGGCGTTTGCTGCAATTTAGCCTGAAGATCGGCTTGCGCCTGGGCGACCAGATCGGGCGTTAGCAGTAAATCGACAGCCAGCGAAGCCATCGCTTTTGCGGCATATTCCATGCCTTTGTGAGCGGCCTGCGTTTTGCCCTGAGCGACCAACTGCCATGAGTGGGCCGGCGTACCGATAGCGTAAGTGGCGCTGCGGATCTGCACGGTCGGCACCACCCAGCTTACGGTGCCTACGTCCGTTGAGCCGATAAACGCCTCATTGGGACTGTAGAGCGGATAAATGCCGTCATGCAGCGCTAAACCCGGACGTGGCGTGACGCCAAACCGGGCGTAGGATTCGGCAATGTCCTCGGCCGTCAGCGCGGTCTGAAATTTTGCCGCCAGTTGGCGATCGTTTTCATCGAACTCAATGGGGCCCAGCGTCAGCAGATGCTCATGCATCCGTTGCTCCAATGGTTGATTACCCAGCAGGTTGGCATCACCGCTAAGCACTTCACAACTGACTTGGGTTTCGGTCATCAGTGCGGCGCCTTCGGCAATTTTTTTCACCCGTGTGACCAACTGGTGCAGCTCCGGCAACTGTCTGGCGCGCACCAGATAGCGCACGGTGGCATTGGCCTGTACCACATTGGGCGCATGACCGCCGCTGTCGGTAATGGCGTAGTGAACGCGGGCGGAAGAAGGCATATGCTCACGCATGTAGTTGACGCCCACGTTCATTAATTCGACGGCATCAAGGGCGCTGCGTCCCAGATGCGGGCTACTTGCCGCATGAGCGGCCCGGCCTTTAAAGTAGAAGTTCAGCTCATTACAGGCCAGTGATACCGGGCTGTTGACCCCGGTAAAGGTGGCCGGGTGCCAGCAGATAGCGATATCCACATCATCAAAAACGCCGGCTTTTACCATAAAGCCTTTTGATGAGCCGCCTTCTTCCGCCGGGCAGCCATAGAAACGGATCGTCCCCGCAATGGCATGTTTTTGCAGATAATCCTTTACCGCTGTCGCGGCCTGCAAGGCGGCGGTGCCAAGCAGATTATGACCACAGCCGTGCCCGTTGCCGCCGTTTTCCAACGGTTTGGGTTCGGTCACGTTTGCCTGCTGGCTCAAGCCCGGCAGGGCGTCGTATTCGCCAAGGATGGCGATGACCGGCGAACCCGCGCCAAATTCGCCCAATAATGCCGTCGGCATGCCGGCGATGCCCTTTGTCAGGCGGAAACCTTCCGCTTTGAGTATGGCCTCATGCTGGGCTGCCGAACGGTATTCTTCATAATTCAGCTCCGGGGTATCCCAGATGCCGTCGCTCAGGGTGAAGAACTGCTGGCGCTTGTTCGCAATCAGCGCGCAGATTTCTTCTACGGTCTGACGATCGACGGCGGGCAACGTGTCTTCAGTTTGTGTTGCATTCATGTGCGATAAATTCTCGTGCTGTCTGATAAAAACGGTACAGACCGCTGACAAAGTCCGATATGAGGGGAGACGGTGATGAGGTTTCCACAGGGATGCCTCACGCCATCGTCGCCCCGGCTAGCTCAATCGTGAATCAGAGCGGTGAGGTATCCATGCCAAACCATTTTTCACTCAATTTCTTCAATGTACCGTCGTTCTTGGCTTGCTCAATGGCGGTGTTGAACATGGCCTTCAGTTCAGGATCGGTTTTACGCAGACCGACGGATGAACCGCTGCCCAGAATGCCGCCGATGAACTGCGGGCCCGGGGTTACGATGTCGGTATTGCCCGGTTTTTCGGTAATGCCTTTCAGGTAAGGCGCGGAAGCAATGACCAGATCCACGCGTCCGGCTTTCAGGTCAAGATCGTGTTCCTGTGTGGTTTTATATTCACGAATGGTCATGACGCCCTTGAGGTATTTATCCAGAAACGCGCTGGCAATGGAGGCGGACTGAACGCCGATGGTTTTGCCTTGCAGTAGGGGTTTTAATTTTTCGATTTCTTCTAATGCGACGGCTTCATCAGCCGGATTGATGGAGAAGCGTTTGCCTGCATCAGGCAGTTCTTTCGCCAGCGGGCTGGATTTCAACACGGCGAAAGTCTGCCCTGACTGGGTGTAAGGTTGGCTGAAATCAATAACCTGACGGCGTTTCTCCGTGGCTGACATACCAGAGATGATGGCGTCAAACTTGCCGGCGTTCAGCGCCGGAATGGTGCTGGTAAACGGCTGTACTATGATGTCGCATTTAACCTGCATGCTCTCGCACAGGACTTTGTACATATCGATTTCAAAACCATCCAGCGTACCGTCAGGCTTGGTGAAGTTGTAAGGATGATAGTTGCCTTCGGTGGCGATACGTATCGTCGACCATTTTTTCTCTTCAGCCGACGCGGTGAAAGCCGCGGCCAGCGTGCTTACCAGACACAGCGAACAGGCGATCATTTTTAATTTTGATTTCATCATAAGGCTATTTCCCCGGTGTTATTTTATTGATTAATCATTAATAGTGACTTACCAGCTGGCAATGAATTGCCGGAAGCGGGCGGATTGACTGGCGGTGAAAACCTGCTCTGGCGTACCCTGTTCTTCAATCTCGCCTTGATGCAGAAAGACCACCCGGTTCGAGACTTCGCGGGCGAAATCCATCTCATGCGTGACGACCAGCATAGTCATTCCTTCGTCCGCCAGTGTTCGCATCACGCGTAATACTTCACCGACCAATTCAGGGTCAAGCGCCGATGTCGGCTCGTCGAACAGCATAACTTTCGGCGCCATCGCCAATGCGCGGGCGATCGCCGCACGTTGTTGCTGACCGCCTGAAAGATGGGAAGGGTAGTAATGTCGTTTATCCGCCAGCCCGACTTTTTCCAATAGCTGCTCGGCATGCTCCACACTTTCTGCATGAGAACGTTTTAAAACATGTACCGGTGCTTCAATAACGTTTTCCAGCACCGTTTTGTGCGACCACAGATTGAAGCTCTGAAACACCATGCCTAGCTGAGTGCGTATCCGATCGATTTGCCTGGGATTGGAAGGGCGGTTTTGTCCCTTGCGGTTTGGTTTCATTTCAATGGATTCGCCCGCGACGATAATTTCTCCTCGATCGGGGAGTTCCAGCATATTGATACAACGCAGCAGGGTGGATTTTCCTGAACCGGATGATCCGAGGATCGAGACAACTTCGCCCTGACTGGCTTCAAAAGAGATACCTTTCAGCACTTCCAGAGAGCCAAAGCTTTTGTGAATATTGCGCAGGCAGATCGCTGGCGTGGTCATTTAAGGTCTCCCAGTTTCTTGATGTTCTTTGCTGCCGACGGGGCGCCGGGCGCCCGTAAATGCGGGGTGACGGTGAACTCCGCCCATATCAACAGACGCGTCAGAATAAGGTTGATAAACAGATAGATCGCGCCGGCAACCATGAAGACTTCAAGCGCCCGGTAGGTTTCCGCAATAATTCGGGCGGCAATACCGGTAATTTCCATCAAGGTGATAATGGAAGCCAGTGAGGTTGATTTGATCATTGAGATCAATTCATTACCGTAGGCTGGCAGCGCCTGACGAATAGCCAATGGGAAAATAATGCGTTTAAAAATCATCAGGGACGGCATGCCACAGGCGCGTGCGGCCTCTATCTGTCCGGCAGGCACGGATTGCAATCCGCCCCGGATGATTTCACTGGCATAGGCGGCGGTACACAGGCTGAGAGACAGCAGGGCGCACCAATAGGGTTCGCGCAGCATCGGCCACAGGAAACTTTCCCGGATCCAGGGAAATTGTCCCAGCCCGTAGTAGATTAAAAACAGTTGCACCAGCAGCGGCGTGCCGCGGAAAAACAGCACATAGGTCCGGGCAATCGAATTTAGCAGCGGGTTTCCGGATATCTGCATTAACGCCAGCCCCAGAGCCAGAAAGAACCCTAAAAAAACAGAACCGATGGCTAACTGAAGCGTCAGGGGAATGCCGGGAATGATTTCCAGAAACGTGGCATAAATAAAAGGAAAATCCATCAGCGTTTCACACCCCGGGAATAATATGACTCTGTTCTACGCATAATCCAGCCGGAACAGATAGAGATAACCAGGTAAAGCATCGCCGCCGCCATAAAGAAATCAAACGGTTTGCCGGTTGAACCCGAGCCGGTTTGAGACTGGGTCATCAACTCTGCGACGCCGGTGACCGATACCAGTGCGGAGGTTTTTAACACCAGTTGCCAGACATTGCCTAATGCCGGGATGGCATGGCGCAGCAGGAGCGGCATGATAATACGCCGCAGGCGGAGCATCGTGGGCATACCGCAGGCTTTGGCGGCTTCAATTTCACCGGTGGAAACCGCGTAAAACGCGCCGCGGAAAACTTCCGTCTGCTGTGCGCCTGAAGAGATGCCAACGGCAAATACCCCGGCCAGAAAGCCAGGAAAACCGACAAAGCCATCATTGCCGAAAAGTCTGGCCAGCATGGTTAACGCCGAGCTTCCGCCAAAGTACAGCAGGTAAATGATGAGCAGGTCGGGTATGCCGCGGATGATGGTGGTATAGGCGTCAGCGAGATAACGTACGGGACGGTTACCGCAAATTTTTGACCAGGCGCCGACAGTGCCGATGAGCGCGCCGAGCAGGAACCCGCAGGTTGCCAGCGCGATCGTCATGCCAGCGCCGAGCAATAATAATTTCCCCCAGCCATTTTCACCAAAACTGATGAGTTGCCAGAAAGTCACTTCTTCCACAAATAGCTCCCAACTGCTTATTGTTCCGCCTTCTAATGATGTCGTGAGCAGAACTGTTTTTTGTGATCGGAGAACCGCACACCCTGTTCGGGAACGACGATGTAGAGGTATAGCTTCGCTCGCACCGAAGTGCTTAGGATGCTAAGCAATATTCAGGCCAGATTTTACCCGTGCCTAAATTGACTATTTATTCATATATATTGCTTATTAATCGCTATTAGATTAGCCAACATAAGGCAGGTCGCATAGCGGGTAAAGCATCAAAATAATGTTTTAGAAGGAATTGTGACAAAGTAGTGCATTGCGGTGCTTCCATTTGGTGCCAAGCACTATATTGGTGCATTTGTCGGGCGGCGATCCGGCGGAATGATCCCTCCGCCGGCCGCCGTCGATAAAAGAAGAACGGTATGGTCGTTAGTCTGGTCGCTGGATAAACCAGTTCAGTTTTTTTCGCAGGTTGACGACGCTGCCGATGATGATCAGGCTCGGGCTGACAGCCTGTTTCGCCAGTTCATCAAGCTGGGAAAGCTGTCCGGTTAATACCCTCTGCGCCGTGGATGTGCCATTTTCAATCAACGCGACAGGGACGGTGGCCGGAAGCTTCTGTTCGATCAGTTTGCTCTGAATATAATCAGCCTGCTGGAGCCCCATATAGAACACCAGCGTTTGCTTTTCGGCCGCCAGGCTGGCCCAGTCGAGTTCGGCGTCATGTTGGACATGTCCGGTGATTAGCCTCACGCCTTGGGCATGATTGCGATGCGTTAAGGGAATGCCGCCATAGGCGGAGCAGCCGGAGGCGGCGGTAATGCCGGGCACGACGGAAAAAGGAATTCCCGCCTGTTGCAGATGCTCCAATTCCTCGCCGCCGCGCCCGAAGATAAAGGGATCGCCGCCTTTTAACCGCACCACCCGTTTCCCCGCCAGCGCTTTTTCCTGTAATAGCTGGTTAATCTGTTCCTGGGGAATACAGTAATGACCAGACTGCTTGCCGACAAAAATACGTTCGGCATCGCGCCTTACCAGGTTAAGCACCTCTTCTGAAACCAGACGATCGTAGATCACGATATCGGCCTGTTGCAGTTGCTGTAGGCCTTTTAGCGTTAATAATCCCGCATCTCCCGGCCCCGCGCCCACCAGGACGACTTCACCCCGGTCATCCAACGGCGCGGAGAAGAGTTGCTCGGTAAGCTGCTGTACGCTGGCGGTGTCGTTATTCGCCAGCGATTGAGCCAGCCGGTCGTGAATAAACAGTTTTTCCCAAAAGCGGCGACGGGCGCCCATATTTTTGAAGCGGCCTTTCACGCGCTGGCGTAGTTCGCCGGCAAAAGCCGCCAGCTTGCCAAGATGCTGCGGCAGGATGCTTTCCAGTTTCTCACGCAGTATACGCGCCAGCACCGGCGCGGTTCCCCCGGATGAGATGGCGACCATAATAGGAGATCGGTCGATAATGGAAGGCATAATGCAGCTTGTGTTCCGGGCATCGTCTACGGTGTTGCAGAAAATCCGTTGTTTGCTGGCGCTTTCGTAAACCTGCCTGTTGATTTCCCGATCGTCAGTCGCGGCAATCGCCAGCCATGCGCCGTTCAGCAAGTCTGAATTAAACCGACCCTGTACCAGGGTGACCCGCGCGTCTTTTTGCCAGCCAATAAATTGTTCATTAAAGCTGAGGGCATTCACCGTGAGAATCGCTCCGGCATCCAGTAATAGCCTGGCTTTACGCTCGGCGATTTCTCCTCCCCCGACCAATAAGCAAGGTTTGTCGCGTAACTGGCAAAATATTGGCAGGTAATCCATGTGTTGCCTCTTAATAAATTCAGGTCAATAGAAGCCGTCCGCCAGTGAGGCAGGCGGCGTAGCGTTATATCAGTGATGGCGCGTCATCAACGGCAATTATGCCCTCAACGGCGGGATAAATATTCAATTTGCCCATTACCATCGGGAACCTGAATGCCGTCTATCGCGGCGGATTGGGTTTCGTCTTCCAGGCAGGGGCCATCATACAGGTGAAAATGCTGTTTTTTCAATGCGCTGGCGACCCATCGCTCACCTTGACGCTCGGCCGGGAAACCATCATTAATCTTGCGCCCGGAATTCGAGCGTATGGCTTTCTCATCGGCGATTGAAAACACGCTATTTCCCTTGTCAAGGGAAGGGTATGCGATTTTTCTGGTGATAATGCTCACAAAGTTATGGGCAATTGCACAATTATCCGCCGCATAATCTTTTTAGATGAAAGAAATTGCCTAATGACTAACGCAGGAACAACCTTAATAATTAAAAATAAAACGCTATTTTTTTTTAATTAACACATTATTCCTTTTTTGTGATGCCGATCTCTCTGTAAGAGAAAACGGGTAGATATATCTGCTTTTTCCCTTATACAGAATGACGACGCATACAAAATTGTTCCTTTAATACATGCAGTTTCCAACTGTAAATCGTGTACATGAGTTGTGTTAAACATCAAGGCAGGTAACAACGTGAAAATAGAATCAATTGATGTCACCGTGTTTACTTATCCCACGCGCCGGGTGTCTGACAGCGCAGGGCATTCACATCCAGGCGCGGAAAATCAGGCCAAAATGGCTCTGTTAACCATCAGTACCGACGAGGGGCATAAAGGCTATGCGTTCGCGCCGCCGGAAGTGATTCGCCCGCATATCGTGAATGCGTTTTTCCGTAAAGTTCTGATCGGGCAAAACCCGTTTGATCGCGAGCGTCTGTGGCAGGATCTGGTGCACTGGCAGCGCGGTAGCGCCAACCAACTGACGGATCGCGCGCTATCGATTGTTGAATCGGCGCTGTGGGATCTACAGGGGCGCATGTTGAATATGCCCGTCCACAAGCTGTTGGGCGGTTACCGGGAAAAAGTGCCGGCCTACGGCAGCACCATGTGCGGCGACGAACTGGCCGGCGGTTTATCCACGCCGGAAGAGTACGGTCAGTTCGCCGAAAAACTGGTTCAGCGCGGCTATAAAGCCATCAAACTGCACACCTGGATGCCGCCGGTTTCTTTTGCTCCCAGCCCGAAAATGGATGTGAAAGCCTGTGCCGCCGTGCGTGAAGCGGTCGGGCCGGATATCTGCCTGATGCTGGATGGCTATCACTGGTATAGCCGTAGCGACGCGCTGTACATCGGCCGGGAACTCCAGAAGCTGGATTTCACCTGGTTTGAAGAGCCGATGGAAGAACAGAGCATGGCCTCCTATAGCTGGCTGACCAAAAGCCTGGATATTGATGTCATCGGGCCGGAAAGTCTATCAGGCAAATACTTCAGCCGGGCCGACTGGGTGAAAGAAGGCGCGTGCGATATTTTGCGCGCTGGCGTACAGGGCGTCGGCGGTCTCTCGCCGTGTATGAAAGTGGCCGGTCTGGCCGAAGCCTTTGGTATGGATTGCGAGATTCATGGCAATGGCGCCCCCAATCTGGCGGTGGTGGGCGCTATCAAGAACTGCCGCTGGTATGAACGCGGCTTGCTGCATCCCTTCCTTGATTATGATGAACCCGCCGCCTACCTGAATTCCATCGTCGATCCGATGGACGGCGAAGGCTTCGTGCATCTGCCGCAGCGTCCGGGGTTGGGCGAGGATATCAATTTTGACTGGATTGAGGAGCATGCCTTAAGCAAAGAATAGAACGTCAGTCTGAAAGAAAATACTTAAAAAATAAAAAGTTGTCGTCTTCCATACTTCCACACCTGGAGAAGAATAATGAAAGCACGCGCAATACTCCGTACCCTACTGTTAAGTACCCTCTGCATGGCGGCGACCCCCGCCATGCTGTCCGCCAAAACGCCTGACGATCAGCTGATTGTCGGGATGAATATGAACAACATGTTGTCGCTCGATCCGGCGGCGATGACCGGTAATGAAGTAGTGGGCATTATCGTCAATCTGTATGATTCGCTGGTGGTGCTCGATCCGGCAAACCTGAGCAACGTCCTGCCGTCTCTGGCGAAAAGCTGGAGCGTGAGCGAAGACGGTAAGGTCATTACCTTCAATCTGGTGGACAACGCGACGTTCCATTCAGGAAATCCGGTTACGGCGCAGGATTTCGCCTGGTCGATGAAACGCCTGCTTAACCTCAATATGGCGCAGGCCACCACCTGGAAATCCTATGGTTTCACGGCGGACAATGTGGAGAAAATGATCCGCGCCAAAGATGCCCACACGATTGAAATCGAACTGCCCAAGCCGAACGATCCCAAACTGATTATCTATTCGCTGGCGACCTTGGGCAGCGGATCGGTGCTGGATAGCAAAACGGTCTTGCAGCACGAGAAAAACGGCGACTGGGGCAACGGCTGGCTGACGACCAATGAGGCAGGCTCCGGCCCGTTCAAGCTGGATGTGTGGCAGGCGAAAGATGTGCTGCGCATCAGTCGGGTTGAGGGCAACTGGCACGGCGACGCCAAAATGAGGCGCGTCATTTTCCGCCACATGACCGAGTCGCAGGCGCTGCGCCTGATGATTGAAAAAGGCGATATTGATGTCGCCTCCGGCATGTCGGTGCCGGATATCAACGCCCTGAAACGCGACCCGAACGTCGTCGTGGATGAGGTGAAAAAGGGCACGCTGTATTACGTCGCCATGAGTCTGAAAAATGAATACTTCGCGCAACCCAAAGTGCGTGAAGCGGTTCGCTATCTCATTGATTATGATGGCGTAAATAAAACCGTCATGCCTGGCTACGGCTTCTATCACCAACGCCCGATTCAATCCGGGATGGATGCCACGTTGCCGAATCCGGGCTATAAGCTGGATGTGGCCCGAGCCAAGTCATTGCTGGCGGAAGCGGGTTATCCGAATGGCTTTGAAACCACGCTGCGCGTGTTGTCGGATCAACCGTTCCTCAATCTGGCGACTTCCGTGCAGTCAACGCTGGCGCAGGCCGGCATCAAAGCCAAGATTATTTCCGGCACCGGCAATCAGGTATATGGCGCCATGCGCGATCGTAAATTCGATATGCTGGTTGGCCGCGGCGGCGGCGGCGTCGATCCGCATCCCCATTCCAGCCTGCGATCCGTGGCCTATAACCCCGATAACAGCGACGAAGCCAAACTGACCAACTTCCAGGGCTGGCGCACCTCTTTCTACGATAAGTCATTGAACGAGATGATCGATCGGGCGTTATTGGAGAAAGATCCCCAGCAACAGAAGCAGATGTATATCGACGTACAGAATCGTTATGAAGAACTGTTCCCGGCGATTATTCCGGTGTCGCAGATGATCGACTCCGTGGTGTTGCGTAAAGACGTGAAAGGTTATGTGCCGCATCCGTCTTCCACGACGCAACTGCGGGACGTCTCTAAACAGCGCTAGTTTTCACACGTTCAGCGGATGATTGGCCGATGTGTGTCCGGCGAATCATCCCGCCTGGAACGTTAAAAACGAAATAGCCGCGTTAGTGGCGGTTTGACGTCGCCGCTAACCGGAGTAGCAGGAGAAAGAACATGGTTTTCTCTGATTGGATCAAACCGGGGGGAGTGTTGCGTCGGTTGGCGAAACGTCTGTTTCAGGTCGTGGTCACGCTGTTCGGATTACTGATCCTGACATTCGTGATCGGCCGCGTGATGCCGATCGACCCCGTCCTGGCGATTGTCGGACAGGATGCCGATCAAAGTACCTATCAACAGGTTTATCAGCAGTTGGGGCTGGATAAGCCGCTGTATGCGCAGTTTTTTATTTACTTCAACTCTCTTATGCAGGGCGATTTGGGCAACGCGCTTCTGACCGGACGTCCGGTCGTCGACGATATCATCCGTGTCTTTCCCGCCACCATAGAGCTCGCCACGATGGCGATTATCGTCGGCGCCGGTCTGGGCGTGCCGCTGGGCGTTCTGGCGGCGGCAAGACGCGGCAAATGGGCGGATTACGTGGTGCGTTTTATCAGTCTGGCGGGCTATTCCACCCCGATATTCTGGGTCGGCATGATGGGGCTGCTGGTGTTCTATGCCTGGCTCAACTGGGTGGGCGGCGCCGGACGGGTGGACATGGCCTATGACGGCCTGGTGGAGAACCGCACCGGGCTGCTGTTGCTTGACGCGATGCTGGAAGGCAACTGGGAGGTGTTCCGCAGCGCGCTGAATCACCTGCTGTTGCCCGCCACCATTTTGGGTTTTCATTCTCTGGCTTATATCAGCCGTATGACGCGCAGCTTTATGCTGGCGCAGCTGTCGCAGGAGTACATCATTACCGCGCGCGTCAAGGGGCTGTCTGAATTCCGGGTGGTGTGGGCGCACGCGTTTCGTAACATTCTGGTGCAATTGCTGACGGTGGTCGCGCTGGCTTACGGTTCGCTGCTGGAAGGGGCGGTGCTGATCGAAACGGTGTTCTCCTGGCCGGGGTTCGGCTCCTATCTCACCGGCAGTTTGCTGCTGGGGGATATGAACGCGGTTATGGGCTGTGTCCTGCTGGTAGGGCTGATCTTCGTCACCCTCAATCTGTTGTCGGACATGTTGTATCAAATCTTTGATCCGAGGACGAACGCATGAACATTTCCTCTGAACCGGTACTGCGAACGTCACCGGAAAAGCGGGTGGGGCGCCTGAAGCTGCGCGGCGCGCGTATCGCTGGTTTTCTGCTGCTGATGATGCGTAATCCATTGACCGCCATTGGTTCGGCCATCGTCCTGATGCTGATGCTGGTCGCCATTTTTGCCCCCTGGATCGCGACGCACGACCCGCTGGCGCAGGATCTGGGCAATGCATTGCAGGCGCCGGGCGCGGCCCATTGGTTCGGAACCGATGAGTTTGGCCGCGATGTCTTTAGCCGACTGGTCTATGGCTCCCGCATCACGCTGTATATCGTGGCGCTGGTGTCGGTAACCGTCGGGCCGATCGGTCTGTTGCTGGGTGTGGTGGCGGGCTACTACGGCGGCATCGTCGATACCATTCTGATGCGCATCACCGATATTTTCATCTCTTTCCCCAGTCTGGTGCTGGCGTTGGCGTTCGTGGCGGCGCTTGGCCCGGGGCTGGAGCATGTGGTGATCGCGATTACCTTGACCGCCTGGCCGCCGATTGCGCGTCTGGCAAGGGCCGAAACGCTGTCATTGCGCCATGCCGACTTTGTTTCCGCCGTGAAACTGCAAGGCGCATCATCGATCCGCATCCTGCTGCACCACATTGTGCCGCTGTGTCTGCCGTCGGTGATTATTCGTATCACCATGAACATGGCGGGCATTATTCTGACCGCGGCCGGGCTGGGGTTCCTGGGGTTGGGGGCGCAGCCGCCCGATCCTGAATGGGGCGCGATGATTTCAGCCGGTCGCCGTTACATGATGGAGTGCTGGTGGTTAGTGACTATTCCGGGGCTGGCGATTTTGATCAACAGCCTGGCGTTCAATTTCCTTGGAGACGGCCTACGTGACATCCTCGATCCCAGAACTGAATAATCTTTCTCACCGTACGCCGCAGAACGCACCGTTGATGGATGTCGCGGATCTGCGGGTCAGTTTCGTCAACGGCGGCGTGGTGACCGATGCCGTGCGCGGCGTCTCCTTCACGCTGGGGTGTGAAAAGCTGGCGATTGTCGGCGAATCAGGCTCCGGTAAATCCACGGTGGGGCGCGCCTTGCTGCGCTTACACCCGCACAGCGCGCGTATTACGGCGGATCGTCTGCGTTTTGGCGACACCGATTTGTTAACGGCGGACGAAGCGCGGATGCGTCAGATCCGCGGCAAACGCATCTCAATGATTATGCAGGATCCCAAATACTCATTGAATCCGGTGGTCTGCGTCGGCGATCAGATTGCAGAAGCCTATCTGGCTCACCATCGCGTTTCGGCGCGCGTAGCGAAGGAAAAAGTGATGGCGATGCTGGATGTGGTGCGTATTCGCCAGCCGGAACGGGTATACGGCCTGTATCCCCACGAAATTTCAGGCGGGCAGGGGCAGCGCATCATGATTGCGATGATGCTGATTACCGAGCCTGAAGTGGTGATTGCCGATGAACCGACCTCGGCGCTGGATGTTTCGGTGCGCTTGCAGGTGTTGGCGATGCTCGACGATCTGGTGGGTGAACGTGGATTGGGGCTGATTTTCATCAGCCACGACATCAATCTGGTGCGCAGTTTCTGCGATCGGGTACTGGTGATGTACGCCGGACGGGTGGTGGAGTCGATTGCCGCCGCCGATCTGGATAATGCGCGGCATCCTTACACCCGCGGATTACTGAACTCGTTACCGGATATCGATCGTCCGCGTTCGCATCTGCCGGTGATGAATCGCGATCCGGCCTGGATTAATGAGTAAGGAGCACGTATGGCGACGGCAACCCTTCCGATGAGCGAATCTATGAATATGAACCGATCCATGATTGAAGTGAACAATCTTAATCTGTCGTTTGGTCAGGGAAGCACGCAGAATCAGGTTTTGTATGACGTGAACCTTACCGTGGACGACGGTGAGATTTTCGGTCTGGTCGGCGAGTCCGGTTCGGGTAAAACCACCGTACTGAAATGTCTGGCCGGGTTGTTTAATCACTGGCAGGGAAGCTTGCTGATTGACGGCCAGCAACTGGCGCATCGTATCGATCAGGCGCGCTGCCGACGAGTGCAGATGATTTTTCAGGATCCCTATGGTTCGCTGCATCCCCGTCACACGGTGGAGTCGATTCTGGAAGAACCGCTGTCCATCCACCGTTTTAACGATCGTGACGACCGTATCGATACGCTGCTGGGGAAAGTCGGGCTGGGCACGCACTTCCGCCGCCGCTATCCGCATCAGCTTTCGGGAGGCCAGCGCCAGCGCGTGGCGATCGCCCGCGCGCTGATTCTGGAGCCCAGAGTGCTGTTGCTCGATGAGCCGACCTCGGCGCTGGACGTTTCCGTGCAGGCGGAAATTCTTAATCTGCTGGCTGAACTGCAACAGCAGGAGAAATTAACCTACCTGCTGGTGACGCACGATCTGGGGGTAATTTCCCATCTGTGTCATAAAGTCGCGGTGATGCAGTATGGCCGGATACTGGAAACGCTGAATATCGGCGACTTAACCCGCGATACGCCGAAGAACGCCTATACCACCATGCTGGTGGAGGCCAGCCGCCAGTATAGCCGCGACCTTGCGGTGCGTTCGGAGCGTATGGGCTAAGGTTCTGTGCGGCGACAGATAATAAGCGGGTGCTGACTTTAACGTCAGCCTGAGGTTACTGACAAAGTCGTCTGTAAGCCTGAGATACCCGGGCCTACCGTACCGAGGGGCGCTCCGGCGGCTTACGCCGCTACGGCCCCTCGCCACGCTCTCCCTAATAACGGGCTTTGTCAATGGTCTGGGCTGACTTTAACGTCAGCCTTTTTATAATACGTAAAAAAAGGTAAATGGGTGGCGTTGGCGGGTGTGGGTATTTACAATCATTACGCTTTCAGTGGTCGGTTTCTTCAACAAGGAATTATCATGCTTAAACGTACTCTGGCTGCTGCGGCGGCTTTTATTTCACTTACGGCTTTTTCTCCGGTGTTCGCTACCTCCGGCACAACGCATGTTTTGCTGACGACCTCGGCGGGAAACATTGAGCTGGCATTGGACAACCAAAAAGCACCGGTTTCGGTGAATAACTTCGTTGAGTACGTGAATAACGGTTTTTATAACGGCACGACGTTTCATCGGGTCATCCCCGGCTTTATGATTCAGGGCGGCGGTTTTACCGACGACATGAAGCAGAAAGCGACCAACCCGGCGATCAAAAATGAAGCGGACAATGGCTTACGCAACCTGCGCGGCACCATTTCCATGGCGCGGACTGCGGAAAAAGACAGCGCCACCAGTCAATTCTTCATCAATGTGGCTGATAACGCTTTCCTCGATCACGGACAGCGTGATTTTGGCTATGCGGTATTCGGTAAAGTGGTAAAAGGTATGGACGTGGCGGATAAAATCGCTCAGGTGCAGACCGAAAACGTCGGCCCTTACCAAAATGTGCCCACCAAACCGATCGTGATCCAGTCAGCCAAAGTTCTGCCCTGATACGCCTTGCTACGGTGTTATATGGCTATAAAAAAAGCGTGAAAGAGACTTCACGCTTTTTTGTCGTAGGGTAATCGCCGGGTTTAACGCGTACCGTAAACCACGATCGTTTTACCATGTGCGGAAATGAGGTTCTGATCTTCCAACATTTTAAGAATGCGGCCCACGGTTTCGCGTGAACAGCCAACGATTTGCCCAATTTCCTGGCGGGTGATTTTTATTTGCATGCCATCTGGGTGCGTCATGGCATCGGGTTGTTTTGCCAGGTTCAATAATGTTTGGGCAATGCGACCGGTTACATCAAGGAATGCCAGATTACCGACTTTCTCTGAGGTCACTTGCAGCCTGCTTGCCATCTGCGCGGACAGACGCATCAGAATATCGGGATTGACCTGAATCAACTGCCGGAATTTTTTATAGGAAATTTCAGCAACTTCACAAGCCGTTTTCGCCCGTACCCAGGCGCTACGCTCCTGGCCTTCTTCAAACAAGCCAAGCTCGCCAATAAAATCTCCCTGATTGAGATAAGAGAGGATCATTTCTTTGCCTTCTTCATCTTTGATTAGCACTGCGACAGAGCCTTTCACGATGTAGTAAAGCGTTTCTGCTTTTTCACCTTGGTGAATCAGCGTACTCTTCGATGGATACTTGTGGATATGGCAATGAGAAAGGAACCATTCGAGAGTTGGGTCTGTTTGCGGTTTGCCGAGAACCATTCGCTATTATCCTCTGTTGTAATTCACTGCGCAAATCACAGGGCTCAGAGTTCCCTGTACGGCGTGTTTACTGCTAAAAATTCAAATTACGTGTAGGCCGTCAGGGAATATACTGGAGCTTCTGTCTGGCGACGTTATCATCTTCCCGCGATCTGAGTTTGTCCAGAAAAGACAGCTTCTGTTCTCATTTTTAACACAGCTTGGAGGAAGTGTCTTGTGTTGTCTCGCGTCAGCATGATAAAGCTGTGGTTATAGGTTGTTTTTGTATAATAACGATATAAATATTAAAAAATTTTTTAGCGGAGGCGGCATGCAGGCTCGGGTGAAGTGGGTTGAAAACTTAACATTTCTGGGCGAATCAGCTTCCGGACATCAGGTGGTGATGGATGGAAATTCGGGCGATAAAGCGCCAAGTCCCATGGAAATGGTGCTGATGTCGATTGGCAGTTGTAGCGCGATTGATGTGGTGTCGATCTTGCAGAAAGGGCGTAATGACGTCGCGGATTGCGAAGTTAAACTGACCTCGGAGCGGAGAACGGAAGCGCCGCGTTTGTTTACCCATATTAATCTGCATTTTACCGTGACGGGCAAAGGATTGGCCGAGCAGGCGGTCGCGCGCGCGGTGGAACTGTCTGCGGAAAAATATTGCTCGGTGGCGCTGATGCTGAATAAAACGGTCAAGGTCACTTACAGCCATGAAGTCAGAGTATTGCCATAGCCTGGGCGGTATCGCCCGGAGTATGGCTGCCGGGCTGGTTTTAGCCGCCGGCTACTCGATTTTTTTCCCTTCCAGCAATCGCTGCACCAGCGGCGCCATAATCAACTCCATCGCCAGCCCCATTTTCCCGCCGGGCACCACCAGCGTGTTGATATGCGAAATAAACGACCCCTGCAACATGGCCAGCAGATAAGGGTAATCAATATTATCCAGCCCCTGGAAGTGGATCACCACAAAGCTTTCGTCCAATGAAGGGATGGATCGGGCGGCGAACGGGTTTGAGGTATCCACGGTCGGAACGCGCTGGAAGTTGATATGCGTGCGTGAAAACTGCGGCGTAATATAGGTGATGTAATCCTCCATGGATCGGACGACCGAATCCATCACCGCTTCACGCGAGTGCCCGCGTTCATTGACATCGCGGATCAGTTTTTGAATCCATTCCAGGTTGACGATGGGCACGACGCCGACCAGTAAATCGACGTGTTTCGCCACATTGTGCTGATCGGTGACGACCCCGCCATGCAGCCCTTCATAAAACAAGATATCCGTGGGTTCAGGCATGGGTTCCCACGGCGTGAACGTACCGGGCACCTGATTATAGGGAATCGCTTCATCGTAGGTATGAAGGTATTTACGCGTCAGACCGCGCCCATGCCGGCCATATTCGATAAAGGATTGTTCCAACAGGCTGAAATCGTTGGCTTCCGGGCCAAAATAACTGATATGGCGACCCAGATCCCGCGCTTTACGAATTTCCATATCCATTTCCGGACGGGTATAGCGGTGGAAACTATCGCCTTCAAGCTGGGCCGGCCGCATTTTTAATTGCTGGAAAATCTTATGGAATGCCAGGCTGGTGGTGGTGGTTCCCGCTCCGCTGGAGCCGGTAACCGCAATAATCGGATGCTTATGCGACATAAGACGATTTACTCCGTAATAGTGGCACCGATCGGATGCTTATATTTTTATCATTGTTAGCATGTTTAATAAGACAGATACATCTTCTCTGATGACTTTTCACGCGTTTAGCGAGGGTGGTACTCGCCGGCATTAAACTGACTGCGCGGCATGATGTTGATCGTTTCATGCAGCTCCGACCATACCAAAACCACGTCGCCTGATTCCAGTTGCCGGCGAACGTCGGCGACCTTTTGCGACAGCGTACGTTCTTGTTCACCGTAATCCGTTCCTTCCCGGAGTACGAAAGATTCGATGAGATTGTCCACTGTTTCAGGATCGAGTTGTTGCCAGGGAATGATCACGATGATTGTCCAGAAAAAGGTTGTCCCGATAGGAATAAAAATCTTGTTGCCGGATCTTGTGCGATCAATATCACACTGTTAGCTTCAATACCGTTGGTTAACCAGCAATTCGATACTCATTATCAACTATATCGTAAAAATGCGTCAGGGTGAGGAGCACCCATTACATGGAATTGAGCCTGTTTCTGTCAATGCTGGGTTTTCTGTGGGTGGCGGCGATTACCCCGGGTCCGAATAATATGTTACTGACCACGTCGGGCGCCAACTTCGGTTTTTATCGCTCTCTGTGGCTGATGCTCGGTATCATGTTGGGCATGCAGAGTATTTTACTGCTGGTGGCGTTTGGGATTGGCGGTCTGATCCTGATCTACCCTTCGCTGCACTTCATTCTCAAAGTCCTCGGCAGTTTGTATCTGCTGTGGCTGGCATGGAAAATTGCCACGGCGGCCTATGAAAAGCTTGAGACAAAAATTGCCCCCCCGCGGCCTATCCGGCTTTATCAGGGCTGGTTGCTACAGTTTCTGAATCCCAAAGCCTGGCTGATGGCGCTGGGCGCGGTGGCCAGCTTCAGTCTGGCGGGCGATAAATACAATCATTCGGTGGTGGCGATAAGCGTCGGCATCGTGCTGGTGAATCTGGTTTCCGGCGTGATATGGCTGGGGTTCGGCACGCTGATCGGCCGACTGCTGCGCAGTAAAAAAGCCTGGATTATCTTCAATGTATCGATGGGCATGCTGACGGCGGCCTGTGTGTTGCTGATTTGGCACTGACGGCCTGTTATGGCGAGCGGATAAGCGTTTTATCCGCTCGCTGCCGGCGTCAATTATGACAGCGACTGATTCATCTGCTCTAACTGCTCTTGCGCATCCAGCCAGGCCATTTCTGATGCTTCCAGTTCCGCTTTTACTTTTATCTGCTGCTGTAAACACTCGGTAAGCTCGGCTTTGCGGCTGAGATCATACAGTGCGCTATCCGCCAGCCGTGCCTCAATGGCTTCCAGCTCGACGCCCAGCTTTTCCATCTGCTGTTCGTGCCTGGCGATCAGCTTGCGCAAAGGCTGCGTCTGGGTTCTTAGCTCGGCCTCGCGCCGCTTTTGGTCTTTTCTGGCCTGCGCGCTGTTGACGGCGTTTTCCTTCGGCGTCTCATCGCCGTCGCCATCCTGACGTTGTCTGTCGAGCAGCCACTGTTGGTAATCCTCCAGATCGCCATCAAACGGCTCGACTTTCCGGTCATGCACCAGATAGAGATCGTCGGTGGTGGAACGGATCAGGTGTCTGTCGTGCGATACCACCACCAGCGCGCCTTCAAAATCGATCAGCGCTTCGGTCAGCGCCTGTCGCATATCAAGATCCAAATGGTTGGTGGGTTCATCGAGCAGTAACAGATTCGGACGTTGCCAGACGACCAGCGCCAGCACCAGCCGTGCTTTCTCACCCCCGGAAAAGCGTTCGGTAATTTCCGTCACCTTGTCGCCGCGGAAGCCGAAGCCGCCGAGGTAATCGCGCAGTTGCTGCTCGGTTTCCCGTTCGGCTAACCGCACCATATGCTGTAGCGGCGATTCGTCGGCGCGCAGAAACTCCAACTGATGCTGGGCGAAATAACCCAGTTTCACGCCTTTGGACAGGCCGATTTCACCCTGCATCGGCGCCAGCGTACCGGCCAATAGCTTGATCAGCGTCGATTTCCCCGCGCCGTTATGGCCCAGCAGGCCAATGCGCGAGCCGGGCACCAGATTCAGCTTAATCGACTCGAGGATCGGCGTATCGCCGTAGCCGGCGCTGACTTTTTCCATTCTGAGCAGGGGATTCGGCAGCGATTCCGGCGCCCGGAAACTGAAACGAAACGGGTTGTCCACATGGGCGGGGGCAATCATCTCCATCCGTTCCAGCATTTTTATTCGGCTTTGCGCCTGCTTGGCTTTGGTCGCCTTGGCCCGGAAGCGGTCGATATAGTGTTGCAGATGGGCGACGCGTTCCTGCTGATGTTCGTATAATGATTGCTGCTGCGCCAGCCGGGTGGCGCGCTGACGTTCGAACGAGGTGTAGTTGCCGGTGTATTCGTTTAGTGTTTGTTGTTCTATGTGTATTATTTTATTAACGATAGGATCGAGGAAGTCGCGGTCGTGCGAAATCAGCACCAGCGTGCCCGGGTAGTTTTTCAGCCACTTTTCCAGCCAGATAACCGCATCCAGATCGAGGTGGTTGGTCGGTTCATCCAGCAGCAGCAGATCGGAGCGACAAATCAGCGCCTGGGCCAGATTAAGACGCATGCGCCAGCCGCCGGAAAAAGCGCTGACCGGGTGCCGCAACTGTTCCTGTGAGAAGCCCAGGCCATTGAGCAGGCTTGAGGCTCTGGCCTGAATCGTCCAGGCCTGAATGGCGTCCAGCTTGCCGTGCAGCGTGGCGATCGCATGGCCGTCGTTCTCTTCGTTCGCCGTGTGCAATGCCGCTTCCAACTGACGGAACTCGCGGTCGCCGTCAATCACATACTCAAGCGCCGGGACATCCAGCGCCGGGGTTTCCTGATTGACCCAGGCGAGCGCCCAGCTTTGAGGGAAGGTCGCACTACCGGCGTCGGCGCTGATTTCACCTTTCAGCAATGCCAACAGCGTCGATTTACCGCAGCCGTTCTTACCCACTAAACCGACTTTCTGGCCGGGATTGATGGTAGCCGTTGCGTTATCCAGCAAAACATGTACACCACGTCGAATTTGCAGCGAGGAGAAAACAATCATAAAGCGCCGTATGTTCAGAGTATGTTAAATTATGGACCTGATATCAGGACCAACAGGTCTTGTTTTTAGTCGTTGCGCTGCATGGTAACGGAAAACGACCACCATGACGACGCTTTGGAGGGGAATGATGTCGCAGCCACCCAGGATTTTGCTGCTGTATGCCCATCCGGAATCACAGGACTCGGTGGCGAACCGGGTTTTACTGCAACCGGCGCACCAGTTAGATCATGTCACCGTGCACGACCTTTACGCGCACTATCCTGATTTCTTTATTGATATTCACCATGAGCAACAGCTGCTGCGCGAGCATCAGGTGATTGTGTTCCAGCATCCGTTATATACCTACAGCTGTCCGGCCTTACTGAAAGAGTGGCTCGACCGGGTGTTATCGCGCGGCTTTGCCAACGGCATCGGGGGAAATGCGCTGGCAGGAAAGCTCTGGCGTTCGGTGATCACCACCGGTGAGCCGGAGGAAGCCTATCGGGCCGGCGGCAACAGCGGTTATTCCATGGATGAACTGCTGCGGCCGTTTGAAATGGCCGCCGCTTTATGTCGCATGCGCTGGATGAAACCGATGGTTGTTTACTGGGCGCGCCGTCTGCCGCCGGATGCGCTGTCCAGTCATGCGCTGGCCTATGCCCAATGGTTGGCTTCCCCTTTCGATCGCGAGGAACGCTGATATGGAAAGTTCTGCACTGCTTACCGCCGGCGTTCTGTTTTTGTTTGTGGCGGTGGTCGCCGTGCCGATTGCCGCACGATTAGGCATTGGCGCCGTATTGGGCTATTTGATTGCCGGGATCGCCATCGGCCCCTGGGGATTGGGGTTTATTCGGGATGTCGACGCTATTTTGCATTTTTCCGAGCTTGGCGTCGTTTTTCTTATGTTCATCATTGGGCTGGAACTGAATCCGAAAAAATTATGGACGCTGCGTCGCTCCATTTTCGGCGTTGGCGCTGCACAGGTCGGGCTAAGTGCGCTGGTGTTGGGCGGGGCGCTTTATCTGACCGATTTCTCCTGGCAATCCGCATTAATCGGCGGGGTGGGGCTGGCGATGTCATCCACGGCGATGGCATTACAGCTAATGCGCGAAAAGGGGATGAATCGCAGCGAGTCCGGGCAACTGGGTTTTTCCGTACTGCTGTTTCAGGATTTGGCGGTTATTCCCGCTCTGGCATTAATTCCGATTCTGGCCGGCGTTCAGGGCGAGCTGGACGACTGGAACCATGTGGCGCTCAAGGTTGCGGCCTTTGCCGGTATGCTGATCGGCGGCCGCTACCTGGTGCGCCCGCTGTTTCGCTTTATCGCCGCCTCCGGCGTGCGTGAAGTGTTTACCGCGGCGGCGCTGCTGCTGGTGTTGGGATCGGCGCTGTTTATGGAAGCGCTGGGTTTTTCGATGGCACTGGGCACGTTTATCGCCGGGGTGCTGCTGGCGGAGAGCGAATATCGCCATGAGCTGGAAATCGCCATCGAGCCGTTTAAAGGATTGCTGCTGGGGTTGTTCTTCATTTCCGTCGGCATGGCGCTCAATCTGGGCATTCTCTACACCCATATTGTGGACGTATTGATTGCGGTTGTGGTGCTGGTCGCCGTAAAAGGAACGGTGCTCTATGTTCTGGCGCGGATTAACAGAATGCGCCGCTCGGAACGTTTGCAGTTCGCCGGCGTATTGAGTCAGGGCGGGGAGTTTGCCTTTGTTCTGTTTTCAGCCGCGTCAGCCTATAAGGTTTTACAGGGCGACCAACTGCCGATGCTGTTGGTGACGGTAACGCTGTCGATGATGACGACGCCGCTGTTGATGCAGCTTATCGACCGCATTCTGGCCCGCCGCTACAACATGCAGGAGGCGCCCGACGAGAAGCCCTACGTCGCCGATGACGAGCCGCAGGTGATTGTGGTGGGGTTTGGGCGTTTCGGACAGGTGATTGGCCGCCTGTTGATGGCGAATAAGATGCGCATTACGGTGCTGGAACGTGATATCAGCGCGGTCAGCCTGATGCGCAGCTATGGTTATAAAGTATACTATGGTGATGCGACGGAACTGGAACTATTGCGCTCGGCGGGTGCGGCAAAGGCGCAATCGATCGTCATTACCTGTAATGCGCCGGAAGATACCCTGGCGATTGTGCATCTGTGCCAACAGCATTTTCCTCATCTGGAAATTTTGGCCCGCGCCCGTGGGCGGGTGGAAGCGCATGAGCTTTTGCAGGCCGGGGTCAGGCATTTCTCCCGCGAAACTTTTTCCAGCGCGCTGGAGTTGGGTCGCAAATCGCTGATATCGTTGGGTATGCATCCCCATCAGGCTTTTCGTGCCCAGCAGCATTTCCGCCGTCTGGATATGCGGATGTTGCGGGAGTTGATGCCGCAGTTACAGAGCGATGTGGCGCAGATATCCCGGGTGAAAGAGGCGCGGCGCGAGCTGGAGGATATTTTCCAACGGGAAATGCAGCATGAGCGCCGCCGGCCGGACGACTGGGATGAAATTGGATAATACTGAAGCGAAAGTAGGTCGGAACACTATGCGTAAACGCTTTATTGCCGGGGCCGTCTGCCCTAAATGTCAAACGCAGGATACATTGGCCGTCGGACATGAAAACCAGACGGAAGTGGTTGTCTGTGTGAAGTGCGGTTATCAACAAAGCCGGACGGATGAGTCCGCCACGACGGCGGGGCGCCCGGCGGACAACATCATCGGCATTTTTCATCCCGAGTAAGCGGGGGATTCCGGGTGACGCCCCGGCGGCATCAAGTACGCCACCCTCCGGGCCGTCGCTGCGTGACGTTTTTTTATCCCGGACGGTACACAGGGATTTTTTTCAGCTACAATTTGCGCCAGTTTGATTTCCAACGGTAGGAGATATCATGAAAGTAGCAAAAGATCTGGTGGTCAGTCTGGCCTATCAGGTACGAACAGAAGACGGTGTGTTGGTTGATGAGTCTCCGGTGAGTGCGCCGTTGGACTATCTGCATGGTCACGGCTCGTTGATTTCCGGTCTGGAAAACGCATTGGAAGGCCGCGCCGTGGGCGATCGCTTTGATGTCAATATCGCTTCCAACGACGCTTATGGCAATTATGACGAAAACCTGGTTCAGCGCGTACCCAAAGATGTCTTTATGGGCGTAGACGAGTTGCAGGTTGGTATGCGTTTTCTGGCTGAAACCGACCAGGGGCCGGTGCCGGTCGAAATTACCGAAGTTGAAGACGATCACGTCGTGGTTGATGGCAACCACATGCTGGCGGGTCAGAACCTGAGCTTTAATGTTGAGGTCATCGCGATCCGTGACGCGACCGAAGAAGAGCTGGCTCACGGCCATGTTCACGGCGAGCACGACCATGAGCATGGCGATGGCTGCTGTGGCGGTCACGGTCATGACCACGAGCATGAGCACGGTAAAGGCGGCTGCGGCGGTAACGGCGGTTGCGGTTGCCATTAATCCGAGCCTGATTGCGGATAAACGCCGATTTTATCGGCGGAAGGCAGGCGTTGCAGATAACCTCAGATCAACGGTTGTTGATCTGAGGTTTTTTTATGGTGGGCATCTGCCGCCGGTTTTTCGGAGCGCCGTTGCCGCGGTGTCGACGCATTAATTAATAATGCGGCGGCGGCGTTTCTTCAGACTGCGGGGCGACTAACGAGGTCTGCTGGGTGCGTAATCTTTCCGTCAACAAGCGCATTTGCTCGCGCAAGCGGCTAATTTCCCGCTCGTGTTGGATAATGGTCTGGTTCAGCTCTTCTATCGTCAGTTCCTGAAAGGCCTGTCGACTTTCCAGTAATTCGAGCCGTTCTTCAAGTAAAGACGGTGACATCGGTTTTCCTTTTACTTCCTGTTCCCCGTGAGTTTGTCAGAAAGCGGAAACTTCTGGTAGTAAAAACGGTCGGAATAGGACGCAATAGGCTATCTATGGATGTTGAGCCGTCCTGTAGGGGTTGATCTTACGGCTCGGCCCAATCGGGCGATTAAAAACCGCTGCGGGCGTTTTTATCAAAAGTTTGTCGTGCGTGTCGTTGTGTTGTCTTCACGCGCGCAGTTATAGTAGTCGCGAATTTATTTTTAATGATGGCTGGGGCGTATTGCTCCAGATGCTGGAGAAATGGATGAAATCACTGTTTAAAGTAACGCTGTTAGCAACGACGATGGCCCTGACTCTGAACGCTGGCCAGGCTCTGGCGGCAGATAAGGCGCAGGCGTCCGATAGTACTACGGCAGCCAAATTCAAGAATGATGAACAGGCCGCGGCGTATGCGTTAGGCGCATCTCTGGGTCGTTACATGGATAACTCGCTTAAAGAGCAGGAAAAGCTCGGTATTAAACTGGATAAAGATCAGCTGATTGCCGGTGTTCAGGACGCGTTTGCCGATAAGAGCAAACTGAGCGACGAAGAGATTGAAAAGACGCTGCAAAGCTTTGAAGGCCGGGTAAAAGCCGCGGCTGAAACCAAGATGAAGCAGGACGCCAAAGACAACGCGGATAAAGGCACCAAATATCGCGATACTTTCGCCAAAGAAAAAGGCGTGAAGAAAACCGAGTCCGGCCTGTTGTATCAGGTTGAGAAAAGCGGCAGCGGCAATGCGCCGAAAGACAGCGACACCGTGGTGGTTAACTATAAAGGTACGCTGGTCGACGGCAGCGAGTTTGATAACTCCTACAAACGCGGCGAGCCGTTGTCTTTCCGTCTGGACGGCGTTATCCCCGGCTGGACTGAAGGGTTAAAACAGGTGAAGAAGGGCGGCAAGATTAAATTGGTTATTCCGCCAGCCCTTGCCTACGGTGAAACCGGTGTTCCAGGCATTCCTGCCAACTCCACGCTGGTCTTTGACGTTGAACTGCTGGATATCAAATCTGAAGCCGATGTGAAAGCAGCCGACGATGCAAAAGCGGAAAAACCGGCCGCTGCTGAGAAAAGCGCCCAGTAATTTATCCCTATCAAGCGATAATAAACCGCAGGTTCAGCCCTGCGGTTTTTTTTGCCTGCTTCCGACTGAACCTTCCTCTTGACGTGAGCGTCAACGTCAATCTGGCATCAATAGCCATTGCCGGCGGCAGGCAATGTTTTAAGCAAGTGTGATAAAGTCGGCAAAAATCGGCACAAACATTATGCTGTTCCAATAAGGTCTGCCAATCTGGAACTGATTCTCCAAGCAGCTTCTCTCTTGTAACAATGGTTGCCGTGTCACCCGGGGCCGTCGCTGGCGGGATTCCATTCATTCAACCTTATCATGCGGCTTGTTAATTTCAGGGACGAGTGAGTGGACATTTGCTAGACTGTGCCTCTTGTCAATACAACAAATAGATCACATTGAGGGTGGTGTTTGCCATGTCTACTTCGCTTATATCCGGCGAATCTTATGACCTTGATTTGCTGGATGAACGTCCGTTTAGCCAGACGGATTATGAGATCCTGAAATCGTATGAAGCGGTGGTTGATGGTTTGGCCATGTTGATCGGCGAGCACTGCGAGATTGTGCTGCATTCCCTTGAGGATCTTAAATGTTCCGCCGTGCGTATTGCCAATGGGGAACATACCGGCAGGAAAATCGGATCGCCGATTACCGACCTCGCATTGCGTATGCTGCATGACATGGCCGGAGAAGACAGCAGCGTCTCCAAGGCCTATTTCACCCGGGCTAAAAGCGGCGTGCTGATGAAATCGGTGACGATCGCGATTCGTAACCGCGATCAGCGGGTGATTGGATTGTTATGCATCAATATGAACCTGGATGTGCCTTTCTCACAGATCGTTCAGACATTTATTCCACCAGAAACCCATGAAGTGGCGTCATCGGTCAACTTCGCATCGTCGGTTGACGATCTGGTGGCGCAAACGCTGGAATTCTCCATTGAAGAAGTGAATGCGGACCGCAATGTGTCTAACAATGCGAAAAACCGACAGATTGTGTTGAGCCTGTATGAGAAGGGCATCTTTGATATTAAAGACGCGATCAACCAGGTCGCCGAGCGCCTGAATATCTCCAAACACACCGTATATCTCTATATTCGCCAGTTTAAAAGCGGCGATTTTAGCGGGCACGAGCGCGGATGCTAAGCTATTGCCTGCTGGTCACCGGCCCTGCTTATGGTACGCAGCAAGCGAGCAGCGCGTTGCAGTTCGCTCAGGCTTTATTGTCCGAGGGGCATCGGTTGGCCTGCGTTTTCTTTTATCGCGAGGGCGTGTTGAATGCCAATCAGCTCACCTCTCCGGCGAATGATGAATTTGATCTGGTGCGTGGCTGGCAACGCTTGGGCCAGGAACATCAGGTGGCGCTCAATGTATGCATCGCCGCGGCCTTACGGCGTGGCGTTACTGACCGGCAGCAGGCCGAACACCTTAAATTGGGCGCCGCTAATTTACAGGATGGCTTTACCTTAAGCGGTCTTGGCGAACTGGCTCAGTCCGTTCTGGCCTGCGATCGGGTTGTGCAGTTTTAATGCGTCTTTAAGGTAGCGTCATGAAGCGTATTGCGTTTGTTTTTACCCACTCGCCTCACGGTAGCGCGGCCGGCCGTGAAGGATTGGATGCCCTGTTGGCGGTATCGGCGTTGACGGAAGAAATCGGCGTGTTCTTTATCGGTGATGGCGTATTGCAGTTATTACCCGGACAGCAGCCTGAAAAGATCCTGATGCGTAACTATATTTCCACCTTTGGCGTACTGCCGCTGTATGACATCGAGCGCTGCTATGCGTGCGAAACATCTTTACGGCAGCGCGGTATTGCGTTGGATACCAATTGGGTGGTGGATGTTGAGCTTCTGAGCCCGGAAGCCTTAAAAAGCGAGCTGTCGGATTACCCGTCAATCATCTCATTTTAGCGGCGAGCGTTTTTATTTATGTTGCACACCCTTTCTCATTCTCCTTATCACTGCGACATGGACACGCTGTTACGTTGTCTGGGGCCGGAGGACGCACTGGTATTATTGCAGGACGGCGTTATCGCCGCACTGGCGGATACCCCGGTATTAAACCGCCTGCTTAAAACCGCTATCCCTTTGTATGCGCTTAAAAATGATGTGGATGCCCGCGGCTTGGTCGCACAAATTTCAACCAATGTTTCATTAATTGACTATACTGAGTTTGTTAAATTGACGGTTCGGCATCCGCAACAGCTGGCTTGGTAACGCTGAATTTTTGTATATTTCTTGACTCCTTCCACTGCCAGCCCTAAAATTCTGCGTCCTCATACTTTGCCTTGCGCGGGTACGAGACGATTTATTACGTGTTTACGAAGCAAAAACCAGGAGCTTTTTGAATGGCAACAATTAACCAGCTGGTACGCAAACCACGCGCTCTGAAGGTTGCTAAAAGCAACGTTCCAGCGTTGGAAGCCTGCCCGCAGAAACGTGGCGTATGTACCCGTGTATATACCACCACCCCGAAAAAACCGAACTCCGCGCTGCGTAAAGTATGCCGTGTTCGTTTAACCAACGGTTTTGAAGTGACCTCCTACATCGGTGGCGAAGGTCATAACCTACAGGAACACTCCGTGATCCTGATCCGTGGCGGTCGTGTTAAAGACCTGCCAGGTGTGCGTTACCACACCGTTCGCGGCGCGCTGGACTGCTCAGGTGTCAAAGACCGTAAGCAATCCCGTTCCAAGTACGGCGTGAAGAAGCCAAAGGCTTAATGGTTCTCCGTTAAGTAAGGCCAAACGTTTTAACTTAAATGTCAAACTAAACTCGTAGAGTTTTGGACAATCCTGAATTAACAACGGAGTATTTCCATGCCACGTCGTCGCGTCATTGGTCAACGTAAAATCCTGCCGGATCCTAAGTTCGGATCAGAGCTGTTGGCCAAATTTGTAAATATCCTGATGGTAGATGGTAAAAAATCTACTGCTGAAGCAATTGTCTATACCGCGCTGGAGACCCTGGCTCAGCGTTCTGGTAAAGATCATCTGGAAGCTTTTGAAGTAGCTCTGGACAACGTTCGCCCGACTGTCGAAGTTAAGTCTCGCCGCGTTGGTGGTTCTACTTATCAGGTGCCAGTTGAAGTCCGTCCGGTTCGTCGTAATGCTCTGGCAATGCGTTGGATCGTTGAAGCTGCTCGTAAACGCGGTGATAAATCCATGGCTCTGCGCCTGGCGAACGAACTTTCTGATGCAGCAGAAAACAAAGGTACTGCTGTCAAGAAACGTGAAGACGTTCACCGTATGGCTGAAGCCAACAAGGCGTTCGCTCACTACCGTTGGTAATCCCTTCGCTGTAGTTATGCTAACCAGGCGGGCGCTTTCGAAAGCCGACCCGCTTGGGTTAACTAATTGAACGCCCTAGGATATAGAGGAAACAAATGGCTCGTACAACACCCATTGCACGCTACCGCAATATCGGTATCAGTGCACACATCGATGCCGGTAAAACCACCACGACGGAACGTATTCTGTTCTATACCGGTGTGAACCATAAAATCGGTGAAGTTCATGACGGCGCGGCCACCATGGACTGGATGGCGCAGGAGCAGGAGCGTGGGATCACCATCACTTCTGCTGCGACAACTGCTTTCTGGTCAGGTATGGCCAAGCAGTATGAACCCCATCGTATCAACATCATCGACACCCCGGGACACGTTGACTTCACTATCGAAGTAGAACGTTCCATGCGTGTTCTCGACGGTGCAGTAATGGTTTACTGTGCTGTCGGTGGTGTTCAACCGCAGTCTGAAACCGTATGGCGTCAGGCGAACAAATATAAAGTGCCGCGCATTGCGTTCGTTAACAAAATGGACCGCATGGGCGCGAACTTCCTGAAAGTGGTCGGCCAGATCAAAACCCGTTTGGGCGCAAATCCGGTACCGCTTCAGTTAGCTATTGGCGCTGAAGAAAATTTCACCGGTGTTGTTGATCTGGTGAAAATGAAAGCTATCAACTGGAATGAAGCCGATCAAGGCGTTACCTTCACCTATGAAGATATTCCGGCTGATATGCAGGAGCTGGCCGACGAATGGCACCAGAACCTGATCGAGTCCGCCGCTGAAGCATCAGAAGATCTGATGGAGAAATACCTCGGCGGTGAAGAACTGACTGAAGAAGAGATCAAAAAAGCTCTGCGTCAGCGCGTTCTGAACAACGAAATCATCCTGATAACCTGTGGTTCCGCGTTTAAGAACAAAGGTGTGCAGGCGATGCTGGATGCGGTAATCGATTACCTGCCGGCGCCAACTGACGTACCTGCGATCAACGGTATTTTGGATGACGGTAAAGATACACCGGCCGAGCGTCACGCCAACGATGACGAACCGTTCGCTGCACTGGCGTTCAAAATCGCCACCGACCCGTTTGTAGGTAACCTGACTTTCTTCCGCGTCTACTCTGGCGTGGTTAACTCCGGTGATACCATACTGAACTCGGTGAAATCCGCACGCGAGCGTTTTGGTCGTATCGTTCAGATGCATGCCAACAAACGTGAAGAGATTAAAGAAGTTCGCGCGGGCGATATCGCTGCGGCTATCGGTCTGAAAGACGTAACGACGGGTGATACCCTGTGTGATCCAGAATCGCCGATCATTCTGGAACGTATGGAATTCCCGGAGCCGGTTATTTCCATCGCGGTAGAACCGAAAACCAAAGCCGACCAGGAAAAAATGGGTCTGGCTCTGGGCCGTCTGGCGAAAGAAGACCCGTCTTTCCGCGTATGGACTGACGAAGAATCTAACCAAACCATTATCGCTGGTATGGGTGAACTGCATCTCGACATCATCGTTGACCGTATGAAGCGCGAGTTCAACGTTGAAGCCAACGTTGGTAAACCGCAGGTTGCATATCGTGAAGCGATTCGTGCAAAAGTTACCGATATCGAGGGTAAACACGCCAAGCAGTCTGGTGGTCGTGGTCAGTATGGTCATGTTGTTATTGACATGTACCCGTTGGAACCGGGCTCAAATCCGAAAGGCTATGAGTTCATCAACGACATCAAGGGTGGTGTAATTCCTGGCGAATACATCCCTGCCGTTGATAAAGGTATCCAGGAACAGCTGAAAGCGGGTCCGTTGGCTGGTTATCCGGTAGTTGATCTCGGTGTGCGTCTGCACTTCGGTTCTTACCACGACGTTGACTCCTCTGAACTGGCGTTTAAACTGGCAGCTTCTCTTGCCTTTAAAGATGGCTTTAAGAAAGCGCAACCCGTTCTGCTTGAGCCGATCATGAAGGTTGAAGTTGAAACGCCGGAAGAAAACACTGGTGACGTTATCGGTGACCTTAGCCGCCGTCGTGGTCTACTGCGCGGTCAGGAGTCCAACGTTACTGGCGTTGTGATTCACGCTGAGGTTCCACTGTCTGAAATGTTCGGATACGCAACTCAACTGCGTTCTCTGACCAAAGGCCGTGCATCTTACTCCATGGAGTTTTTGAAGTACGATGATGCGCCGAACAACGTTGCTCAGGCCGTTATTGAAGCCCGTGGTAAATAATCTGGGTTTAACACATTAATCCCGTGCTCTCTCCACAGGGAGAGAACATTAGAGTAAGGAATATCGCCGTGTCTAAAGAAAAATTTGAACGTACAAAACCCCACGTTAACGTCGGTACTATCGGCCACGTTGACCATGGTAAAACAACGCTGACCGCAGCAATTACTACCGTTCTGGCTAAAACCTACGGTGGCGCTGCGCGCGCATTTGATCAGATCGATAACGCGCCGGAAGAAAAAGCCCGTGGTATCACCATCAACACCTCTCACGTTGAATACGATACCCCGA
>NZ_JAEMHF010000006.1:0-233036 GCF_016456245.1 Brenneria sp. L3-3C-1 | reverse complement strand
GGAAGAATATAACCATGACAGGACACATTCTTCATTAAATGATCTGACTCCGGCAGAATTTATCCGAAGTCACCAAAAAAGACAGATCCTCTAATTGATCCTGGGTCAGGATATGGGAGGAGGTCAATAATGTCGTTAACTATAATTTTTATTGGTAAAGTTTTAGGGTTTGTCTCCTTTAATAATTCCGTGGCCATAATTTCATTAGCCTTATCAGTATTGCCTAGTTTGTAATAGCACTGTATTATTTTAGAGCGTGCATATGATTCATCACGCGAATTTAGCATTTTATAGTATTTTAGTGCTTGCTCATATTCTGTTAAGTGATATAGGTGATCAGCCGTATATTTGTTTTTTCGCCATTCCGGTATTGACTCGTTATTAATGATATCTTTGCTGAGTTCATCAAGGTCCATTATGTTATTGTTAAGTGAACATAGGTCTACAAAGCTGTATTTTTTATGAGTGTTACTATCACCTTCACCGTTATAACTTGCCAGAACACAGTTCAGGATAAATGACCAATTATAATCATTCAGTACTTGACTTATTTTCATCAACTGGGCTAAGGAGTTCTCAGTGTCATTATCTAATGTAATATTAATTATTAAATTGATAATCTCACCCAAGACATTATTAAAGGAACAGTATTTCCCAAGTTGTATTAATGATTTCGCGTAAGGAATATAAATAACAGATAAGTTAGGTTCTTCAACCAGTGTACGCTCACATAAATTTACTACTTCTTCATATGACTCCTCAAGGTAAAGCATTATGATTTTTTGGTATAAAACCTGACCCTCATTTATTCTGTTACCATTAAAGTTACGCATGTTACTTACTAAGTTTTTTAGCTCTTTATCATCGATGATTAAATTTAATTGTTCTAAGGTAGATTCTGATTCATCGGACAGTAAATTACAATTTTTCAAATATAGAACAAATCTCAGATAAGAAATATATTGGTCTATTATTCTTATGTCATAATCATTTTTATATATGTTAATTATTGATTCATAGTTGGCTGAAGGGTCGAATAAATGCCTGTAGCAAATTGTATCGATTGCATGAAAAACGCCATCCAACCTCACTTCCTCAATCATTTTTCCAATTGAAAAAACGTACCTTTCAGCCGAGATATTCCTGTTGCATCTTACCACCTCATATCCTATGCGAGATTTAGAATATGAATGTTCGAGTAATTGCATTTCTTTAGAAATACGATTGAATTCTGCCAAATCTTTTTTGAAATAGACTAGTATCATTTTGTTTGTTAAACTCCAAAAAGTTTTTCCAAACTTATGTTCTATTTCATCTAATAGTTTTGCTGCTTCACTAAATGATGAATTCATCAGTGATTTAACGAATTTATTTCTCATTACTAGAAATTCATTAATTTCATTCGAGAAATATGATAATGTGGTTGTTACCCAATTTATAACATCCGTGCTTGCTTCTTTTTTAATGGTGTGTATCTGACTGATTTTAAATATATTTTCGTCATTGGATATATATCTTGCGCGCATTAACTTATCGGCATCTTCAATGCTTAAGAAGTTTTTGTAGGCATGTATTGCTGCTGTAGTAGAAGTCTGTCTTAGTAGTGATAACTCATTAAATATAATTGATGTTTTTTCTTCATTTGTTTTATTTTGCTTCATTATTTTTTCAAATTTTCTTTTTTGGCTTTCCATCTTGCTTCTCACAGAGGTAAATCTTTTGTTCGTTTTCATTATGATTCCTTTTGTAATAGGATCTACTAATTTGGAGATAAATCATAAGGAGTATATTTGCATTTAGTCTAGCCGGAAATTTAGTGATTTTATGAAATATATAACTGTTAGGATGATCAGCGGCGTATTGTTTTAGTGCAATATTTTAAGACTTTTTTTGATTTTACTATCGATAGGTTAATCAATTTAAGACTAGGGTATGCTACCGCCCTCACTTATTGGTGTTGCCTAAGTGATTGAGTATGTCGCTGTTACTGACTATAACTCAGAGTTGAACGCATAAGAAATGAAAAGTTAGTCACTGGCGCGGATTTCTTTATTTCGCAGGGGGGGGTGTTTTTTTGAGCAGTTCTTTAGATGGTTTCAATAAGTGAAAAAGTATTCAGCGTGCGGTTTCCAAGAGGGTTCAACGCAATCTTCGAATGACTAGGCTCGGGGTTAACAGGCACTTCACAGTCCATCAGACTAGGCTGTGTCCCTTAATTTCATACCTGTTGATAAAAGAGCCGGATACAGCCCAGTTTCACCATCGCCAGATAATTTCTCGCCGTTTTGTCATAACGTGTTGCTACGCGGTGGTATTCTTTCAGGCGGCCAAAACATCGTTCAACAACATTGCGCTTGCGGTAAATAACGCGATCGAGCTGTGAACGACCATCCGACGCCATTTTTCATTTGATTTTCGGGGAATAACTGCCTTTATACCTTTATTTTTCAGTTCATAACGTAATGCATGCCCTGAATATGCCTTGTCAGCCAGTACCGCATGACCACGGCGCTTCATACTACCGGTCTGGCGCTGAATGCCAATGTTATCCAGAAGACGTTGTGCGAACTGACTCTCGTGGGCTTGTCCGGGGCTCAGCACGATGTTAACGGGAGGCCACTTCCGTCTGTAACCAGATGGATTTTGGTGCCAAACCGCCGCGAGAGCGACCCCGGCTATTATCTCCGGTGATATCGGGATGTTTTTTGCGCTCTAGCGCCGTTGCTGACCAGTCAACGAGTCCATGAGCGTCAATAGATGAGAGTAACTTATTGAAAATAATGTTAATCACTCCCGATTTTGACCATCGATTAAAGCGGTTGTAAACGGTTTCCCATGGGCCGTATCGTTCAGGCAAATCGCGGCATGGCGCTCCTGAGCACAGTATCCAGAACATGCCGTTGATGATCATGCGATGTTCTGCCCATGGCCGTCCTGCACGTGGTGAATCTGGTTGCGCAGGCAATAAGGGCTGAATGAGAGTCCATGCATCATCGGGTAGAACGTAGCGAGCCATAGTTCAATATATTCTGGAAACAGATAGTTACTATAACTCAGATGATTAAGGGACACAGCCTAACCTATCCACTTAGTAGTCGCTGATAACAATGTAATGTTTCACAGAGTATGTTATAAAAAACTTTACATATAACATTACGCTTTGTAGGTTTTGTTGAAAATATTTTGATAATTTTCTATACTATATAATCATTTATCGTTTCCATGAGATTATTCATGGTATATCAGGTAAACCTAACCGTTCTGATTTTTACTTAAAAATAAAATGGTTAGCATGAGATATCGTGATAACCACAGGCTATTGGTACGCCTACTGCAAACCTGACCTCTCCTTACCCGGTAATGGGTTTGAAGCTCGAAAGAGAGAGGGGAAAGCGACATGTCAGGAAAAGGCTGGTTGCGGGGAAATAACCTACCCTGCGCCAGCTATTGCAAGACCCGCAAAGTTAAGCCCGATTGCTCACAAAACGCTGCAATGTCAACCGTGGCAAATTGATTTACCCTGACTGACGTAGTACCATTCAAAACTCACCCTACCCCTCATAAGCAGTTGGTTTTTCTATGCCAATCATCCAGTCGGTGGAACGTGCTTTACGTATTCTGGACCTTTTTGACGAATACAACGTTGAAATCAAAATTACCGATATCAGCACCCAAATGGGGTTACATAAAAGTACCCTGCACTCCTTGCTGAAAACATTGCAGGTCGCGGGTTATATCGATCAAAACCGTGAAAACGGCAAGTATCGGTTGGGAATGAAGCTGGTTGAACGCGGTAATCTGGTGGTGAACTCCATTGATATTCGTGAAAAAGCGCGCAGCTACCTGCTGGATCTGGCATCGCAAACCGGTCAAACCACCCACCTTGCCATCCTTGACGGCAAAGAAGGGGTCTACATCGATAAAGTGGAAGGGAAACTGGCGGTCATCACATTTTCGCGTATTGGCAGGCGGTTGCCTGTTCACGCGACGGCGATTGGGAAAGTTCTGTTGGCGTTCAACCCCGAAAATGAAATCGACGCGTTGTTGCAAGACTATGAATTTACCCAGCAAACGTCCAACACCATCCTCGATCGGGAAACTTATCTACAAGCGCTGGAATGGGTACGTCAGAATGGCTATGCGCTGGATAATCAGGAAAATGAGCAGGGCGTGAGATGTATTTCCGTGCCGATCTGGAATCATGCCCGCCGCACCATTGCGGCAATCAGTATGTCGACGCTCACCAACCGCGTTTCCGATGCGGAATTCAACGACTACATTGTGCTGCTGAAGGCCGCATCCAAGGAACTTTCCCGACGTCTTGGCTACGAAGGCTGAGACTGCCGCTCTGGTATGGCGTCAGGCCACACCAGAGCAAGACCGTTAAATCACCGTATTCAGTAGTAAAATAAACGCCAGACCAAAGATAGAAACCAGCGTCGACAATAACGTCCAGGTGGCGAAGGTCTCTTTCATCGTCAATCCGAAATACTCTTTTATCATCCAGAAACCCGCATCGTTGACGTGAGAAGCGATGGCGCTGCCCGCCCCTGTCGCCAGCGTGACCAACGCCAGATTGGCGTGACTCTGCGCCAGAGTCGGAATTACCAGCCCGGCGGTGGAAATGGCCGCGACGGTGGCCGAGCCCAAAGAAACACGCAGAATGGCCGCAACGCCCCAGGCAAGCAGAATGGGTGAAGCCGAGGTGCCGGCAAACAGTTCGGCGACATAGGTGCCCACGCCGCCATCGATCAGCACCTGTTTGAAGGCGCCGCCGCCGCCAATGATCAGCAGCATCATCCCGATACCGGCAGCCGCGGAACTGCATGAGGACATCAGATCCTTCACTGCAATATGCCGGTTCAGCCCCATCGAATAGATGGCGAACAGCAGTGAGATAATCATCGCGACCGAGGCGTCACCCAGAAATTTTATTACCCCGGTGAACAAATTATCCGCCACGCCGATTTGCTGTTGTACCATCGATACCAGCGTCGCAACCGACATCAATATAACCGGCAACATGGCGGTAAACAGGCTAATACCGAATCCCGGCGTCTCTTCCAGTTGAAAGGTTTTCTGCATGCCGAGGGAATCAATATTCCCGACCTTGCTGAAGCCTTCCGGAACAATAAGTTTTGCTACCTTATTGAATAGCGGGCCACAAATTACTACTGTCGGCGCACCGACGATAATGCCATAAAATAATACCGTGCCGATATCTGCACCATATTCCCCCGCAATCATCGTTGGGCCGGGATGTGGCGGCAGGAAGCCGTGAGTCACCAGCAACGCGGAAATCATCGGAATGCCCAAATGCAGAATGGACACATTTAACTGCCGCGACATGGTAAACAGAATAGGGATCAGCAATACCAGCCCCACTTCAAAAAACAGCGCAATCCCGACAATAAATGACGCAATCACCACCGCCCATTGAATATGACGTTCACCAAATCGATTAATCAACGTCACGGCAATGCGGTGCGCACCGCCGGCATCGGCAATTAACCGCCCCAACATGGCGCCCACGCCAAAAATAAGCGCAATGTGGCCTAATGTGCCGCCCAACCCTTTTTCAATGGACTTCACGACGCCGTTGAGCGGTATACCCAGTGCCAGCGCCACACCAAAGGCGACAATCAGCAAGGATACAAACGTATTCAACTTTAACTTCATGATTAGAATAAGCAGGAAAAAAATCCCGACACAGACAATAAATAAAGGCATATCAGTAACTCCGGGTTTTTATATTATTAAAGGTAAGATAGTTTTCTATTACTTATGATTTTCCCTGATAATTAACCCTACGACTCCTGCAATAACATTTATTTCTTACAAACCTATCCCATTTATTTAAAGTTGCAGAAATACGACCAACATCCCGGCAACTTTAAAATTAAACATATAAAAATAAATCGCATGAAAAATAAAAGACAACACCTACCCGATGGCTATTACCGCTTGTTTAATTAAACCAAGCGGTAATGCACCACATTATTTCCAGTCAGATAATTATCTTTTTTATTTTTGGCTATTCGGTATTATTTATTTAATACTTTTACACCTGCCTGTAATACTTCGATAATTTTATCGGTATCATAAATACAGCCTTTCCAGGTTCCGCCGCTGGCCGCCTGTAGCGCCGCCCATAAACGCGTGTCATCAGGCAGTTCCGGGTGGGGGCTCAAATCAGGATGGGCCTCGCGTTTCGCCAGCACCTCAGCCGCTTCATCCGGCGTCAGCGGGTGTTCCTCACTGCCGATAAAATTAATCGATCCCGACAATTCCCGACGATCGATGATAATTTCAATCATATCGCCATCGCGCAGTTTGCCAATCGGCCCACCGACCAACGCTTCCGGCCCGACATGCCCGACGCAGGCGCCGGTAGAGACGCCGGAAAAGCGGGCATCGGTAATCAGCGAAACATATTTGCCGTAAGGTAAGTGCTTCAGCGCCGACGTCACCTGATACGTCTCCTCCATACCGGTTCCCGACGGCCCGCCGCCGATGATCACCATGATATCGCCCTTGTGCACATGGCCTTGTTTAATGGCTTTAATCGCCAACGCTTCCGATGTAAAAACGCTGGCTTTACCGGTATGCCGGTAGATACCATCCTCCCCGACCACCGAGTCGTCTATTGCCGTCGATTTAATGACCGATCCTTCCGGGGCGATATTGCCCACCGGAAAGGTGATCGTCGACGTCAGGCCTCGGGTACGAGCCTGCGCCGGACTCATGATCACCTCATCAGGGTGAATGCCGTCCAGCTCTTGCAAACGTTCGCGGAATATTTGCCGCCGCGCCGAATTTTCCCACCATGCCAGGTTATCACCCAAGGTTTCCCCGGTAACGGTCAGCACATCTTCATGCAACAGCCCTAATGCACGCAGGTGCAGCATCACTTCGGGTACGCCGCCGGCAAGAAACGCGCGCACGGTCGGATGATAAACCGGGCCGTTAGGCAATACGCTGACCAGCCGCGGTACCCGGCGATTGATGGCGGTCCATTGATCGACGCCAGGGATCTGACACCCCGCGGCATGTGCAATGGCGGGAATGTGCAGCAGTAGATTGGTTGACCCGCCAAAAGCGGCGTGCACCGTCATCGCATTCTCAATCGCCTTGTCGGTCAGAATATCCCGGGTCGTCAACCCCTTACGCTCCAGCGTCAGTACCGCGCGCGACGACTGACGCGCAATTTCCAGCCAGACCTCCTGCCCAGAAGGCGCCAGCGCGGAATGCGGCAGCGCCAGCCCCAGTCCTTCGGCCACCACCTGTGACGTACCGGCCGTACCGAGGAACTGGCATCCGCCGCCCGGCGAAGCACATGCCCGGCAGCCGAGCATCGCGGCTTCTTCCAGCGTCAGATCGTGATTGGCAAACCGCGCGCCAATCGTCTGCACTTTGCCCGCGTCCTCACCGTGCGTCGGCGGCAGCGTGGCGCCGCCGGGAACGATGATCGTCGGCAGAGAGTGCATGGATGCCAGCGCAATCATCATCGCCGGTAGTCCTTTATCGCAGGTCGCGACGCCAATTACCGCCTTACGGGTGGGGAGGGAACGGATCAGACGACGAAAAACCACCGCCGCATCATTGCGGTATGGCAAAGAGTCAAACATCCCGGTGGTGCCCTGAGAGCGCCCGTCGCACGGGTCGCTGATATAGCCGGCAAACGGTACGCCGCGATGAAGCGCAATTTCCTCGGCGGCGGCGCGCATTTGCAAACCAATTTCCCAGTGACCGGTATGGTAACCCAGCGCCACCGGCGTGCCATCCGCATCGCGGATGCCGCCCTGCGTGCCAAGAATCAACACTTCACTGCCCAATAACTTATTCGGATCCCACCCCATGCCGGCGTTGAGCGTCAGACCAAAAATATGGCCGCTCGGCGAATCGATCAGCATTTCCGGCGTCAACGGCAGCGCCCCCTGTGGCCCCGCCGCGTGGGTATGAATGTCATAGACCTGCGCATTGTCTTGATTAAAAATAGTATTAATAGACATGGCTTCTTCACTTATTCAGTAGAATTAAAATCACTGTATCCCTTGGGGAACAGCGGTAACCTATTCTATCCGTAGCGTGCGTTATTCCTGTGGAAATAGAGCGGCGTCAATTAGCGTTTGCCTGACCTGCGCTTTCTGCCTGTCGTTCAGAGGCTGAGTAGGCGGCAGACAGACAGTCGAAATATCCAACCCCATCAACTTCATCGCCTCTTTCACCACATTGACGAATGGGCTGTCGATTTGATAAAGCCTCGGCAATTGCAGAATAGTTTTATGCAGCGCGGCGGCCTGCGCCAAATCGCCGTCGGATACCGACTGATACAGGCCGACAGACAACGCCGGCGCAAAGTTGGCACTGGCGGAAATCGCGCCATCCCCTCCCAGCAGTAGTGTATTCAGCAAATGATCATCAAACCCGCAGAACACGCTGAAATCTGGATGGGCAGACTTCACGGTGGTAATCATGTCGCGTAAATGGGCGACCGAGTCGATAGTGTCTTTAATCCCCACAATATTGGCATGTGCATCGACGAGGCGTTTCACCAATTCAGGATAGAGATCCTGCCCGGTCAGTTTTGGGAAGTTGTACAAAATCACGGGTAGCGCGACCGCCTGTGCAATGGCGCCGTAGTAGCCGAACAGATTTTCTTCGGTGATTTGCCAGTAATATGGGTTAATGGCCACCACCGCATCCGCGCCTGCCGATTGCGCATGCTGGCTTAGCGCCACCGCTTCCCGTGTATTGGTGCTGCCAACCCCGATCAATACGGGAACGCGCCCATCCACCAGGCGAATAGCCGTTTCGGTCAACCGCATCCGTTCTGTCGCCGACATTTGCGAAAACTCGCCGCCCGTACCGAGGAAAAACAAACCATTCACGCCAGCCGTAATCAGATAGTCGATCACACGCCGCATTCCGGTCTCATCCAACGAACCATCGGCAGCAAAGATCGAAGATACCGGAGGAATGATCCCGGAAAATTTTGTGCAAAACCCCATGAACGTCTCCTTACAACACCAAGAGAGGAAGGCCCTTGTCTTTCGACGACGTTAATCGCGACGATTGAGAACCTATCGATAATTTTGTTTTACATTATAGAACTAAGTTCTACATTGCATAACAGGATGCTAGCACCGTTGTTTATGGCGAGTAAATAACCGGCTTAGGACATCCCTTAGAAATGGTTTGTGGATCACAAAATCAACAGCAGGAGATAAAAATCTGAATAAAGTAAGGCGGCATTCCTGCGAGGGAAAGCAGTCAGAGCGGGCAGTCTTTGAATATGCGGGGCGGATGACTCACGTGCAGTGGTGCGATGTCGCACCGCTCCACAGATAAAACATTTATAAAGCGGAGATGCCTTGTTACACCAACGTCAAATTAAACGGCTGCGCCTTAAGCTGAGCCTGAGCTTCCGGCGGTAATCCGCCGTCGGTGACGATATCCGAAAGATCGGATAAGGGCGTGACGCAAAATAGTGAATAAGCGCCGTACTTACTGCTGTCCGCCAGCAAAACCCGGCGGCTGGCGTTGAGGCCGAGATCCTGCTTCACGCCGGCTTTTTCCTCGGTCGGCGTGGTGATGCCTTTTTCCAGACTCCACGAGTTGCAACTGATGAACGCGATATCCGGGTAGATGCTGCGTAATAAACGCCGGCCGTGTTCGCCGATGCATGACTGGCTGCTGTCATCAATCCGCCCGCCGATAATCGTCACTTCAATCTGTTTGAATTCGGACAAAAACAGGGCGATTTGCAGATCGGCGGTGATCACCCGCAATGGCAGGTGCGTCAGATTGCGCGCCAGCTCCAACATGGTAGTGCCCGCATCCAGCACCACCGCGCTGCCCGGTTTCACCAGCGTCGCGGCATAGCGGGCGATGGCCTGTTTTTCCTGTAAATTACGTTGAAGCTTTTCATTAGTGGTCGGCTGGGAGGGAATAAACCGGTTAAGCGTGACGCCGCCGTGGCTGCGGCTGATAACGCCCTGCTCATCCAGTTTGATCAGATCGCGGCGAATCGTCGCCGGGGAAGCATCAATGACAGTAACAAGTTCATCCACCGTCACCAGATTATGGCTTTTCAGATAATCCATAATCTGATCAAGACGGCTTTGACCTCTCACTTTATCCCCGCTTACGCGGAAAGCATCACTCAATGTTTGCCCCACGACGATATCCATTTATTTAATTAAAAACTCCCGTCAGCCATAGAAAATCTCCCGATATTACGCAAGCTGCATGGCCAACTTGATTGAGATCGCCATGCTCTCAGACTTCGCTTTTCCTGTCCAGGCAATATCAAACGCGGTGCCATGATCGGCGGAGGTACGAATAAAAGGTAATCCGGCGGTAATATTGACGCCATCATAAAAGCCCAGCAGCTTCAGCGGAATATGACCCTGATCGTGATACATCGCCACCACCATATCATACTGCCCTTCATACGCCTGTAAGTAGACGGTATCGGGCGGGCATGGGCCGTATACGTCAATCCCTTTGGCTTTCATCGCTTCAACCGACGGCGAAACAATCTTGATTTCTTCATCGCCAAACAGGCCGTTTTCTCCGGCGTGCGGGTTTACCCCGGCAACGGCAATGCGCGGATGGGTGAAACCAACCCGTTTAAGGAAAGTATCCGCCATCGCAATCACCGTTTCAACGCGGTCGCGGTTAAGCGTATCCAGGAATTTACGCAGCGCGATATGCGTTGAAACATGGATCACTTTCAGTTTATCGGTATACAGCACCATGGCGTAGTCGCGGCTGTGGGTGAGCTTCGCCAGTAATTCCGTATGCCCCGGATAGAGATGTCCCGCTGAATAGAGCGCTTCCTTGTTCAGTGGCGCGGTGGCGATGGCATGAACCTCTTCCGCCATCGCCAGCTCCGTGGCCCGTTTAACGCAGCGGTAGGCCAGATCGCCCGCCTGAGCCTGAACGATGCCCGGCTTAAGCGTCAGCGGATCGGCCAGCGGTTCGTCGATGATATTCACCACGCCGGGGGTAAAAACCGCGTCGGCGGGCTTATTGATAACCTTTAATTCAACCGCCGGCACCGCATTCAGCGCCTGAATACGGCGCAGCGTCTGCACACAACCAATCACCACTGCCGGGGCGCCAGAGAGTTCTCCCTCAGCCAGCGACTTGATAATAATTTCCGGACCAATACCTGCCGGGTCGCCCATGGTTACCGCAATAATTTTACTCACTGACTTTCTCCTCAATAAAACGCAAAACGTCCAGCAAAGTGGTTTCGTTACCAAATCCCCCCGCTTTAGTCATAACGGGGATATCGCCGACCACGCTGTCCAGCAATCGCCCCCAGGGCACGCACGCGGCGATTTGCCCCTTGATCTGAAAACCGCTGGCGCCCAGCGCGGTCGCCACCGCAATCGCAATATCACCGCCGGATAAATACAGCCCTCCCGGCAACGGACGCTTAGCCATGCTGTTCGCCATGACGATATTGCGCGTCAGCTCCCCCAGCGCATGGCTGATGGTGTCGCCAAGCTGTTGCCGACTCAGCCTATGCTGTTGACACAAGTTGTTGATTTCAAAACGTTGATTATCGTGATGACAGGTTCGAATGATGCAATGGCGTCCCTGTTCCAGCGCGGTGAGCGCTTCATCGCGCCAGCGGGTCATCGCCGTCAGAACAGACTGAGAAAGTAATTCATTGATATTGATATCAACGATCTGCACATTACGCCGCTGACTGATGGCGATAATCTGTTTTTGAGCGATATCGCTCATCGAACCCACCACCGCCAGCAGCGGTTTACTGGTTTCCGGCTGAAAATTCAGGGTCTGCGCCAGTGCTTCACTCAACCCGGCCGAGCCCACCAGCAAGGGACGGAAAGCCAATGTATCGGCGGCGTTGACGATGTTTTCCAGGTCGTCCTGATGCTCGGCATCCAGAATCACCAGACGCACGCCCGACTCGGCCAAATGATGAAAACGTGCGCCCAGATCGGCCCGACGGATGTCGGCTAAATGAATTTCCGCCATCGGCAGCGTCGTCTGTTCCGCCAGGCGGCTGGCAATCGACGCCGAGCTAACCGGGGTTTTCGGATCGCTGGCAAACTCGGTGTCCGTCAGCAAACGCCCATGCACCCAGACCTGACCGGCACGGGTAACCCGGCCCTGCGCCGGTGAGGCGGGAGCAACCAGCGCCAATGGCGCCTGTATGGCCGCCAACGCCGCCTCAATTTCCGCCCCTATATTTCCCCGCAAGGTGGAATCGATCTTTTTAACTACCCATCCCTGCCCGCCGGCGTCATACCACGCGTTCACCGCTTGTGTGGTGCGATGGGCCGCCGCCTCCGCGTTCACGGCGCGGCTACCGGTATTGATCACCACGGCGTCACCCAGCAGATCCGTATGCAGCTTATCGACTTCGAACATCACGCTAACCTGAGCGCCATTCCGCGACAGGCCAACGCCGGCATCATTTGCCCCAGTGAAATCATCCGCAACGACCAATACCCGATCCGCTGTCTGCTGCTCTTTCGGCATACTCCATCTCCGGCTTATCGATTACCTGACAATGATTATATTAAATCATATTTGATTATATGTGAGCAATCTCAAATTATTTGAAATGAATTTAACCTATAAATTGTCCCTACAATGTGGCAAATGGCTTTTTACATTGATTGACCTCAAGCCATTTGACTGAAACAAATCATCGGCATTGGCTGGATTCTGGAAGAAAAGGCAAGGTAATAGCATGAACATCAATAGCACCATCATCAGCGGCTATCGGGTACTACAGGACATTCGCCATCTTATGGCAGGCAAACAGCACGTATTGTTTGTCACCGATAAGAACATCGTCGGTCTGTCCGATGTACAGGCGCTGATCGAGCAAGTCAGGCAGACAGTCTCTCAGGTGGTCGTGGTGGACAATGTTCCCGCCGAGCCCAGCCAGCATGATGTGGCGGGAATATTGGCGCACTTGCCCCACACCTATACCGATATGGTGATTGGGATTGGCGGCGGCAGCGTGCTGGATGTCGCCAAGCTGCTTTCCGTACTGTGCGCCGGTGATGATGCCGTCACGCTCGACACGTTGCTGGCCGGTGAAAAGCCGACGCGGCGAACACCGTCGCTATTAATTCCGACCACTGCGGGCACCGGCTCGGAAGCCACGCCCAATGCGATTCTGGCTATTCCTGAAAAAGAGACCAAGGTCGGCATCATTACGCCGGTGATGCTGCCGGACTATGTGGCGCTGGTTCCCGAATTGACCACCAGCATGCCCGCTCACATCGCCGCCTCCACCGGTATTGATGCGTTATGCCATCTGATTGAGTGTTTCACCTCCACCGCGGCAAACCCGGTCAGTGATAACTACGCCTTAATCGGTCTGAAAAAACTGTTCGCCAATATTGAGACCTCGGTGAGTGAGCCGGGCAATCTGGAAGCCAGGCTGAATATGCTGTGGGCGTCTTACTACGGCGGCGCGGCCATTGCCCATTCCGGAACCCATCTGGTGCATGCCATGTCCTATCCGCTGGGCGGCAAATACCACATCCCGCATGGGGTGGCGAACGCCATTCTGCTCGCCCCCTGTATGCGGTTTGTACAGACGGCCGCGCAGGAGAAGTTCGCTCAAGCCTACGATCTGCTGCCGGATGCCGAGCTGACGCTCGGTCGCACGGAGAAAGCCCAGGCGCTGATAACGTATTTCACCGCGCTGGTGAAGCGGCTCAACCTGCCCGATACGCTGCAACAGCTTGGGGTTGAAAAAGCGCATCTGCCTTATCTGGTCGATGGCGCGTTACAGGTTCAGCGTCTGATGAAAAACGTGCCGGCCCCGGTGAGTGCCGATGACGTACGCAAAATTTATTTAACGCTGTTTTAAGTTTTCATCTTTTGATAACGAATCCACGAGGAAATGATGAGTAAAAACATTACCGGCGTACTGACAGCCATCGTGACGCCCTTTGACACCCAGGGTGAATTTAATCCAGTCGCTATGCGTCGACAGGTGCAGCGCCAGATGAAATATGGCAACGGTATTTTCTGCAACGGCACCAACGGCGAGTTTTTTGTTCTGCATACCGATGAAAAAATTGCCGTAACGGAAGTCTGCGTCGATGAAGCCGCAGGCAAGGTGCCGGTGGTCGGTCACATCGGCGAAATCTCCACTCGCGAAACCATCAAACTCGGTAAACGTATCGCTGCTTTGGGGGTCGATGCGGTCTCCGTGATCACCCCCTATTTTGTGCCGCTGAAACAGAAAGAGCTTATCGCACACTATTGGGCCATCGCCGATGCGCTGACCGTACCGGTATTTCTGTATAACATTCCGGCGCGCACGGGCAACACGCTGGAGCCAGAAACCGTACGTATTTTGGCCGAACATCCCAACATCATCGGTATTAAAGACAGCGCAGGCAGTTATGAAAGCCTGAGCGGCTATTTACAAGCGGTGAAAGGCTTGCCGAACTTTGATGTTCTGAACGGACCAGATTCGCTCATCCATCAGGGATTTGTTGACGGCTGTTCAGCCTGTATCTCCGGGCTGGCCAACGTCGCGCCCGAGGCCGTCAGCCAGATCTGGCATCGCTTCCATGCCGGCGATATCGAGGGGTCGCGGCTTGCTCAGGAACAGGTCAGCGAATTGCGTAATACCTTATATGCCATTGCTTTCTCACCAGCCGCAGTGAAAAAAACCATGACCCTGATGGGAGAAGACGTTGGCGTAAGCCGATATCCTGTTGAATTTGACGATAACATGAACGCTTCCATTAAAAATATTATTCAACATCATCGTTTATGCTAATTCATTTTTCGTCAGATAATCGTCAAGCAATAGAAGGGATATACAATGAATATTTCCTCTGTGATTAAAAACGGTTCTCCGTACAGTGCATTATTAACAACCCGGGTGACGGCTGCCACGGTGAAAATTATTCCCCAGGAGCCAGGAGGTAGCAGGTATCCCTATAATTCAGCATTTGGAAAAACAATCACTGATTAAACCAATAAAGAAATATCGTCTAATGTAAATTTACCAAAGCTGTTACACGATAAAAAATAAAGAAAAACTTATCTTTCAAAAATGATACGGGGGAATAAAAATGGCTACAAAATTACCGAGTGTAAGACAATCAGAACCAAATGGCGTCGTGTATCGTGATGAATTTTTAAATGTGGATTTTGCTTTAATTCCAACAGGTGGAAATAACACTGCCCATGCGCCGGCATTAATCGAAACGCAAGACGGCGGTCTATTATGTGCTTGGTTTGCCGGAAGTTTTGAAGGAAGCGGCGATATTTCCATTGCGGTATCTAAATTAGTCCCGGAAACGCAACTCTGGTCAGTTCCGGAAATAGTATCTAAAGGCGTTGATCGCAGTGAACAAAACCCTGCATTTTTTAGAGCGCCTGATGGTCAAATTTGGCTAATTTATACTTCGCAATTAAGCCGGCAAGAAGGCAAGGACAACATGCAGTTTACTTCGATCATTATGGTTCAAAAATCCAATGACGAAGGTAAAACCTGGGAAGAACCTGAAGTATTGTTTGCCCGTGAAGGGACTTTCTCAAGACAAGCGATTCAAATTTTAAGCAATGGACGCTGGATTTTCAGTACTTGGTTATGTGAGGACTCACCGGAGGGCTTGAAAAATGATCCAACCGAATTTCAACTCTCTGATGATAAAGGAAAAACGTGGAAATCTGTACGTATGCCAGAAAGTAGTGGCCGCGTTCATGCGAATGTTATTGAAGTACAAACCGGTCATTTAGTTGCTTTCATGCGCAGCCGTTTTGCCGATCGTGTGTATACAAGCGAATCTCATGACTTTGGGGATACGTGGAGTGTTCCAGAAGCCAATGTGTTACCAAATAACAACGCTAGTATTAGTGCTATCAAATTGCAATCTGGAGAAATCGCTTTAGCTTATAATGTTAATTCAGCCAATAATGCTGAATTTGGGAAAGTAGCTTGGCCAGGTCTGCGTAATCCTGTCGCTGTTTCTGTAACAGAAGATGTTGGCAAAACATGGCCAATCGGTAGAGTTTTTGAACCCGCAGAAGGCTATATTGGAATCGAAAACAAAACAAATAATTCACAATATGAATATCCGACGATTTATCAAGACAGCAATGGCGTGTTGCACTTGGTGTATGCCTACAAGAATAGACTTTGTGTTAAATACCTCCGCTTTACCGTAGAAGATTTATTTGGTGAAAAACGCGAAACAGAAGGCCTGTACAATCCAACGTCAGGTGAAGGAATAGATAAATAATCAGCGAATTGGATTTTCGCTAAACGGGGTAACAGGTTTTATAACGAGAAATAAATGTTGATTTAATTCAGCATCACGTCAGGCATTTTATAACGCGGTGCTAATGTGAGCAAAATTCAGTATGGATAGGTCAGATGGGAATGGTCAAACCATACAGAATATCTAATGTAATCGTATTCAAAGGTATTTTTTGAATACCAGACAGAATCAACATAAACCTGTTAATTATGTTATGAAAGAAAGCGGAGAAACAACAATGACAATGGAAATGATTCACGCTCTTGTTATTTTGATTCTAATGATTGTAATGATTATGTGCGACAAGTTTGCATTTGGCGCACCGCCCATTATGGCTTGCCTTTTACTTGTAGTCACTGGTTTATCTACTGTTCAGGAAGCATTCGCCGGATTTATCAATTCAAGTGTGATTATGGTTGCAGGCTTCATGGTGGTGATGGCGGGGCTAATGAAGACGAGTTTAATTGGCAGGGTTCAGTCGGCTATGGTTACTTTAGTAAACAGGGGCGGATATAAAAGCTATGCCCTTTTACTAATCGTAGTCATGCTTGGCGCCAGTTTAACCGGTTCTGGTTCCACGGGTTATTATGTCCTTATTTTATCTTTAGTATCGACGATTCCTTATAATAAAAAAATGCCGACCTCTAAGCTGATGATGCCTTTAGGTTTTGCAACTAACCATCCGCTGGTTCCTTTTAATGTCGCACTTTTCTACGGAGTGACCGTCAGTGTTCTGGAAACAGCCGGTCACCATGTTTCACTATCGATGCCAAGATTCGCTATAGTAAATTTTATTTTGGCGCTGGGTTTCTTAATATGGGCTTTAGTTGCTTACCGTCTTTTACCGGATCATGCAATTAATGAAAATTCCGGAGACGATGAAATAGTAGAAAAAACCGCAACGTCGACCCTGCCTAGATGGAAAGAAAATTGTACGATCGCATTATTTGCTATTAGCGTAATAGGAATGATGCTTATGAGCACCATTGGCGAGCCGGCTTATGTCATCCCGGGCATCGCCGGAGCAATCATGATGATCATCAATGTGATTGATTTCAAAGAAGTTCGCGATAATATGGGAGCCCCTGTAATTCTGATGATGGCTGGTGTCATTGGTGTAGCAGATGCGTTGGCTAATTCTGGCTTCACAGTGATGATCGGTGATGTTGTGGCTGATGCATTAGGGGCCAATATTCATCCATTTATCCTTATTTTCATTTTCGCACTTTTAACCAGTACCTGTGCTACCTTCACGGGGTCAAATATGGGTTCTGTTTACATTTTTGCACCCATTGTCATCATGACTTTCTTAAGCCTGGGACTTAATCCTGTTGCTGCTGCAACCGCAGTAGTTATCTCTGGATGGAACGGTGGCTACATGCCGGTTGATGGTATGCCTGCCATGATCTTAGGGATGGGTAAATATAAGCTTCCAGAGTTCTGGAAATTCACTGTACCGATGTACTTGATTCGTATTTTCGCCCTGTGTGTCGGAGCGGTGATTATGTTCCCGTTACATTCATGATGGGATCGGGAAAAAAGACTATCAAAGCACGACCGGCATTTTTTAACTGTTCAGAATGTTAAACCTGAAGAAGCGGATCATTGACGGTCAAAAACGTTTAAAGTTTATATGAGAAGTTTGTTCTGGGTATTATCTCATTGAATGGCCTATGGTCAACTTTCGAAATTTTCAGGAACTTCGCCTCTCAGGCATTGAATGTTAATTAACAGCTCTTAAATGGGGTAAATAAATTACCCCATTTTTATAAACCATCAACTGTTTCACACTGACGAAAAAGAAATAAAGAGGAAAAAAGATGTTTATGTGGATGGCAGATCCCAATGCCTGGCTGACACTGAGTACATTAACGATCCTCGAGATTGTACTGGGTATTGATAACATTATATTTTTATCATTGGTGGTGGCGAAACTCCCTAAAGAGAAACAGAATATCGCCAGAATAACCGGATTAACGGCGGCCATGCTGATGAGGCTCTCATTACTGGCCTCGATTTCCTGGCTAATGCACCTGAACCACCCTTTATTAACGATTTTCAATCATAGTATTTCCGTCAGAGATCTGATTCTCTTTTCCGGTGGGCTTTTTCTTATTATTAAGTCAATGAAGGAAATAAAAGCATCGCTAATAACAGAAGAACATCAAGTCCATAGTCGTGTGACTTCTTTTTTCGGCGCAATCATTCAAATTATGTTACTCGATATTATTTTCAGTCTTGATTCCGTTATCACTGCCGTGGGACTCTCAGAGCATCTGGCGATTATGATGTTGGCCGTCATTATTGCAGTTCTGGTTATGATGCTGGCCGCAAAGCCGATAGGAAACTTCGTTGAAAATCATCCGTCAGTGAAAATGCTGGCATTGGCTTTTTTAATTTTAGTCGGGTTCACCCTGGTTCTCGATGGTATTCATATCCATGTCCCTAAAGGATATATCTATTTCGCCATGTTTTTCTCTATTTCCGTCGAGACATTAAATCTAATAAGAAATAAGAGTGAATATCAACTTTCAAGGAGAATATAATGATCGCAGGTAATCTCAGCCATCTGAAACTGGCCACTTTGCCCATACCATTATGGAATATTCTGTCTGCGCCAGGCATGACGCTGACGGAACTGAACGCATTGCCGGAAGGCCGCTATCAACCTGAAGGCGCTGACTGGTTCTACAGCATCGGCACCGTGAGTACCGCGCCGCAGACGGAGCGGCACACCGAATTTCATAGTAACTATCTCGATATCCAGTTGATTTTGGCAGGAGAGGAAATCATCGGCTATGGCCTGAACGACGTACACGGCCAGGCGGCGACGGAGCGCAAACCGGATTTGTACATTCTTGATAACCCAACCGTTCCCCACAAAATACATCTCCGTGCGGGTGATTTTGCGATCTTTTACCCCGGGGAAGCACATCAGGCCTTGTGCGCCGTTAATGACCGCCCCGCTCCGGTAAAGAAAGCGGTGTTTAAAATCCCGGTAGCCCGGTTAAATACGCACTAAGAAGATAATCGCATTCCAGTAACAATACCAAAGCATGCGCTGATTACCGGAAGCCGTTCGGGCATTGGCGCGGCGTTCACTCAGACATGACTAACATCATGCTGTGTTAATCAATGGGGAGCAGGTCACAACCAAAACCCGGCTCAGCGTTGCTGTACAAATTCCCGGTATTTCGCCGCCAGATCGAGAAAATCTTCCAGGCCGCAGAGGGACAAACTTTCTTCGTCGTAATAGCTCATTCCTTCTTCCATCTCATCGACCATAAATTCAAGCTGGTTCGCCTGGATCATCACTTCCTCGCCGTCCAGCAACAGCGTGTATTCATGTCCGACTTTTCGCCACTGGCGCTCACTGCCGATCACCGAACGGGCCGCCTCCACGACCTCATCCAACACCGCCAGTTGGCCTTTTACTTCTTCATTTAACCAGTGGCCCACTGCTTCATGTCCCATCGACATCCGTACAATTACCTGACCGGTAACGTCGCGCAAGAATTCATAGTCCATGATGCCATCCTCTGTGATAGTGCTTAACGCTCAGTTTAACTGCCCTCCTGCAATACCACAGTGATAGTTCGCATAATTGGAAGCAAAAAAGATCTGCCGGTCTGATAGAGGTCACGTAATCTTACTGCCGGATGAAACGCGGGGATAAGGTTTTCGCTTCGCCACGCTCACCCCGTGCTTTCGAGGGGCGGCACGGGGAGGTTAATTTTCAGTATCTTGCGCTATTAAAAGCGATAATTGCGCCATCTCTTGATCGGAAAGCTGAGTCACCTGCTGCACCATGGTTTTATCCAGCCCATTGAGCAACAACTGGCGAGCTATCTGTCGCGCGCTGGTTTTCATACCCTGTTCCATTCCTTGTTCTAAACCTTGTATTACCCCGGCCTGCATGCCCTCTTCAAATCCCATTTGTTTCAGTTGCTGAGCAATGGTCATAATCTCCTCCCGATCCACTGACAGCGGCGCTGCCACTGCCTCGATAAAGTCGGCTGGTTTGGATGTATTGCCGGTCTGGGCAATATAGTGCAGCAATGCCCGTTTCTGCATTAGCGGCACCTGCCAGCGCTCAAATAATACCCCGATATCTTGCGCCAGTTCCAGCATATCCCGTGTGCGGATATGTTTTTGCACCAGTGACAGCAGCGCCGCTCGCCGATGCGTTTTGATTTCCTCATCTGGAATAACAGTGAGATCTATCAATGGAAAAGCATTACTGTATATTTGCGCCGCCAAATCCGGATCATCAAAGCCGTCCAGCCAGCGCATACTGTATGGATACGGACAGCGTTCCCCCTGATAGAACAATAACGGCACGACCAGCGGCAGTTGCTTATTCCCCTGCTCAAGATGTTGCTGCATCGCCGCCAGGCAGTAGCGCATCAGTCGGAATGCCATCATTTTGTCCGGCTTGCTCTGGTGCTCAATTAAACAGTAGATATAGCCCGTTCCGCTGAGGGTATGCAGCGAATAGAGCATATCGGAAATCCGGGCGCGCAGCGCTTCATCGACAAATGAAGCGGATTGAAGTTGCAGTGTGCTGAAATCGCAGCGTTCACGAATATCCGACGGCAGGTGGATAGTGAGAAAATCCCGAGCCACATCGATATCGCTGAGGAATATTTTGAATACATTATCGTGTGATTGCATGTCATCCCTGACGGTCATGTTCCTTTGACCTAAGGGTAATCAGTCGTGATAGCGCGTAAACATAATTTCACGCGGTCTGCAAACAGGCTCGAAAGAAAAAAACCTAAGAACGGCGGAAAAACATTTTCCTGTGCGCGATGCCGCACGGTAGGCATCGGCGTGATGGGTCTCCCATATTGAACGGCCCCATAGCCATAGTCTGAGGCCGTCCCCTTACCGGGAAACAGGAAGGTTATTTATTTGTCAGCCAGCGCCGGGTAGTCGGTATACCCTGTACCGTCAGAGCTGTAGATGGTATCGCTATTCAGCGCATTTAACGGCGCCTGGCGGCGGAAGCGCTCCACCAGATCCGGATTGGCGATATACAGTCGGCCGAAAGATACCGCATCGGCTTCCCCCTCGGCAATCAGCTGCTCGGCGGATGCCTGCGTCAGGCCGTCATTGGCAATGATCGCACCGGTGAAACGTTGGCGGATCAGCGGCAGAATGCGATTCGGCGTCGTCAGCGCCTCACGGACGAAAATAAACGCCAGATGACGCTTATCCAATTGTTCGGCTACGTAACTGAACAACGCCTGCGGATCGGAGTCCTGCATCGAGTGGGTATCAGACATGGTATTCAGGTGAACGCCCACCCGATCCGCCGGCCACACGTCCAGAATGGCATCCACCGTTTCCAGCAGGAAACGCGTCCGGTTGGCGATGGAGCCGCCATATTGGTCGGTACGTTTATTGGATCCGTCATGCAGGAACTGATCGAACAGATAACCGTTGGCGGCATGGATTTCCACCCCGTCAAAACCGGCGCGCTTTGCGTTTTCCGCCGCCTGGCGGAAATCCGCCACCAGCCCGGCCACTTCCTCCGTTGTCAGCGCCCGCGGCACGACATAAGGTTTATACGGACGGATGGTGGCGACATGGCCTTCCGGCGCAATCGCGCTGGGCGCCACCGGCAGTTCGCCATCCAGATAAACCGGGTCGGAAATACGCCCGACGTGCCATAGCTGGATCACTACTTTTCCCCCAGCTTGATGCACCGCGTCATTAATCTTTTTCCAGCTTGCAATCTGCTCTTCCGACCAGATGCCCGGGGTATTGGGGTAACCCACCGCTTTCGGCGTGACGGCGGTGGCTTCGGTCAAAATCAAACCGGCGCCGGCCCGCTGGACGTAGTATTCCAGCGACAAGGCGCTGGGAATGCGTTGTTCAAAAGCATGCATACGGGTAAGCGGAGCCATCACAATACGATTGGATAATGGGATCGCGCCAATCTTGATAGGATCAAACAAACTAGGCATAGCATTTTCCTTAAGACTTAACACCCTATGAATTACAGGAAGCCTATCGATAATTTTTATCGATAACCCAATGATATCATGCGCGAATCAACGCAGAGTTATAGCGCATTATGTGTGATTGCGTCATACGATTAGATACTAAGTCGGTAGCAGAAAGTTATATGCCGATGCGCCGGCACAGCGGCAACCTGCAAGAAGAAAAAATGAAGAAGGAGGCCAATACCTCTGTATCGGATTTGTGAATGGTTCCGTTATTGAATTACCCATAAAAAATGCACAAAATCCGCCCAGAGGTTCAGTGAAAATGTCATACGGCACTCACCCTGAATATCATCATGGCGTATTGATAATAAAGGGGGCGTCAGATCTGACGCCCTCTTTCCGGCAAAAAACAAACTATTTTAAACCGTGGTCTGGAAGATCACGCCGTCTGCTTTGTCTGTATATTGATCCAGACGATCAAAGTTCAGATAGCGGTAGGTATCCAGCGCGGTTTTATCCACCTGCTCCATATAGGCCTGATATTCATTCGGCGTCGGCAGACGACCCAGCAGCGAAGCCACCGCCGCCAGTTCAGCGGAAGCCAGATAAACGTTGGCGCCGGTCCCCAAACGGTTCGGGAAGTTACGGGTAGAGGTTGATACCACCGTCGCGCCGTCGGCCACCCGCGCCTGGTTGCCCATGCACAGTGAACAGCCGGGGATCTCAATGCGCGCACCGCTCTTGCCGAACACGCTGTAGTAACCTTCTTCGGTCAGCTGGGCCGCGTCCATTTTGGTCGGCGGCGCCACCCACAGGCGGGTCGGCAGTTGCCCTTTGTGGCTATCCAGCAGTTTACCCGCCGCGCGGAAGTGACCGATATTGGTCATACAGGAACCGATAAACACTTCATCGATCTTCTCGCCCTGCACATCGGACAACCAGCGCGCATCATCCGGATCGTTCGGCGCGCACAGGATCGGCTCTTTGATTTCAGCCAGATCGATATCGATCACCGCGGCGTATTCCGCATCGGCATCGGCTTCAAGCAGTTGCGGATCGGCCAGCCATTTTTCCATACCCTGAATACGGCGTTCCAGCGTACGGCGATCGCCGTAACCTTCCGAGATCATCCACTTCAGCAGCACGATGTTGGAATTCAGGTATTCGATAATCGGCGCTTTATCCAGCTTGATGGTGCAACCCGCGGCCGAACGTTCCGCCGAGGCGTCGGTCAGTTCAAAAGCCTGCTCCACTTTCAGATCCGGCAGACCCTCGATTTCCAGAATACGACCGGAGAAAATGTTCTTTTTGCCTTTCTTCTCAACGGTCAGCAGGCCTTGTTTAATGGCGTACAGCGGAATGGCGTGAACCAGATCGCGCAGCGTGATGCCCGGCTGCATTTTTCCTTTGAAACGAACCAGCACCGATTCCGGCATATCCAGCGGCATGACGCCCGTGGCGGCGGCAAACGCCACCAGCCCGGACCCCGCCGGGAACGAGATGCCGATCGGGAACCGGGTATGGGAGTCCCCTCCGGTGCCCACGGTATCCGGCAGCAGCATACGGTTCAGCCAGGAGTGAATAACCCCATCGCCCGGACGCAGGGAAACTCCGCCGCGGTTCATGATGAAATCAGGCAGCGTATGGTGAGTCGTGACGTCAACCGGCTTCGGATAGGCCGCGGTATGGCAGAACGATTGCATCACCAGATCGGCGGAGAAGCCCAGACAGGCCAAATCTTTCAGCTCATCGCGAGTCATCGGCCCGGTGGTGTCCTGAGAGCCGACAGAGGTCATCTTCGGCTCGCAGTATTCGTTCGGACGAATACCGGCGACGCCGCAGGCGCGGCCGACCATTTTCTGCGCCAGTGAGAAACCTTTGGCGCTGGCCTCCACGGCTTTGGAAATACGGAACACTTCGCTGTGCGGCAGCCCCAGCGACTCGCGGGCCTTGGCGGTCAGTCCGCGGCCGATGATCAGCGGAATACGGCCTCCGGCGCGAACCTCATCCAGCAGCACATCGGTTTTCAGCGCAAAGGTCGCCAGCAATTCGTTGGTATCATGACGGCGAACCTCCCCTTGGTAGGGATAGATATCAATCACATCGCCCATGTTCAGGTCGTTGACATCCACCTCGATCGGCAGCGCGCCGGCATCTTCCATAGTGTTGAAGAAGATTGGCGCAATCTTGCCGCCCAGCACCACACCGCCGCCGCGCTTGTTCGGCACATGGGGGATATCATCCCCCATAAACCATAACACGGAGTTGGTGGCGGACTTACGGGAGGAACCGGTTCCGACCACATCGCCGACATAGGCCAGCGGGAAACCTTTCTTGTTCAGTTGTTCAATCTGTTTGATTGGCCCAACCACGCCGGGCTGATCGGGCTCAATACCTTCACGGGCGTTTTTCAGCATCGCCAGCGCATGCAAGGGGATATCAGGACGCGACCAGGCATCAGGCGCGGGAGACAGGTCATCGGTGTTGGTTTCACCAGTGACTTTAAATACGGTGACGGTAATCTTTTCCGCCAGTTTAGGACGAGACAGGAACCACTCGGCGTCAGCCCAGGATTGAATGACCTGTTTGGCGTAGGTATTGCCTGCCTTCGCCTTTTCTTCCACGTCGTAAAAGTTATCAAACATCAGCAGCGTGTGCGACAACGCTTTTACGGCAATCGGCGCCAGCAAATCACTGTCCAGCGCGTCAATCAGCGGATGAATATTATAACCGCCCTGCATGGTGCCCAGCAGTTCGACCGCTTTTTCGGGGCTGACCAGCGGGGAAGAAGCCTCGCCTTTCGCGATGGCGGCCAGAAAACCGGCCTTAACGTAGGCGGCTTCATCAACACCCGGCGGGACACGGTTAATCAGCAGATCCAGTAAAACGGCCTCTTCGCCAGCCGGCGGATTTTTTAATGACTCAACCAGCGCCGCCATCTGCGTGGCGTCCAACGGCTTAGGAACAATCCCCTGTGCAGCCCGCTCGGCCACGTGCTTACGATATTCTTCTAGCACGACTTTCTCCTCGCTCTCATTGTCTTCGTTATGCCCGGCGCTCTTGTTCCTGATTATAATGTCCATGCCGGCATGTCAGCATGTGGGGGTAAGGTAAGAGAGTGCCCGGTCCAGCCTCGTCAGCATATCAGGATTTGAATCGATTGTTAATTCGTTCACATAATAGCAACATTAAAACGCAGTTAACCCACAGCTAACGTTTCTATCCAATAGCGGCCAACGCCGGAAGATTAACATGTTAGCGGCAAAATCGACCACAGATTATGATCCCGGCGCGGTTAAGGATAGCGCCGCACCCCCCGTCTCCGTCTGACGCCTCCCCGCGGCTATCTTTATGAGATCCATAATAAATCAATATGCAAGCAACCCTCAGGATTGCCGATAGGCTATTAATAGTTAGGATGATCTTGATGCCATCTGGAGTCGCTATGTCTTTTTTGCGGAATATTACAATCAGGAAAGTGTTGTTGACGATTCTAAGTCTTTTCCTGCTGTTATGGGGTGGAGTTTCGTGGTTTACGCTGTCCTCGCTCAATCAGGCGACCAACGTCCTTACGCTCGGTAATACACAAATAGAGGGATTGAATACCCTAACGGATGGCAACAACCAGGCGCTGCGTGCGGCGATCCGGCTCAATCAGGCGATGACGTTGATGCAAAGCGGGAAACTGGACGATATCGATACGACCATCTCGTCCGCCGTCGATGCGCTGCAAAGCAGCCGGGATAATCTGGAAAAATTCAAAAATCAGCCGCATCCGCAGATCGATCGACCCACTGTCGATAATGTGATTACTACCTGGAGTCAGCTTATTGATCGCGGATTACAACCGATGCTGACCGCCTTGCAAGAGAAAAGATTCGCCGAGTATCGCCGCCTGTTCCGCGATGAATTCCAAACGTTGAATGAGACATCCATAACAGCATTAAATCATTACCAAACGCTATCGGCGGATAACCCTACGCTGCAACAAATATATACGCTGGTTGACTGGTGCAAAAGGATCCTGATTGCCGCCATGGCGGCGGGCGCGATCATTTTACTGCTGACCGACCGCTATCTGGCGGGCTATGTGGTAAAACCGCTAACCATCATCAAAGCGCACTTTCGAACCCTGGCGGCGGGAAAGCTCGATCATTCACTGGATGAGTTCGGCCGTAACGACGCCGGTCAGTTGATCCCTTATCTTAAGGAAATGCAGGAAAGCCTGAAAGCAACGGTGATAGCCATTCGCAGCAGTGCGGATTCTATCTATCAGGGAACGGCGGAGATCAGCGCCGGCAACAACGATCTCTCTTCACGTACCGAACAGCAGGCGGCGGCGCTGCAACAGACAGCCGCCAGCATGGAGCAGTTGGGCACCACGGTAAAACATAACACCGATAATGTTCATCAGGCCACCAGGCTGTCGGAAAAAGCGGCGACGGTCGCCAGGCAGGGTTGGGAGATGGGGCGCGAGGTCGGTGCGATCATGGACAGCATTGCGGCCAGTTCGCGTAAAATCAACGAGATCACCGGAATGATCAACAGTATCGCCTTCCAGACCAATATCCTGGCCCTGAACGCCGCGGTCGAAGCCGCGCGCGCCGGCGAGCAGGGACGCGGCTTTGCCGTCGTGGCGGGCGAAGTTCGTAATCTGGCGCAGAAAAGCGCCCAGGCGGCCAAAGAAATTGAAGTGCTGATTGCAGAATCGGTCGATCACGTTGATGCAGGCTCCAGACAGGTGGTTCGCACCAGCGAAGTCATGGATGGCGTTATTGCCTCCATCGGTCAGGTTAACGATCTGATGGAGGAAATCGCCTCAGCCTCCGATGAGCAAAGCCAGGGGATCAGTCAGGTGAGTCAGGCCGTGACGGAAATGGACAGCGTCACCCAACAGAATGCGGCGCTGGTGGAACAGTCGGCGGCGGCGGCAACCTCGCTGGAAGAGCAGGCTCGCCAACTCACCCAGGCCGTCGCCATTTTTCAACTGGCCCAGGATCAGGACATCGCCGCAACGTTTTCCGCCGAACCGCCGGTGCCGCAACTGGCGGCGGCATTCTGAGCTGCGAATAACAACCGGAACCTATTTTAAAACGCCAGACCGGGTGGTCTTATCGCCCGGCTCCGGCAGGAACCTGCCGGAAATGGCTACGCAACGCCTGCTGTAAGGCGAACAGCGGCACCGACTGATGCGACTGTTGCGGATAGATATCCAGCGTAACCTGCAAATTCGGCGCCCGGTTTTGCAACAGCCACGCCAGTTCCCGAACGCCGTCGACCATCCGCCGCTGATTACGATGTTGCCGCAGCGTCAGACGCTGTTCGTCGGGCAAATCCAATTCCCACGGCTCCAGAGACTGTTCATATTCCCCCACCGACAGGGCCAAACCGGCTGTTTGCGGCTGGGCGCGCGCAAGAAACCGTTCGGCCTGCCGGATAAGATACCCCCCATTCCACCAGACTGACGGACTGGCGGCATAAAAATGCTGAAAAGCATCGGCGGAGGAAAACAGCGTATCGACGGTAAATAAACCGCCGTAGGAATGACCAAATAATGCCGCGCGCTGACTATCGACCGGATACAACCGCGCGACAAATGGCTTGAGTTCATGCTGAATAAAGCGCCGAAATCCGGCGGCATTCCCCGCCATGCCGGACGGATAATACCCGCCCTGTGGGTTGGCTTCCGGCACAATGCGCTCAACCGCGGGACGATAGTCCCGTTCACGCCGGGTAGGGCCGTCGTAATCCAGCGCCACAATAACCCCCGGCGCCATACCGCAGCGCGGATGGGCCAACGCCTCCATCAATGACACCGCGACCGGGAAATAGCGGGCGCCATCCAAAAGATAGATAATCGGCCAGCCCTGCGGCGGCGGCGCGATGGCGGGGCAAAAGGACATAATGCGGTAACGCCCGCAGGTTGCCGAATCAAACCTTTCATCACGAGTATTACGTAACTGATACACCCATCCTCCCTTACTCAGAACCTGCTCCCAAAGCGATCCGTCATGCCAAATAAAAAATCCGGTGAAGGAAACCCGCACCGGAAACAATAGCGTAATAACGCCTTGCCTGTAGGTCTTTTCCAACCGACGCCGATACGCAGCGCCGGTTGCCCGTCACCGCTTAAAAGCGGGTATTCAGACTGACAAAAAAGGTTCTGCCCGGCTCGTTGTAGGTGGCGGCGCCGGCGCCGTACATATACGACTCGACCCCGGCTCTGGTATTGCCCGTAGTTTGAGCATTCCCCGCACGATACAAACGCTTATCGAATAGATTATCCACCCCCACCGTGACGCTGGCATACTTATTCACGTCATAAGTACCGCTCAAACCGAAAATGGCATACGGGCTGACTTCATTCGTTCCGCTATCGGTCACCCGGTTGCCTTGATAATCATATTTTTTCGGTTTCTGACGTCCGTACCAGGTCAAATCCGCCAGGAAGGAAAGATCTTCCGTTGCCTGCCAGTTGACCGATGAATTCAGGGTGAATTCAGGCGTAATCGACAAATATTCGCCGGTTTCTTTATTCTCGCTTTCAAGCATATAGGTAATGTTGTTATTCCAACTGACCGTTTCACTGACGGGAATATTCAATGTCCCCTCCAGTCCCTGCACGACGGCCTTCGGTATATTATCCCACTGGAAAATCCGGGTATCGCTCGCCGTCGTGCCTATCACCGAGGTTCCCGCCTCGATTTTATTACGGTAATCATTACGGAAATAGGTCACGCCAGCCTGATATCCGTCGCGATGAAATTCAATGCCGATTTCTTTGTTAATACTGGTTTCGGCCTTCAAATCCTCGTTGCCTAACAGATAACAAGGCGTTCTGGTGCCGCTGCATCCCTGACCATTGCTGTAGAGCAAATAATCGCTGTTAAGCTGGTAAAGGTTTGGCGCTTTATAAGCACGGGCTATCCCCATTTTCAGCGTAAAGTCTTCACCCAGTTCCTGGGACAAATTCAGCGACGGACTCCAGTTCGTTCCGGCCATACTATGATGATCCAAACGCAGCGCCGGCGTCAGCATAGTGCTGGGCGTCAGTTCCAGGTTATCCTCCACGAATACCGAGGCAATGCGCGCCGATATGCGGTCACTGCGCGTACCGGTGGCATAACCGTCGATCGCGCCGCCGGAAAGCGCCTGTGATGTCGAAACAGGATCTTTCATTTTTTGCTCTGTCCACTCAACGCCAACGGTGGCGGTCTGATTGAACAGCGCTTCAAACGGGATATTGACCTCGCTATGCGCCGTTACGCTGTCCAGTTTGACGGTGCCATAAGTATCCGCAGCAGAAAATATCCCTTCCGTCCCCCCCGCCAGTCCTTCGGTTATCCGGGTATTCTGGGTACGTTCATATTGCAGATATGACATCGAATTGACGCCGCTGTCCCAGTAACCGCGATGGGTAACGGCAAAGTTCTGACGGTACATACGGTTGGTTTCACGGCCATAATTGCTGATGACATAGGCGTTGCTGTTGGTATTCTGCGTATCGCCGGCATAGATATTGCCCTGACGGCTCGCTCCCGCCTCAAACTCCAGAGATTGCTGCCGGGTGATATCCCAGCGCAGCAGACCGTTAATATCTTTATTGCGCACCCCTTCCCGTCCGGCAGCCAGCGTATCGGCATACGATCCCGTCCGTTCCGACTGGTGGCCTTGATTGATATCCCTGGCATCGGCCTGCGTTTTATTGATATTACCGTACAGGCGGAAACTCAGGTTATCGGTCAGGCCGCCCATCAGGCTGAAGTCGGTACGTTTGGTCGCCCCTTCGGACTTATGCTCCGGCATATTCAGGTAGGTATTCCAGCTACCGTGCAATTCTTGTGCGGGCTGTTTGGTAATAATGTTAATCACCCCGCCCGCCGCGCCGTTGCCGTAACGCGCCGCCGCCGGCCCGCGCAACACTTCGATACGCTCCACCAAATCAGATGGCACCCAGTTGGTATCGCCGCGGCTGTCACGCTCGCCGCGCCAGCCGTAACGCACGGCATTGCGGCTGGAAACCGGTTTGCCATCCACCAGAATCAGCGTATTTTCCGGCCCCATACCGCGAATATCAATCTGACGATTATTCCCACGCTGGCCGCTGGAGGAATTACCGGAAAGATTTACCCCGGCATGGTACGAATAATTTCCGACAGATCGTTGGCCGGTGGACGTTTGCTGATATCCTCTGCGGTGATCACCGACACGCCCGGCGCCTGTCGGGTTTGCTCGGCGGCGGTCACCACCATCGTATCCGAGACGTCTGACGTAGCGTTCGTCTGAGTTTGCTGGGTCGTGGCTGGATCGGCCGCCGTCGTGTCGGCCCAGGTAAGGAAAGGGGCCGTCGAACAACTCAGTCCGATAAGGGTCGCCAGATAGTGACGTGGTGGTAGTCTCATTATTAAAATCGCCCTGTAGAATCGTAATTTGAAAAACGCGAAAGCTGACTGGCTCAGGCACGGACAGGCTTCATTGATTACCGTAAACGGCCTCCATACGTTGTGGAGAAAAAACCTGTGTATTATCGGGCGGTTATCGGACAGGCGTACCTTATTGAGGATGTGCCTGCCTGTTCCGATCCTGGCCCGGGCGGACAGACCTGCCCATCCGCGTTTTACCGGCCGTCAGCGAAAAATGCTTTTGAGAAGTATTTGCATTACCAATTCGGCGCAGTCATTGTTACATTTGTTTTTCAGGACTGGGTTTGTGCAAACGGCAAATTGCTTTGCGAAAGCGGCAAAATGATCGGCGATAACCAGACAAAATAAGGGGAAATGATGCAGAATCCTATTCCATCGCTAAAATCCATTTATAAAAATCACATCGTCGAGCAGTCCAGTCTGGTCTCAAATAACTATCGTTTGCTGGGATCGAAATTGATCGACGATACGCCGGTACTGTTTGGCAGCTTCGATGTGATACGACTGAACCGCGATCTGATTCTGCATACGGCTGATGTGATCAATCTGCACAATATGAAAACGCAGAGCATTCTGAATGGCGCGGTAAAACTGGCTATCGTGGTAAACAGTATCGCGCATATTACCTATGATGAAAAGCGGTTGCATTTGGGCAATCATCAGCCGGCTTCGCTAATTTCACTGACCGAACCCACATCCTTTAGCCGCAACGGTAAACGGGATGAATACGAGCGCACCGTTTCGCTGACCTTTAGCCGGGAATGGCTGTACGGCAATTTGCTGGACACCGTCAGCGACTGGCAGGCGATTTATGACTTCACGCAAACCCATCTTGCCACGCACTTATGGATCCCCTCGCGTCAGGCATTGGCCATTGCCTGGCAGATCCTGAATGCGGGGCCTTGCCATACCCCTCTGCAACGTCTGTATCTGGAAACGCAGTGTATGTCGCTGATAATAGAAGCATTCAGCTCGCTTACCAGCCATGCGTTACAGGGTGCGATCCCACCCGGCGTCACCCTGCGCAATCATCACCGCGTCCATCAGGTGAGGGATATGCTGGAAAGCGGCGCCGCCGACCAGCTATCGATGAGCGACATCGCCAAAAACGTCAATATGAGTGAAAGCACGCTGCAACGGCATTTTCGCCAGACATTCAACATGACGGTATTTGAATACCTGCGTAATTGTCGTTTACAACGCGCCATGCTGGCATTGCAAAAAGACGGAATCGGCATTCCGCAGGCCGCCAGTATCGCCGGCTATAACAGCCCGGCCAACTTTGCCACCGCCATGCGCCGCGCATTCGGTATTACGCCGGGGCAGCTTAAAGATCGTTTCTGATCCAGCGACCTCAACGTCACATATAACCAAAATCGATAACTCATTCCATTTAGTTATTAATAACCCATCAACAGAGCGCAGTAGATTAGAACAACGTTACCGATGACTTTCTGCCGTTTATGACTAATCACACCGATTTAACCGTCGCGCTCGCTCATGCGATTACACACAGTTTGCCAGACCAGGCGGCCATTGATGCGGCGCGTCTTGGGGTCACCGATTTCATTGCCACCGCGCTGCCGATCACCCAGGGGGCTATCGCCGACAGCGGTCTGACGCCGTTAAAGCAGGTTTTCAGCGCCACAGACAGCCTGACGAACAGCCTGATATTGGGTTATGTCGGTCATGCGCTGGACTTTGATGATTATCACCCGGCATTTCGTGGTCATCCCAGCACGGTGATTTTGCCTGCGTTGTTCGCACTGGCGGCGGAAAACCCACAGATAACGGAAAAGGCGTTTTTGACAGCCTATGTCATCGGCGTGGAAGTTGCGGGCAGAAGCGGTCTGGCAAGCGGATCGCGGCACTACAGCCTCGGCTACCACACCACGGCCACGCTGGGCGCCATTGCCGCCGCCGCGGCAGCAGCGCGTCTGTCCGGGGCATCGGTTGAACAGACGCAAACGATTCTCGGTCTGGCCGCCACGCAGGCGGCGGGCTTGCGCGCGCAGTTTGGTTCGGCGGTAAAACCGCTACATGCCGGGCTGGCGGCCAGAGCGGGCCTCACCGCCGTTAAACTCGGATTGGCTGGTTTTAACGGGAATACGCAACAGGTTCTGGACGCGTTTCTGGCCGCGCACGGCGATCAAAAGCAGCAGCCCGAATTGCTGATCCAATCCTGGGGAGCCCCCTGGCGGATCCTATCCCCCGGTCTGGAATTCAAACGTTATCCGACCTGCGGCGGAACGCACAGCGCAGCGGAAGCCGCTTTCGCCCTACGGGAACAATGGGCTGAACAACATGACGCGAACGCCTCGCTCGCTGACAGTATCGAAAGCATCACCGTTACTTTCCCGCCCGGCGGCGATATCGCCCCCTTTATCCGTAGAGCCGCCACCGGCGTCGAAGCCCGTTTCAGTCTGGAATATGTGATTGCCGCTGCTCTACTGGAAGGCGAGCTGCAACTGACGCGCTTTGCGGAAGGGCCGGTCGATCCGAAAATCGCCTCGCTGGCCGACAAAGTTCAACGGATCGCCGACGAAACCGCACCGCCGGACGAGCTGGATCCCGATGCCCGTTTTCATGAGGTCACCCTCTTCCTGCGCGACGGCGCCACGCTGACAAGCCGCGTCACCCGACAGGAAACCGCCGCAAAACCGACCGACCTTGGCGCGAAGCTAAAACAGAACATCAACGCCCTGCCGCATCTGGACGCTGAACAGATTCTGGCGCGCTGCCAATTGAATACCTCCGGCGATCTGGGCGTACTCCTGCGGCTGCTGCTGCCATAAGAAAAAATCATTTTCTATCAGTTCATTAACTATAAGCCACTACGCCAATTAGCCTTTCCTCATTTCCCTATTCCGCGCCCTGCTCTCCTTAAACGAAAGACGGTTTAAGGAGGGTATGCGCATCAATAAACGCGGCAAAACGTTACCCAGGTCAAATAATGAACGCAAAGGTATTGAAAAGGTATTATCCAGTGATACCGTCACGCTTGTTGCAAAGGTTTTATCCCGCTCGATACCCTACACACTGGTGAAGGAAGGCAATCAATGAATAAAACAAAATCCAAACTCTCATTCATGATGTTTCTTGAATGGTTTATCTGGGGAGCATGGTTTGTTCCTCTTTGGCCTTTTCTACACAATAATGGTTTTACCCCGACACAAATCGCCTGGTGCTATGCCTGTACTTCTATCGCCGCCATTTTATCGCCGATTCTGGTGGGTTCTCTGACAGACCGTTTCTTTGCCGCCCAAAAGATGCTGGCGGGGTTGATGATTGTCGGCGCAGCGTTGATGTATCTGGTCGCCCAGCAAACCCAATTCAGTACCTTCTTCCCGCTGCTACTGTTGTACTCACTCACCTACATGCCGACCATCGCGCTGACCAACAGCATTTCATTTTCCAATGTGCCTGATGTGGAACGGGATTTTCCCCGCATCCGGGTGATGGGAACCATCGGTTGGATCGTTTCCGGCATAGCCTGCGGTTTCCTGCCTCCCATGCTGGGTTTCGGCGATATTTCCGCCACCAAATTCCCGCTGGAGTTGGCCGCCGCCAGTTCTTTGCTGCTCGGCCTCTTCGCCTTTATCCTGCCGCATACCGAACCAAAAGGAACGGGTAAACTGAGCCTTAAAGTGATGCTGGGTCTGGATGCGTTGGTGCTATTGAAAGACCGTAATTTCCTGGTGTTTTTTATTTGCTCGTTCATGTTCAGTATGCCGCTGGCGTTTTACTACATCTTTGCCAATGGCTTTCTGAGCGAGGTCGGTATGACCAATGCGACCGGATGGATGACGCTGGGTCAGTTTTCGGAAATCTTCTTTATGCTGGCGTTGCCGTTTTTCACCAAGCGCTTTGGTATCAAGAAAGTGCTGATACTCGGTCTGGTCACCGCCGCTATCCGCTATGTTTTCTTCGTTTACGGCGGAGCGGAACATCTGTTCACCTACGCGCTGCTATTTATGGGGATTCTGTTGCATGGCGTCAGCTACGATTTTTATTTTGTTACCGCCTACGTTTATGTGGATAAAAAAGCGCCGATACAGATGCGCAACGCCGCGCAGGGACTGATCACGCTGGGGTGTCAGGGTATCGGCAGCCTGCTTGGCTACCGTTTGGGGGGCTGGTTGATGGAAAAACTGTTCGCATATCCCGAGCCGCAAAACGGCCTGACGTTTAACTGGTCGGGAATGTGGGCTTTCGGCAGCGTGACCATCGCCATCATCACGGTGATTTTCCTGATTCTGTTCCGTGAGTCCGATCGGGAAATCAACGCAATAAAAATCCATAACAACCGCTCATCTTCCGCCTCGTCATAAACGCGGGAGCGGGTATTCATTTCAGGGTTAACGCCGACGCCATGCTTTCTTCACCACCGGGAAGGCGTGGTCGTTCGGCCCACAATATAAGGATGATGTCATGTCATACAGTAAAGAAAGCCGGATTGCAGGCGCGTTATACGGACAAATATTAGGCGACGCCATGGGCATGCCGTCCGAATTGTGGCCGCGTTCGCGCGTCAAGGCGCATTTTGGCTGGATCGATCGCTTCCTCCCCGGGCCGGCGGAAAATAGCGCCGCCTGTTACTTCAAGGCGGCGGAGTTTACCGATGATACGTCGATGGCCATCGCTCTGGCTGATGCCATTATTGAATGCGAAGGACAGATCGACGCAGACGTTATTGGCCGGCATATCCTTGATTGGGTCATACGCTTTGACGCCTTCAATAAAAACATACTGGGCCCGACCTCAAAGATTGCGCTGCGCGCCATTGAACAAGGTCAGGATATCGCCTCGCTGGAAAACAACGGCGTCACCAATGGCGCGGCAATGCGGGTTTCTCCGCTAGGTTGCCTGCTGCCGCCTCGTTCTCTGGGCGATTTTATCGCCGAGGTCGAGCGGGCCTCCAGCCCGACCCACAAATCCGATGTCGCCATCGCGGGCGCCACCGCGATCGCCTGGGCGATATCCAAAGCCATTGACGGCGCCAGTTGGTCATCGATCGGCGATCAGTTGCCCGCCATCGCCAAATTTGCTCAGGAGAAGCATGTCACCACCTTTAGCGCTTCCATCGCCGCGCGTATCGAACTGGCGCTACAGATTGCGAGAAACAACCATGGCGTGGAACAAACGATGGAGCAGATTTATCAGCTGATAGGCGCCGGCACCTCAACCATCGAGTCCGTCCCTGCGGCGATTGCCATGGTGGAACTGGCGCAGACGGATGCCAATCGTTGTGCGATTTTGTGCGCCAATCTGGGAGGCGATACCGATACCATTGGCGCGATGGCAACCGCCATCTGCGGCGCGCTCAACGGCGTAGAGAGTCTTGACCCGGCGCTGAAACAGCAATTGGACGACGCAAACCGGATTGATGTCGGTCGTTATAGCCATGAACTGCTGCGCCTACGCTTGCTCAGAGAGGCAGACTATGCCGACAAATAATCTTCTTCAGCACCTGCATACGCTGAAAAATCAGCGTCAGATTTGTGTCATCGGCGCCGCGGTCATTGATGTCATCGCCGATGCCTATTCGCTGCCGCACCGTGGCAGCGACATCGAACTTCATCAGCAAGGGGTGAATATTGGCGGCTGCGCCCTGAATATCGCCGTCACGCTGAAACAACTGGGAATGTCATCGCTTAACGCGCTGCCTGTCGGGCAGGGGATCTGGGCCGATATTATTCGCCACGCGCTGAAAGAAAAAGATATCAACAGCGTGATACAAACCGAAAAAGGCGATAATGGCTGGTGCCTGGCGCTGATAGAGCCAGACGGCGAACGCACGTTTCTGTCGGTGAGCGGCGTCGAAAATCAATGGACGACGGATATGCTGTCGCAACTGACGATAGATCCACACGCCCTGGTCTATCTGTCCGGTTATCAGCTAACCAGCGCATGCGGCGATGTGCTGATTCGCTGGCTGGAGACATTGCCGCACAGCACCACGCTGTTTATCGATTTCGGCCCGCGGATTGCCGATATCGCGCCAGACCGGCTGGCGCGAGTGCTCGCCCGCAACCCGATAATATCGCTGAACCGCGAAGAGGCCGGCCATTTACTCAAAACCGACTCTGACGCCGAGCTGACCGCTCAGGAAGTCGAAATTCTGGTCGCAAACTGGAGTCAGCGCCATCGCTGTCCGCTGATCGTCCGACTGGATAAAGAAGGCGCCTACTATCGCCATGCGCAACAGGCCGGCTGGGTTTCTCCCGTTCAGGCTCAAGTCGTTGATACCATCGGCGCGGGCGACAGTCACGCCGGCGGCGTGCTCGCCGGGCTGGCCTCCGGCTGGTCGCTGCAACAGGCGGTTATGCTGGGCAATGCCGTCGCGTCGTTTGTGGTGAGCCATCGCGGCGGCGACTGCGCCCCGTCGCGCCGGCAGCTCAGCGAATATTTACAGGCCCGGGAAACATAAAAATATTTTATAGCCTGCCGCCAATTGCCTGCCCCCGGATAATTGGCGCTATTCTTCAGACACAAACACATAGGTATCAGCACGGCAATAGCTGATACTGTACTCAATAGGAATGTTGCTCCGATCAAAAGCAAGCTGTTTCACCACGAGTACGGCCGCGCCGCTGTTCAATTTCAGCGATTCGTGCATGGACTTATCCGCAAGCTGAGCCGACACCCAACTACGCGTGCGCACCGGACTCCGGTTCTGACTGCGAAAATAAGCATACAGCGACAGGGTAATGTCATCCACATCATGGATAAATGCCACCGGCACATAGGACTCGGCGATGGACAACGGCTCATCATCAATATAGCGAATGCGTTTTAAGCAGAAAACTTCACTGCCTACCGGCAGCTTAAGCCGTTTGGCAATCTCCTCACGACAGTTCACCACCGATTTGCACAGCCATTCCGTACCCGGTTTTTTCCCCTGCTGCTGAACCTGTTGAGTAAATCCCTGAGCTTCCTTGAGATAATATTCCATTTGATCGCTGATATAGGTGCCATAGCCGCGCGTTCGAATAACAACCTGCAACGACTCCAGCTCAGACAACGCCTTACGCACCGTAATACGCGAGATCCCAAGCCATTCGCTCAGTTCGCGTTCGCTGGGTAAAAAATCCCCCTGGCGAATTTCGCCCGCTTGTAACGCCTGCTGTACCGTTTGTACAAATCGAACATACAACGGAGATTTATTCGGCAACGCCAAACTCTCGCGTAGCCGTTCCATCAATATGGCGTCACTCTCCATTTAACCCCACCCGAACAGTAAAATTACGTTCAAATATCATCACGTTTTCCGTTTTATCGATCGGTTACACCCTCCATAAAACCTAATACCATCCGGTGTTTCAATAAACCATAGGCATCACTTTATTTTTTGATGTCCATCGGGTATCAGCCAGCGATCCAGCCAGAGAAAAACCGCTTCCTGCTGTTGCTGATAGAAAACGTGCCCCAGTTCCGGCCAGATTCGGGTTTCCAGTTGACTGCCCGCCCGCTGCGACTGCCAGACCCGGTGCATTTTCGCATACGCGTCCGTCACCGAGCGGCCAGGAAACAAAGCGTCTTTGCCGCCGTTGAACAACAACATCGGCTTCGGCGCCGCAAGGCTGGCCACATCCGGGAAATCCATACGTGCCGGCAAACCGGGATGCAGCATGTAAAACGCCGACTGCCCGCGCAGCACGTTATTGCCCGGCGTCATCAAGCCCTCATAAGTCCCAATCCAGGAAACCGCCGCCGTGGCGGCGATACGATCGGATAGCGCCGCCAACTGCCAGGCCCGGTAAGCCCCCATCGAAAAACCGACGGCGCCAATGCGACGCGCATCAACCTGCTGGAGCGAGGCTAAAAAGTCCGTCGCCCGCATATCTTCATAGGCCATCAACCCTGCCAGCGAGCGCCCCAAATTAAAGAAGTTGCTGGCCAGCGCCTGCTGCTGCTCATAGTTGATGGGGCCGCGTTCGCCCCATCCCAGCGCATCGACCGCCAGCACCACGTAACCCCGTTTCGCCAGTTCATCGCCCACAAAACGCCCGCTGAAAAACTTGTCGGCCCAGGCCTGCGCTGAAGCCGACTGCTCATCGTTCCCCCACGGCTTGATCATCTTCTCTTTGCCGATATCAAATTTCGATCCGTGATCGTGCAACAGAACCACCGCGGGATGCGGCCCTGGCGTTTTGGGCGTCAGCAACAGCCCGTTGACGCGGCTTTCATCCGTCAGATTAAACGCCACTTTCTCCGCGACGTAGTCTCCACGATCCTGTTGCGCCAGGGTTTTCGGGGCAAAATCCTTACTGGCCTCCGGCGTCAATAGCAGCCTATGCAACGTCTGCCGCGCCGCCGATTTCCACAGAGTAAAATCGGCATAGTTGCCGGAAAGCCAGGAATCGGGATAGGTCATCTGCTGTTTAAGCTGGGGATAAAACGAGGGCAGTCCTTCATCCGTGACCGCCGGCGTATGAGTGTTCATATCATTGGCCATAAGCGAGGTACTGGACAATAACGCCGCCAGCAACCAGACAGGAAAACGCAGGATAGTCATTTTCATAAATAATCTCAAAAATAAAACATCGTTTCTTTTTTGAAACTTGATTGTAAATGACGCGGATAAAAATAGAGCGAGGAAAGTACAATTTTGCGAAGCCGGTAGTAAAAAAACGTCGGGAACGTTTTTTAACGTTGCGCAGCAACGGCCCGAAGGGAGGCGGGCAAAACGCCCGGCCATAAAAAATCCGGCCTCTTACGAGACCGGATCAGCAATGATTAACCACCAGCTAAAACGAAATTATTTCTTTTTCGCTTTCGGGTTCGGCAGATCGGTGATGCTGCCTTCATAAATTTCAGCCGCTAGACCGACAGACTCATGCAGCGTCGGGTGAGCATGGATGGTCAACGCGATATCTTCCGCATCGCAACCCATCTCGATCGCCAGACCGATTTCGCCTAACAGTTCGCCCCCGTTAGTCCCGACAATCGCGCCGCCGATAACCCGGTGCGTTTCTTTGTCGAAAATCAGTTTGGTCATACCGTCCGAACAATCGGAAGCGATGGCGCGGCCGGACGCCGCCCACGGGAACGTAGCCGTTTCATAGCTGATGCCTTTCTCTTTCGCTTCTTTCTCGGTCAGACCAACCCAAGCGACTTCCGGCTCGGTGTAAGCAATGGAAGGAATGACTTTCGGATCGAAGTAATGTTTTTTGCCGGCGATAACTTCCGCGGCCACGTGACCTTCATGAACGCCTTTATGCGCCAGCATCGGCTGCCCGACGATGTCGCCGATTGCATAAATGTGCGGCACGTTGGTGCGCATTTGCTTATCCACGCGGATAAAGCCGCGATCGTCAACCTCAACCCCGGCCTGACCGGCATCCAGCTGTTTGCCGTTCGGCACACGTCCGATGGCCACCAGCACCGCATCATAACGCTGTGGTTCAGCTGGCGCTTTTTTGCCTTCCATCGTGACGTAGATACCGTCTTTTTTAGCTTCTACCGCGGTCACTTTGGTTTCCAGCATTAGCGTGAACTGCTTGCTGATACGTTTAGTGAACACTTTGACGATGTCTTTATCGGCAGCCGGGATCACCTGATCGAACATTTCGACCACGTCGATCTGAGAACCCAGAGCATGATACACGGTGCCCATTTCCAGACCGATAATGCCGCCGCCCATAATCAACAGGCGTTCCGGTACGTCTTTCAGCTCCAGCGCAGCGGTGGAATCCCATACGCGCGGATCATCATGCGGAATAAACGGCAGTTGGATCGGACGGGAACCCGCCGCGATAATCGCGTTTTCAAAATTGATTGTCGTCTTGCCGTTTTCACCGTCAACCACCAGCGTGTTAGCGCCGGTGAATTTGCCCAGGCCGTTAACCACTTTAACCTTACGGGCCTTCGCCATACCGGACAGGCCGCCGGTCAGCTGGTTAATCACTTTTTCTTTCCACAGGCGAATTTTATCAATGTCGGTTTTAGGTTCGCCGAATACGATGCCGTGTTCCGCCAGCGCTTTGGCCTCTTCAATCACTTTGGCAACGTGCAATAATGCTTTGGAAGGGATACAGCCAACGTTCAGACACACGCCACCCAGCGTGGCATAGCGCTCAACCAGTACGGTTTCCAGGCCTAAATCCGCGCAACGGAAGGCAGCAGAATACCCTGCGGGGCCGGCACCAAGTACCACCACCTGAGCTTTAATTTCAGTACTCATCATGACCTCTTAATTAATTTCCGGCGGGTCTGTGACGTCATTGTTATTGAGTCTTAACGCCCTCTTCCACCGGGACGTGTCCTTGTCGCTGTAGTGTACAAAATCGTTAACAATTTTGAAACAACAAGCGACTAACGATTTGTCCTTAATCACTGATAGCTGTAGCAAACGACAGCTTACCAGAAAAAAGCCGGCCGTCAGGCCGGCTTTTTCGATTACATCACCAGACGGCGAATGTCAGACAACATATTGTTGATGATGGTAATAAAGCGCGCACCATCAGCACCGTCAATGACACGGTGGTCGAAAGACAGAGAGATCGGCATCATCAGACGCGGCGTAAACTCTTTACCATTCCAGACCGGTTCCATCGCCGACTTAGACACCCCCAGGATAGCCACTTCCGGCGCGTTGACAATCGGCGCGAAATGCGTCGTACCCAGGCCGCCGATGCTGGAGATGGTGAAGCATCCGCCCTGCATTTCGCCCGCGGTCAACTTACCGTCACGCGCTTTCTTAGAGATAGTCATCAGTTCGCGGGACAGCTCGATGATGCCTTTCTTGTTCACGTCTTTGAACACCGGAACCACCAGCCCATTAGGCGTATCCACCGCCACGCCGATATTGATGTATTTCTTCAGCGTCAGTTTCTGAGCATCTTCAGACAGCGAACTGTTGAAACGCGGCATCTGCTCCAGCGCATAGGCAACGGCTTTCATGATGAAAACCACCGGGGTGATCTTCACATCCAGTTTTTTCTTCTCTGCTTCCACGTTCTGCTGTTTACGGAACGCTTCCAGATCGGTGATATCCGTTTTGTCGAAATGCGTAACGTGCGGGATCATCACCCAGTTACGGCTGAGGTTAGCGCCGGAGATTTTCTGGATACGCCCCAGCTCGACTTCTTCAATTTCACCGAATTTGCTGAAGTCCACTTTCGGCCACGGCAGCATGCCTGGCAGACCGCCGCCGGTAGCGGCAGGCGCGGACTCGGCGCGTTTCACCGCGTCTTTCACGTAAGCCTGAACGTCTTCGCGCAGGATCCGGCCTTTACGCCCGGTTCCCTTCACTTTCGCCAGATTCACGCCGAATTCACGCGCCAGACGACGGATAACCGGCGTCGCGTGAACATAGGCGTCATTTTCGGCAAACTCGCCCTTGCCTTCCGCTTTGGCGGCTGGCGCAGGAGCAGCGGCGGCTGGTTCTTCTTTCTTCGCCGGAGCGGCATCCTGCTGACTGGCCGCCGGAGCGGAAGCCGGGGCGGCGCCTTCAACTTCAAACACCATGATCGGCGAGCCGGTTTTCACTTTGTCGCCGGTGTTGATTTTGATTTCTTTCACCACGCCGGCGAACGGCGCCGGCACTTCCATCGACGCCTTGTCGCCTTCAACGGTGATCAAAGACTGCTCGGCTTCAACGCTGTCGCCGACTTTAACCAGCACTTCGGTGACTTCGACTTCGTCATCGCCAATGTCCGGTACGGCAACATCTTTACTGGCGCTGGCGGCGGCGGCCGGTTTGGCCTCTTCTTTCGGCTCTTCTTTCTTCTCTTCAGCCTTGGCGGGCGCTGCATCGGCCGCGCCGTCGGCGGAATCGAAAATCATAATCAGCTTGCCGGTTTCCACTTTATCGCCGACGGAAACTTTGATCTCTTTTACTACACCGGCCTGCGGAGAAGGCACTTCCATAGAAGCCTTATCGCCTTCTACGGTGATCAGCGACTGTTCAACTTCAACCTTGTCGCCTACCTTCACCAACACTTCGGTGACTTCAACTTCATCTGCACCGATGTCCGGTACCTTGATTTCGATAGCCATGTAATCTTTACCTCTTATGCCAGACGCGGGTTGACTTTATCTGCATCGATATCGAATTTGACGATAGCGTCAGCAACCACTTTCTTATCGATTTCACCGCGTTTAGCCAGTTCACCCAGAGCCGCAACCACGACGTAAGACGCATCCACTTCAAAGTGGTGACGCAGGTTCTCACGGCTGTCGGAACGGCCGAAACCGTCAGTGCCCAGAACGCGATAATCGCTGGCCGGGATGAAGTTACGAATTTGCTCGGCAAACAGCTTCATGTAGTCGGTTGAGGCTACGGCCGGCGCATCGCTCAATACCTGCGCCACATAAGGCACGCGAGGTTCGTCGGCCGGGTGCAGCATATTCCAACGCTCGCAATCCTGACCATCACGCGCCAGCTCGGTGAAGGAGGTGACGCTGAATACATCGGAACCGATGCCGTAATCTTTCGCCAGAATCTGCGCGGCTTCACGCACGTGGCGCAGGATAGAACCGGAACCCAGCAGTTGGACCTTACCTTTGCCGCCTTTGACCGTTTCCAGCTTATAGATACCCTTACGGATACCCTCTTCCGCACCCTGCGGCATCGCCGGCATGTGGTAGTTTTCGTTCAACGTGGTGATGTAGTAGTAGATGTTTTCCTGCGCTTCGCCATACATACGATGCAAACCGTCATGCATGATGACAGCCACTTCGTAAGCATAGGCCGGATCGTAGGAAATACAGTTCGGGATCGTCAGCGACTGAATGTGGCTGTGGCCGTCTTCATGCTGCAAGCCTTCGCCGTTCAGCGTGGTGCGGCCCGACGTACCGCCGATCAGGAAGCCGCGCGCCTGTTGGTCGCCTGCCGCCCAGCACAGATCGCCGATACGCTGGAAGCCGAACATCGAGTAGTAGATGTAGAACGGGATCATCGGCAGGTCGTTAGTGCTGTAAGACGTCGCCGCCGCCAGCCAGGATGAACCGGCGCCCAGTTCGTTGATCCCTTCTTGCAGAATCTGGCCTTTTTCGTCTTCTTTGTAGTAAGCAACCTGCTCACGGTCCTGCGGGGTGTACTGCTGACCGTTCGGGCTGTAGATACCGATCTGACGGAACAGACCTTCCATACCGAAGGTACGCGCTTCATCGGCGATGATCGGAACCAGACGATCTTTGATCGACTTGTTTTTCAACATCACGTTCAGGACGCGGACGAAAGCGATAGTGGTGGAAATTTCTTTGTTCTGCTCTTCCAGCAGCGTGCTGAAATCTTCCAGCGTCGGCAGTTCCAGTTTTTCACTGAATTTCGGCAAACGGGTCGGCAGGTAGCCTTCCAACGCCTGACGGCGTTCGTGCAGGTATTTGTACTCTTCGGAGTCTTTATCGAAAGTGATAAGCGGCAGTTTTTCGATGTTGTCGTCGCTAACCGGCACATTGAAACGATCGCGGAAGTAACGTACGCCTTCCATGTTGATTTTCTTGACCTGGTGAGCGATGTTTTTACCTTCAGCCGCATCACCCATACCGTAGCCTTTAATGGTATGCGCCAGAATAACGATCGGTTTGCCTTTGGTTTCCTGCGCTCTTTTCAGGGCGGCGTAGACTTTCTTCGGATCGTGACCGCCACGGTTCAACGCCCAAATCTGGTCGTCGGTCCAGTCTTTGACCAGCGCCGCCGTTTCAGGATATTTACCGAAGAAGTGCTCACGCACATAAGCGCCGTTTTTGGATTTGAAAGTCTGGTAGTCGCCGTCAACGGTTTCGTTCATCAGTTGAACCAGTTTACCGCTGGTGTCTTTACGCAGCAGTTCGTCCCAACGCGCGCCCCAGATAACCTTGATCACTTCCCAGCCGGCGCCGCCGAAAATGCCTTCCAGTTCGTTAATGATTTTACCATTACCGGTAACCGGGCCATCCAGACGTTGCAGGTTACAGTTGATAACGAACACCAGATTGTCCAGTTTTTCGCGGGTGGCGATAGTGATCGCCCCTTTGGATTCCGGCTCGTCCATTTCACCGTCGCCCAGGAACGCGTAAACGGTTTGCTTAGACGTATCTTTCAGACCGCGGTGTTCCAGATACTTCAGGAACTTAGCCTGATAGATAGCGCCGATCGGCCCCAACCCCATCGAAACGGTCGGGAACTGCCAGAATTCCGGCATCAGTTTGGGATGCGGGTAAGAAGACAGACCTTTACCGTGAACTTCCTGACGGAAGTTGTTCATCTGCTCTTCGGTCAGACGGCCTTCAAGGAAGGCGCGGGCATAAATGCCGGGAGAAATGTGGCCCTGGAAGTAAACCAGATCGCCGCCGTCCTGCGCGTTACGCGCGCGGAAGAAGTGGTTGAAGCACACTTCATAGAAGGTTGCGGAAGACTGGAAAGACGCCATGTGGCCGCCCAGATCCAGATCTTTTTTCGACGCGCGCAGCACGGTCATGATCGCGTTCCAGCGGATCGCGGAGCGAATACGTCTCTCCAGATCCTGATTACCTGGATAGTCCGGCTCGTCTTCCACTGCGATGGTATTGACGTATTGGCGAGCGGCACTGCCAGCGGCAACGCTCACTCCGCCTTTGCGCGCTTCGCTCAATACCTGATCAATCAGGAACTGAGCGCGCTCAACACCCTCTTCACGGATGACCGATTCGATCGCCTGCAGCCAGTCGCGGGTTTCGATCGGATCCACGTCATTATTTAAACGATCTGACATGGTTATTCCTTATCTTCTCTAATAAGTTAGTTTGTTGGAGCCTGTCTTCTTGCGCTCTGCCGTATAGCTATAAGTAAAGCACATGAAGACAGGCTCATCGTCGTAGTCGCCGCATTCAGCGTCCCAACCAGGTAGGACACTCAATCCTTGCGCTGCTGGAGCCGACGCAGCGATCTTTCGCGCCGACTATTTTCCCGGTTAAGATCCAGCAATACTTCCTCAATAAACGCCAGATGGCGGTGTGATGCCTCGCGCGCCTTCTCGGGCTCACGGGCAACAATCGCCTCAAAAATTCCAGCGCGATGAATGCTCACCTGCGCCAGCACTTCCCGGCTTAGATAAAGCAATTCAAAATTCTGTCTCACGTTCTGTTCCAGCATCGGCCCCATGCAGCGCAGCAGATGCAGCAGCACCACATTATGCGTGGCCTCGGTGACCGCAATCTGATACTGCATAACCGCTTCCGACTCGGATGCTAAATCCCCCGCATCTCTGGCCTGCTGAATGGCCTCATGACAATCCCGGATACGTTGCAAATCTGACTCTGTGCCACGTAACGCGGCATAATAGGCCGCAATACCTTCCAGCGCGTGGCGGGTTTCCAGCAGATCAAATTGTGATTCGGGATGATTACTCAGTAATTCCGCCAGCGGATCGCTGACGCTTTGCCAGAGATTGGCCTGAACGAAGGTGCCGCCGCCCTGACGGCGCAAAAGTAATCCTTTGGCTTCCAGACGTTGAATGGCTTCTCTCAGAGAGGGGCGGGAAACATCGAACTGTTTGGCCAGTTCGCGCTCCGGAGGGAGCTTCTCGCCGGGGCGCAGAGTGCCCTCAAGGATCAGAAATTCCAGTTGCTGCTCAATCACATCTGACAGTTTGGGCTGACGGATTTTGCTGTATGCCATGGTGGATTCATCTCTGCGAATAGCGCGGAGTCAATTGGTAATACCAATTTCAAAAACGTGACGCTAAAGTAACAAAGTATTCACCTTCTGTCCATAAGGACGTGGGGTAAAATCACCAATCCCACCATATTTTAACAAATGCACGAAAGATATACGGCAAAGTGATAGGGCGCCAGTGGTATTACCATTAATCCTCTTGCGTATGTTTTAACTTTTATGAAACCTAAAGCAGGCAATGCTGAACCGTTTAAATAACCAATAATTGAATTTAAATTCAAAATAAATGAATTTTTATGAAAATATGCATTTGAGGATAATGCTGTGGCCTGGTGCAATTCGTGCACAGAATTGGGCAAATTCACCGGATGGTAAGAAAAGACATCGTGAAAGAGTAAAGGTAAAAAAGAACGCCCGACGTTATCAGGCCATCGGCTGAGGATTTATGGGCGAGACATTGATGTCGTTATAATTATTCTTTACTGACCCGTAAGAAATCAGTGCAATCTTGTTTGCTTGCCACTATTCTCTGACCAACGATAGATGTCGGATAATATTAGCCAGCATCTCATCGTAAAAATAAAATTACACCAACGTAAAAGAGTTAATACAACTGAGCTTATGATCGGCTCACAATGGCAGAGGGTAAAATTGATGGATGATCAACAACAGGATGGAGCACTCAAGCGTGGCTTGAAAAACCGTCATATTCAGTTGATTGCCCTGGGTGGCGCGGTCGGTACCGGGCTTTTTCTCGGGATCGCTCAAACAATCAAAATGGCTGGGCCGTCAGTCATTTTAGGGTACGCCATCGGCGGGCTGATCGCCTTTCTTATCATGCGTCAACTGGGGGAAATGGTGGTAGAGGAACCGGTGGCAGGTTCTTTCAGCCACTTTGCTTATAAGTACTGGGGAAATTTCGCCGGTTTCGCCTCCGGCTGGAACTACTGGGTGTTGTACGTGCTGGTTGCCATGGCGGAACTGAGCGCGGTGGGTATTTATGTCCAGTATTGGTGGCCCGATATTCCCACCTGGGTTTCCGCCGCCGTTTTCTTTCTGGTGATTAACGCCATTAATCTGGCGAACGTCAAAATTTACGGTGAAATGGAATTCTGGTTTGCCATCATTAAGGTGGCGGCCATTATCGGTATGATCGTCTTTGGCGGCTGGCTGTTGATCAGCGGCACAGGCGGCCCGGAAGCGACGGTCACCAACCTGTGGGCGCAGGGAGGGTTCTTCCCGAACGGCACCATCGGCCTGGTGATGGCAATGGCGGTCATCATGTTCTCATTCGGCGGACTGGAGCTGGTCGGCATCACCGCCGCTGAAGCTGATGACCCGCAAAAAAGCATTCCACGGGCAACCAATCAGGTTATCTACCGTATTCTGATCTTCTATATCGGTTCTCTGACCATTCTGCTGTCGCTGTACCCATGGGGTAAAGTGGTCGAAGGCGGCAGCCCGTTTGTGATGATCTTCCATGAACTGAACAGCAATGTGGTGGCGACCGTACTGAACATCGTGGTGCTGACCGCCGCGCTGTCGGTGTACAACAGCTGTGTGTACTGTAATAGCCGCATGTTGTACGGTCTGGCAAAACAGGGCAACGGCCCTAAAGTGCTGAAAACGGTCGACAGCCGCGGCGTACCGGTGGTTGCCATTGGCCTTTCGGCTCTGGCTACCGCGCTCTGCGTACTGATCAACTACCTGATCCCAGGCAAGGCCTTTGCGTTGTTGATGGCGCTGGTGGTTTCCGCCCTGGTGATCAACTGGGCGATGATCAGCCTTGCCCACCTGAAGTTCAGGGCGAAAAAAGACAGCGAAGGCACCGTAACCAAGTTTAAAGCGCTGTTTTATCCGCTGGGCAACTATCTCTGCTTGTTATTCCTGGCGGGGATTCTGGTCATCATGTACCTGACGCCGGAGATTCAGATTTCCGTGCTGTTGATCCCGGTATGGCTGGTTATTCTCGGCATCGGTTACTTTATCAAACAGAAAAATCAACGCCGTTAAGGTTTTTCATCCGACTGTTACAATGGCCGATGTTTTATCGGCCACTCAGACCGTTGACAAAGCCCGTTATTAGGGAGAGCGTGGCGAGGGGCCGTAGCGGCGTAAGCCGCCGGAGCGCCCCTCGGTACGGTAGGCCCGGGTATCTCAGGCTTACAGACGACTTTGTCAGCAACCTCAATGGCCGATATCTATCCGCCATTTTTCATTTCTGCCGCAGTAAGATTTATACCAGCGCGCCGTAAATCGTCAGTAAAGCCACCACCACCACCAGCGCCAGCGTCACCTTTTTCGCCAACGTCACCGCCGCCTTCGGCGTTTCGACCGGATCGATATGCGGTTCTCGCGCCAGCGAAAATTGCGCCAGTTGAGTCAACACCCAATATTGTGAATTACGATAGTCTCCCAGAGAAGCAAACCAGGCCGGTAATGCCTTCTCGCCGTGTCCCAGCAGCGCGTAGACCACGCCGGCCAAACGAACCGGGATCCAGTCAAGCCAGTGCAACAGGCTATCAACCCCCGACTGCGCGCGCGCCAGCGGCGTATGATGACGCGCCAGCCAGGTCTGCCGGGCACGCAAAAAAGCATAGCCGGCCACGGCGACAGGACCATAAGGGCCTGCCACGGTAAACCAAAACAGCGGAGCTAAATAAAACCGGAAATTAATCCATAACAAGGCATTTTGTAGCTCTTTCAAGCGTTCACTTTCTCCGGTGCCGACCGGTAAACCGTGGATCAAGGCTAACTCCGCCGCCATTTCCTGACTCGCGTCCTGTTCGCCGCGCTGGGCCGACTGAAGATAGCGGCGATAGTGCTGACGAACATTCCCCGCGCCAATACACATCATGCCGATCAAAATCCACAGCAGTAACAGAATAAGACCGAATAAAATCCCCTCCGCCAGCCACAACACGGCGGCCACAGCCCCCATACAGCACAATGTCAGAAACAGGGTCTGAAATAAGGACGGAGAAGGCAGATGACGAAACACGACTTCAAGACGGTGATCCAACTGCCAATGCTCGCCTTGTTTAAACAGACGTTCCCACGCCAATACCAGCAACAATGTAAACAGCGTCATCGGGTTATGCTCCCTTTGTTCTTTATCCGGCCATCCTGTATCAGGCGGAGATATAAATCCCAGTCAAAAACCGGCCCGGGATCGGTTTTCCGCCCCGGCGCAATATTGCTGTGTCCGGTAATTCGGGACGGTGTAATCGGGTAAGCGCTGACCAACAGCCGGGTTATCGCCGCCAACTGATGATATTGTTCAGTAGTAAAAGGTAGCGTATCCGTTCCTTCCAACTCGATGCCTATCGAAAAATCGTTACACCGCTCACGGCCCTCAAAACAGGAAACGCCCGCATGCCAGGCGCGCTGATTAAAGGAAACGTATTGAATAATCTCTCCATCCCGGCGAATTAGACAGTGTGCGGAAACCCGCAAATGGCTGATGTCGGCGAAATAGGGATGAGCGGAAGGATCGAGCGTCGCGGTAAATAATTGGTCAATATACGGGCCGCCAAATTCGCCAGGCGGCAGACTGATGTTATGGATCACCAGTAATGAAGGCGCTTCACTGTCCGGGCGGCTATCGCAATGGGGGGATGAAAGGTGTTTTATCTCAGATAACCAGCCATTTTCCAAAAGCATCGGCGGTAACCTCGCATTGTGTCGTTTGCCGGCTGAATAAGGTGCAATTCATCAGAGCTGTTTTTAACAAAAATGCCTCTGCCACCAGAGTAGCATGTTTCTCAACATCATAACTAACCAATTGGATATAAAAAGGTTTATTGTTTTCCTGCTCATTAATGCCACGACCAGCGCATCCTGAATGCGGCGATCGTTTAATGCCCCCGCCCGTATGACCTCTTTTTTCTCCCTCAATAAAATTGAGATACAGATCACAATATCAATGCAAAATTATGAGCTTATTAAGTAATTTACGTGCACTGAATCACTTTTTATTTAAAATAACAATTTGCAACAATCACTAAATTTTTAGTTATTACAAAAACTTATTTTACTCGTTCCAACATCACAACACATTTCGCCAACTCGGTAATTAACATGAAGAAAACTCTCGCCGCAGGCGCTTTGCTCGCCTTGTCCTACAGTGTCCCGGCTCTCGCCGACGAAAATAAAGCAGAATATCTTTCTGACTGGTGGCACCAGAGCGTCAACGTCGTGGGCAGTTATCACACGCGCTTCGGGCCACAGTTGAACAACGATGTCTATCTGGAATATGAGGCGTTTGCCCGTAAAGACTGGTTCGACTTTTACGGCTATGTCGACGTGCCGAAATTTTTCGGCACGGGAAATTCAACCAACAGCGGCGCCTGGGACGATGGCTCGCCGTTGTTTATGGAAATTGAACCACGCTTTTCCATTGATAAACTGACGGGCGCCGACCTCGGCGTCGGCCCGTTTAAAGAGTGGTACGTCGCCAACAATATCATTTACGACCACGGGCGCAGCAGTGATTCCCGGCAAAGCACCTGGTATATGGGATTAGGCACCGATATCGATACCGGTACTGACTTATCGCTTTCTGCCAATATCTATGCCAAATACCAGTGGAAAAACTATGGCGCGGGCAATGAGAACGAATGGGACGGCTACCGGGTTAAAGTGAAATACTTTTATCCGTTAGGAACGATGTGGGGCGGCAACGTTACCTATATCGGCTTCACTAACTTTGACTTCGGTTCGGATCTGCGCAATCAGGATGGCCGCGCCCGTACCGGTAACGCGATCGCCTCCAGCCACGTTCTGGCGTTGGGTTACGACCACTGGCACTATTCCGTCGTCGCCCGTTATTTTCACAATGGCGGACAATGGGCGGACGGCGCTGAACTGGATTTTGGCAAAGGCCCGTTTGAAGTGAAATCAACCGGCTGGGGCTATTATCTGGTCGTGGGTTATAGCTTTTAAGGGTAACATATAACCCCGAATCCCCTTTCGGAGTTTTTGTGATGACAACGCGCCGCTACAGTCAGGAACAGCGCCAAACCGACCTGCTCGATCGTATTGCGCAGGATATTCCCGCCAGCGTCAGGTTGGCGTTAAGTGAAGATTTGGGCGGCGTTGTCGATGCCGCCCAGGACATTACCGCACACCTGTTGCCGGATAATAATCAGGCGCAGGCCCGGATTATCACCCGCGAGGCTGGGATCTTCTGCGGCAAACGCTGGCTTGAGGAAGTATTTTCCCAGCTTGGCGATGCAACATCCATTCGCTGGCAGGTTGCCGACGGCGATGCCATCGCCCCAAACCAAACGCTGTGTGAAATTACCGGGCCGGCAAGACAGCTTCTGACCGGAGAGCGTACGGCGCTGAATTTCCTGCAAACGCTTTCCGGCGTGGCAACCGAAGTCGGCCGTTACGTCGCATTATTGGCAGGAACCGGCACGCGTCTTCTCGACACCCGAAAAACCCTCCCCGGGCTGCGAACCGCGCTGAAATATGCCGTTTCTTGCGGCGGGGGCGGCAACCACCGGCTCGGCCTGTCCGATGCGTTCCTGATTAAAGAAAACCATATCATCGCGGCAGGCTCCATCCGGCAGGCGGTGGAAAACGCTTTTTTGCTGCGCAGCGACGTGCCGGTGGAAGTCGAAGTGGAATCGCTTGATGAACTGCAACAGGCGCTGGACGCCGGCGCCGACATCATCATGCTGGACAACTTCAGTCTGGAAAAGATCCGTGATGCGGTAAGCCTAACGCGCGACCGGGCGCTGTTGGAAGTATCGGGCAACGTGACGATAGAGACCTTACGCGGCTACGCAGAAACCGGCGTGGACTATATTTCTGTCGGCGCATTGACCAAGCATGTCCGGGCGCTGGATTTATCGATGCGTTTTCTCTGAATCGCTCTGTCGGCCCGGGGAAACTCGGGGCCGATTCCCCTCTTCCTTTCATTTCCCGCACCGACAGAGATTGCCAAACCGCTCGCAAAAACCCCTGAACAAACGGCAAATTATAAAACCTTTTCCGAGACGCTTTCCTGTTTTAACCCATTCCTGTCGCCAGCCATCATCAGGTTTTCTATCCTGCTGGCATGCATCACAACAGGGGGAAAGCACATGCAAAAACAACAGGGATTTACGCTCATTGAGCTGATGATCGTCATTGCGATTGTCGCCATCCTCAGCGCCATTGGCGTGCCGGCGTATCAGGGGTATCTGCAAAAAGCGGCCTTGACCGATATGCTGCAAACGTTGGCGTCCTATAAAACAGCGGTAGACCTGTGCGGATTGGAGAACGCGGCGTTCTCCTCCTGCAACGCCGGAAGTCAGGGAATACCCGCCAGCCAAACCTCACGCTATGTCAGCGCGGTCAGCGTTAAGCAAGGCACGATCGCTTTAACAGGCCAATCTATGTTGCAAGGTTTGAACGTGGTGCTGACGCCGGTATGGAATGCGCAAACCGGCTCATCACGCTGGACAAAAAACTGCGTCACCGAGAACCAGGCAGACAGTCTGCAATCCGCCTGTCAGGATGTTTTCCGCTTTGATAACACGGCGGATTAATCATGGCTAACGCAGAACATCTGGCCGCCGAACTACAAATACTGTGCCGCCGTTATCATGCTTTACTGCTGAGCATGGATGAACAGACCCTATCGGTGGCGATCACCGGCGCGCCCTCGGCGGAAATGATCGCCGCACTGCGTTTTGCCGGCAACCGCCAGATTCTGATAGAACAATGGCCTCAGGCAAGGATGGAACAACAGCTCAATCTCAACCCGGTAAACACCGTTGAGGAACCCGCAGAGATTTACCAGGCGGAACCAGAAAACCCTGTCAGTGACGAAGATAGCCCTGCGGTTCATTTTATTAATCAAACACTGCGGTTAGCCGTTCAACGTCGCGCTTCGGATATCCATTTTGAACCCTTGCAGGATCGCTATCGCGTTCGCTTACGCATTGACGGCGTATTGCAGGAAATATCGGCCCCGCCGAACGCGTTGACCGCGCGGATTACCGCCCGGCTGAAAATTATGGGCAAACTGAATATTGCCGAACGTCGTCTGCCGCAAGACGGACAATTCAGCGCCACGCTGGATCGGCAAACCTATTCATTGCGCATTGCAACCTTGCCGGTACAGCATGGCGAGAAAGCGGTACTGCGTATTCTGCAAACCCAACGGCAGGAACTCACGCTGGATAAACTCGGGCTTTCAGACGCCGATCTGGATCAATTCACCCAGGCGCTTAATGCGCCGCAAGGGATGATTTTAGTGACCGGGCCAACCGGCAGCGGCAAAACCGTCACGCTGTATAGCGCCATCCGCTGGCTGAACAATGTCAGCCGGAATATCTGTAGCGTGGAAGATCCCATTGAAATTCCCTTGCCGGGCATCAATCAGACGGCGATCAATCCGAAAGCCGATCTGGATTTCAGCCGGATATTACGGGCGCTGCTGCGTCAGGATCCGGACGTTATTATGGTGGGTGAAATCCGCGATGCCGAAACGGCTGAAATCGCCGTCAAAGCCGCGCAAACCGGGCATTTGGTGATGTCCACGCTGCATACCAACTCGGCGGTGGAAACCCTGACCCGGCTGAGCCATCTTGGCATACCGGGCTACCTGATCGCCGCCGCGCTGAAACTGGTGATTGCGCAACGTCTGGTTCGACGCTTATGCCCTCATTGTAAAACCCAGGCCGCCCCGCTCTCTCATTTGCCGACAACGCTGTGGCGCGGCACGCTGAATAACTGGCAAGCCCACGGCTGCGGCCACTGTCTATCGGGCTATTACGACCGTATTGCGATTTATGAATTGCTGGTCATTACGCCCGAGCTACAGCAGGCGCTGGCGAATAACGCCAACAGCAACCAACTGGCGCAACTCTCACGCCAGTCGGGCTTCCCCACGCTACTCACCGCCGGGTTATCGCTGGTTCATGAAGGCGTAACGTCGATTTCAGAGATTTATCGCATTGTTGGCGAAAGCATCCGGCATCAGGACGCGGCCTTATGAAACTGGAACGTTTATATCACTGGCAGGCCATCACCCCGGAAGGGACGCTCACCCACGGAGAAATAATCGGTTCCCATCGGCAACAGGCACATGTCCGTTTAATTGCCCGGGGATACCAGCCTTTAGCGCTGAAAACGGGGCAATATCTGCCACAACGTTATTGGAAAGGCGATTGGCTCAGTGAAATCATCAAACAATTGGCCGCGCTGTTACAGGCGGGACTTCCCTTGCTGGAAGCCCTTCAGTTGATCACCGAACAGCATGAACGTCCGGGCTGGCGCTGCGTTCTTAGGGAAATCAGCACCCAGATTGCACAGGGGAAATCGCTGTCGGAAGCACTGACGGAATATCCCCATATCTTTCCCGTCATCTATCGCTCGCTGATCGCGGTGGGCGAACTGACGGGGAAACTGGATGAATGCTGCTTACAGCTGGCGCAGCATCAGCAAGCGCAATCACAGCTACACCGGAAAGTCGTTAAGGCGCTGCGCTATCCGTGTTTTGTGTTAATCATCGCCACGCTGGTCAGCATATTGATGCTGACATGGGTGTTACCGGAATTCTCCGGCTTGTACGCCTCTTTTGACGCGCCGCTGCCGTGGTTTACTCAACAATTACTTCATCTGGCGGAGTGGATAGCCGACAATGGTTTAGCGGGTTTGATCATCACCTTGAGCGCGCTATTGAGCTATCTCAATCTGCGGCAGCACCGACCGATATGGCGGAAAAAGGAACAGAGCGGGTTACTGAGGTTGCCGGTGATTTCGCACCTGATACGCGGTCACTGTCTAAGCCAGATATTTAACGTACTGGCGATGACGCAACATGCGGGGCTGACATTACCCGCAGGATTAGACGCCGCCGCTACGATCCATCACCCGGTGTATCAAGCCGCTATTCAGCAAATACAGAAGCAAATCCAGCAAGGCATTACCTTGCACCAGGCGATTCAGCAATATAGCCGGCTGTTTCCCGCGCCTTGTCAGCAACTTATTCGAGTGGGCGAGGAAACCGGGGCCTTAGATACCTTGTTCGCTCAACTGGCGCAGTGGCATGAGAGAAAAACACGACAGCAGGCAGAAGCCCTGACGCAAACGCTGGAGCCGATGCTGATGTTGATTGTCGGAGGGATGGTGGGTGCATTGGTGATTGGTATGTATTTGCCTATTTTTCAACTGGGTAACGTATTGGCTGGCGCCTGAACCAGCCAATACCCACCTCGCTTAACATCACGACGGGCAGAGGTTATCCGTTAAAAACGCGGTTTTCCTGCTCGGCGACGCGAATGAACGTGGTGCGCTTGGTCAGCTCTTTCAACCGGGAAGCGCCGACATAGGTGCAGGCGGAACGTAACCCGCCGAGAATGTCGCGCACGGTGTTATCCACCGGTCCGCGCAGCGGTAATTTGACCGTTTTACCTTCAGCCGCGCGGTATTGTGCGACGCCGCCCACGTGACGTTCCATGGCTGAAGCGGAACTCATGCCATAGAACAGCATCATTTTTTCGCCATTCTCTTCAACGATAGTGCCTTCGCATTCATCATGCCCGGCCAGCATGCCGCCCAGCATGACAAAATCCGCGCCGCCGCCGAAAGCTTTTGCCACATCGCCCGGCACGGAACAGCCGCCATCGCTGACGATCTGCCCACCCAGGCCATGAGCCGCATCGGCACATTCGATTACCGCAGAAAGCTGGGGATAGCCGACACCGGTCTTCACCCGGGTGGTACAGACCGAACCGGGGCCAATACCGACTTTCACGATATCCGCGCCAGAGAGGATCAGTTCTTCGACCATTTCACCGGTCACGACGTTGCCCGCGCAAATCACTTTGTCCGGGCAGGCTTCGCGCGCTTTTTGCAGGAAAGTGACAAAATGCTCGGAATAGCCATTGGCGACATCGATACAGATAAACTTCAGCTCCGGCGACAACGCCAGAATTTGCTTCAGTTTGATGAAGTCTGCCTCCGACGTGCCGGTTGATACCATGACGTGGCGTAAAACGGATTCGGATGAACGTTGCACAAACTGCGTCCATTGTTCCAGCGAATAATGTTTATGCACCGCCGTTAATACATCAAATGACGCCAGCGTCTCCGCCATGCGGAACGTACCTACCGTATCCATATTGGCGGCGATAATCGGAATACCTGACCAGTCGCACCCGGCGTGGAGAAAAGCGAACTGACGCTCAAGCTCAACATCGGAGCGGCTTTTGAGAGTAGAGCGTTTGGGGCGGATGAGAACGTCTTTAAAGCCTAACTTCAAGTCTTCTTCAATACGCATGAGGTTTGCATTCCTGGTTAGTGGCGACGATTCGCAAAAGTTGTGATCGACGTAATTAATACCATTCCCAGTGACGTTATCATACGCGGGAATAATCCTACGACAAGACTGCGAATTTACCTTTATTTGGGATAAAATCGGACTAATTTATCCATTAACTTTCAAAGTCGGCACATGACCTATATCGTAGCCTTAACCGGCGGCATCGGCAGTGGGAAAAGCACGGTGGCCGATGAGTTTGCTAAACTCGGGGTAACCATCATTGATGCGGATATCATCGCGCGTCAGATGGTTGAGCCGGGGAAACCGGCGCTGGAAGCGATCAAACGCCGGTTTGGCGACACTATCCTTAACGCCGATGGTTCGTTGAATCGCGCAGCGTTACGACAACGAATTTTTTCCTCCCCGGAGGATAAACGATGGGTGAACAATCTGTTGCACCCATTGATTCATGCGGAGACACAGGCTCAGATTCAGGCGGCCGCCGTCCCTTATGTATTGTGGGTGGTGCCCTTACTGGTAGAGAATGGTTTACAACAACGCGCCCAACGTGTTCTGGTTGTCGATGTAAACCGGGATACCCAGCTTGAACGCACCCTTGCCCGAGACGGGGTCAGTCGTCAACAAGCAGAAAACATACTGGCAGCTCAGGCCACCCGCGAACAGCGGCTAGCCTATGCCGATGATATTATTGATAATAACCGTAGCCAAAAAGAGCTTGCTCCGCGCGTGGCGCAATTGCATCGTCGCTACCTAGAGCTTGCCGCTTCAGCCGCTGACAGGATTACTAATGATGAGTGACGTTTCCTCAACCATTTTATTTGAATATCCCTTGAACGAGAAAACGCGTACCTGGTTGCGTATCGAATCACTGTTGCAGCAGTTACATAAAAACCATGCCCTCACGGATATGGGCAGCGCCCTGACATTTTTCCGCGCCATTTCCGATCTGATGGATGTATTGGAACGAGGGGATGTACGCACCGAACTGTTAAAAGAACTGGAACGCCAGCAGCAAAAGCTGCTGCAATGGAGCGATGTCCCCGGCGTCGATATGGATCGCATCCACTCGCTGCGTCGCCAGTTAAAAGAACAGTCAACCGCGCTGATGGCCGCCCCGCGGATGGGACAACACTTGCGGGAAGATCGTCTGATCGCCATGGTGCGTCAGCGTCTGAGTATTCCGGGCGGATGTTGCAGTTTCGATTTGCCTACGCTGCACATCTGGCTTTATCAACCACAGGATCAACGCGAAAAGCTGGTCTCAGGCTGGCTAACCTCACTCGCGCCCTTAAAAAAATCACTGGATATGATCCTGGAACTGATCCGTCATTCCGGTATGTTTCGTCCTCAGATTAGCCTGAACGGCTTCTTTCAGGATAATGCGTCCGAAGCCGACCTATTACGCTTGCGCATCGATTTGGCTTATCAGCTCTACCCGCAAATCTCTGGTCATAAGACGCGCTATGCTATTCGTTTTTTGTCTCTGGATAGCGAGAGCGGACAAATTCCCCCTCGTTTAACGTTTGATTTAGCCTGTTGCTAAACCGCACATGAACCATAAGACGCGTTAAGCGGGAATAAAGTAAGGAGAAATCATATGGCTACAGATATCACCACGGTAAAATGTCCGACCTGCAAGAAAGCGGTTATCTGGAATGAAACCAGCGTTTATCGCCCTTTTTGCAGCAAACGCTGTCAACTTATCGATTTGGGGGAATGGGCTGACGAGGAAAAACGTATCCCCAGCGATGATATCGTTTCAGACACCGAAGACTGGAGCGAACCGCGGCACTAAAAGATATTGCCACGGTATTTCAGGCGACTGATGTCAAAGGCGATGGTTTAAAAAACCGTTAATGGGATTTCAACCAGCGGATCATCTCCGCATTCGCTGGTGGAAATTCATCCTCCTGCAACTCCTCCGCACGCAGCCAGCGGGAATCCTGTCCTTCACGGCCGTATGGCTCGCCCTGCCAGTGCTCCACCAGAAAAAAATGCAGCGTGATTGTTCGCTCCGGCGTAGAGAAGGTTTTTGTAGTCAGCGGCTGAGGGTTTTCCGCCTCAATCCCCGTTTCTTCACGCAACTCACGAATCAGCGCCTGCGCCGGCGTTTCTCCCGCCTCAACTTTCCCGCCGGGGAACTCCCACATCCCCGCCATATGAACGCCTGCGGGCCGGAGAGCAATAAAAAACCGCTGTTCGGCATTGCGAATAATCCCTACCGCAACGGATAACTGTTTTTGCACCATGATACGTCCTATCAAGTAAAAGGCGGTCGGTGACCGACCGCCTTAACAGTATGACTCAATTCAACAGTCGGTTACTTCTGTATACGACCGTGGCATTGCTTATACTTTTTCCCGGAACCGCAAGGACAGGGATCGTTGCGACCGATTTTACGATCCGCATGAACCGGCATGCCGCTGTTCTGGCTCGCTTCTTCCTGATGACTGAGCTGCTGCTGACGCGCCAGACGTTCGGCCTCTTCACGACGCTGTTGCTCCAGCGCCTCGATCTCTTCCGGCATACGAACCTGTACTTTGCTCAGCGTACTGATCACTTCATATTTCAGTGATTCCAGCATGGCCGCAAACATGGCGAAAGATTCACGCTTATATTCCTGCTTAGGATCCTTCTGAGCGTAGCCACGCAGATGAATCCCCTGGCGCAGGTAGTCCATAGCCGCCAGATGTTCTTTCCACAGCGAATCCAGCGTCTGCAACATCACGCCTTTTTCGAAGTTGCGCATCACTTCAACGCCCACAACCTCTTCTTTACGCTGATAAACTTCAATCGCCTGTTGGAAAATGCGCTCGCGCAACGTTTCTTCGTGCAGTTCCGGCTCTTTATCCAACCACTCTTTAATCGGCATTTCCAGATCGAAGTCGTTTTTCAGCCGCTGTTCCAGACCGTCGACATCCCACATTTCTTCCAGCGATTGCGGCGGAATATAGTTATCGATGGTCACTTTAAACACATCTTCACGAATACTGGTGATGGTTTCGCTGATATCGGAAACATCCAGCAGTTCGTTACGCTGAGAATAAATCGCCCGACGCTGATCGTTGGCGACATCATCATATTCAAGCAGTTGCTTACGAATATCAAAGTTGCGGCTTTCAACTTTACGCTGCGCGTTGGCAATCGCTTTCGTCACCCACGGGTGCTCAATCGCTTCACCCGGTTTCATACCCAGTTTACGCATCATGTTGGACACGCGATCGGAGGCGAAGATACGCATCAGCGCATCTTCCATCGACAGGTAGAAACGGGAAGAACCGGGATCCCCCTGACGACCGGAACGGCCGCGTAACTGGTTATCGATACGGCGCGACTCATGACGCTCAGTACCGATAATATGCAAGCCGCCGGCTGCCAGCACTGCGTCATGACGTACCTGCCAGGCCGCTTTAATCTCGGCTATCTGCGCTTCATCCGGGTTTTCCAACTTGGCGATTTCCGTCTGCCAGCTTCCGCCCAGCACGATATCCGTACCACGACCGGCCATGTTGGTGGCGATGGTCACCGAACCGCTTTGGCCCGCCTGCGCGATGATATCCGCTTCCATCGCATGGAACTTGGCGTTCAACACATTGTGCTTAATGCCTGCTTTATCCAGCGCCTGGGAGACAACCTCCGACTTCTCAATGGAAATCGTCCCCACCAGTACCGGCTGGCCTTTTACGGAACGCTCTTTGATATCTTCAATAATCGCATCAATCTTTTCGTGCTCGGTCATGTAGACCAGATCGGGCAGATCTTTACGGATCATCGGACGGTTAGTCGGCACAACGATGGTGTCCAACTTATAAATCGAGCTGAATTCAAACGCTTCCGTATCCGCCGTACCGGTCATCCCGGCCAGTTTTTCATACAGGCGGAAATAGTTCTGGAAAGTGATAGACGCTAATGTCTGGTTCTCATTCTGAATAGCGACATTCTCTTTCGCTTCCACCGCCTGATGTAAACCATCCGACCAGCGACGTCCTTGCATGGTACGCCCGGTGTGCTCATCCACAATGATGACTTCACCGTCTTTCACAATATAATCCACATCGCGGGTAAACAGCACATGGGCGCGCAATGCCGCCGTTACGTGGTGCATCAGCATGATATTGGCCGGGGAGTACAGCGACTCGCCCTCCTCCATGATGCCTTCTCTCACCAGCAGCTCTTCGACCAACACCAGACCACGCTCGGTCAGGTTGACCTGACGGGCTTTCTCATCCACCGAGAAGTGACCTTCGCCGTGGAAGGTGTCCGAATCCTCTTTCTCCTGACGAATCAGGTGCGGAATAATTTTGTTAACCCGGATATAAAGTTCCGAACTGTCTTCCGCTGGCCCGGAAATAATCAACGGGGTACGGGCTTCATCGATCAGGATGGAGTCAACCTCATCCACCAGCGCGTAATACAGTTTACGCTGTACCCGCTCTTCCGGGCTGAAGGCCATGTTGTCACGCAGATAGTCGAAACCGTATTCGTTGTTGGTGCCGTAAGTAATATCCGCGGCATAGGCTTCACGCTTGGCCGGCGCCGGCATGCCCGGCAGGTTGATACCCACGCTTAATCCCAGAAATTCAAACAGCGGACGGTTATTTTCCGCGTCACGCTGCGCCAGATAGTCGTTCACCGTCACCACATGAACGCCGCGGCCGGTCAGCGCATTGAGATAGGCCGGCAGCGTCGCCGTCAGGGTTTTACCTTCACCGGTACGCATCTCGGCGATACAGCGCTCGTTCAATACCATCCCGCCGATCAACTGGACGTCAAAATGGCGCATACCGAACACGCGTTTACTGGATTCGCGCACCACGGCGAAAGCTTCCGGCAGCAGACTTTCCAAAGATGCGCCTTTTTCCAGACGCGCCCGGAACTCAAGCGTTTTGCCTTTTAACTCGTCGTCTGAAAGCTTTTCCATATCCGCTTCCAGACGATTAATCACCTCAACGTTCTTACGCATACGGCGCAATGTACGATCGTTACGGCTACCAAAAATTTTAGTTAATATATTCAAGGCCATAATAATTTTAATCTCACAAATGCCGCTCATCCAGCGGCTGCACAACATCAAAAAAACTGGGGACGCATCCTACAGCTGTTTGGCGATAATTCTTTTTTCAGCTTGGGAAATGCGGGCCGGCGCGAATACCGCGAACCTGGGCCAGCCAGATCCCCGTCTGATGATGTGTTGGGGGAAAAGAAGAGACTCGCCCTGTTTGGCGAATGATGGTTGGCAGCTTTGCTTCACGCGTTAATAACGCACTCAGCGTATCCAGCAACACCAGAGAATGTGAAGGTAAATCGTCAACCTGCCGCGCAGTTATCGGCTGCGGCGCCGTGAGCGCAAAAGAGAGGTGACGAATGACGGTGCGAATGGCATGCTGATGCCAGTAATCCACGCCAAAAGACGAGCGACGATGCGCGTCTTTCAACGCCACTAAATCGGTAAGGCTGAGTGATGTGCTGTTCTGACGGCTGACGCTGGAAGCGGAATTAGCTAGCGGAGTCAGCTCCTGTGACTCATTCAGACTGGTCGGCAAGCCAAGACTCGCCGCGACCATCCCCAATAAGAGATGCGGCCAGAAATAACGTCTGCCAAATTGTCGCCAACGATTTAGAATACCGATCACTAGTTTAACGTCCGTCGGAGCCTGATATATGCGTGATAGCCGCCCACAATCACTGGAATCCCTGTTTGATAGCGCGTCAGGCGCGGGCACTGGCCCACTGCGTGACGTGCAGCAACGCGCTATCGCTTTATTAAAACTCAACCGGGCCGTACGCGGAATTCTTCCGGCACAGTTGCACCCCTGGTGCCGTGTCGCCAACTATCGACAAGGGCTGCTGGTGCTGGAAACCGCCAACGCTAACTGGTTGATGCGGTTACGTTATGAACAGCCGGCGCTGCTCTCTGCATTACGCGCCCAAATATTACCATCATTGGCCTCAATCGACATCAGGATTAATCCGGCGCTCGCCGCAAAAGGGCATGAAATGATGAAAAAAGGCGCTATCGACACACCGGACAAGGCAGAGACACAGCCATTTCGGCAGTTAAGCGAACAAAGCGCGGAAGCATTGAGAAGTCTGGCGAGTCACAGCCCGGAGAAATTACGTAAGATATTAGAACGACTGGCCTCACTGGCCGGAGAGAGTACCAGTAAAACCAGTCGTAATAAAAAATGACTACATCAAGCGTTAAGCCAATACCGTCGACGGCGCTTTAAATGCCAATGGCACTTCGGCTTCGTCTTCAAAGGTAACGAATTCCCACGCTTCCTGCTTAGCCAGCACAGCCTGCAACAGTTTATTATTCAAGGCATGGCCGGACTTAAAGGCAGTAAAGGCGCCGATGATGTTGTGACCGCACATAAACAGATCGCCAATGGCATCCAGCATTTTATGGCGCACAAACTCATCTTCAAAACGCAGTCCGTCTTCATTCAGCACGCGGTAATCATCTACGACTATCGCGCAATCGAAACTGCCGCCCAGGCACAACCCACGAGACTGCAAGTATTCGATATCACGCATAAAACCGAAAGTACGCGCGCGGCTAATCTGGCGCACGAACGCATCGGCGGAGAAATCCAGACGATAGCGCTGGGAGCCGGCATCAATAGCCGGGTGGTTGAAATCGATAGTGAAGTCCAGACTAAAACCGTTGAACGGCGTCAGCTCGGCCCATTTGTCGCCATCTTCAACCCGCACAGGCTGTTTGATACGCACGAATTTCTTGGCGCTGTTCAGTTCTTCGATACCCGCATCCAACAGCAGGTAAACAAAAGGACTGGCGCTGCCATCCATAATTGGAATTTCCGGTGCGTCAACTTCAATGACGATATTGTCAATACCCAACCCTGCAAGCGCAGCGTTAAGGTGTTCCACCGTGGAAATACGCACGTCATGCTCATTAACCAGGCAAGTACAGAGCATGGTATCACGCACGGATTTTGCATCAGCCGGAAAATCAACCGGTGGATTCAAGTCAGTGCGACGATAGATGACCCCGGTATTTGCCGGTGCAGGACGCATGGTCAGGGTGACTTTCTTGCCGGTATGCAAACCGACCCCTGTCGCCTGAACAATACGTTTTAATGTACGTTGTTTGATCATCATTTTATCTCGCATGTTACTGAACCTACCGACCTAGCATACACCAGGCTCGGCGGGACAGTTTAGCACAAAGAGCGGAGATTCCAACGTTCTATGGCAGTATTAATCTGCCTGCTTGCGCAGAAACGCCGGGATATCCAGGTAGTCAGGCTCTTTATTGGTCTGCGGATTCTGGTCATTGACCACTTTAGCCGCCGGCTTTTCTTGCGTCAGCGGCGTCATGCCATGCTGCTGATAGCGATGATCCATCACTGGCTGACTGGCCTGCTTATTGGTCACCAGGGTAATTTCCGGACGCTTGTCCATACCGATGCCGGTGGCAACCACGGTAACCCGCAGTTCGTCATTCATTTCCGGATCAAGCGACGTGCCGATAACCACGGTCGCATTGTCAGAAGCAAACGCACGGATAGTGTTACCCACCGTTTCGAACTCATCCAAACGCAGATCGAAGCCGGCGGTGATGTTAACCAACACGCCGCGCGCGCCAGACAGGTCGATATCTTCCAGCAGCGGGCTGGAGATCGCCATTTCCGCCGCTTCTTCCGCACGATCTTCGCCGCGCGCCACACCCGAGCCCATCATGGCATAACCCATTTCAGACATCACAGTGCGAACGTCCGCAAAGTCGACGTTCATCAGACCGGGACGGGTGATCAGTTCGGCGATACCCTGAACCGCGCCTTTCAATACGTCATTGGCGGCGCCGAACGCATCCAGCAGGGAAATACCGCGCCCCAAGACTTTCAGCAATTTATCGTTCGGGATAGTAATCAGCGAGTCGACATGTTTAGACAGCTCGGCGATCCCCTGCTCGGCGAAAGCCATGCGCTTTTTGCCTTCAAAATTAAAAGGCTTGGTGACGACGGCAACCGTCAGAATGCCCAAATCCTTGGCGACTTCGGCAACCACGGGGGCTGCGCCCGTTCCGGTGCCGCCGCCCATACCGGCGGCGATAAACACCATGTCGGCGCCTTCAAGCGCCGTACGCAGCGCTTCACGGTCTTCTTCCGCTGAATTGCGACCCACTTCCGGGTTGGCGCCTGCGCCCAACCCTTTGGTGATGCCGCTGCCGATCTGAATCGTTTGGCCCACCGCCGTCTTACGCAATGCCTGAGCATCGGTATTCACCGCGAAGAATTCAACGCCTTCGATGCGCTCACGCACCATATGTTCGACAGCGTTGCCGCCGCCGCCGCCGACGCCGATGACTTTAATCACCGCGTCGTTGGTTAATTCCATTGGTTCAAACATAGTTTCTCTCCGTTTTGTGCCTGTAACTGCGAGATCATAAACTGTGCTAAGCGATCTCTTTGATAAAATTAAAATTCTTTCCTCAGCCAACTATTGATTCTTTTGAACCAGTTGCTCACCGAGGCGCGTTTTTCGACTTCATGCTCACCACCAAGGTGAGACTCTTTGCCGTAATGCAGTAACCCGACCGCCGTGGAGTAGTAGGGTTCCTGCGCATAATCCGTCAGACCTGTAATATTTAATGGCTGGCCGATACGCACCTGCGTGTGGAACACACGCTGGGCGCAGGCCGCCAGGCCGTCTATTTGCGCAGCACCACCGGTAAGCACAATACCCGCCGCCAGATGGTGTTTAACGCCTTGTTGACGTAACTGCTCCTGCAACTGTAAAAGTTCGTCATTCACCAAATTCAATAGTTCGGTGTAACGCGGTTCAATCACTTCCGCCAGCGTCTGCCGTTGCAGACTGCGCGGCGGACGTCCCCCTACGCTGGGGACCTCGACATTTTCATCTTTACTGACGATCGCGCCCAAGGCGCAACCGTGGCGAACCTTGATCGCTTCGGCGTCTGTCGGCGGCGTGCCGAATGCGTAGGCGATATCGCTGGTCACCACGTTACCCGCATAAGGGATAACCTTGGTGTGCCGCAGGGCGCCGCCGGTATACACCGCGATGTCCATCGTGCCGCCGCCGATATCCACCACGCAAACGCCCAGTTCGCGCTCATCTTCCGTCAACACGGCATAGCTGGACGCCAAACCGGCGAAAATCAGCTGATCCACCTTCAGGCCGCAACGCTCCACCGCTTTGACGATATTCTTCGCCATATCGTTATGGCAGGTGATCAGATGAACCTTAGCCTGCATACGCACGCCGGATAATCCGACCGGATTCTTAATCCCTTCCTGGTAATCGATGGCATATTCCTGTGGGATCACATGGAGTATGCGATGTTCATCGCGTACGCGTACCGACTTGGCGGTATGCACCACGCTTTCAACATCTTCCTGCATGACTTCTTCTTCTGAAATCGGCACCATGCCGATTTCATTCTGGCAGCTGATATGTTTGCCCGACAGCGCCAGATATACAGACGATATCTGGCAATCCGCCATCAGTTCGGCCTGGTCAATCGCCCGCTGCACACATTTGACGACCGACTCAAGATCGTTTACGCCGCCTTTATCCATACCGCGCGACGGGCAACTGCCCACGCCAATAATGTTGACCATGCCATCGGGCAGAATCTCCCCTACCAGCGCAGCCACTTTTGCTGTACCGATTTCCAGCCCAACTACCAGTTTTCTGTCCGTCGACTTGATCATTGTTGTTTAGCCTGTGCCTGATTACTGTTCTGTTGCCGATCAATGTCTTGCCGCTGATCAACGCTTGGCTGATCAATAAATGCCGGTCCCCAACCTACCGCTGCGCCCGTGTCATAACGCAAGTCTACATAGCTGATGCGTTTGTTCTCGCTCTGCGCCTGACGTTGCAACAGCGGATAAAGCTCGATAAAACGCGCCAGACGCCGCGCCCGTTCATCCCGCCCAAGTTCGAGCCGAATATCATCTTCCAACCCCAGTTGCCATGAATGACGCGCACTCATCGCCACCGTTTTTAAGCTGAATTTACCTGCCGCCAGTACCTGGTTCATCGTCCGATACCCCTCGAGCACGTCGGTTTCACTTCCCTCCGGCCCGTACAATAACGGCATTTTACGATTACCCACGCGTTCAGCCGGTACGCTAAACGCGTTGCCTTCGGCATCAACCATCAGCAGGTCATTCCAACGCGCTACCGGAATATATTCAACCAGATGAATCTTTAATTCATCCGGCCACTGCTTGCGCACGCTGGCCTGTTTGATCCACGGCAGACGTTCAATCTGCTGTTGGATCACATTCACATCCTGCGTCATAAACGTTCCCGGCGACCCCAGCGCCAGAATCGCCTGACGAATATCGTCGTGAGTCGTGTACTGCCGCTCGCCGGTCACCACCATTCTGGACAACGGCAGGCGGCTGGCATCCTTCATCCATCCGACGACCATCCAGCTCCCCCAGACGATCGTCCCTACCACCATCAGCAGGAAAATCATCCCCGCCAGCCGGCCTCCGTTACTGCGACGCGAACCTCTCGTTTCCGGCTCTCGTTCGCGGGTATTGAGCGCTGCCTGCGACATATCAGTCAGCCAGTTCCAACACTCTGGCCACCAGTTGCGAGAAGCTCAGACCATGTTGCCGCGCCGCCATCGGAACCAGGCTGTGGCTGGTCATTCCCGGCGAAGTGTTGACCTCAAGCAGATAGAACGCGCCATCACCGTCCATCATCAAATCCACACGGCCCCAGCCGCTGCAATCCAACGCGCGATAAGCCGCAATCGACAGCGCCGCCAGTTCCTGCTCTTTTTCAGCCGACAGACCGCTTGGGCAGAAATACTGCGTTTCATCCGACAGGTATTTCGCTTCGTAATCATAAAAGGTGCCGGCAGCCTGAATACGAATCGACGGCAGCACCTCATCGCCCAGAATGCCGACGGTGTACTCCGGGCCGCTCAGATACTTTTCCACCAGCACATCGTCGTCATGGCGGAACGCCTCTTTCAGCGCAGCCGGCAACTCTGCGGCCTGATCCACTTTACTCATTCCCACGCTGGAACCTTCACGGCTGGGCTTCACAATCAGCGGCATGCCTAAATGCGCCAGCTTCTCCGTCAGTTCTTCCTGACTGGCTGCGGCAAACTGCCGGCGGTTCAGCGCCACATAAGGGGAGACCGGCAGATTTAATGCCTGCCACACCAGCTTGGTGCGTAATTTATCCATCGTCAGCGAGGAGGCCATCACCCCGCTGCCGGTATAAGGTAGTTGTAAAAACTCCAGAACACCCTGTAATGTGCCATCTTCACCGCCACGGCCGTGCAAAGCGATAAAGACTTTGGTAAACCCCTCATCCTTTAAGTGCGTCACCGGAAACTCACGCGTGTCGACGGCATGAGCATTGATTCCCGCTTCTCTTAAACCTTCCAGCACCGCCTGGCCTGAAAGTAACGACACTTCACGTTCGGCAGAGGTGCCACCAAGCAATACAGCAACTTTCTCAGTCATGATGTTCCTCATTCACAAATCTGTGGCTTGCAGTCTGGCATCAGCCAGCTTACGCGCCAGTTTGCCGATATTACCGGCGCCCTGAACCAAAATCAGATCGCCGCCGCGTAGCGCCTGTGACAGCAGTTCCGGCAAGGTATCCACATCGGTTACCAAAATCGGATCAATCTTACCGCGACCGCGGATCGTGCGGCACAACGAACGGCTGTCGGCCCCGGGGATCGGCGACTCGCCCGCGGCGTAGACGTCCAGCATCAGTAAAACGTCGACCTGCGACAATACATGAGCGAAGTCATCATAGAGGTCGCGGGTACGCGTATAGCGATGCGGCTGAAAAACCATCACCAGCCGTTTGTCAGGCCAGCCGGCGCGCGCCGCTTTAATGGTCGCGTCAACTTCCGTCGGATGGTGACCGTAATCATCCACCAGCATGGCGCTGCCGTGTTGTCCGTTAACCAACTCCAGCGGGTATTCACCCAGAAAATCAAACCGTCTGCCGGTGCCTTCAAATTGCTCCAACGCCCGCAGAATCGACGCATCGTCAATCCCCTCGTCCGTCGCCACGGCAACGGCGGCGGCGGCGTTCAGCGCATTGTGACGGCCGGGCGCGTTCAAGGTGACATTCAGCATCGGCTTGTCCTGACGCTCCAGCGTAAAGTGCCCTTGAGCGCCAACCTGCCGGTAGCTGGCGATGCGCACATCGGCATCGTCGCTAAAACCATACGTCGTGATATGACGCCCGACCCGGGGCAACAGCTCACGAATCACCTCATCATCCACACACATCACGGCACGGCCGTAAAACGGCAAATTATGTAAAAAGTTGATAAATGTTTGCTTCAGGTTTTCAAAATCGCCCTGATACGTATCCATATGGTCGGCTTCGATGTTCGTCACGATGGCGACCATCGGCTGCAAGTGCAGGAACGAGGCATCGCTTTCGTCCGCTTCAGCGATCAGATAACGGCTCGATCCCAAACGAGCGTGCGTTCCCGCCGCTTTCACCAAGCCACCGTTCACGAACGTGGGATCCAGTCCCGCTTCGGCATAAATGCTGGTGACCATCGCCGTCGTGGTGGTTTTACCGTGTGTTCCGGCGATCGCAATGCCGTGGCGAAAACGCATTAACTCCGCCAGCATCTCTGCCCGGCGAATCACCGGAATACGCGCTTCATGAGCCGCGACAATCTCCGGGTTATCGGCCGCGATAGCGGTGGAAACCACCACCACGCTGGCGTCCAGCACATTTTCCGCCCGATGATGGAAATAAATCTGCGCCCCCAACTCGGTCAACTGTTGGGTTACCGCATTCGGCGCCAGATCGGAACCGCTGATTTCATAACCTTCATTAGCCAACACTTCGGCGATACCGCCCATGCCGGCACCGCCGATGCCGACAAAATGGATGTGCCGGACGCGATGCATCTCGGGCACGAATGAACGCAGTTTCGCCAGTTGTTGAGTATTCACTTTTTTCTATCGCTACCTTGTTTAATCCCCGGCCGATGTTATCGCCGGCAATACCGTAAATTAACCATGAACCACGCGAGTAGTCCGACTGCCCGCCGCGGCGCTGACTTCCGCCGCAACACGGGCGGTCGCATCAGGAATCGCCACCCGACGGGCCTGCTGGGCCATTTTCATCAACGTTTGGCGATCCCAGCCCGCCAGCGTATCGCTCACCGACGCCACGCTAAACTGGGGCTGCTCAATAATCTTCGCCGCGCCCGCTTTTTCCAGCGGCAGCGCATTCCAGTACTGTTGCCGGTCTTTATGCTGAAAAGGCACAAACAGCGCGGGCAACCCTGCCGCCGCCACTTCACTGACCGTCAGCGCGCCTGAACGACACACCACCACGTCGGCCCAGGCATAGGCGGCGGCCATGTCATCAATAAATTCCACGATCTTATGCTGCGGCTGCCCGACCTGCCGATAGGCCTGCCGCACATCGGACAGCGCGCCCTTACCCACCTGATGCCAAAGGGTGATGCTGTCGCCTAAGCGGGCCGCCACACCCGGCAGCGTCTGATTAAGCACTCTCGCCCCTTGACTGCCGCCAATCACCAGCACCCGCACCGGGCCGGCGCGGTCGGCCAGACGAACCTCCGGCGCAGGCAAGGCCAGGACATCCGTTCGAACCGGATTACCGACCACCTCGGCATCAGGGAATGCGCCGGGAAAAGCCTGTAGCACCTTTTTGGCAATATGCGCTAACCAACGGTTGGTCAGCCCCGCAATGCCATTTTGCTCATGCAACACCACCGGAACGCCGCACAGCCAGGCGGCTAACCCGCCGGGGCCGGAAACATAGCCGCCCATGCCGAGAACCACATCGGGCCGATAGCGCCGCATAATGGCCTGAGCCTGGCGAACCGCCTTAAAAATACGCCAGGGCGCGCTCAATAGAGCCAGAACCCCTTTGCCACGCAGCCCGGAGATACGGATAAAATCAATCTCGATGCCGTGCTGCGGCACCAAATCCGCCTCCATGCGATCCGCCGTGCCCAACCAGCGCACCTGCCAGCCCTGCGCCATCAGATGATGCGCAACGGCAAGACCGGGGAACACATGTCCGCCCGTTCCGCCGGCCATCACCATCAAACGCTTGCTTTCGCCACTCATCGGGCACTCCTCGTAAACGCCTGCGCTTTCGTCAGACGCGTTTCAAAATCAATGCGTAACAGTAAAACGATGGCTGTCGACATAATGATCAAGCTGGAGCCGCCGTAACTGATCAGGGGCAACGTCAGACCTTTGGTCGGCAACATCCCCGCGGCGGCGCCGACGTTGACCAGCGTCTGGAAACTAAACCAGACGCCGATAGAGCAGGCCAGAAAACCGGAAAAACGCTGATTAATCTCCAACGCCCGACGCCCGATGGACATCGCGCGAAAAGCGACGAAGAATATCATTAACAGCGCCAAAACCACACCGATATAGCCGAGCTCTTCGCCTAAAATGGAGAAAATGAAGTCGGTGTGCGCTTCCGGCAGATATTCCAGCTTCTGCACCGAATTTCCCAGACCTTGCCCCCACAATTCGCCGCGTCCGAACGCCATCAGAGATTGGGTTAGCTGATAGCCGCTGCCGAACGGATCTTCCCACGGATTCCAGAAGGAAGTAACGCGCCGCATACGATAGGGTTCAGCAACAATCAGCAGACAGACGGCAAAAATACCGCAGCCGATAATCGCCAGAAACTGCCACAGCTTCGCCCCGGCCAAAAACAGCATCGCCAGCGTGGTGATAAACAGCACCACCACCGTTCCCAGGTCCGGCTGAGCCAGCAGCAGCACGGCCAGCACCACCATCACGCCCATCGGTTTACAGAAGCCCCAGAAATTGTTACGCACTTCTTCTACCTTACGAACCATATAGCTGGAGAGATAACAGAACAGCGCCAGCTTGGATAACTCCGCGGGCTGAATGCGCAACGGCCCCAGCGAAATCCAGCGGGATGCGCCATTTACCGAACTCCCGACCGCCAGCACCACCAGCAGCAAGACCATCGACGCCAGCAGCAGCACCGGGCTGTAACGCTGCCAAATCTCCATGGGAATGCGCAGCGTCACCATCGACAGCAAGAACGCCAGCCCCAAATATAGCGCATCGCGTTTGGCAAACAGGAAAGGATCGCTTGCCAAGCGTTGACCAATCGGCATCGAGGCGGACGTCACCATCACAAAACCAATCACGGCCAGCCCGAACGTCAACCACACCAGGGTACGGTCATACAGAACAACGCTCAGCGTATCGCTTTCCCGCGTCCCCATGACCCAGCTTTTTAGCCGTTCGATAAATGCCAGCCCGAAGAACCGCATCAGCCCAGTTCCTCCGCCAGACGGGCGAACTCATCGCCCCGTTGTTCAAAACTGCGGAACTGATCGAGACTGGCGCAGGCCGGCGACAGCAACACCATGTCGCCGGGCGCGACGCGTCGTGCTATCAGCCGCATGGCTTGCTCCATTGTCTCTGTCTGTTCCGCTATCTCCGGACGCAAAGCCGCCAACAGCGCGCCATCACGGCCAAAACAGTACAGACGGATATTGTCGCCCTGCAAATAAGGCAGCAGCGGCGAAAAATCAGCCGACTTGCCGTCTCCCCCTAGTAACAGATGCAAGATACCGTCCAGGTTGAGACCGCTTAACGCCGCTTGCGTACTGCCGACGTTGGTGGCCTTGGAATCATTAATCCACCGCACGCCGTTACGCTCCCAAACCAATTGGAAACGATGCGCCAGTCCGGTAAATGCGGTGAGCGCGGTCAACGCGGATGAACGCGGAATATCGACGGCATCAGCCAGCGCCAGCGCCGCCAGCGCATTCGTGTAGTTGTGCTGCCCCACCAATTTCATCTCACGGATGTTCAGCACCCGCTCGCCTTTAACCCGTAGCCAGGTTTCACCCTGCTGGCGGTTCAGGTGGTAATCGCCGACGTCGACGCCGAAACTCACGCAGCGCTCGTCCGCGCCGCGTACCGGCATCGTCAGCGCATCGTCGGCATTAACCACGCACACGTCGGCATGTTCATAAATACGCAACTTGGCGGCACGATACTGTTGTAAACCAAAGGGATAGCGGTTGGTATGGTCTTCGGTCACATTCAGAATGGTCGCCGCCGCCGCATGTAAACTGCGGGTTGTCTCCAGTTGAAAGCTCGACAGTTCCAGCACATAAAGCTGGCACTCATGCTGGAGCAACTGCAACGCCGGCAGGCCGATATTGCCCCCTACGCCCACCGACCACCCGGCGGCTCGCGCCATCTCGCCAACCAGCATGGTTACCGTGCTTTTACCATTAGAACCGGTAATCGCCACGATGGGCGCGTGCGCTTCTCGGCAGAACAGTTCGATATCGCCGACTATCTCAATGCCCGCCTCCGCGGCATCGCAAAGGATAGGCGTAGCCAGCGCAATGCCGGGGCTGGCAACAATCAGATCGGCGTCCATCAGCCAGGCTTCGTTGAGATCGCCAAGATGGCGTTCTACGTTTTCCGGCAATTTATCCAGGCCAGGCGGACTGACGCGGGTATCCACCACGCGCGGCGCCACGCCGCGCGCGAGAAAGAAATCAACACAGGAGAGCCCGGTCAGCCCCAACCCGATAATGACCACCTTTTTACCCTGATAGTCCACCATGTTTTACCGTACCTTCAGCGTTGCCAGGCCAATCAGCACCAGCATCAGCGAAATAATCCAGAAACGCACAATCACCCGCGGCTCCGGCCACCCTTTAAGCTCGTAATGATGATGAATCGGCGCCATGCGGAAAATGCGCTGACCCCGTAACTTAAACGACCCTACTTGTAAAATGACCGACAGCGTCTCCACCACGAACACGCCGCCCATAATCACCAGCAAAAATTCCTGACGCAGCAACACCGCGATAGTACCCAGCGCGCCGCCTAACGCCAGCGAACCCACATCGCCCATAAACACCTGGGCCGGGTAAGTGTTGAACCACAAAAAGCCCAGTCCCGCGCCCACGATAGCCGTACATACAATCACCAGTTCACTGGCATGACGGATATAAGGAATGTGTAAATAACCGGCAAAATTCATATTCCCCGTGGCCCAGGCGACCAGCGCAAACCCGGCGGCGACGAAGACGGTCGGCATGATCGCCAGGCCGTCCAGGCCATCGGTCAGGTTTACCGCATTGCTGGTGCCGACAATCACAAAATAGGCCAGCGCGATATAGAGCAGCCCCAACTGGGGCATAATGTCCTTAAAGAACGGCACCACCAGTTGCGTGGCCGGCGTATCTTTACCAATCGCGTACATGACAAAGGCGACCACCAGCGCAATCACCGACTGCCAGAAATATTTCCAGCGCGCGATCAGCCCTTTGGTGTCTTTACGCACGACTTTGCGGTAGTCATCAATAAAGCCGACCACGCCATATCCCATCAGCACAAACAGCACGCACCAGACATACGGGTTAGACAGATTGACCCACATCAGTACCGAAATAATGATCGACGCCAGGATCATCACGCCGCCCATGGTCGGCGTACCCCGTTTACTGAAATGCGATTCCGGCCCTTCGTTACGAACCACCTGCCCGATCTGCAATCGTTGCAGCCAGGCAATCAAATGCGGCCCCATCCATAAGGAGATCACCAATGCGGTCAGCAGGCTGACAATGGCGCGGAACGTCAAATAGGAAAAGACGTTAAAGCCGGAATAAAGTTTGACCAGATGTTCGGCCAGCCACACTAACATGTTGCATTCTCCTGTAATGCGTGTACTACCTGCTCCATCGCAGTGCTGCGCGACCCTTTAACGAGCACGCTTATTCTCTTGTGTTCCGATAGCAGCGCCTTCAAGCGTAAAACCAACGCCGCTTTATCCTGAAAATGTTCGCCGTTGCCGCTGGCCCCACCGATCAATTCGCTTAACGTTCCCACGCTTAATACTTTGTCGATGCCCGCCACCCGTGCGGCTTCGCCGACCTGACGATGACACTCCCGCGCTTCATCGCCCAGTTCGCCCATGTCTCCGACCACCATCACGCGGTATCCCGGCATATCGGCCAGCACCTGCGCCGCCGCCGTCATTGAACCCACATTGGCGTTGTAGCTATCGTCCAGCAGTAATTTGCCTGGCGCCAAAACCATCGGGAATAGCCGTCCCGGCACGGCCTGAAGCTGCGCCAAACCGCTTTTCACCGCATCTAACGTCGCGCCGACGGACATGGCGAGCGCCGCGGCGGCCAGCGCGTTCGACACGTTATGGCACCCGGGCAATGGCAACTCCACCGCTATCTGACCGAACGGCGTATGCAGGATGAATTGCGTACCCAGATCCAGCACCTTGATATCACTGGCAAAAAAATCGACATCACCGGCGCCCTGCGGTGAAAATCGCCACACCGTTTTATGATTCAACGTCGCCTGCCAGTGTGGAAAGTCATGACTGTCGGCATTGATAATCGCCACACCGTCGGCAGGCAACCCGGCAAAAATCTCCCCTTTTGCCTGCGCGACCCCGGCCAGAGAACCAAACCCTTCCAGATGCGCGGCAGCCAGGTTATTGACCAATGCGCTCTCGGGACGCGCCAGATCCGTGGTGTAGGCAATCTCGCCGATATGGTTGGCGCCCAGCTCAATCACCGCAAACTGGTGTTCCGGCGTCAGACGCAATAAGGTCAGCGGCACGCCGATGTCATTGTTAAAGTTGCCGGAGGTATAGAGCACCTCGCCGCATTGCCGCAAAATGGCCGCCGTCATTTCCTTGACCGATGTTTTGCCGGAAGATCCGGTTAACGCCACGACTCGCGCCGGTGACTGTTCTCTTACCCACGCCCCCAGCTTCCCTAGCGCCAGACGCGTATCTTGCACCAGCAGTTGCGGCACGTTAACATGTAAGCGCTTACTTACCAGCAGCGCCGCAGCGCCGTTTGTTACCGCATTTGATGCATAGTCGTGCGCATCGAACTTTTCGCCTTTCAAGGCGACAAACAGACAGCCGGCGGCAAGCTTGCGCGTATCGGTCGACACCGCGTCGATATCAATGCTGTCGCCAATCAATTGAGCGCTCAGCACGGAAGCCAGTTGCCGTAGGGAAACGCGAATCATACGATCACCCCCAACAGGCGGGCGACGGTAATACGGTCCGAATAATCCAGACGCCGATTGCCGACCAATTGATAATCTTCGTGGCCTTTACCCGCGATCAGCACCACGTCATTTTCTTTTGCCTGCATGATGGCGCTGGTGACGGCTTCGGCGCGGCCGTGAATGACCTGAACGCGGCCGGCATCCAACAGTCCGGTCAGGATATCCGCGATGATCGCCTGTGGTTCTTCGCTACGGGGGTTATCGTCAGTCACCACCACCCGATCGGCCAGCTGTTCCGCAATGCCTCCCATAAGCGGGCGCTTGCCTTTATCCCGGTCGCCGCCGCAGCCAAACACACACCACAATTGCCCCTGACAGTGTAATCGCGCCGCCGCCAGGGCTTTTTCCAACGCATCCGGGGTATGAGCGTAGTCCACCACCACCGTCGGCCAGCCTGCGGCGTGAAAAACCTCCATTCTGCCGCACACCGGCTGCAACTGTGAACCTGAAGTAATCAATTGACTCAAGGGATAACCGAGGGAAAGTAGCGTAGCCAGCGCCAACAACATATTGCTAACGTTAAACGCGCCCATCAGGCGGCTTTCAATCTCGCCCTTGCCCCAGCTTGAGTCGAAACGGACGGTGGCGCCGCTATCGTGGTAATCGACCTGGGTGGCTTTCAGCCAGCGACCGCGACAGCCGGGGATAAGATTATTTTCCATGGTTACGGCGACGGCGTCCGGCAGTTTATCCAGCCAGCGGCGGCCGACTTCGTCGTCGGCATTAATGATCGTCTGACCCACGCGGTGCTCGGCGAACAGAGACCATTTGGCGGCCTCATAGCGTTCCATATCGCCATGATAATCCAGATGATCGCGGCTCAGATTGGTGAATACCGCCGCGGCGAACGGCAATGCCGCAACCCGGTTTTGCACCAGCCCGTGGGAAGAGACCTCCATCGCCGCAAACGTGGCCCCCTGATCAACCAGTTGCCTTAGCACCTGCTGTACATCTATTGCCGAGCCCGTGGTATTCTCTGTCGGCGCGACACGCCCCAGCAAACCATTTCCTACCGTTCCCATTACCGCGCTGGTTTCGCCCAACGCCTGGCTCCACTGCGCCAGTAACTGCGTGGTCGTTGTTTTACCGTTGGTGCCGGTCACGCCGACCAGTTGTACTTTCTCTGCCGGCTGTTGATAAAAACGCCCCGCCAACGCGGAAAGACGATGATTCAGATTACTCAGGTAAACCACCGGCACACCGTGCATTTCGCGCACGGCGCCATCGGTCGCCTCGCCCTCGGCTTCGGCAATAATCGCCGCCACACCTTGCGCAATGGCCTGCGGAATATAGCGCCGTCCATCCGTTTTGTGGCCGACAACGGCGACAAACAGATCCCCGGCAGCCGCGACGCGGCTGTCTAATGTCATTTCCCGCAGCGCACACGCCGGGGCATCCTGCACCCACGGCGCTAATAACTCGCGCAAATTACGATCTGCCACCTGAAGCCTCTTTTCTGTTAATTACAAACTCGTTTTTGTCGCCGGTGGGCAATGCATCTGGCTCTACGTTCATCGTGCGCAACACCCCGCCCATAATGGCGCCAAATATCGGCGCTGAAACCGCACCGCCGTAATATTTCCCGGCTTGCGGATCGTTGATGACCACGACCAGAGCAAACCGCGGGTTACTGGCGGGCGCAACGCCCGCCGTGTAGGCAATGTATTTATTAATGTATTTGCCGTCCGGACCGACTTTTTTCGCCGTCCCGGTTTTAATCGCAATCCGGTAGCCTTTGATCGCCGCTTTGGTGCCGCCGCCGCCGGGCAGCGCAACGCTTTCCATCATATGAACCACGGTGCGCACCAGCGCCTCGGGGAACACGCGTTCGCCGGCGACAGGCGGATCAACCCGGGTGATCGACAACGGGCGATAAATCCCAAAGCTGCCGATGGTGGCGTAGACTCGCGCTAACTGTAACGGTGTTACCATCAGCCCGTAGCCAAAAGAAAAGGTGGCCCTCTCTATGTCAGACCACCGTTGTTTTTGAGGGTATATGCCACTGCTTTCTCCGACCAACCCCAAATTGGTCGCTTTTCCCAATCCCATACGCGAGTAAGTCTCTACCAACGCAGAGGACGGCATCGCTAACGCCAGTTTGGAAACGCCGACGTTACTCGATTTCTGGAGGATCCCGGTCAGGGTCAATTCGTTGTAACGCGCCACGTCTTTAATTTCGTGACCGTTAACGTAATAAGGCAGCGTGTTAAGGACGCTGTTTTCTTTTATCACGTTGCGTTGCAGCGCCGTCATGACCACCATCGGTTTCACGGTAGAGCCGGGTTCGAAAATATCGGTGATGGCGCGGTTGCGCATAATATCTTTGGGCGTGCCGGCCAGATTGTTGGGGTTATAAGACGGGCTATTGGCCATCGCCAGCACTTCCCCGGTATTCACATCAACCAGCACCGCCGTACCGGATTCTGCTTTGTTAAACGCCACCGCGTTGCTCAGTTCGCGATAAACCAGCGCCTGTAAACGTTCATCAATGCTCAGCATCAGATTGTGGGCGGCTTGACTGTCAACGGAGGAGATGTCTTCGATCACCCGGCCAAATCGATCTTTACGCACGGTTCGTTCACCCGGCTGTCCGGTCAACCAGCGGTCAAAGCTTTTTTCGACGCCTTCAATGCCCTGCCCGTCGATATTGGTGAAGCCCATCAAATGGGCCGTGACCTGACCAGAGGGGTAGTAACGGCGCGATTCCTGCCGCAGATTAATGCCGGGCAGCTTCAGCTTATGGATATATTCGCCAATCGCCGGGTTCACCTGACGCGCCAGATAGACAAAACGGCCTTTGGGATTGGCGTTAATCTTCGCCGCCATCTGATCGAGAGGGATTTCCAACGCGTCGGAGAGCGCTTTCCAGCGCGTATCAAGCGTGATGCCGCCATGCTCATTCAATTCTTTCGGATCGGCCCAGACCGCGTTGACCGGTACGCTGACCGCCAGCGGACGCCCGGCCCGATCGCTAATCATGCCGCGAGCGGTCGGCACCTCCTGCACGCGCAGAGAACGCATATCGCCTTCACGCACCAGCTTGTCGGGGTTAATCACCTGAAGATAAGCGGTACGCACCATCAGGCCGACCATCGCCAGCAGAATACAGCTACAGAGCAACGCAAAACGCCAGCTAACAAAGCTGGCTTGGTCTTCCTGGCGTTTTAATCTTCCTGTACGAGCTGCTTTCATGCTTAATTGGATGCCTGTTTAGTTCATTGCTTGACCACAATATTTTCCTGTGACGGATCAACATGCCCCATTTGCAGTTTTTCCGTCGCGATCCGCTCAACGCGACTATGATCCCCTAACGAGTTTTCTTCCAGAATCAGGTTACGCCATTCAATATCCAGCGCATCACGCTCCAGCAGCAGCTGTTCGCGTTCCGCGGTCAACAAGCGCGTTTTATGCGCCGTCGTTACGACGAACACCGCGGAAACCAGGGCGGCGATCATCAGCAGTATCGGGATCTTGGCATTACGCAGCAGATCCTCGCCGATAACACCGACCAGACCGTGACGCTCGTTGCCTATCATGCCGGCAATCTCTCGGCAAACCGCAAGACCGAACTACGGGCGCGCGGGTTTTCCGCCACTTCTTGCGCCGAGGGCATCATTTTTCCTACCGACTTAAGCGTTTGTCCGCCCTGACTGCGCAATTGTGCTTCCGTCAGCGGCATACCGGGCGGCACCTGCGGGCCACGGCTCTGATGGCGGATAAAACGCTTCACGATTCTGTCTTCCAGCGAATGAAAGCTAATGACCGACAAACGGCCATACGGCGCCAACACGCTCAGCGCCCCGTTCAACGCCTGTTCGATCTCTTCCAACTCACTGTTGATATAAATTCGGATAGCTTGAAAACTGCGCGTCGCCGGATGTTTATGCTTTTCACGAATCGGGCTGGCGGCCGCAATCAGCTCCGCCAACTCTTTGGTCCGTGTCATCGGTTCCGTGCGGTTGCGTTCCACAATGGCGCGGGCAATCCGCTTCGCAAAGCGCTCCTCGCCAAAGGTCTTCAAGACCCAGGCAATATCCTCCGCTTCCGCTTTCATTAACCATTCGGCGGCGGACAGTCCACGGGTCGGATCCATACGCATGTCCAACGGGCCGTCGCGCATAAATGAAAATCCGCGCTCGGGATCGTCAAGCTGCGGCGAAGAAACCCCCAGATCCAGCAACACGCCGTCAATGCGGCCGGTAAGCTCGCGTTCCGCCATGTAGTCGGACAGCGCGGAGAACGGACCGTGAATAATTGAAAACCGGGGATCGTCTATCGCTTTAGCCGCTTCGATAGCTTGAGGATCGCGATCGATCGCCAGTAAACGCCCTTCCGGTCCCAATTGGGAAAGAATAAGGCGAGAGTGGCCGCCACGGCCAAAAGTGCCGTCTATATAGGTTCCGTTGTTGCGGATGTTCAGACCGTTAACGGCTTCATCCAACAACACGCTTGTGTGTTTATAATTTTCCGGCATGACTATAGTGATAAGTCCTGCAACCGCTCAGACAACGGTTCCTGAGTCGATTGTTCAGCGTCGATATCTTCCTTGACCTGTTGATACCAAGTCTGTTCATCCCACAGTTCGAACTTGTTGAACTGCCCGACCAGCATCACTTCTTTTGTAAGGCCTGCGTGTTGCCGCAACGTACCGGCAATTAATAAACGTCCCGCGTTATCCATCTGACATTCACTGGCATGCCCCAATAACAAACGCTGAACGCGACGTTCGGCGGGGTTCATACTCGACAGACGAGAAAGTTTCTGTTCGATGATTTCCCACTCAGGCAAGGGATAAAGCAGCAGGCATGGCTGGTGAAGGTCAATGGTGCAAACCATTTGACCTTGCGATTCCTCGTTCAGCGTTTCCCGATAACGGGTAGGTACGGCAAGCCGCCCCTTGCTGTCGAGATTAACCAGCGTAGCCCCACGAAACATGCCTGAGTTACCCCTCCATAACCTTTTTCACCACTTTATCCCACAAATTCCCACATTGAAGAGTGTACGGAGGGTATGAAAACCTTGTCAAGCCAGAGCGGACGTGCTTTGGAATTATTTCTGTATGAATTTGGGTCGGCCTGAAGGAAAAAAGAATAAGGATGGATAATTAATAAAGATTAAGGTCATGAAAATTTGAGAGAAATTCACGGGCGGAATAACATTTCCCCGAGATATAGCTATAAATTTTCGTTGGTGAATTATTTTTATTGTCACAGACTGATACTAAATATAAATGTTTCCGGAATAATCTTAGCTGGCCGCAAGCCTTGCATGGCAAGGCTTTCACCGTTCGGCGCAATTATACTGCTGTTGTTAACACTTGTTCAATGTCACAGTTTTACCAACAACATCATCGTTTCTCTATTAATCGCCCGGTTTACCTTAATTTACGTTTTCTTCCTCGCCAGGTTCGTTACTAAAAAAAGAAAAACCCCGGTTTGCCTGGAACAAACTAATTAGCGTCTTTGGCCTTCGGCTGACGACGATGTAAAAGACCCCGGTATTATTCCGTCATTTATCATTACGGCATTACTCCCCTCTTTATATGCATGTTTTCATTGCCCGCCGGGCCGCCTGCACCTAAAAAACCAACTCATTGTTTATAAACATATTTATTCCCCACCTCGCGATAAATGAGCGAATCAATGCATTGGCAAAAATAAAGTAGCGAGAAGGATGAAAAAACTGCGAAAAATAAATATTTTTAGCTACTTATTAATCAATAAAGCAGTGATGTAAACTACGTGAAATTTCAAAAGCAAAATAAAAAACCATCATTAAGATTTTTCTCTGATTTTTATTCGCCAACAAAAAACGGAGTCATTGGGTATGCATTTTTCCCCAACATCACGGTTACGCAGCGCAACGGCGGATACGTTCGCCTTGGTTATTTACTGCTTCATTACCGGTATGGTGATTGAGATCGGGCTTTCAGGCATGAGTTTTGAGCAGTCTTTCTCTTCGCGTCTGCTGTCTATTCCGGTCAACATCGTCATTGCCTGGCCCTATGGTATTTATCGTGATCGCGTACTCAGCTTCGCCAAACGCCATGGCCCAAGACACTTTTTAGCACGCAACCTTGCCGATCTGTTGGCATACGTCAGTTTTCAGTCTCCGGTTTATGCCGCCATTCTTTGGACTATCGGGGCTGATTCAGCGCAAATACTGACCGCCGTTACCAGCAATGCGGCGATCTCAATGGCGATGGGTGTGCTATATGGGTATTTTCTGGAATATTGCCGCCGGTTATTCCGGGTCGCCATCTCCGGGTAACGGCCGTTACCCTCGGATATATATCACTCTCGGGATAGGGTTTTCCGGCGCAATTTGGCAAGCTGCGTCATGAGGCGACCACGCTTCAGGCCGGACAGATTATCGATAAGCGATCGCCCATCCAAATGATCGATTTCGTGCTGTAGGCACACGGCCAACTCACCGCCCGCTTCAATTTCCTGCTTCGCGCCATCCAGATCGAAAAAGGAGACCGTCACCCGTTTTGCCCGCTCCGCCGGCATTGGGTGGTCAGGAATAGAAGAACACAGTTCCAGATGCGCCGTTTTCTCTTCTGAATATTGAGTTATTTGCGGGTTAATCAACGCCAGACGCTGGCGTTTTCCCTGTTCGTCGGCCATATCGATCGCCACAATACGCTGCGGAATGCCAAGCTGGATCGCGGCAAGCCCCGAGTCTTTCATCGCATCAATCACGGCAAACATACGCGCCACCACCGCTTTAACGTTATCATCAATGGTTTCGACGTCGCGGGAAACCTGATTCATCCGCCGATCGTCGATCCATAGCACATCAGTTGCGTCCATTATTCTCTCCGTTAATACCTGTCTTTTGCTGTAGCGACATAAGCTTTGTGCGCAGCTTTTCATCATGCGCGTAGAGGTAGAGACCATAAATGGCCCGAGTCATCAGCACATTGATGGCGTTAAGCATAATGCGCTCTTTCACCTCATCAACGTTATCCACCTGCGCTTGCCCCTGAAAGGCCGCGCTGTCTTCATATTCAGCAGGATTGAGGGCAATCTCCCCGCGGCGATCATCCCACGTCACCGACGGCCCCAGAATCAGGCCGACATAGTTCAGGTCAAATCCCTGAACGGTGTACACCGAACCAACTTCATCTATCGTGTCTGCGCGCTCCGCCCAGGGCAATCGCTCGGTGGGTTTCGAGCGATCCCAGCGCAGGCGGAATTTCCCCTCTTCAATAAAATAATCCTGCCCGTCCAGCCGATAGGGATAGTCATAGGTTGACAGCATTCGCGCCAGACCGCCGGATGCGTTTTTATCTTTTATTACTTCATACATAGCCTGCGCATCATCAAATATCCTGATGTCGAAAGCCTGTTCCCTGCCGGAGGTATTGGTTGATGGCAAAGGCAGCAGCCTGCGCTGACAAAAACAACGGATCCAGTGTTGCGTTGCCGCATCGGCCCGCATTCTGAACTGATGGCGCAGCACGTGGACCTCATGCGGCCAGCGGGCCATGATGCGCGACAGATCGCTTTCACGCCACAGGCTCTTGAATTTCAACACCTGCTGTTCATCAAAAACCAATACCACGATACGGGCCAGGCGAATAATCTCATCCAGATGATTATCCTGAAAAAAATGATTATACCTATCGCGCCGGGTCAGCAGCAGATGCGCTTCGTCAACCAGAACGATATCGGCCCTTGAACCGCGTTTATCCATTCGGTTGATAAAGGTGGTTGGCCGCTCATAATCTTTTTTTCTCAGGCCGGGCTGGTTATCCGTCGCATTTTTATAGGCTTTAAGCATTTCGGGATGGTTGACGAGCAAATAGTTTTCGCTGCCATAAAGAGGATGCTGCGGCCGCAGGCGGGCACGGGTTTGCAGGTCGCAAAATAGGTTATTCAATAAAACGCTTTTGCCGGTTCCGGCTTCGCCGTGGATAACAAAGAAAGCATGGGTATCCTGTGCGTGCGCGTTCAGGAAGTCCTCGACGCTGCGCTTTAAAATATGCTGTTCATGCGAAAGGTTTTTTTCTGGCGATAGTTTGAAGCTGGCCTGATTAATGTCTGACATGTTAACTGACTGATTTATTAAGAATTCAGATTCTGCATCTTTTCAATTGCAAGCAGGCGCCATACATTGCGGTCATATGGCGCAATAAAAGCGAGAAGTTAACGCCGACTGAGCGAACCCCGGCGATAAAGGTTACGGCGAATACGGTTAAGCCCCGGTTTCGGCCTGTTGGGTTCATCCAGACTCGCCAGCACCAGTTCCAGCACCCGTTCAGCCACCTCACGATGGCGCTGAGCGACAGACAAAACCGGGCATTCCAGGAAATCCAGCAGCTCATTATCGCCAAAGGTGGCAATCGCCAGATTACTCGGCAGCCGCCCGCTCTGCTTCAGCGTGACATCCATTACGCCCTGTAAAAGGGAGAAAGAGGTGGTGAATAGCGCTTTGGGCATAGGATGGTGCTTAAGATACTCGGCAAATACCCCTGCCGCCGCTACACGCTCATAGCTATTGGCATACAGATAATGCACTTCCCGCGGATCGCCGGCCCAGGCCTGACGAAACCCCTGTTCACGCAGGAAACTGACGGAAAGTTCCGGCAACGCGCCCAGATAAAGAATGGATTCCGCCGGCACTTTTCGGAGTTCTTGCGCCAGCATTTCAGCATCTTCAAGATCGGCGCCCACCACGCTGGTGAAGTGTTCACGATCCAACGCCCGATCCAGAGCGATAATAGGCAAGCCATCTCTCGCCCAACGCTGATAAAACGGGTGCTCAGGCGGTAATGCCGTTGATACGATGATCGCATCGACCTGACGCTGCAACAGATGTTCGATGCAGCGCATTTCGTTGTCCGGTTGATCTTCAGAACAGGCAATCAGCAGTTGATATCCGCGTTGCCGCGCCTGACGCTCCAGATAATTGGCAATCCGCGTGTAGCTGGTATTTTCCAAATCGGGAATAACCAAGCCAATAGAGCGCGTGCGTCCGGCACGTAATCCAGCGGCGACGGCATTGGGATGATAATTGTGCTCCCTGACCACGGCCATGACTTTCTCAACGGTCTTATCGCTGACGCGATACTGCTTGGCTTTGCCGTTGATCACATAGCTGGCGGTAGTGCGTGAAACACCCGCAAGACGCGCGATTTCATCCAGTTTCACGATAACCCCTTAGTAAGCCGGATAAATAAAAAAGAGCGATGTCCATAAACTCGTCATGGATATCGACTAGATCTAACAGCAGAAGCGACTGAACGGCAACCGCTTTTATCACATACTCGTCATACTTCAAGTTACAGATGCATTGGCCGCTCTCATTGCCGCAACTCGAATGATTGAGAGTATACATAGGTTATAGACGGAAAAATTAAGAGGCCCGACGTTATTATCGGGCCTCTTAAACCAAAAATCAGCGAAAAATACCCTTAACGCATGATCTTATCACCGCGGGATACGCCGACGATCCCGGAACGCGCCACTTCCACAATCTCCGCCACTTCACGCACGGCGTTAAGAAACGCATCCAGTTTATCGCTGGTTCCGGCCAACTGAACGGTGTAAAGCGAGGCGGTGACATCCACAATCTGGCCGCGGAAAATCTCAGCGCAACGTTTGACCTCTTCACGGCCATAGCCCGTCGCCTGTAGTTTCACCAGCATGATTTCGCGCTCGACGTGAGACCCCTGCCCCAGTTCGCTGACGCGCAACACATCCACCAGCTTATGCAGTTGCTTCTCAATCTGCTCCAGCACTTTTTCGTCGCCGACGGTTTGAATGGTCATCCGCGACAGCGTCGGATCGTCAGTGGGGGCGACCGTCAAACTTTCAATGTTGTAGCCCCGTTGCGAGAACAGGCCGACGACACGCGACAATGCGCCTGATTCATTTTCAAGTAATACCGATAAAATCCGCCGCATGATCAGGTTCTCTCCGTTTTGCTTAGCCACATTTCGTCCATCCCGCCGCCACGGATCTGCATGGGGTAAACATGCTCGCTGCTGTCAATGTTGACATCCACGAACACCAGTCGGTTTTTCTGCGCCAGCGCCTGCGCCAGCTTGCTTTCCAGTTCATCGGGGGTATCAATGGAAATGCCGACATGCCCGTAAGCCTCCGCCAGCTTGACGAAATCAGGCAGCGATTCCATATAGGAACTGGAATGGCGACCGGAATAAATCATGTCCTGCCACTGTTTGACCATGCCGAGGAAACGGTTATTCAGGTTAACCACCACGATGGGCAGGTTGTATTGCAACGCCGTAGAAAGCTCTTGAATATTCATCTGAATACTGCCGTCGCCCGTCACGCAAATCACGGTCTCTTCCGGCAACGCCAGCTTAATCCCCAGCGCGGCGGGCAGGCCGAATCCCATGGTGCCCAGGCCGCCGGAGTTGACCCAGCGGCGCGGTAAATCAAAAGGATAATAAAGCGCGGCAAACATCTGATGCTGACCGACGTCCGATGCGACATAAGCATTACCGCCAGTCAACTGATACAGCGTTTCGATTACCGCCTGCGGCTTGATCTTGTCGCCGTCCGTGCTGTATTTCAGGCATTGACGGGAGCGCCATTGTTCGATGTTCTGCCACCAGTCGCGCAACGCATCAAACTGTTGCGGCGCGCCATCCTGCGCCAGTAGCTCCAGCATCAGGGTTAATACCTGTTTGGCGTCGCCCACGATCGGAATATCGGCATTCACGGTTTTGGAGATCGAAGCCGGATCGATATCAATGTGCAATACGGTGGCGTCAGGGCAGTATTTCGCCAGATTATTGGTGGTGCGATCGTCAAAACGCACGCCGACGGCGAAAATCACATCGGCATTATGCATCGCCATATTGGCTTCATACGTACCATGCATGCCGAGCATTCCCAACGATTGACGATGCGCTCCCGGAAAGCCGCCCAATCCCATCAGTGAACTGGCTACCGGCAGATTGAGCTTTTCCGCCAGCGCCAGCAGTTGCTGATGACAACCTGAATTGATCACGCCGCCGCCGCTGTAGATAATCGGTTTTTCCGCCGCCAGCAGCGTTTGCAACGCGCGCCGAATCTGCCCTTTGTGTCCCTGTACCGTCGGGTTATAGGAACGCATGCTGACATGATCGGGGTAAGCATAAGGCAGTTTGTTGACGGGGTTCATCACATCTTTCGGTAAATCCACCACCACCGGGCCGGGACGGCCGCTGGATGCCAGATAAAAGGCTTTTTTCAGTATCGTCGGAACATCTTCCGCCTGTTTGACCAGAAAGCTGTGCTTGACGATGGGCCGGGAAATTCCCACCATGTCGCATTCCTGAAAGGCATCATAACCAATCAGCGATGTCGCAACCTGACCGGAGAGCACCACCATCGGAATCGAGTCCATATAAGCGGTGGCGATACCGGTAATGGCGTTGGTCGCGCCGGGGCCGGAGGTCACCAGCACCACGCCGACCTCGCCGGTCGCGCGCGCATAGCCATCGGCCATATGTACGGCGCCTTGCTCATGACGCACCAAAATATGTTCAATACCGCCAACCGTATGCAAGGCATCGTAAATATCCAGCACCGCACCGCCGGGATAACCGAATACATGTTTTACGCCCTGATCGATTAACGATCGGACCACCATCTCGGCGCCTGACAACATCTCCATGGGTTTGCCTCTTAATACAACAGGGTTTGAAATATAACCAATCAACATAACGTGAGATTATGACTCAGGCAAACGACAAAAAACCACCATGCCATACGGTTATCATGGGGAATACATCGTAGGTGGAACCAGAACCAAGATAAAACACCAAAAAGTGGCCTTTGCGCCTGAAGTATCTTCCACAAAAGCCATAAATTACGGCGCGAAATCTTGAGACTAAAAACCAACGCGCATCCTCAGACAAAACCATTTCCCGCCACGGACGCCATCATGAGTCAGAATACATGGCATCAATTTCCAACTGATAACGCTGATGAATCACCTTACGACGCAGCTTCAATGTTGGGGTCAACTCCCCTTCTTCCATCGAAAACGGCGCTGACAGCAAAGTGAACTTTTTCACCTGTTCAACGCGGGATAGCTCTTTTTGCATTTCGCGCAGGCGCTGTTCAAACATCTCGATAATATGGCTGTGACGCAGCAGTTCCAGACGATCGTGATATTTCAAATTAGCGGAGCGGGCGTACTCTTCCAGCGCGTCAAAACAGGGAACGATCAGCGCCGACACGTATTTGCGCGCATCGGCAATCACCGCTACCTGCTCAATAAACCGATCCTGTCCCAGCGTGCCTTCCAGATGTTGCGGCGCGATGTATTTCCCGCCAGAGGTTTTCATCAGATCTTTCAGCCGCTCGGTAATAAACAAATTGCCCTGGGCATCCAACTCCCCGGCATCGCCGGTTTTTAGCCAGCCATCAGCGGTAAACGCTTCAGCCGTTTCCTGCGGACGATGGAAGTAACCGCGCATCACCGTCGCGCCACGCACCTGAATTTCATTATCCGCGCCGATCCGCACGTCAATTTCCGGTAAGGGCGTGCCAATCGAGCCAAGCCGGAAATTCTCTTCTTCCCAGCAGGACACCGTGGCGCAGGTTTCGGTCATGCCGTAACCATAGACAATGCGGATCCCCATCGACTGGAAAAACAGGATAATATTGTCATCCAGCCGGGCGCCGGCGGCGGGCAGGAATCTGACCTGTCCGCCCAGGAGCTGGCGCAATTTATCCAGCACCAGACGGTCGGCATAGCGGTGCATAAGGCGACGCAACGCGCCAGATCGCTTACCGGCGCGGCGCAGCAGAAAAACCCGTTGCCCCTGCGCGATAGCCCAGTGAAATAACCGCTGGCGATACCAGGGCGCCTGAGCCACTTTTTCATGAATGGCGCTGTAAACTTTTTCATAGAAACGCGGAACGGCGCACATCGTGGTCGGTTTCACCGCCTGCATGGCCGCGCGCACCAGATTGGTATCGTTGAGATACACATTCTGCGCCCCGCTGTGCATGATGAAAAAGCTCCAGGCACGTTCAAACACGTGTGACAACGGCAAAAAGCACAGCGACGAGTCCGTCGCCGATACGCTCAAGCGCTCATCGTGCAGCTTAAGCTGCATCGCCATATTGGCGTAATCCAGCATGACCCCTTTAGGTTCACCCGTTGTGCCCGAGGTATAAATCAGCGTAAACAGATCGTTGAGATCGCGGCTGTCGATACGGCTTTGCAGCACATCCTGCCAGAACGCGTCTACCGCCTGAGTTTCAAACTCATGCAGCGTCACGGCAATATCACAACCGCGCAAATCCACGCCGTCATCCATAACAATGATATTGCGTAATTGAGGACAGGTTTCCCGTAATGCCAGCAGCGCGTCAAACTGCGCCTGGCCGCCGACAAAAATAGTGCGAATATCGGCATCATTAATAATAAATGCGGCCTGCGCCGGCGTGTTGGTCGCATAGATCGGGACGCTGATCGCACGCAGGTGCAACATCGCCAGATCGGCCAGCGACCAGTTCATCGAATTATGAGCGAAAATGGCGGCGCGCTCCTGCACATCCAGTCCCTGCGCCAACAGACCGCAGGCGATTCGCCGAATACGCCTGCCCGCCTGAGACCAGGTAAGCCGCTTTTCGCCGTCCGGCGTCCACTCTCGCAACGCTGCGCGGCCCGAACAACCTTCAACCTGCTGCTGTATCCGGTGTACTACATGGTATTGCTGTAAATGATTATTCATTTGCAAAAGACGACTCACAGAGAAAGTTAACCCGCGGGCTTCAGCGTACAGCTGTATATTATTTTGGCCGCAGTCTACTGATATGATAGGAAACCGCAACACTCTTTCTGAGCCAGGCAATGGCCGTTGATGGTTTAATTGACGCCAGTCACACTGAAATCAAGGGTTGACATAACCCTGCTAATCAAGTACCAATAGAGAAAGCAAATCAATTTCAGATGACGAGATATCATGTTCAACTTCTCTTTCCTACTAGGCCTACTACTAAACGCATCTACATTGCGCGGTAGGCTGGTGGACAGAATTCAGAACTGATTCGCACCATCCAAAAAAACCCGCGCCAATGCGCGGGTTTTTTTTTACTCGCCGGGCGCTAAGTAAATACGATAAGGAATCAAGCCGATGAGCCAGCAAGTTATTATTTTCGATACCACATTACGTGACGGTGAACAGGCTTTGCAGGCCAGTCTGAGTGTGAAAGAGAAACTTCAGATTGCACAAGCCCTGGAAAGAATGGGTGTTGACGTAATGGAAGTTGGCTTTCCGGTGTCCTCGCCCGGTGATTTTGAATCCGTACAGACCATTGCCCGCCAAATTAAAAATAGTCGCGTTTGCGGTCTGGCCCGCTGTGTGGACAAAGATATTGACGTCGCCGCCGAAGCATTGCGCGTCGCCGAGGCGTTCCGCATCCACGTATTTCTGGCGACCTCTACGCTGCATATTGAATCCAAACTGCGCCTGTCTTTTGAGCAGGTGGTGGAGAAAGCGATTCATTCCGTAAAACGCGCCCGCAATTATACTGACGACGTTGAATTCTCATGTGAAGACGCCGGCCGCACGCCCATTGATAATCTGTGCCGCATTGTTGAAGCGGCGATTGATGCCGGCGCGCGCACCATCAACATTCCAGACACCGTTGGCTACACCACTCCGGTTCAGTTCGGCGGCATCATCTCTACCCTGTACGACCGGGTGCCCAACATCGATAAAGCCATTATCTCCGTACACTGCCACGACGATTTGGGCATGGCCGTCGGTAACTCCATTGCCGCGGTTCAAGCCGGCGCGCGTCAGGTTGAAGGAACGCTGAACGGTATCGGCGAACGTGCCGGCAACTGTTCGCTGGAAGAAGTGATCATGGCGATCAAAACCCGTCCGGATATCCTGAAGGTACACACCAATATCAACCATCAGGAAATTTACCGCACCAGCCAACTGGTCAGCCAGATTTGCAACATGCCGATCCCGGCCAACAAGGCGATCGTCGGCTCAAACGCTTTCGCCCACTCTTCCGGCATCCACCAGGACGGCGTACTGAAAAACCGCCAGAATTATGAGATCATGACGCCGGAATCCATCGGTCTGAAAGAAGTCCAGTTGAACCTGACCTCCCGCTCCGGCCGCGCGGCCGTGAAGCACCGTATGGAAGAGATGGGGTATCAGGATAGCGACTATAATCTGGATAACCTGTACACCGCCTTCCTGAAGCTGGCCGACAAAAAAGGTCAGGTCTTCGATTATGATTTGGAAGCGTTGGCCTTTATCAACAATAAGCAAGAAGAGGCCGATTTCTATCGTCTGGACTATTTCAGCGTACAGTCCGGTTCCAGCGTCATGGCGACCGCCTCGGTCAAACTGGTCTGCGGCGATGAAACCCAGTCTGAAGCCGCTACCGGCAATGGCCCGGTTGACGCAGTTTATCAGGCCATTAACCGCATTACCGGCTACCAGATTTCGCTGGTCAAATATCAACTGACCGCCAAAGGGCAAGGCAGAGATGCGCTGGGTCAGGTTGATATCGTGGCGGATTATCAGGGCCGCCGTTTCCACGGCATCGGTCTGGCGACGGATATCGTCGAATCGTCCGCCCAGGCGATGGTAAATGTCCTGAACAACATCAAACGCGCTCAGCAGGTAGAAAAAGAAATTCAGCGTCTGCAACAGCACAACAGTAAACAACAAAATAGTCAGGAAACAGTGTGATGACAAAGAGTTACCATATCGCCGTCTTACCCGGAGACGGTATTGGCCCGGAAGTAATGGCACAGGCTCACAAAGTATTGGAAGCGGTGCGTCAACGCTTCGGCCTGCGGATCACCACCAGCGAATACGATGTGGGCGGCATAGCAATCGACCGTCAGGGTACGCCGCTGCCGCCGGCAACCGTTGCCGGATGCGAGCAGGCTGACGCGATCCTGTTCGGCTCCGTGGGTGGTCCGAAATGGGTAAACCTGCCCCCGGACGAACAACCGGAACGCGGCGCCTTACTGCCGCTGCGTAAACATTTCCGCCTGTTCAGCAACCTGCGTCCGGCGCGTCTGTATCAGGGTCTGGAAGCATTCTGCCCGCTGCGCAGCGATATCGCCGCCAAAGGCTTCGATATTCTGTGCGTTCGTGAGCTGACCGGCGGTATCTATTTCGGTCAGCCGAAAGGCCGTGAAGGCAGCGGTCAATATGAACGTGCATTCGATACCGAGGTTTATCACCGTTTTGAGATTGAACGCATTGCGCATATCGCGTTTGAATCAGCGCGCAAACGTCGCGGCGTCGTCACCTCTATTGATAAGGCCAACGTTCTGCAAAGCTCCATCCTGTGGCGTGAAATCGTCAGTGAAGTCGCCCAAGCATACCCGGACGTGAAGCTGTCTCACCTGTACATCGACAACGCCACCATGCAGTTGATTAAAGATCCCTCCCAGTTTGATGTCATGCTGTGCTCCAACCTGTTCGGCGACATTCTGTCCGACGAATGCGCCATGATCACCGGCTCGATGGGGATGCTGCCGTCCGCCAGCCTGAACGAACAGGGGTTTGGCCTGTATGAACCGGCAGGCGGTTCCGCACCGGATATCGCCGGCAAAAACATCGCCAACCCGATTGCCCAGATCTTATCGCTGGCGCTGCTGTTACGTTACAGTTTGGGCGCCGATGACGCGGCGGACGCCATTGAAAAAGCGGTGAACACCGCATTGGCCGAAGGCTATCGCACCTCGGATCTGGCCAGTGAAGGCAGCGCCGTCGGTACGGATGAGATGGGCGATATTATTGCCCGGTTTGTAGCGCAAGGGGCATAACCATGAGTAAGACGTTATATCAAAAATTGTTCGATGCGCACGTCGTTTATGAAGCGCCGAATGAAACGCCTCTGCTGTACATCGATCGCCACCTGGTGCATGAAGTGACCTCTCCTCAGGCTTTTGACGGCCTGCGGGCGAAAGGACGTCAGGTTCGTCAGCCGGGTAAAACGTTCGCCACCATGGATCACAACGTTTCCACTCAGACCAAAGATATTAATGCCTGTGGCGACATGGCGCGTATTCAGATGCAGGAGCTGATCAAGAACTGTGCTGAATTCGGCGTACAGCTGTATGACCTGAACCACCCGTTTCAGGGCATCGTCCATGTTATCGGCCCCGAACAGGGCATGACGCTGCCGGGCATGACCATCGTCTGCGGCGATTCCCACACCGCGACGCACGGCGCGTTCGGCTCGCTGGCTTTTGGTATCGGCACATCGGAAGTCGAACATGTTCTGGCGACGCAAACCCTGAAACAGGGCCGCGCCAAAACCATGAAGATCGAAGTGACCGGCGACGCCGCGCCGGGCATTACCGCCAAAGATATCGTGCTGGCGATTATCGGTAAAACCGGCAGCGCGGGCGGCACCGGACACGTGGTTGAATTCTGTGGCAAAGCCATTCGGGCCTTAAGTATGGAAGGCCGCATGACGCTGTGCAACATGGCGATTGAAATGGGCGCCAAAGCCGGACTGGTCGCGCCGGATGAAACCACATTCAGTTACCTAAAAGGCCGCCAGTTCGCTCCGAAAGGCGCCGACTGGGACGCCGGCGTCGCTTACTGGAGCACGCTGAAGTCCGACGACGATGCCCGCTTCGATAGCGTCGTCACGCTGGACGCCGCCGATATTGCGCCGCAGGTAACCTGGGGCACCAATCCCGGTCAGGTGATTGCCGTTAATCAAGTTATTCCGTCACCGGAATCCTTCAGCGATCCGGTCGAACGCGCTTCGGCCGCCAAGGCGCTGGCGTATATGGATTTGCAACCCGGCATCAAACTGACCGACGTGGCGATCGATAAAGTGTTCATCGGTTCCTGCACCAACTCGCGGATTGAAGATTTGCGGGCGGCGGCCGAGGTTGCCAAAGGACGCAAGGTCGCCAGCGGCGTACAGGCCATCGTGGTGCCAGGTTCCGGTCCGGTCAAAACCATGGCCGAGCTGGAAGGGCTGGATAAGGTATTTATCGAAGCCGGCTTTGAATGGCGCTTACCCGGCTGTTCCATGTGCCTGGCGATGAACAACGACCGTCTGAATCCCGGCGAACGCTGCGCGTCCACCAGCAACCGTAATTTTGAAGGCCGTCAGGGCCGTGCCGGGCGCACGCATCTGGTCAGTCCGGCAATGGCCGCCGCCGCCGCCGTCACCGGCCGTTTTGCCGATATTCGCGAGTTGAATTAAGAGAGAAACCGACATGACTAAATTTATCCAACATACCGGTCTAGTGGTTCCTCTGGATGCCGCTAACGTTGATACCGACGCGATTATTCCCAAGCAGTTTCTGCAAAAGGTGACGCGTACCGGTTTCGGTCAGCACCTGTTCAACGACTGGCGTTTTCTGGACGAGTCCGGTCAGCAGCCCAACCCTGATTTTGTGCTGAATAAGCCTCGCTATAAGGGCGCCAGCATCCTGCTGGCACGGGAAAACTTCGGCTGTGGTTCTTCACGCGAACATGCGCCGTGGGCGCTGACCGATTACGGTTTCAAAGTGGTGATTGCACCGAGCTTTGCCGATATTTTTTACGGTAACTCGTTCAACAACCAATTGCTGCCCGTTACGCTCAGCGAAACGGATATTGATACGTTGTTTAAGCTGGTCGACAGTCAGGAAGGCATCACTTTCACGGTCGATCTGGGAAACCAGACCGTGCTGGCAGGCGATATCAGCTATCCGTTTGAAATCGACAGCTTCCGCCGTCACTGCATGATCAACGGGCTGGACAGCATCGGTCTGACGTTGCAGCACGAAGCATCCATTGCCGATTACGAAAAGAATCAACCCTCGTTTCTGCGTTAATCGCCCGGTTATATGCCGATAACACGTTAAGTGCGCTATCGGTGTGATACAACATCACCAAAACCCAGCGTTTTTTTACAAAAACGTTGGGTTTTTTAATTGGCATTATTCCTGGCGTTTAAGTTTGGAGTGATACAGGTATCACCAAGTCGTTATCAAATTCGGCTTCATCTACTCCCTACACCATTTATTCTTTTTTGCACAAATGTGCAATCCTTCTATTTATGTACAAATATAAAACTGTGACATGCTGCTGATTTCCGCTCACTCGTGCAAAATAAATCGGATATAACAAAAGTAAGTTCTATCAAGGATATAGCCTTTAATGCACAACTGTGCATTATTTTATGCTTAAAAAACGCAACTAAACGATGATTAACACCAATAAACGCACGATTATTACCGGGCCGCATTTTGACAAGGGTACATGAAAATGATTATATCAGGCCAGGACTAGATTAATCTCATTTGCACATTTGTGCAGGAACACTGGGGTAATAAATGACTAATAACGATGAACTGCGTTTACTTATCAAAGTTGCCCAGATGTATTATGAGCAAGATCTGACACAATCACAGATCGCTAAATCACTCGGTATTTATCGCACTACCATTAGTCGGATGCTGAAAAAAATCCGCCAGCAGGGCATCGTAACCATTGCCATTAATTACCAGTTCAATGAAACCTTGCTATTGGAACAGCAGTTAAAAAAACGTTTCGAGCTAAAAGAAGCCATCATCTCCCCACTCAATGCCGAGTCGCCGATGCAGGAGCAACTCGACAGCATGGGTTCGCTATGCGCCAACTTCCTCAATAGCATTATTGAAGACCGCGATGTGATTGGTTTCTCCTGGGGCAGTGCGTTATCGGCCGTCGTAGAACAAATGGCCGAAGGCTGCGGCAAAAAAAACGTCACCTGCGTGCCGATGGTCGGTGGCCCTTCCGGCAAACTGGAAAGCCGTTACCACGTCAATACCATCGTTTACACCGCGGCAAGCAAGATGCACGCGGAATCAAAACTTATTGATTTCCCAGCCATCCTTGAACAAAAAATGATTCGCGACGGGATTATGGAATCACAGCATTACCTTTCTATTTCAGAATATTGGAACAAGTTGGACATTGCCGTTTTTGGCATCGGCTCACCCAACATTAGCGGACACTCTGTCTGGCGAGCCTTTTATGGTAACGATGTCATTGAACACTTTAATACCGCACTGGTCGCAGGGGATATTTGCTCCCGCTTTTATGACGCGACCGGAAACAGCGTAGAAACGTATTTTTCCGAAAAAACCATTAATATTACGCTGGATAAAATTAAACGCGCCAATTATGCCATTGGCGTAGCACATTCTTATGAGAAGCTGTCCGGTATTATCGGCGCCATTAACGGCGGCTATATTAATTGTCTGGTGACGACCAAGGATACTGCGGAAAAATTGCTGGCGATGACCCCATAGCCTAATAACAGGAAAATACGTTTAAAAAAATGGTTATCCACCATTTACGGCCTCCCCTTGCCCAAAAACAGCCAACCAACAATGAGGAGAAAAATATGCAGGACTGGTTAAATATCAAAAATAAAGTGATCGTCGTTACCGGGGGCGCATCCGGTATCGGCAAAGCGATTGTGGAAGAATTGCTGGCAAATGGCGCACAGGTGCAATTGGCTGACATCAATGCCGTTGAAGGAGAATTACCGCACCACTCGAAATTGCAGTTTATCAAAACCGATATTACCGATCGTTATAGCGTCGCCGCTATGGTCAATCATACGCTGGAAACCCATGGACGTATTGATGCGCTAGTGAATAATACCGGTATAAATCTACCACGACTGCTGGTCGATCCCGCGCAGGAAGACGGCCATTATGAACTCAATGACGACGCCTTCGAGAAGATGGTCAACGTCAACCAGAAAGGCGTGTATCTGATGTCGCAAGCGGTGGCGAGAATCATGGTGAAACAGAGCCGCGGCGTCATCGTCAATATCTCGTCGGAAAGCGGACTGGAAGGATCCGAAGGCCAGAGTTGCTACGCAGCAACTAAAGCCGCCATGTACAGCTTTACCCGATCCTGGGCTAAAGAGCTGGGTAAGCACGGTATTCGTGTGGTCGGTGTCGCACCGGGCATTCTGGAAAAAACCGGGAGGAAATCTGCTGATTCTGGGGGGCACAGGGCCAATGGGACTGCTGGCGATCGACTATGCGCTGCACGGCCCGATCCAGCCACGGCGTCTGGTGGTAACCGATCGTCATGAAGAAAAAATCCGTTATGCCGAACATCTGTATCCCGCCGATAATGATACACAGGTGAACTACATTAACGTGAAAACCTTAACGGACCAGCGCAGTTATCTGCTTGGCTTGACCGAGGGCGCAGGCTATGACGATATCTTCGTCTTCGTGCCGTCTGAAGAATTGGTCACCCTCGCCTCCTCACTGCTGGCGCCGGACGGCTGTATGAATTTCTTCGCCGGGCCGCAGGACAAATCATTCAGCGCGCCCATTAACTTTTACGATATGCACTACGCCTTTACCCATTATGTCGGCACATCCGGCGGCAATACCGAAGATATGCGTACCGCGGTGCGACTGATTGAGGACAAAAAGATCGATGTCAGCAAAGTTGTTTCTCATATACTTGGTCTGAATGCTGCGGCAGAAACCACACTGAACCTTCCACAAATCATTGGCGGAAAAAAGATGGTCTATACCGGGAAATCGCTTCCGTTGCTTAGCCTGGGTACGTTAACGCAGGAACCACAGGAAACGGAATTTACCCGCAAGTTGCAAAGGTTGCTGCGTGAAAATAACGGCCTGTGGTCAAAGGCCGCGGAAGATTTTGTGCTTAATCAGGCACCGGCCATCTGAATCCGCTGCTATTGGGCGTAGGCTGAAAGACGTAGATTCCTGTAAATGTACTAAGGATAATCCTCATGGGTCATGAAATTAACAAAGATACTCAACTGTGCATGTCATTGTCGGGACGTCCCGGCAATTTCGGTACCCGTTTCCATAACTACCTGTATCAAGAACTGGGCCTGAATTTTATCTACAAGGCCTTTACCACCAAGGATATACAGGCGGCGGTAGGCGGCGTGCGAGCATTAGGGATCCGCGGTTGCGCCGTTTCCATGCCGTTCAAAGAGATTTGTATCCCTTTTTTAGACCAGTTGGATACCTCCGCCGCAGTTATTGAATCGGTAAACACCATCGTCAATGACGACGGTTTCCTTCGAGCCTACAACACCGACTATATCGCCATCGCAAAACTATTGGATCAATACCAGGTGTCGCCAGCGACAACCTTTGCTCTACGCGGCAGCGGCGGCATGGCAAAGGCGGTCACCGCGGCGCTGCACGATGCGGGATTCAAAAATGGATATCTCATTGCCCGTAACGAGGCTTCAGGCAAAGCGCTGGCGTCACAGTATGGTTATACATGGCAACCCGAGGTGGGTGATTTACCCGCGGAGATGATAATAAACGTGACGCCTATCGGTATGGCAGGGGGCGCTGAATCCGAACAGTTGGCGTTTGAACCCGCCATCATTGATGCTGCGAAAATCGTGTTCGACGTGGTGGCTTTGCCAGCGGAAACCCCTTTGATCCGTTACGGACGGCAAAAAGGCAAGCAGGTGATTACCGGTGCGGAAGTGATCGTGCTACAGGCGCTGGAACAGTTTGTATTATACACCGGCGTACGTCCAACCGACGATCAGCTCACCCGAGCCGCAGCCTATGCGCGTGGGGAAGACGTTATCAAGTAGGGCGGCGGGATTGCTGTCGATTCCGCCATAACTTCGTTGGTTTGGCGCTACCGTTGCGTAATACCCCGCATCAAGACAAGTTAAGCAACTGTAGCGGTTGCTTAACGACAGCAGCGAATTGGACGCGTATTGCCGCTGACGGAGTTTTATTGAATAAGCATAAAAAAAGCCAGCGGAAAGTTTCGCTGGCTGGTGAAATGCACCATTACTCAGAATTTTTCAGTTGTCCGTGCCGTGCCGCTATATCCAGTGACGGTATTCCTCTTCAGACATTTCCGCTATTTGCCACTGGGTCGCCTGTTGCAATAACGCTATCCGCTGCTGAGCAGACATCCAACGCAGCCATTTCGCCTGACACGTCGAGAGATAGACCTGATAAAACCGATACAATGTTGAGATTGTCATAAGTCACCTCCACGCTTTCATTATGGGAAAGTATCGACGTAATATAGGGAAAGATAAATTGATGACTTTAGCGTGTGGAGTTCCTCTTTTATGTCTTCCAATCGTCTGCAACAGCAGTTCATCCGCCTATGGCAACGCTTTCAGGGACAGACAACAGAAACGACGCTACAAGAACTGGCGGGCGTATTAAGTTGCTCACGTCGCCATATCCGCTCACTGCTGGGCGCCATGCAGCAGCAGGGCTGGCTTATCTGGCAGGCGGAAGCGGGGCGCGGAAAACGATCGCTGCTCACCTTTATCTACACCGGGCTGGCGCTGCAACAGCAGCGGGCTGAAGACTTGCTGGAGCAGGATCGCATCGATCAACTGGTACAACTGGTGGGTGATAAAGAAACCGTGCGCCAAATGCTGCTGGCGCATCTGGGCCGCAGTTTCCGGCAAGGGAAACATATTCTGCGTATTCTTTATTATCGTCCGCTGCGTAATCTGTTGCCGGGTTCAGCCCTCCGGCGCTCGGAAATGCACATTGCCCGGCAAATTTTCAGCGGACTGACTAATATAAATGAGGAAAATGGGGAACTAAAACCCGATTTGGCGCATCACTGGCAAAGGCTGGAACCGCTGCGCTGGCGATTCTATTTACGCCCTTCCATTCGTTTTCACCACGGGCGGGAACTGACGATGGACGATGTCATCAGTTCGCTTACCCGGCTGACCACCATGCCATTGTTTGCCCATATCGAAAAAGTCACCTCGCCAATGCCTTTTGTGATTGATGTGCAACTGAGCAGCGCCGATTATTGGCTACCGTGGCTGCTTGGCAGCGTGCCGGCCATGATCCTGCCGCAGGAATGGCAAACCCTCCCCGATTTTGCCAGACGCCCCATCGGCACCGGCCCATACGCGGTGGTGTACAATAACAACAGTCAACTGAAGATAAGCGCCTTTGACGACTATTTCGGTTACCGGGCGCTGATTGATGAAGTCAATATCTGGGTACTCCCCGATGCCTCAGATGAGGTGCCGGTCTCGGTACAGCTCCAGTCGGATGACTCCGCCTATGACAAGCAGGAAAGCCGAATGGAAGAAGGCTGCTATTTTCTGCTGTTTGATCAGCGTTCTCCGCTCGCCGCTAAACCGGAAATTCGCCGCTGGCTCTGGCAAATCCTCAATCCTATCGCCTTGCTCAGCCGTGCCGGTACCCCTCATCAGCGAGACTGGTCACCCGCCTACAGCCTGCTGCCGCGCTGGCATCACCATCAGCAGGGCGAGCCGTTGCCGATGCCCCCGGGACTTAGGCAAATCACGCTGACGTTTTATCAGGAGCACCCCGAATACCAGATATTGAGTGACATCATGTCCAGACTGCTGGCGGAGCATGGCGTGAAACTGCATGTTCAAACCGTCAGCTACGAGTCTTGGTATCAGGGCGACGCCGAGAGCGATATCTGGCTCAGTAGCGCCAACTGCTACTTGCCGTTGGAGTTTTCGCTGTTCGCCATGCTGTACGAACTGCCGCTGCTGCAACACTGCCTGAGCGAAGATCTGCATTATGATGCTAGCCTGTGGCGCAGCAAAGCGCTGCCAATGGCGGAGTGGTGCGAAAAACTGGTCAGCAGCGGTCAGATGCACCCACTGCTGCATCATTGGCTGCAACTTCAGGGACAACGCAGTATGCGAGGTGTCCGCATGAACACTCTCGGCTGGTTTGACTTCAAATCCGCCTGGTTCGCGCCGCCGGAAAACTGAGAACCTTTCGCTACCCGCCGGAACGCTCTACAATAGGCCGTTCTCAACGGGGTGCGGAAAACGTTTGACGCGTTTTTTCGCTGAGAAAACACCCGTCGAACCTGATCCGGCTAATACCGGCGAAGGGATTTGAGAGTGTTCTCCGCTGACTCAAAGTCCTTTGCCACCCCATGATCCTCAGGAGTGCAAAGTGTTAAATACGTCATTATTAAAACATTCAGCCGCCATGCTGAAAAAAATCCTGCCTTGCCTGCTATTGGTGTCAATACCGGCGTTCGCCAAACCGGCACTTACGATCTATACCTACGACTCTTTCGCCTCTGAATGGGGACCCGGCCCGGTGATCAAAACCGCTTTTGAGAAAGAGTGTGAATGCGAACTGAACTTTGTGGCGCTGGAAGATGGCGCGTCATTGCTGAACCGCCTGCGTATGGAAGGGAAAAACAGCAAAGCGGATATCATTCTGGGGCTGGATAATAACCTGTTGCAGGCGGCGGAACAGACCGGGCTATTTACCCAACATCATATCGACACCACCGCGGCGGTAAATGTCCCCGGCGGCTGGAGCAATACGACGTTTGTTCCCTATGACTACGGCTATTTCGCATTTGTTTACAACCGGGAAAAGCTGAAGAATCCCCCCAAAAGCCTGCACGAACTGATCGACAGCACTGAGCCGTGGAAAGTGATCTATCAGGATCCGCGCACCAGTACCCCGGGCCTGGGTCTGCTGCTGTGGATGCAGCAAGTGTACGGCGAGCAGGCGCCCCAGGCGTGGCAGAAACTGGCGAAAAAAACCGTTACCGTCACGAAAGGCTGGAGTGAAGCCTATGGTTTGTTCCTGAAAGGCGAGGCCGATTTGGTGCTGAGCTACACCACCTCGCCGGCCTATCACCTCATTGAAGAGAAAAACGACCACTACGCCGCCGCAAACTTCAGCGAAGGGCATTACCTGCAAGTTGAGGTCGCCGGGCAACTTGCCGCCAGCAAAAACCCAGAACTGGCAAAACGTTTTATGCAGTTTATCCTGACCCCGACGTTCCAGCAGGCAATCCCCACCACCAACTGGATGTATCCGGTGATCAAGACCGATCTGCCGGCGGGCTTCGCCGCCCTTGCCGTACCGGAGAAAGCATTGCAATACAGCGCGCAACAGGTTGCAGAACAGCGGAATAACTGGATCCAGGCATGGCAACGCGCAGTCAGCCGCTGACTGCCGGAAGTCTGTGGCCGGGATTGCTGGCCACCGCGCTGTTAATTTCGGTGGCCGCGCTGGCTTTCGGCGCGCTGTGGCTACAGGCGCCGGAGAACCAGTGGCAAGCCTTATGGCATGACAGCTACCTGTGGCATGTCATCCATTTTACGTTTTGGCAGGCGTTTTTGTCCGCCCTGCTGTCTACCTTGCCGGCGATCTTCCTCGCCCGAGCTCTTTATCGCCGCCGTTTCCCCGGCCATCGCTGGCTATTGCGGCTATGTGCCATGACGCTGGTATTACCGGTGCTGGTGGCGGTTTTCGGCCTGCTGAGCGTGTATGGGAGACAGGGCTGGCTGGCCGCATTACTGGGTTTTCTCGGCCTTCCCTATCCCTTTTCTCCCTACGGCTTGCAGGGCATATTGCTGGCGCATATTTTTTTCAACCTGCCGCTGGCGACCCGCCTGCTGCTACAGTCGCTGGAAGGCATTGCGACGGAACAGCGCCAGTTGGCCGCCCAGTTGGGCATGAACGGCTGGCAGTCTTTTCGGATTGTCGAATGGCCCTGGCTACGCCGACAAATTCCGCCGACGGCGGCCCTGATTTTTATGCTGTGCTTTGCCAGCTTCGCCACCGTTCTATCCCTCGGCGGCGGCCCGCAGGCCACCACCATCGAGCTGGCGATTTATCAGGCCTTAAGCTTTGATTACGATCCGTCGCGCGCCGCGCTGCTGGCGCTGATCCAGATGATTTGCTGCCTGGGGCTGGTTCTGTTGAGCCAGCGGCTGGGACGTATCTTGCCGGTGGGCAGCACCCGGCAGTTGGCGTGGCGTAATCCGCAGGACAGCCTGTTCAGCCGGGTATGCGACAGCCTACTGATTGGCGCGGCGCTGTTATTGATCGTGCCGCCGCTGCTGGCCGTGGTCATAGACGGCGTCAACCGCTCGCTGTTCACCGTATTGCAGCAGCCCACGCTATGGAAAACGCTGTTCACTTCGTTACGTATTGCGTTGGCCGCCGGCGTTATCTGCATCATCCTGACCATGATGCTGTTATGGAGCAGCCGGGAACTGAAGTTGCGCCAGAAGCCGCTATACGGTCAGTTGATGAATCTGAGCGGCATGCTGATCCTCGCCATGCCCGGTATCGTGCTGGCAACCGGTTTTTTCCTGTTGCTCAACAATACCGTGGGATTACCTGAATCTCCTTATGGACTGGTGGTGATGACCAACGCGCTGATGGCGATCCCCTATGCGATCAAGGTACTGGAGAACCCAATGATTGATATCGCGGAACGGTATAATCAACTCTGCCTGTCGCTGGATATCCGGGGTTGGCGGCGGTTGAAAATTATTGAGTTACCCGCGTTGAAACAGCCATTGGCTCAGGCGTTGGCATTTGCCAGCGTGCTTTCTATCGGTGATTTTGGCGTGATTGCCTTGTTCGGCAATGAGCAGTTCCGCACCTTGCCTTTTTATCTTTATCAGCAGATTGGCGCCTATCGCAGCGCCGATGGCGCCGTTACCGCACTGTTACTGATGTTGCTGTGCTTCACCCTGTTCACTCTGATTGAAAAACTGGCGGATCGTGATGATCTTTCTCGATAAACTGACCTACCTCTACCAGCAGATGCCGATGTGCTTCGACCTCAACGCCCAGCCCGGCGAACGCATTGCCATCCTTGGCCCCAGCGGAGCGGGAAAAAGCACGCTGCTGAACCTGATCGCCGGTTTTTTGCCGGCCGACAGTGGGAAATTGCGGCTGAACGGAGAAGATCATCGCCACACGTCGCCGTCAAAACGTCCGGTTTCCATTCTGTTTCAGGAAAATAATCTGTTTCCGCACCTGAGCATTGAGAAAAATATTGCGCTGGGGCTAAACCCCGGCCTGCGCCTTAATGCCGAACAGCGTGAAACGTTGAGACTGATTGCCGCACAGGTTGGATTAACCGAACTGCTCAGCCGCCTGCCGTCGCAGGTTTCAGGCGGCCAGCGCCAGCGTGCGGCGCTGGCCCGCTGCCTGGTTCGCCACCAGCCCATCCTGCTGCTGGACGAACCGTTCTCCGCGCTCGATCCCGCGTTACGACTGGAAATGCTGCAACTTGTGGAAAAAGTCTGCGATGAACGTCGGATCACGCTGCTGATGGTGTCGCATAATCTGGATGATGCGGAATACATCGCCAACAGGGTCATTACCGTGAACGACGGGCGTATTAGCGACAACCGCGCGCTCAGCTAATCCGTCCGGACATGACGATACCGCCGTCGGCCACGGTATTCAAATAGGGAAAACGCTGGGAAGATGATAGAAGACACGCTATTTTTTGACGTGGCCTAATGCGCCTTTACACCATATTGTGATCTAGCTGGTTATTCTGAGAAAAACTTTAAATTGGCGTATGAAATGCGACAAAAAATAAAATATGCTGCTGAACAAGAAATATAGCGCAGCGTAACCATTTTCACATATTAAATAATCATGGAACTACCGTCTTTATTGGAAGTAAATAATATCTTTTTTTGATTAATTATTCCGTTAAATTTTCGTAAAAAGATGTCTTGCGCCCTTCTTATTTTGGCCTTGTTTTTATTACTCACGTTATACCAACAGATTTCAATATGCCGGAAGGCGACAGCCGAAAGAAAATCCGTAAGATCCGCCAAGCGGCATAACAACAAACGGAACACCCATAAAAATTAATTAAAATCAACAATATAAAAAAATAAGCCAATTAGCATTGATGATGGAAATGTCTTAGCCCGTCCTATCTGACGCCCTTATAAATTAACTCAAATAAAAATAATAAGCTGGCTATTATCTATATCGTCATTTTGGTACGAAACATATTTATTCTCGGCGTCTGTTTTTAAGTCCATGTCGCAGAGGTGGCAGCAAAGACTCAGGCAATCATACGTAGTATGTCGTTATCTGATTCTTGTTGCCTTATTTAGGGGAAGTTCCTGGCAAATATATTGCTTAATTGGAGACTACCATGGCCGTTACACAAAATGATTATCTTGATTCTTTGGTTTCCCGGGTGAAAAAAGCCCAACGCATCTACGCTGACTATACGCAGGAACAGGTGGATAAAATATTCCACGCTGCTGCGCTTGCCGCTGCCGCCGTTCGCATTCCGCTGGCGAAAATGGCGGTGGAAGAATCGGGCATGGGCGTTGTGGAAGATAAAGTGATCAAGAACCACTTCGCGTCCGAATACATCTATAACGCCTATAAAAACGAGATTACCTGCGGCATCCTGTCGCAGGACGACGCCTACGGCACCATTACCATCGCCGCCCCCGTCGGTCTTATCTGCGGCATCGTTCCCACCACCAACCCAACTTCCACCGCCATTTTCAAAGCGCTTATCAGCCTGAAAACGCGTAATGGCATTATCTTCTCGCCGCATCCGCGCGCGAAAAACGCCACCAACAAGGCGCTCGACATCGTCCTACAGGCGGCGATTAACGCCGGAGCCCCGCCGGATATCATTAGTTGGATCGCCGAGCCGACCATCGAGCTGACAAACCAGTTAATGCATCATCCGGACATTAACCTGATCCTGGCCACCGGCGGGCCGGGGATGGTGAAGGCGGCCTACAGCTCCGGAAAACCGGCCATCGGCGTCGGCCCCGGAAATACGCCGGTGGTGGTGGACGAAAGCGCCGATGCCAAACGGTTCGTCGCCTCCATTCTGATGTCGAAAATCTTTGATAACGGCGTGATCTGTTCGTCCGAACAGTCTGCCGTCGTGGTCAAGGATATTTATGACCAGGTACGCGCGGAGTTTCTCGCTCAGGGCGGCTATATCCTGCAAGGTGCGGAACTGGCGGCCGTAGGCGGCATCCTCAGAAAAAATGGCGGGTTAAATGCCGCCATCGTCGGGCAGTCGGCGGTGAAAATTGCCGAAATGGCCGGGATTAGCGTTCCGCCTGATACCAAGGTGCTGATCGGCGAAGTGTCCAAAGTCGATGAATCCGAACCTTTCGCTCACGAGAAACTCTCCCCCACGTTGGCGCTGTATCGGGCGCAGAATTTCAACGAAGCGGTCGACATCGCTGAAAAACTGCTCAACCTGGAGGGGATCGGCCATACCTGTTGCCTGTATACCGATCAGGATAACCACGCTGACCGTGTCATTTACTTTGGTGACAGGATGAAAACCTCGCGGGTGCTGATTAATTCACCGACCTCCTACGGCGGCATCGGCGATCTGTACAACTTCAACCTGGTGCCTTCTCTGACGCTGGGCTGCGGCTCCTGGGGAGGCAACTCTGTCTCGGAAAACGTGGGGCCTAAGCATCTTCTCAATATAAAAACCGTAGCCAAGAGAGCGGAAAATATGTTGTGGCATAAACTTCCCAAATCCATCTATTTCCGGCGCGGTTCGCTGCCTGTCGCACTGGCGGAAGTCGTCCGCGATGGTGCGAAACGCGTATTTATCGTCACCGATCGTTTCCTGTTCAATAACGGTTATGCCGATCGGGTGATATCGCGCCTGAAACAACAGGGTGTCGCCACCGAAGTATTCTTCGAGGTCGAGGCCGATCCGACACTGAGCATCGTGCGTAAAGGAACTGAGCAGGTTAACGCCTTCAATCCAGATGTAATCATCGCGCTCGGCGGCGGCTCCCCAATGGATGCGGCCAAACTGATGTGGGTTATGTATGAGCACCCGGAAACCCGCTTCGAGGATCTGGCGCTGCGCTTTATGGATATCCGCAAACGCATTCACTCGTTCCCGAAAATGGGGGTGAAAGCGCGTATGATCTGCATCGCCACCACTTCCGGCACCGGTTCTGAGGTAACGCCGTTCGCCGTCGTCACCGATGATGCCACCGGGGTGAAATATCCGCTGGCGGACTATGCGTTAACGCCGGATATGGCGATCGTGGATGCCGACCTGGTCATGAATATGCCGAAATCACTGTGCGCATTCGGCGGTCTGGATGCGGTCACCCACGCGACGGAAGCCTATGTGTCGGTGCTGGCTAACGAATTCAGCGACGGGCAGGCGTTACAGGCGCTGAAGCTGCTGCACGGTTATCTGGTCGTCAGCTATCAGGAAGGGGCGAAAAACCCGATTGCACGCGAACGAGTGCACAGCGCGGCGACCATCGCCGGCATCGCCTTCGCCAACGCCTTTCTGGGCGTCTGCCATTCCATGGCGCATAAGCTGGGTTCCGAATTCCATATTCCACACGGGCTGGCCAATGCCATGCTGATCTGCAATGTCATTCGCTATAACGCGACCGACAAACCGACCAAACAGGCGACATTCAGCCAATACGGTTTTCCACAGGCGCGCAAACGCTACGCAGAGATTGCCGATCATCTTGCGCTCAGCGCCTCTGGCGACGACGTGGGGCAGAAAATTGACAAACTGCTGGCCTGGCTGGAGGAAACCAAGGCGGCGCTGGATGTCCCGGCCAGCATTCGCGACTTCGGCGTGCCGGAAGCGGATTTTCTGGCCAAGGTGGATAAACTGTCCGAAGACGCGTTCGATGACCAGTGTACCGGCGCCAACCCGCGTTATCCGTTAATCTCTGAGCTTAAGCAGATTCTGCTTGATACCTACTATGGTCGTTCCTATAGCGATACGCCCATCAACGCAGATCGATCAGCCACGGCGCCGAAAGCGGCCGGTAACGGCAAAAAGGGGAAAACGAAAGGCTGACAACGCATCCGCACACGCCAGTGGAAGCCATGCTGAACACCGCATGACGCCCACTGGCGAGAAGTACGGCGGGACGAGACGGTTGTTCATGCCGTCTCTCCCTGCTGGCTAATGTCAACCACTCAAGCTGGCGGGGCGTTCGTTCGGTTCCCCCTTATCCGACATCGGCGGCCAAGAGTCGCCAAGTGTGATCCAACGCGAATTTTAGGGTTTTATTCGTTGCGGGTATTGTGTCCTTTTCACCACCTGTGATTATATGGATAAGTGATTTAACCGTTAATAACAGGATCCCCGTGACGCACTATTCTTCCACTTCAGCACTACTAAGCACCGCGCATGTTGACGCGGTCGTCGTCGTGCGCGTGGTGGTGGTCGTCGTCGTCGGCAGCGCGCCGTAACGGGTTCCGAATCAAGTCTAAAGATTCCCAAACCCCGCCGGCGCCAGCCGAGCGGGGTTTCTTGTCTCTACCCTCCCCGCTCTGATACCGCACCGGCCCTGATGAAGGATATAAATATGCGTTATACAGGCGCTCAGCTGATCGTTCGGCTGCTCGAACAACAGGGCATCACGACCATCGCAGGTATTCCGGGTGGCGCGGCTCTGCCGTTATATGATGCACTCGGTCAAAGTAAAACCCTACGCCATGTGCTGGCGCGTCACGAACAGGGTGCGGGGTTTATGGCCCAAGGCATGGCGCGGGCAAGCGGACGCGCCGCCGTTTGCCTGGCATCCAGCGGTCCCGGCGCGACCAATCTGGTCACCGCCATCGCCGATGCCAAACTCGACTCTATCCCGCTGGTGTGCATTACCGGACAGGTGCCTTCCGGCATGATCGGCACCGACGCCTTTCAGGAGGTGGACACCTACGGTATTTCCATTCCCATCACCAAACATAACTATCTGGTGCGTGATGTCAGAGACTTGCCGCGCGTGATCCCGGAAGCATTTCGCATTGCGCAGTCCGGCCGTCCCGGCCCGGTCTGGATCGATATTCCCAAAGACGTACAAACGGCTGAAATCGAGTTGGATGAATTGCCGGGGATAACCCTGAACGATATTCCTCCGGCTATCGATCGGCAGAAAATTGAGCAGACCGCTGCCATGATCAATGCCGCCCAACGCCCGATACTCTATCTGGGAGGGGGGATTATCAGCGCATCCGCGCATCAACAGGCCATCCAACTGGCGGAACGCGCCGGCTTGCCGACCACCATGACGCTGATGGCATTAGGGGCGATGCCCGTCGATCATCCACTGTCGCTGGGCATGTTAGGGATGCACGCCGCACGCTCAACCAATCTGATTTTACAGCAGGCGGATTTGTTAATCGTGCTGGGCGCCCGTTTCGATGACCGGGCGATCGGTAAAGCGGAGCAGTTCTGCCCGGACGCCAGCATCATTCATATCGACATCGATGCGGCGGAACTGGGGAAAATCAGGCAGCCTCATGTCGCCTTACATGCCGACGTAGTGCAGGCGCTGGATCAATTACTGCCGTTGATCGAGCCCCGGCAGCGTGAGACGTGGCATTCGGCGATTGGTCAGTTGCAACGTGAATTCCCATTCAGCATGCCGGGCGCGGACGATCCGTTAAGCCACTACGGATTGGTACAGGCCACGGCGCAGGCGCTGACGGACGAGGCGATTATTACCACTGACGTCGGTCAACATCAGATGTGGGTCGCCCAGTCTTATCCGCTGCGCAGACCGCGACAGTGGCTGACCTCCGGCGGGCTGGGCACCATGGGGTTTGGTTTACCCGCGGCGATCGGCGCGGCGCTGGCCGAACCGGAACGCATCGTGGTGTGTTTTTCCGGCGACGGCAGCCTGATGATGAACATTCAGGAAATGGCGACCGCCGCAGAAGAAGGGCTGAATATAAAAATCATCTTGATGAATAATCAGTCACTCGGTTTGGTTCATCAGCAACAGGATCTGTTCTTTAAACAGCATATCTTTGCGGCGGATTATCGCTACCGCACCAACTTTCTGGCGATCGCCGCGGGTTTCGGGTTTTCCACCTGCGATCTGAACGCGGCGGAAGATCCCCTGGCCGCATTGGCCGACGCGCTGAATCGCCCGGGACCGGCGTTGATTCATGCGCTGATTGACGTGAATGAAAAAGTTTATCCGATGGTGCCGCCGGGCGCTGCCAACATCGATATGATTGGAGATTAATGCCATGCTAAATCAATCAACCTCAACGCAGGTGACGCTGGAGCTATCGGTACGCAATCACCCTGGCGTGATGTCTCACGTATGCGGATTATTTGCCCGCCGGGCATTTAATGTCGAAGGGATCTTATGTATGCCGCTGGCCGGGGGCGACGAAAGCCGCATCTGGCTGCTGGTGCAAGACGATCAGCGCCTGCAACAGATGATAAGCCAGGTGGAAAAACTGGAAGATGTAATACAGGTGCGCCGCCACGGCGAGGAAATGCGCATCTTTGATCAGGTGGCGGAATTTTATCGCTGATGAGCGAACCGCAGGCGTCGTGGTTAAATGACCGCCTGCGGCGCTCACGCATAATCGGAAAAACCTCTAAAACCAGCCGTCACAAGGTGTTAAGACCCTGTAACCAGGCGGCTTTGTGAATAGAAGCTTACCCCCGTCCCTCACTCAACGCGGTAATCTCGTCAGGGTTAAGCGCGCCATGCCAAATCTTAAAATAGTCATAACGCCCCGCGGTATAAGGATCAGCCTCATATTGCGAGCGCCCGAGGTAGGTGTTATTTTCCGGCCCCAGATGATAGGGCGCCAACGTAAACTCATCATTGCGGCCCACCGCCACGCCGTCCAGATATAATGTGCACACCTTGCCGGACAGCGTAACGGCGATATGCACCCACCGCCCTACCGGCATTGTCACATTCGACGCCACCCGCTGAGTATCGTAGCTATGCACCGTAGAGATGCCGAATTCCGGCCTGCCATCTCCGCCTTCCAACGTTAACATCATCCAACGGCGAGGGCCGGAGCCGGCGTCGAACACTCTCGCCCATTTGCTTTGCCTATCAGCGTAAAATCGCGTTTCAATTGTAAAGTCGGCGAGCGACGCAAGCAGCCCTTCCGGAAGATTGATGTAACCGCCAGCCCCGTCGAGCACAACGGCGCTGCCGCTCATGCCGCTTCCCCAACTGGCGCCGCCAACCAGTTCGCCATTGCCCTGATTTGCGATGCGGTTCGACGCAACCCGCCCGGAAGCTTCATCAAAATCGAGCTGGAAGATCGTCTTTGCCTTTATACCGACGCCGACCGCCTGCGAAGGCGCGTTTTCCACGCCATCAACGACTGCGGTTACCTTATAAAAGTATTCGGAAGCGCCGGCAATATCCGTATCTTCATAGGTCAGCGGATCGCTAATATCGGCGGCAATCGTCACGTAGTCGCCATTAACCGCGGTGGATCGCTTAACCTGATAGCGTTCCGCATCAATGACGCCCCACCACGATAAAACCACGCTATCACCGCGCAGGTATGCCGTCAGACCGGAAGGCGAAAGGGAAGGCGCCTGCTGTTCGCGTGAAAATAGCAACGTGCCGAAACCGAGCTGATCGCCATTGCGATTGTTGGTTTCCGGGTACATCAGTGCCGCCTGCTTGCGAACATATGGCGCGGCGATACCCTTGCGCATCGCATAGTGATGATAAACACACTCCCAGGTCGGCCGTGCGTTGCCCTGTCCGGCGGGAGAAATCCCTACCGCCAATCCATGCCGATTTCTATAGTCGAGCCACGGCAACGTATAAAACTCGCCGCTCCCTGCTTTCAGGTTAGATTTGGCGACATATTCAGCCCCAGCCAGAAAACGGTTGTTGTCATAGCCGTACATATCATCGCCCTGATTCCAGGCCATTTCGCAGAATGCGGCGGCAAGACTGATACCCAGCGTACAGTGCCCCTGATCGCGCCCGCTCTCCTGCCACTGCCCAAGATAACCGGGGTGGACGTGATAAACCGCCTGAAGCGCCGCGCCATTACCTTGCCCGTATTTATAATAATTCACCGCCTCTGCATAGATATCCGGCCGATCGCACAACACGCCGGTCGCCAGAATGCAGGCAATGGCGCACTGATCCCAATTTGCCCAGTAGTTGGTTATTTCAGCGTCATTATGTTCGCGCAAAAAACGTGACGAAAGCGGGTAGAACACCGTAAGCATCATTTCTTGAAAGCGCGCTAAATCGCTGGACGACCAGCCCTGATAGGTGCGCATAATCTCGCCGACATTGGCGAACTGATAGCCGTAGATACCCGCCGCAAGATAGCGATCGGCGTTGCCGGTGAGGGTTTTCAGCGTGGATGACCAAGCATTGAGGTAAGCCACCGCCTGATCCCCATAGCGTGCGTCCTGAGAGATTTTCCAGCGTACCGCCAGTTGATAGGCCCGTTGTATATCGCCATGCAGTTGAGCGTAGTTATTGCCAGTTCCGCCACGAACCACCGTTTCCACCGGCCTCGGCGCGCGATCGGGCTGAGAATATCCGTCCGACAGTAAAGCGTTCCATCCATCCAGCCAGGGTTGTGCGGAAACCGCGATTTTCTTTCTGATAAGCGCAAAGTCATCTTCCGTGTGCAACAAACCAGGGTGAACAAAATTCCGTTCGGCTGCCGCAACTTCCGTGCCGGCGACCGCCAGGGCAAGGCTTCCTGTAGATATAAGCCGTCCGTACAGCGTCCCCATCAATGCGGCGGAAATACCGCCTTTTAAGAGCTGTCGCCGACGAGGCATATTGACGGTTTCTTCTGACCGAGACACATCCTGATCGCTGATAGGCGGTAGGTAATCCTTTGATACCATGATAGTTTTCTCCATTAATCCGGACGCTGGCATTTAGGCCCCGTCGCTTGATTATCCTTGAAATCCCAGGGATTCGTTTCGAACCGCTTTCCTGTCTTCCGACATCCCGTGAGTACAGCATCTCCTTTATTACCCGATTATAGTAAACATGATTTTATCACCCCTGCAACACCTGCCACAGCAGGTGGCGGAGTTTTATCGCTGAGATAAATTGAGAAAATGAGAACTACGGTATCATTTCAGCGGTAGATCGGAATGGTAGACGCGCCTCTGTCTTTTTTAATTTTGGGAAAGTATTTTCGGAGAGTTTATCCTTGGTCGTTATTCCAATGATTTTTAATTAAATTAATTATTAACATGCTAATAATATAATTGACATTTGTTGGAAATAATATTTTCATAATGTGATATTCGTGTTATCTATTTATAGGCTTGCACTCAGTAAACCGCAAAGAAACACTAGCAACATCTTAGCGTTTATCATAACAAGAATGGGAAAGAAGAAAGATTTTTTGAAGTCGATATCATCGCCGGTTGGTTCACCAGAACGAGAGTATAGTGCTTATGGCAGACGAATTCTTGAGAAGAAAGAGTCTATATATAAAATTTTAAGAATGAACTAACATGTTAAGATATAGATGGATTTTATTTTTTACGTTTTGCTGCGTTGCAATATATTTACTTTCCTCTTTTGAAGAGGATATTTATATTGATGGCAAAGAGATATTAAATTCCTGCATGGCTTTCAGGGCGTTTGTTGTTGATGACACTAGAGATATTACTGGAACGATTTCATTCGCTTTTTTTGTTTTTCCTTTTCTACTGTTAAGTTTCAGGAAAAAATTTAGAGATATCAGTATAAATATACTGACCTTTTTTTTATTGCTGTTCTGGGCATGGCGTTTTTTTATAAGACTCCATCTCTGCTGATTACCATTAACAACACACGGTGATTTTCCGCTAATATGTCCGTTCACTGTTGCAATATAAGCAAACAGTGAACGGGCATTATAGGGATAAAATGACCTAAAACCCGATTTTATCACCCCTGCAACACCTGCCACAGCAGGTGGCGATAAACAGGCATTAACGGATGTTGTATCAGCATGACCAGGCTCAGGCCCGCCGCCGTCAGCGTCAACGGGGCAACCCAGCGTAAACGGCGCAGCGGCAGCCGTTTGCTGAACCAGTCGCGTTTTTTGCGTTTATCGCCTCGCCACCAGCGCCAACTTAACCACGCGGCGATCCACACCAGTAACACGGTAACCAGCAATAGCCATTTAAAACCGCTGCTGTTAACGCCAGCGGGAATATCAATCGCCACGCCGGCCAATATACCGGGTAAAAGATACGCCGGCGGCCACAGCAGGCAACCGATGATATTCGGTACGGCGAACTTATGAGGCGGCAGACCCAGCATGCCGGCGACCATCGGGATCAGCGGACGCGTCGGCCCGACAAAACGCCCAATCAACACCGTCGGAACCGGATGCCGGTGCAAGGCATGCTCCGTTTTACGAAGCAACGTTTGATGCTTTTTCAGAAAAGACCATTGGTGCAGCGGTTGCTTAAACCGTCTGCCAATGAAGTAGGAAATCCAATCCCCCAGCAAACAACCGACAATACCCGCCAGCCACGCCGGATATAACCCTATCTGACCGCTGCCGATCAGCGCTCCCAACGTTGCCATCATCACGGTGCCCGGCAGCAACAGACCGACCAGAGCAAGCGATTCCAGAAAGGCTACCAGCATAATGGCGATCGATGAATACGCTAATGATTGAGTAACCAGATGATCCAGCCACGCTTCCATAAACCCCAGCTCGTTGTTGATAAAAAATGGATTGTCTGGATCTTGGCGGATAACGTCAACGGGTCATTTTCAGTATGGGGAAAGCGAATGCCGCATATGCATCGCAGTCCCGTCATGCCCGCGCCTGCGGGTATGACGGGAAACTGCCGGCAAACGCGGGTCCCCGCCTGCGCGGGGGATGGGACGGCGGAGAAAAATTTAGCCCCCCAGATACATCTTCTTCACTTCCGGGTTGGCCAGAATAGCCTGCGCCTGCCCTTTCAGAACAATCTGACCGTTTTCCAGCACATAAGCGCGGTCGGCAATCTTCAGCGCCGCCGTGGCGTTCTGCTCAACTAAAAGGATGGTGATATTTTCCTTTTGCAATTGTTTAATAATATTGAACATTTCGCCCACAATCTTCGGCGCCAGCCCCAGGCTTGGTTCATCCAGCATCAGCAGTACCGGCTCGCTCATCAACGCCCTGGCAATCGCCAGCATCTGTTGCTCGCCGCCGCTCATGGTGCCGGCCAACTGGCTGCGACGCTCTTTCAGGCGCGGAAACAGCGTATACATTTTATCTTTCAGGTGATTGAAATTAAGCGGGTTGTTGTACGCTCCCATGCGCAGGTTTTCTTCAATGGTCAGGTTGGTGAAAACCTTTCGCCCCTCCGGCACCAGCGCCAGCCCTTTACGCACAATCTGATGCGTCAGGCTGTGGGAGATATCTTCATTAAGGAAATTCACCTGCCCGGTCGATTTCACCAGATTGATAATACCGTTGAGTGTTGAGGTTTTCCCCGCCCCATTGCTGCCGATCAGGGTGACGATTTCACTATTATTGACCTCAATATCAATCCCCTTTAATCCCTGAATCAGCCCATAAAATACCCGTAGATCATCGGCCTTAAGCATAATCGACATCTCCAAGATACGCGGCAATCACCTCTTTATTATTAATTGCCTCATGGGTAGTGCCACTGAATAACGGTTTGCCATAATCAAGCACCAATACCCGTTCACACAGGGTGTTAACAAAAGACATGTCATGTTCAATCAGCAATACCGTTAATTTGTAATCTTCACGCATTTTAAAAATCAGTTGCGCCAGTTCATTGGTTTCTCTTGGGTTCATGCCCGCCGCCGGCTCGTCCAGTAACAGTAACGCCGGTGACGTGGCTAACGCTCTGGCAATCTCGACTTTACGCTGATTCCCGTAACTCAGATTGGTTGCCAGTAAATGCGCATGCTCCGCGATACCGATATAGTCGAGGATCTCCATCGCCTGCGCTTTAGCCTGTTTTTCCGCCGAGAAAAAGCGCCCCATATGCAATGCCGCTTCGATAAAGGAATAACGAATGGCGCGATCGAAACCGATTAATACGTTTTCCAGCACCGTCATTGAATTGAACAGACGAATATTCTGGAACGTGCGGGCGATGCCGCGATTGACCACCTGATTCGGTTTTAATCCGGTAATTCTTTCATTACCCAGCATCACCGTTCCCGACGTCGGTTTATAATTCGAGGTAATCACATTAAATAACGTGGTTTTCCCCGCGCCGTTCGGGCCAATCAGACCGAATATTTCCGCCTGATTCAGCGTAAAGCTGACGTCGTCGATCGCGCGTAAGCCGCCGAATTGCATAATGATATTTTCAACGCTGAGAATAGCCTTATTTTCCATGATGGCGCTTCCTCTTCACTTCCCAGATTTCCTGCTTACCCAGCAACCCTTCGCGGGCAAAAAGCATAATAATCAGCAGTACCAATGAAAAAACGACCATCCGTAAACCGGGGTAAGCGCCCAAGTTCTCGCCAAACAGACTTAGCGGCTGATCCAGGAAACGTAGCCATTCTCCGCTGCCCACCACCACAATCGTCCCCAGAATCGCGCCGCTGGTACTGCCCAGCCCGCCCAGGACAATGATGATCAGCAACTGGAACGTCAGCATAAAATCAAACAGATCGGGGGAAATAATCGTCAGCAGCGAAGCCAGCAAACCGCCGCCGATCCCTTCCAGAAAGGCGCTGGTGGCAAAGGCGCAGGTTTTGATTTTGAAGGTATTAATGCCCATGGCGATGGCGGCGTCTTCATCATCACGCACCGCTTTCATCGCCCGCCCGTATTTTGAATACACAATCTGTAAAATAAGCAGCACAGCGATAAGGGCAATAAAACCGCACCAGTACAGCATGTTGCCGGCCTGAGGAATTTCATTCAGCCCGATGGCGCCATTGGTGATTTGCGGGTTATTGATGGCCAGAATTTTAATAATAAAACCAAACCCCAGCGTCACAATCGCCAGATAGTCGCCGCGCACGCGAAAGACAGGGAACGCCAGACACACGGCTAACAGCGAGGCGCAGATCCCGCTGATAATCAACGCGGGCAAGAAAGAGGTATGCAGCGCCAGCACCAACGCGCTGGGGGAAGCCATCTCATACATTTCCAGCTTGGTGTCCGCGCTTAACAACAGGATGGCGGTAATATAGGCGCCGACGGCGACAAAACCGTTAGGCTCCAGGGATAACTGTCCGGTGACGCCATTGATCAGGTTGTAACTCACCGCCAGGATCATAAAAATAAAAATATTACAGACGATACGCAGGATGTAATCGTCAAATACATTCTGCAATGTAAACAGCACCAGCAGCATGATCACAAATAACGCGACATAGCCGGTTAACAGCGAAAATGAATTTGTTGGCATTTTCATCAGAAACGGCTCCTTTCCAGTCTTTCATCACCCATAATGCCCACCGGTCTGAATAGCAGAACCAGAATCAGAAACAGAAACGCAAAGGCGTCTTTATATCCGCCCAGTTCAGGAAATACCGCCACGGCAACCACTTCGGTGAAGCCCAGAATAAAGCCGCCGATCACCGCTCCCGTGACGCTGCCAATCCCACCGAGCACGGCGGCGGCAAACGCCTTCAGGCCAATCAAAACCCCCATTAAAGGATCGATCGTCGGGTAGCTGGTGGCGTAAAAGATCCCGCCGAGCGCCGCCAGCGAGCTTCCCAGAGCGAAAACAAAAGCAATAATATGGTTGGCGTCCACCCCCATCAGGCGGACGGTATTGACATCAAAAGCGACGGCGCGGATCGCCATCCCTTGCCGGGTCCGGTAGAGGATAAACAGAATGCAGCCCAGCAAAACCAGCGTCACCAGCGGCACCAGCCAGGCGACATTGGTGATAATGATGCCCCAGAACGAGACGGTTTGATTGAAGAAATCAGGCGCCGCAAAGAAGCGCGGGCTGCCGCCGAACAACACGTTGAACAGGTTCTCTAAAAAGAAACTGACGCCGATGGCGGTAATCAGCATGGATATTTTGGACGCCTGGCGCAAAGGACGGTAGGCAATCTGATCGATACACACGCCCAGCAACGCCGAAAAGAGAATGGCGAATAAAATAGCCGCCCCGAAAGGCAGTTCAAAGGTGGTTGAACCAAACAGGGCAAGAAACGCCCCCACCATCATAATATCGGCATGAGCAAAGTTGATCAGTCGTAATACGCCGTAAACCATGGTGTAACCAATCGCAATCAGCGCATACATACTGCCCAGACTCATGCCATTAACCACCTGCTGGAAGAAAATAGCAGCATCCATAAATTCAATCCTTATTGGCCTTTATATACTTGAGGTTATGACGGGCTATCCTGCCCGCTTCCGGGGGCTGACGCCCCCGGTGTTTTGCAAGATGAAAGGGATATCTTAAGGGTTGACCACCGTCTTGAAGGCCAATTGTCCATCTTTGACTTCATTAATGACGGCGCTGCGGATCGCGTCGCCATCTTTCAGCGTCAGCGTGCCGGTAATGCCGGAGAAATTGCTGGTGGCGCGGATTTTCTCATTGACGCAAACACGGTCTTTAGGATCGCTGCACTGATTCATCCCGTTGACGATCATTTTGTAAGCGTCAGCGGTCATTGCGCCCCAGGTATGGGTCGGTTCTTTATATTTTTCTTCCCAGGCTTTGATAAACGTCTCACCTTCAGGCGTCTGATCTTTGGCATTCGGCGAGTAGTAGTCGGTGGTCATATAACCTTCAACCGCATCCTGTCCCAGCTTGAAGAACACCGGATCGGCCGCCAACCCGTCACCGCCGACAACCGGCACTTTCAGCCCCAGTTGTTTGGCCTGCACCGCGATCAACGCCCCTTCGGTGTAATAGATCGGCATATAAATCATATCGACATTTTTAGCTTTGATGGTGGAAAGCTGGGCTTTGAAATCTTTACTGCCGCCTGGAGCCTGAACTTCGACCGCAATGGTGCCGCCGTTTTTGAGAAACTGGGTGCGGAAGGATTTTGCCAGACCGACGGAATAGTCGTTGCTGCTATCAAACATGATGGCGGCGGTTTTCGCGCCTAAATCGCGCGATGCCAGATTGGCCCCCACCACCCCCTGGAAACTATCGGAAAAGCACACGCGACTGACATACTGGCGATTACGGGTCACACGGTCATTGGTGGCGGTCGGGGAAACCAGCGGCGTTTTGGTGTCTTCAGCCATTTTGGTCATCGCCATGGTGTTGGTTGAAGTCACCTCGCCGATCACCGCATCGACTTTATCACTGGAAACCAGACGCTGCATGGCGTTGGCCGCTTCAACCTTGTCGCTTTTATCGTCAATGATGACAAGTTTGATCGTATCGCCGTTTTTCAGCGTCGGCTCCAGACTATTAATCAGCTCAACGCCTTTTTGAGAAGGTTGTCCATAACCGCTAAGCGCCCCGCTCAGAGGCAGAACCACCCCTATCTTTACTTCAGCCGCCAGCGCGCTGTTGGCACAGATGACGGAGGAAACAAATGCAGCAGCTACCGTTACTCTGACAAAATTGTTATTCATGATCGCCTCTTTTAATAGTGAGAGATTCAAATCCGAGTTGTGGAATAAAGCAGTACATCTGACTGTGAGAGTCTCAAAAGTGCCACAGGGATATATTCTGTTGGCGGAATTAAAATCAGCAATAAATGTGCCAGAACAACGAAATAATTGTTAACACTCTAATAAAAAAAGAAAAAATCCATTACTATCCACCAAGAAAATAACGGTAGAGAAAAGGGATGAAGTGGAATGCACCATTTTGTTTCGCGGTTGCTTTTAAAAAGTGCGTTGAGGTTAATGACGATATTTTATAAGGAAATCAATCTTTCATCGCGGGTGGGCAATACCCTCTTCTTATGAATGTAGGATATTATTTTTATTCAACTCCATGTTACGGAAGCATGATTTTATAGTGATAATTCCTTTAAATATGCCATTTACCACTTTTTATGCTAAAACATAGGGGAAAAGGTTTACTGCATGGGGCGTTGTCAAAAAATTTATAATCCCACCCGATTGGATGACTATACTGACCAGAATTTACAGGCTATAAACCAGTACTTATGATACCGACTATTTTTATCACCGCGCCAATCAACCCACTATGTTGTTAAAACTGTCCAATCGCATCGGATTACGGCGACTTATCCTGCTGCTAGCCGTCACCAGCGCGCTGATTATGTTAGTTAACAGTCTTCATGCCAGTTATCGCGTGCAGCGCCAACTGCTGATCGACAATACACTGGAAGCCAATCGCGTTTACGCCACCAAGCTGGCGGCCATCACCGATGTCTTCTTCAAAACATCGCTGCAACAGTTATCTTACAGCACCAGCACGATCGCGGATCGAATGGATGACAGCGATAGGCTGAACGAGGAAGCCAGACGTATCGGGTCACAGAGCGGTAGTTTTAACACCGTATCGATTGTCGACGAACACGGTGTGGTCAAGGCGACCTTTCCCGACCGACTGCAATTGATGGGAAAAAAGGTGACTACCGCCGGCGTAAGACGGGCCTTGCAGGAAAAGAGCGCGTTGATTAGCTCACCTTACTTTTCCGTAACCGATAACCTGATCGTACTGGTCTCGGCCCCCATATTTACCCGGGACGGACGCTACAAAGGGTTTATCGGCGGCTCTATTCATCTGGAAAAACCCAGTATTCTTAATGCATTGCTTGAGCGTCACTATTATCGGGACGGTTCTTATATCTATGTCACCGACCACTACAGAAAAATTTTGTACCACAAAGATCCCACGCAGATCGGCGTCGTCGTCCGCAATAGCCCGATAATCGATAGCCGCACAGAGCGCAATGGCAGCCGGGAGATGACGGATAGTCAGGGAAGAAAGGCGCTTGTCGGATACGCCGTGGTTCCCGCCAACCGCTGGGAAGTGCTGGTGCTGCGTCCAATAAGCGAAACGTTAAAGCCCCTGGATAGCCTGATGCTTAATGTGTTACAGCATACTCTGCCGTTAGCTATTCTGACGCTATTCTGCGTTTGGCTGCTTGCCCGGCTCATCGCCCAGCCGCTGTGGCTGCTGGCCCGCAGCGCCAATAAAATGGACTCACTCAATGTGTCCGACGACATCAGGAAAATCCACTCCTGGTATTTTGAGGCCACGCAGCTCAAGCAGGCGATGTTGATCGGCATCGAGCTGCTACAGAAAAAAATCGGCAAGCTTCGCTATGAAGCGCAAACCGATCCCATGACCGGGCTGTTCAATCGCCGGGGATTGGAGAGCATCCTGAGATACTGGCTGATCGGCCAGAAAAGTTTCGCCATCGTCGCGCTGGATATCGACCATTTCAAACGCGTCAACGACACCTACGGTCATGATGCCGGCGATAGCGTGATTAAATATCTTGCGCAACTCATTCGCTCCAGCTCCCGTGATACCGATATTTTATGTCGCAGCGGCGGGGAAGAGTTTCTGATTTTATTGCCGGAAACCAATATGAAGACCGCAGTGGATATTGCCGAGCGCCTGCGCAACACCACACAGCAGGCCACGATCCCGACCGTCGGCAAGATCACTATTTCGTTGGGCGTCTCAATGTGGCTGCCGGACACGCAGGAAATCACCATAAAACGCGCCTTTAAAATGGCGGACAAAGCGTTGTATAAAGCCAAACAGCAAGGCCGCAATCGGGTGATCTCCGCCGCTGACGCCGCCTGAATCCGTGGGATAGTTTGTTTTAATCAACCCGCAATTCTCTTTAATCCGGCCACCGGGAGAGGTATGCAAACGACTGGACATCAACTGTATAAATAACCATACTTAATCATCTTTCTCCGGTGATAACCAACGAAAAGGCAGTCTGAGTGACCGAGACGCGTCAGGGCTTTCTCCTTACCCGCCACTGGCATGACACCCCGGCGGGTATGCAGGTGGAATTTTGGCTGGCTACCGATGACGGCCCGCTACAGGCGCGCCTGCCCGCGCAACAGGCCGTGGCGTTTATCCCTGAAGCGCAACAGGCTCAGGCCAGCGTATTATTAAGTCAGGAAAACCAGTGGCGGCTACGGCCGCTGGCGCTGCAAAACTTCCATCACCAGCCGTTGCTGGGACTCTACTGCCCTAAATATCGCCAGCTTCTGAAGCTGGAAAAAATCCTGCGTGAAGGCGGAGTTCAGGTCTATGAAGCGGATATCCGCCCGCCCGACCGTTTCCTGATGGAGCGCTTTATTACCGCCCCCGTCTGGTTAAGCGGCGAACCGGCCTCATCCGGCCTGTTGACTCAGGTACGCATGAAACCCAATCCCGACTATCGTCCCAACCTGAAACTGGTTTCACTGGATATCGAAACCAATCGACACGGTGAGCTGTACTGTATTGGTCTGGAAGGCTGCGGGCAGCGTCAGGTTTATATGCTCGGCCCGGATAACGGTCATGCCGTCGATACGGATAATTTCACCCTAGAGTATGTCGCCAGTCGTCCGCAACTGCTGGAAAAACTGAATCACTGGATGAAACGGCACGATCCTGACGCTATTATCGGCTGGAATCTGGTGCAATTCGACCTGCGGGTGTTGCAAAAACATGCCGAGCGCTACCGTATCCCGCTGCTGCTGGGCCGTGACGGCAACGAACTCGAGTGGCGTGAACACGGCTTCAAACAAGGGCATTTTTTCGCCAGCGCCGCCGGCCGGTTGATTATTGATGGTATTGAAGCGCTGAAATCCGCCACCTGGAATTTCGCTTCCTTCAGTCTGGAATTCGTCGCGCAGGCGTTGCTGGGCGAAGGTAAAGCCATCGATACCCCCTACCAACGGATGGATGAAATCGACCGCCGCTTCGCCGAAGATAAACCGGCCCTCGCTCGCTACAACCTGCAAGACTGCGAGCTGGTGACACGCATCTTCGCCAAAACGGAATTACTGCCTTTTTTACTGGAACGCGCCAGCGTCACCGGTCTGGCCGCCGATCGCAGCGGAGGTTCCGTCGCCGCCTTTACCCATCTCTATCTGCCCCGCATGCACCGGATGGGCTTTGTGGCGCCGAATCTGGGCGAAGTCGCGCCGGAAGCCAGCCCGGGAGGATTTGTGATGGATTCCCGCCCCGGTCTGTACGATTCGGTATTGGTGCTGGATTACAAAAGTCTGTATCCCGCCATCATCCGCACTTTTCTTATCGATCCCGTTGGTCTGGCCGTCGGGATGCTACATCCCGATGAACAGCATTCCGTCCCGGGTTTTCGCGAGGCGTGGTTTTCCCGCGATCGGCATTGCCTGCCGGCCATTGTCGAACACATCTGGCAGGGGCGCGAGGCCGCCAAACGCACCGACAACAAACCGCTGTCGCAGGCGCTGAAGATCATCATGAATGCCTTTTATGGCGTGCTGGGCGCCAGCGGGTGCCGGTTTTTCGATCCCCGACTGGCCTCTTCCATCACCCTGCGCGGCCATGAAATTATGCTCAAAACGCGTGAACTGATTGAAGCGCAAGGGTATCAGGTAATCTATGGCGACACCGACTCCACCTTCGTGTGGCTGACACGTCCGCACACGGAGCAGGAAGCCGCCGTCATCGGTAAAAAGCTGGTACGGCAGGTTAATCAGTGGTGGCAAACGCATTTACGGCAAACGCACGGACTGACCAGCGCGCTGGAACTGGAATTTGAAACCCACTTCCGCCGCTTTTTGATGCCCACCATCCGGGGCGCTGAACAAGGCAGCAAAAAACGCTACGCCGGGATGATCGCCACGCCACAGGGCGAGAAAATGGTGTTTAAAGGGCTGGAAACCGTTAGAACGGACTGGACGCCGCTGGCGCAACAATTTCAGCAGCAGCTTTATCTGCTGATTTTTCAGCAAAAACCTTATCAGGAATGGCTGCGGGAGTATGTCGGTAAAACCTTGAACGGCGAATTTGATGCGCTGCTGATTTACCGCAAGCGGCTGCGCCGCCGGCTCGACGACTATCAGCGCAACGTACCGCCCCATGCACGAGCAGCCAGGATCGCCGATGACTACAACCGCCAACAGGGGCGGCCGCTGCAATATCAGAATGGCGGCTGGATTAGCTACGTCATCACCACCAACGGGCCGGAACCGCTGGAAACCCGGCGCTCGCCGCTGGATTATCAGCACTACGTCGAACGTCAGCTACAACCTGTCGCGGATGCCATTCTTCCTTTTCTTCACGATGATTTTGCTACACTGATTACCGGACAGATGGGATTATTTTAACCCTCGGTATCGATTCACGGCTTTTGAGCAGGTGACGAACGCGCCGCCTTCCATTACCATAACGCCCTTTCTCAATTGACATCAACAACACCATTATCTTATTGGCGCCGGACATACCGCGCCAATAGCAAAGCATAACCTGACACTATCCCGACACAGACAAAAATCGAGCTAAGAATTTATGCCTTTTACACTTGGTCAGCGCTGGATCAGCGACACGGAAAGCGAACTTGGATTGGGTACTGTGGTTGCAGTCGATACCCGCATGATAACCCTGCTTTTCCCTGCCAGCGGTGAAAACCGACTCTATTCCCGCAGCGATGCGCCCATCACCCGGGTGATGTTTAACCCCGGTGATACCGTCACCAGCCATGAAGGCTGGCAGCTTAAGGTGGACAGCGTACGCGATGAGAAGGGTCTGCTGATCTATAGCGGCCAGCGTCTGGATGATGACTCTGCGGCTGAAATGCGTGAAATCCTGCTGGACAGCAAGCTGACTTTCAACAAACCGCAGGATCGCCTGTTTGCCGGTCAGATCGATCGTATGGATCGCTTTGCGCTGCGTTACCGCGCGCGCAAGCACCAAAATGAACAGGCGCTGCAACAGTGGGGCGGACTGCGCGGCATGCGCGCCAGCCTGATCCCGCACCAGTTGCACATTGCCTACGAGGTCGGACAACGCCACGCGCCGCGCGTACTGCTGGCGGACGAGGTCGGGCTGGGCAAAACCATCGAAGCCGGCATGATTATCCACCAGCAACTGCTGGCCGGCCGCGCCGAACGCGTGCTGATCATTGTGCCGGAAACCTTGCAGCACCAATGGCTGGTGGAAATGCTGCGCCGTTTCAACCTGCTGTTCTCGCTGTTTGACGATGAACGCTACGCCGAAGCGAAACTGGACAGCAGCAATCCCTTTGAAACCGAACAACTGGTCATCTGCTCACTGGACTTCGTACGGCGCAATGCGCAACGTTTCGAGCAGTTGGTCAATGCCGACTGGGGCTTACTGGTGGTGGATGAAGCCCATCATCTGGCCTGGAGCGAAGAACAAGCCAGTCCCGAATATCAGGCGATTGAACAACTGGCCGGAAATATTCCAGCCGTGCTGCTGCTGACCGCCACACCGGAACAGTTGGGTCAGCAGAGTCACTTTGCCCGCCTGCGTCTGCTCGATCCCAATCGCTTCCATGACTATCACGAATTCGTCGCCGAACAGCGGCAATACCGTCCGGTTGCCGATGCGGTAACGCTGTTGCTGGCGGGAGAAAAGGCCAGAACGCCGGAGTTGAACGCGCTAAGCGAGCTTCTGGGCGAACAGGATATCGAACCGCTGCTCAAAGCGATCAACAGCGACAGCGAAGACAACCTGCGGGCGCGTCAGGAACTGATCACCATGCTGATGGATCGCCACGGCACCAGCCGTGTGCTGTTCCGTAATACCCGTCAGGGCGTGAAAGGTTTTCCACAGCGTATTCTGCATCAAATCCGTCTACCGTTGCCGGCCCAGTACCAGACGGCGATCAAGGTGTCCGGTATTATGGGCGCCAACAAAACGCCGGAAGCCCGGGCACGCGCGATGCTGTACCCGGAGCAGATTTATCAACAGTTGGAAGGGAACGACGCCACCTGGTGGAATTTTGATCCCCGCGTCGAGTGGTTGCTCGACTATCTGACCGCCAACCGCGACAAAAAAGTGCTGGTGATCTGCGCTCAGGCCGCCACCGCCCTGCAACTGGAACAGGTGCTGCGCACCCGTGAAGCGATTCGCGCCGCCGTTTTTCACGAAGGGCTATCCATTCTTGAGCGCGACCGGGCCGCCGCCTATTTCGCGTCGGAAGAAGAAGGGGCGCAGGTGCTGATTTGCTCGGAGATCGGTTCCGAAGGCCGCAACTTTCAGTTTGCCAGCCATCTGATCATGTTTGATCTGCCGTTCAACCCCGACCTGCTGGAACAGCGTATCGGACGATTGGATCGTATCGGTCAGACACAGCAAATCCAGATTCTGATCCCGTATCTGGAAAATACCGCCCAGGCATTGCTGGTGCGCTGGTATCACGAAGGGCTGGACGCGTTTGAGCATACCTGCCCGACGGGCCGCGCCATTTATGACGCCCACTACGCGCAGTTGATCGAACGCCTGACCATCCCGGGCGAACAGCAGGGTCTGGATGAATTTATCCATATCTGCCGACAGCAGCATGAACAGTTGAAACAGCAGCTTGAGCAAGGCCGCGATCGTCTGCTGGAAATGCATTCAAACGGCGGTGAACAGGCGCAAATTCTGGCGCAGGGGATCGCCGAGCAGGATAACGACATTAATCTGGTCACCTTTGCGCTGAATCTGTTTGATATCGTGGGCATCAATCAGGAAGATCGCAGCGACAATCTGATTATTCTGACGCCGTCCGACCATATGCTGGTGCCCGACTTTCCCGGCTTACCGCAGGACGGCTGCACCATCACTTTCGATCGTGAGCAGGCCTTATCCCGTGAAGACGCGCAGTTTATCAGTTGGGAACATCCGCTCATCCGCAACGGGCTGGACTTGATTTTGTCCGGCGATACCGGCAGTTGCGCCGTGTCGCTGTTGAAAAACAAAGCTTTGCCGGTCGGTACGCTGCTGGCGGAACTCATTTATGTGGTGGAAGCCCAGGCGCCGAAACACTTGCAGCTAACGCGCTTCCTGCCGCCGACGCCGGTTCGTCTGCTGATGGATCGCAAAGGAACCAATCTGGCCGCGCAGGTGGAGTTTGAAAGCTTCAACCGCCAGCTCAGCGCCGTCAACCGCCATACGTCGAGCAAGCTGGTGAATGCGGTGCAGGCCGATGTGCATGCTATGCTGCAACAGGCCGAACCGCTGGTCGCCGAGCAGGCCCGCCAGTTGATTACCGACGCGCAGCAGCAGGCCGACCAGCAGTTGCGCCGTGAACTGGAACGTCTGGAAGCGCTCAAAGCGGTGAACCCCAACATCCGTGAAGATGAATTAAGCGCGTTGGAAAATCAGCGTGAGCAGGTGCTGAGTAATCTTCATCAGGCAAACTGGCGTCTGGACGCCATTCGTCTGGTGGTGGTGACGCATCAGTAAGCGTATGTATTAACCCCGCCCCGGCCTCCCCCTTACGGGGAGAAAAGCGAATATCGCGCGCCGCCTCTGACAAAGGCGAAAGCCGATATCGCCGGCCGGGAAAGGGTTTATCAGCAATCTGAAGAAAGGCACTATCGATGGAACCCTACAACCCCCCAACCGATCCCTGGCTGCACATCCTGTATCAGGATCAACACATCATCGTGGTGAATAAGCCCAGCGGCTTACTTTCCGTTCCCGGCCGCGCCCCGGAGCACAAAGATAGCGTGATGCGTCGTATTCAGGCCGATTATCCCGCCGCCGAGTCCGTCCATCGTTTAGATATGGCCACCAGCGGGGTGATCGTTGTGGCGTTGACCAAAGCCGCCGAGCGGGAGTTAAAGCGTCAATTTCGCGAACGCGAACCCAAAAAATCCTACATCGCCCGCGTCTGGGGATTAATGGAACATGATGAGGGATTGATTGACCTGCCGCTGATTTGCGACTGGCCGAACCGTCCCAAACAGAAAGTCTGTTTTGAGCAGGGGAAAGCCGCGCAGACCGAATACCGGGTCTTGTCCCGCGATCGCGACGGCACCACCCGCGTTAAGCTGATGCCTATCACCGGGCGCTCTCATCAGTTGCGCGTTCATCTGCTGGCGCTGGGACACCCGATTCTGGGCGACGGTTTTTACGCGCCTCCCGACGCCAAAGCGCTGGCGCCCCGTCTGCTGCTCCACGCACAGGAACTGTGCATTCTGCATCCCGCCTTCAAAACGCCGATGCACTTCCGCTGTGAGGCGGACTTTTAAACGCGTTTTTAATCAAGTCGGCATGACGGGCAGAAAAAGGAATGATACGCGGGGGCAAAAACGGGAAAAAAGCGGAAAGGAGCAGATAGATACGGTTATTTCAATTGATTGGCGCTTTTCAGCAATTCATAGGCGGCCTGAATATCCTGCGCTTTTCGCTTAGCCATTTCCATCATTCTGGGCGATAACCCTTTCGCCACCAGCTTATCCGGATGATGCTCGCTCATTAGCTTGCGGTAGGCGCGCTTAATCGTCGCCGCATCGTCGTTGTGACGCACTCCCAGCGTACGGCGGGCGCTTTCCAGCGTCGGCCCGCGCGGCGACGCAGACTGCCGTTGACCGCCGTAAGAATGGCCGTTGGACGACTGACCGCGGCGCTGATAGGACTTCCCGCCCTGTTTGGATCCACCGTGCCCCGACTGATAAGAGGTATTTTCTATATTGCGCAGAAAAAACTCGAACTGCTCGCGGGTTACGCCCAGTTCGTCGGCGATAACATAAAGCAACCGCCTTTCGTTCGGATGCAGCACGCCATCAACAAACGCCACCTGAAGTTGAATTTCCAGAAACATCTTAATTAAATCAAAACGTCCGAAGCAGGCGTCGCGCAGTTTTCGCAGTTTGATACGCAAGGGGAAATGGCTGGCTTTGCCTTCACGAAACGCCTGTTGCGCCGCCGTTCGCGCCTCGCCAAACAGTTCAAGGCGATCCATCATTCTGGTCGCAATCTGGATATCCGCTTCCGTTACCCGCCCTTTGGATTTGGTCAGGTGCCCCATCGCCTGAAAGGTGGTCAGGAAAAACAGCGACTGGCGGGTGGATTGGGCTGAAAAAAAGCTGCGGCGACGCGATGCTCTGGCCCTGTCAATCAAGTGCCCCATCAGCAGTCCCATGATCATTCCCCAGATGCCGCCGCTGGACATAATTCCCAGCACAAGCCCCAGCAACTTTCCCCAATACCGCATATACTCCTCAAATCCTCATGCCGTCGGCTAAAAATTGCTTTATCATACCCGTCATTTATCTTTGCACCTAACGGCAGCGCGTATAAAAACAGCGGGGATTAAACACTGGCGCAACGCTGACGAGTGATATAGTCTCTGACCGTTTGCCGGCATGATGCCTCTGATGACGGAACACCTGATACCGCGTATGAAAAAAAGTTTCCCAACCCTGCTGGCCACCCTGATTTGGTCGGCGCTATACAGTCAGCAATCGCTGGCCGATCTCGCCGAACAGTGCATGCTGGGTGTACCTACGTACAACAGGCCGCTGGTGACAGGCGATCCCGATCAATTGCCGGTACATATTCAGGCCGACAAGAGCGAAGCCAGCTATCCTGACAGCGCCCGATTCACCGGCAACGTTAATATCGAGCAAGGCAATAGCGTGCTTACCGCCGAGCAGGTGGAGCTTAACCAGATTGAATCCGCCACTCAGGGCGCGCCCACACGAACGATTACCGCCACAGGCAATGTGCATTACGATGATAATCAGGTCATTCTGAAAGGCCCGAAAGCCTGGTCGAACCTCAACACCAAAGATACCGACGTGTATCAAGGCGACTATCAGATGGTTGGTCGCCAGGGGCGCGGCGCAGCCGACAAAATGAAAATGCGCGACGGTAATCGCTACACCATTTTGGAAAACGGCACCTTTACCTCCTGCCTGCCGGGAGATAATAGCTGGAGCGTCGTCGGTTCGGAAGTCATTCAAGACCGCGAAGAGCAGGTCGCTGAAATCTGGAACGCACGTTTCAAGATCGGCAACGTTCCCGTTTTCTACAGCCCTTACCTGCAATTGCCCATTGGCGACAAGCGACGTTCAGGCTTCCTGATCCCCAATGCCAAATACAGCAGCAGCAACGGTTTTGAGTTACTCACGCCATACTACTGGAATATCGCGCCGAATTTTGACGCCACCATCACGCCGCATTTGCAAACCCAACGCGGCGTGCAGTGGCAAAACGAATTCCGTTATCTGACCACGCCCGGCACCGGCACGATCCAGCTCGACTGGCTCCCCAGCGACAGCCAATACGCCAAAGACGTACCGCAGGATGATAACAATACCCGGTGGTTATTCTACTGGGGACACAGCGGCGTGATGGATCAAGTCTGGCGCTTCAACGCCGACTACACCAAAGTCAGTGATTCACGCTATTTCACCGATTTGGACTCGGAATACGGTTCAACCACCGATGGTTACGTCACCCAAAAATTCAGCGTGGGTTATGCGAACCAAAACTGGAATACCACGCTGTCCACCAAACAATTCCAGGTATTCTCCACCGCCAACAGCCGGGATGTCTACCGTGCGGAACCTCAGCTCGATATCAACTATTATCAGAACGATATCGGCCCGCTGGATATGCATCTTTATGGTCAGGCGGTAAAATTCACCAACGTTAACGAAAATCGGCCGGAAGCCACGCGTCTGCATATCGAACCGGCATTGAGTCTGCCGCTGTCCAACCGCTGGGGCAGCCTGAACAGCGAAGCCAAGCTGCTGGCGACGCATTATCAACAGGGAAATCTCGATCGCTACCGCGCAGACCCGACGGTCAGCGACAGCTCGAAGAATAATCTGAAAGACTCGGTAAACCGGGTCATGCCGCAATACAAGATCGACGGCAAAATGGTGTTCGAGCGCGAGATGGACTGGTCGCAAGGGTATACCCAAACGCTGGAGCCGCGCGCGCAGTACCTGTATGTGCCTTATCGCAACCAAAGCAGCATCCATACTTACGATTCAACGCTGTTGCAGGCCGACTACTCCGGGCTATTCCGCGACCGCAGCTATGGCGGGCTGGATCGCATTGCTTCCGCCAACCAACTGGCGACAGGGGTAACGTCGCGTATTTATGATGACGCGCTGGTTGAACGTTTTAATGCCTCTGTAGGTCAAATCTATTACTTTGATCGTCCGCGCACCGGCGATAGCAATATGTTGCTCGATCAAAGCGATGATAACGGCAGCATGGTATGGGCCGGCGACACCTACTTGAAGGTCGACGACAACTGGGGCGTGCGCGGAGGATTGCAGTACGATGCCCGTCTCAACGAAGTTGCGCTGGGCGATGCGGTGCTGGAATACCGCAAAGACGCCGAACGTCTGGTACAATTGAACTACCGTTTTGCCAGCCCGGAATATATTCAGGCCATGTTGCCGAACGTGCAGAATCCCGGCTTCCAACAGGGTATTTCACAGGTCGGCATCACGGCAAGCTGGCCGATTGTTGATCGTTGGGCCGTCGTCGGCGCCTACTACTATGACACCAAAGCCAATCAGCCCGCTAGCCAGTTGATTGGCGTGCAATACAACACCTGCTGCTGGGCCGCCAGCATCGGTTATGAACGTAAGATCACCGATTGGGAAAACGGCAGCAGCGTATATGACAATAAAGTGTCGTTTAATATTGAATTACGTGGTTTAAGCAATAATTACAGTCTGGGCTCCGAAAAAATGCTGCGTTCAGGTATTTTGCCTTACCAGCGCGCGTTCTGACCTAGCGTACGGAATGCAGCAACCAATGCGGCAGACAGACTGTGTCAATGAAACTTCTAACCCGCCTTGCGGATGAGATAAATGGGAAAGGTATGAACAACTGGAGAACGCTTATTCTCGGATTGGCACTGAGTGCTCCTGCCGTATTCGCAGCGCCGCAGGTGGTTGATAAAGTCGCAGCCGTGGTAGATAACAGCGTCGTACTGGATAGTGATGTAAACGGCCTTTTGCAGTCGGTTAAATTGAACGCTCAACAGGCAGGTCAGCAATTGCCGGATGACGCCACGTTACGTCATCAGATTATCGATCGTCTGATTATGGATAACATTATCCTGCAAATGGCGCAAAAAATGGGCATCCAGGTAACGGATGAACAATTGAATCAGGCTATTGCCAATATCGCCGCTCAGAACCGTATCTCGCTCGATCAGTTAAGAAGTCAGTTGGCTTATGAAGGCCTTGACTACAACACCTACCGCAACCAGATTCGCAAAGAGATGCTGATCGCCGAGGTTCGCAACAACGAAGTACGCCGCCGCGTCAGCGTACTGCCTCAGGAAGTCGAAGCGCTGGCAAAACAGATTGCCAACCAGACCGGTGAAAACGACGAACTGAATTTAAGCCATATCCTTATTCCCTTGCCGGAAAACCCAAGCCAGCAGCAGGTTGACGAGGCCGAAAATCTGGCGAACTCGCTGGTGAAACAAATCAGCGAAGGCGCTGATTTCGGCAAACTGGCCATCACCTATTCCGCCGACCCGCAGGCATTGCAAGGGGGGCAAATGGGATGGGGCAAATTGCAGGAGATCCCGACCCTGTTTGCTGAAAGGCTGACTCAGTCCCAGAAAGGACAGATCGTCGGCCCTATCCGTTCCGGCGTCGGTTTTCATATTCTGCGCGTCAACGATATTCGCGGCGGCGACAAAACCGTATCCGTCACCGAAACCCACGCCCGTCATATTCTTCTAAAACCTTCCGTGGTGATGACGGACAGTCAGGCGCGAGCCAAACTGGAAGAGGTTTCGCAGCAGATCAAGAGCGGCGCGACGGATTTCGCGGCGCAGGCCAAACAGCTGTCGCAGGATCCCGGTTCAGCCAATCAGGGCGGCGATCTGGGTTGGGCTTCCCCTGACATGTACGATCCGGCCTTCCGCGACGCGCTGTTGAAACTGAAAAAAGGCGAAATCAGTCAACCGATCCACTCCGCTTTCGGCTGGCATTTGATTCAGTTGCTGGATACCCGTCAGGTTGATAAAACCGACGCCGCGCAGAAAGAACAAGCATACCGTATGCTGTTCAACCGGAAATTCGCCGAAGAAGCGCAAACCTGGATGCAGGAACAGCGGGCGGCGGCTTACGTCAAAATCGTCAATGGCGCGGATAATTAATGCAAACGGAAAACGGTACGCAGCGTGTCGCGATCACGCCCGGCGAACCGGCCGGGATCGGTCCCGACCTGCTGATTGCGCTGGCGCAGCAGTCATGGCCGGTTGAACTGGTGGTTTGCGCCGATCCCGACCTGCTGATGAGCCGGGCGCTGCAACTCCGTTTACCGCTGACGTTGCAAAACTACCAGCCAGCGCTGCCCGCTCAGCCGCAACGGGCCGGCACCTTAACGGTGCTGCCGCTCGCCACGGCGGCGACCGTGGTGGCGGGCCGGCTGAACGTCAGCAACAGCGCCTATGTGGTTGATACGCTGGCGCGGGCTTGCGATGGCTGTCTGAGCGGCGAATTTGCCGCGCTGATCACCGGCCCGGTACACAAAGGCATCATTAACGATGCCGGCGTTCCGTTCAGCGGACATACCGAATTTTTCGCCGATCGCAGCCACTGCAAACGCGTGGTCATGATGCTGGCGACGGAAGAATTACGGGTGGCGTTAGCCACCACGCATCTACCGCTTTCTGACGTTTCAGCGGCGATAACCCGCAATAGTCTGCATGAGGTCATCACGATTCTGCATCGCGATCTCCAGACCAAGTTCGGTATCGAACGGCCGCAAATTTATGTTTGCGGTTTAAATCCCCACGCCGGTGAAAGCGGCCATATGGGCCGTGAAGAGCTGGATATCATCATCCCCGCGCTGGATGAACTGCGTCAGCAAGGCATCGCCCTTATTGGTCCGCTGCCCGCCGATACGCTGTTCCAACCGAAATATCTGCAACATGCGGATGCGGTGCTGGCGATGTATCACGATCAGGGCCTGCCGGTTCTGAAATATCAGGGATTTGGCCGGGCGGTGAACATCACGCTGGGATTGCCCTTTATCCGAACCTCGGTCGACCACGGCACGGCATTAGAGCTGGCCGCCACCGGCGGCGCCGATCCCGGCAGTTTTACTACGGCATTGAATCTTGCCATTAAAATGACAACACACCTTAATGAATAATCGAGTACACCAGGGTCACTTCGCCCGTAAGCGCTTTGGGCAAAACTTTTTAAGCGATCATTTCGTGATCGATAGCATCGTTTCGGCCATTCATCCGCAGCCCGGACAGGCTATCGTGGAGATCGGCCCCGGACTGGGGGCGCTGACCGCGCCAGTCGGCGAACGCATGGATCGCTTTACCGTGATCGAGCTGGATCGCGATCTGGCCGCACGGCTGGAAACGCATCCCACGCTGAAAGATAAACTGACTATTATTCAGCAGGACGCCATGACGGTGGATTTCTCGGCGTTGGCCGAGCAGGCCGGGCAATCTCTGCGGGTCTTTGGTAATCTGCCCTATAATATTTCAACACCGCTGATGTTCCACTTGTTCAGCTATACTCATGCTATCCGCGACATGCACTTTATGTTGCAAAAAGAAGTAGTTAACCGTCTGGTTGCCGGCCCCGACAATAAAGCCTACGGCCGCTTGAGCGTGATGGCTCAGTATTACTGTCAGGTGATCCCGGTGCTGGAAGTACCGCCAACGGCGTTTAAACCGGCGCCGAAAGTCGATTCCGCCGTTGTCCGTCTGGTTCCTCACACCCAGGTTCCGTATCCGGTGAATGACATCCGTATATTAAGCCGGATTACCACCGAAGCGTTCAATCAGCGTCGTAAGACGCTTCGCAACAGTTTGGGTAATCTCTTTACCCTGGAACAGCTGGCTGAACTGGGGATCGACGCAGGCTGCCGGGCTGAAAATGTGACGGTTGAGCAATACTGCCGGTTGGCGAACTGGCTGACCGAGCATCCTACAGCACAGGAATAACTGGAGTTGTCGTGATGATTAATGCGCCCCGTGTTTGTGTACAGGTTCAGAGTTTCTACGTCGAGTCTCAGTCACAGCCTGATGACGAGCGTTTCGTATTCGCTTATACGATCACTGTCCGCAACCTGGGACGGCATGAAGTGCAACTCCTGGGGCGTTACTGGCTGATTACCAATGCTAACGGACGTCAGACTGAAGTGCAGGGAGAAGGCGTCGTCGGAGAACAGCCGCTGATCCAGCCCGGAAGTGAATTTCAGTACACCAGCGGCACCGTATTGGAAACCCCGTTAGGCACGATGGAAGGGCATTACCAGATGGTCGATCATCAGGGAAATGCTTTTCAGGTCAGTATTCCCGTATTCCGCCTGGCAATCCCCTCACTGATACATTAACTATGTCTACTTATTTAATTGGCGATGTTCACGGCTGTTTAGTTGAACTCAAGGCGCTATTGGCGCAGGTTTCCTTTAATCCCGAGCAAGACACCGTGTGGCTGACCGGCGATCTGGTGGCCCGCGGGCCGGATTCGCTTCAGGTGCTGCGTTTTGTCCGCTCTCTCGGCGCATCCGTGCGAATGGTGTTAGGTAATCACGATCTGCATTTGCTGGCGGTTTATGCCGGGATCGGCCGTAACAAGCCCAAAGATCGCCTTAATGACTTACTGAACGCCCCCGATGTGGATGATCTGATCAACTGGCTGCGCCGTCAGCCGCTTTTACAGGTTGATGACCATCTGAAGCTGGTGATGGCGCATGCCGGCATTACGCCGCAGTGGGATCTGGAAACGGCAAAAATGTGCGCCCGGGAGGTCGAATCCATTCTGGCCAGTGATAGCTATCCGCTGTTTCTCGATACGATGTACGGCGACATGCCGAATCACTGGAGCCCCGAACTCAGCGGACTTCCCCGTTTACGTTTCAGCACCAACGTCTTTACGCGTATGCGCTACTGCTTCTCCGGCGGCCAGTTGGATATGATCTGCAAGGAGCCGCCGACTCAGGCGCCGTCATTGCTGAAACCGTGGTTCGAATTACCGAGTCAGATCACCGACGAATACGCCATTGCCTTCGGACATTGGGCGTCGCTGGACGGACAAGGCACGCCGGAGAATATCTACGCATTGGATACCGGCTGCTGCTGGGGCGGGAAACTGACCATGCTGCGGTGGGACGACAAACGCTACTTCACGCAAAAATCCCTTTCGCGGGTTGATAAAGGTAAAACCGGGTAATCCATTTCAAGCATGGCAAGGCGCAGTATTTACACTGCGCCTTAGACCAAAGACGCTAATTTCTTTCCAGAATTTCAAAGCAATAGCTATGCGAGTTACGCTCATCCGCATCATGAAACTCGCTGAAAGTGGACGACCACTCATCAGGCTCATAATCCGGGAAATGCGTATCGCCTTCAACTTCCGCATCTATGTGGGTCAGATACAAACGGTCGGCCTTGGGCAACATCTGCTGGTAAATGCTCCCCCCGCCAATCACCATCACTTCTTCCACATCGCCGGCGGCGGCCAACGCATCCTCCAGTGAGGAAACCCAGGTAACGCGGTCATCATCACCGGGGTGACTGCTGACGACAATATTAAGCCTGCCCGGCAATGGCTGACCGATAGAGCGAAAAGTGTTACGCCCCATGACGATCGGTTTATTTAATGTATTTCGTTTAAACCACGCCAAATCCGCCGGTAAATGCCACGGCATGGCATTCTCCATGCCGATAACCCGATCCACAGCCAATGCGGCAATCAAACTAATAACCATGGTGAAACCCTGTAGGCCATAAAATTGCTGACACTATACGGAAAGGCCCTGCGTGCGTCGATATAGATACCTCTTATAGAAGAATATTTACCATCACACGCTGGGGCGCTTACGATACAGCCATAATCCCGGCAGCGACAGACCGATGGATAACGCCCCGACAATAAAGCTGGCCTTCAGGAAATTGGTCACCATGACGCTCATCAATTCTTCGCTATAGCCAAGATGAGAAATTTCCACCACGGAAATCATCGCCGTATAGGCCGAAATCCCCGGGAACATGGGAATAACCGCCGCAACGGTAAACACTTTGGGATGCGCCAATAGCCAGCGCGACCAGCGAATACCGAGGATCCCGATGGTGATCGCCGCCAGAAACGAAGCCCATTCGATATTCAAACCAAAATGCATCGTGATGAACCGCACGCCATGTCCCAGCGCCCCCAACGCGGCGCAATAGCGCAGCGCTCTGACCGGAACGTTGAATACCATTGCAAACCCTAACGCCGGCACGGCCGCCAATGCCATATCCTGTAACAGCGCCCACAGCAGATTCAAGCCCATCCGCGTAACCCCCACAGCGCCAGCGCCATCACGATGCCGATACAGGTCGCCAGCGTCAGCAGGCTGGCGACCGTCCAACGAGCCAGCCCGGTATTAACATGCCCTTTAAACATATCGGCCACCGCGTTAATCAGCGGAAAACCGGGAACCAGCAACAGCACACTGGCCGCCATCGCCACGGTTGAAGTCTGCTGAAAAACAGACAGCTTCATTAATATCCCCGAGGCCGACGTCGCCACGAATGCGGTAATACAAAAGTTAATCAAGGGATTAAGGTGGCGAGCGGTAAGCACCTGCCGGACATACATCGCCAGCCCACTGGCAAGCATCGTCACGATAAAGGCGTCCCACCCTCCCCCATTCAACCGGCTGAAGCAGCCGCAGGACAGCGCCACGATGGAAACCATCAGCCAGCGCGGATAGCGCAGCGGCTTGATGTGGGCAAAACGTTTTTTCACGCCGGCCACATCCAGCAGTTTATGTTCCGCCATAATCACCGCGTGCTGCACCTCGGTAACCACATGCATATTGATGCCGCGATCGACATTCTTACGCGTGGATGTCAGGCAATGTCCCTGCATGATCGTGGTCAGGACAATGGCATTCGCCGAGATTGAACTCTCAACGCTGTCAGCCCCCAATGCCACGCCAAGCCTGGAAGACAACTGTTCAACAACCATACTTTCCGCGCCATGCTGTAACAGCAAAAGCGCACACTGAATACACAGCCGGGTAATCTCCCTTTGCTGCGTTGTTTCACTGACCATGTTTTATCCCGACCCTGCCATGGAAAATAACAGTAAATAAAGCAAGGAGACTTGTTAACATATTGCAGGCCAATAGCCAATATAGGTGATGCGAATTAATGACTCTGGCGCTATTATTTTAGCGGTTTTGTATTTCTCTTTTCTCAACTTGGAACACATCATGTTCGAAACGTCGCTGTTTGTCGCCACCATTGCCACGCTGGGAATGCTTTCCCCCGGCCCTGATTTTTTTCTGGTCATCAAAAATGCAGCGCGCTACCCACGAGTCGCCGCGTTGATGACGGCATTGGGGGTGATTTGCGGCGTTGCTACTCATATGGCGTATTGTGTCGCCGGGCTGGCCGTGGTGATTACCACCACGCCGTGGTTGTTCAATTTGCTGAAATACGCCGGGGCCGCTTATCTGATATGGGTGGGGATCCAGGCGCTGCTGTCGCGCGGTGAAAGCAAAATGGATGTTGCTGATTTGGCTCCGCAAGGCGTCAGCCTGAAAAAAGCGTTTTTGCAAGGCTATTTATGCAATCTGCTTAACCCCAAAGCGACCTTGTTCTTCCTTGCCGTCTTCACTCAGGTGCTGAGTATCGACTCCGGCATCGGCGAGAAGTTGTGGTATGCGATGATTATCTGGGTGCTGTCTGTCATCTGGTGGCCGCTGCTGGTGGTGCTTTTCCAAAGCGGCCCGGTACGTCGTGGTCTGCAAAAAGCGCAAAAACGGGTGGATAAACTGCTGGGAACCGTTTTGATTGCGCTGGGCATCAAGGTGGCGCTGGGATAACCGGTTTCAGGGCCCGCCAGGCGGGCCTTGCGTTTTGGTTAAACCGTCCCGGTTCCGCCATCTGAACACCATACCTGTCCCGAGGTAAAGCTGCTCTCCGCCGATGCCAGCGTCACATACAAAGGCGCGATCTCCACCGGCTGGCCGGGGCGGCCCATCGGCGCATCCGCGGCAAACTCCATGACTTTATCCATCGGCTGCCCGCCGCTCGGCTGTAACGGCGTCCAATAAGGCCCCGGCGCCACCGCGTTAACCCGGATGCCTTTGCTCGCAACCTGCTGGGCGAGTGCTTTGGTAAAGGCAACATTACAGGCTTTGGTCTGGGCGTAATCCAGCAGGATCGCGCTGGGCTTGAATGCCTGTACCGATGAAGTATTAATAATCACCGAACCCGCCTTTAAATGGGCCATCGCCGCTTTCGAGATCCAAAATGGCGCATACACATTGGTTTTAAACGTCGCGTCAAAGGCTTCCGTCGAAAGATCGTCAATGGACTCAACATACCGCTGCCGACCCGCGTTGTTCACCAGAATATCCAGCCCACCCAGCTTTTCAGCCGCTTCCTTAACCAGATGCTTACAGAAATCCTCGGTGCGAATATCGCCCGGGATCGCCACCGCAATACGCCCTTCGGCACGGATCAGCGCAATGACTTCCTTTGCATCCGATTCCTCTTCCGGCAGATAATTAATCGCCACATCGGCCCCTTCTCTGGCATAAGCGATGGCAACAGCGCGCCCGATCCCCGAATCGCCCCCGGTGATCAGCGCTTTACGACCATTTAACCGCCCGCTGCCCCGATAACTTTTTTCGCCATGATCGGGAATGGGTTTCATTTTGCTGGCAAGTCCCGGCGGGTTCTGCGGCTGGCTTTCAAAAGGGGGGCGCGGATAGGCCTGCGCCGGGTTTTTTCCCGTCAGTGATGATAATGCGTCGTTGGTTAAGTTCGGATCCTGCTGGTTAGCACTCATACTCACCTCTTATATTGCTAAAAATATTGTTTACGGCATAAAACTTCAAACAATATCCATAAGGATAGACGATTATCCGGGGTTGTTTATAAAGGCCGATGAATCCGAGCCTAAAGGAACGGGAAGTGGAGGATTTCAGGGGAAAATATTATTTGAGGCGGAGCTTTCGCTAAAGAAAAGTAAAGCCAGCGTTCATCACGAACGCTGGCACGCTGTGTTGTGGCCGGACTAGCCTTTAATCAAGGCGTGCATTTCCTGCACCGAAATGACTTTCTCGGTCGGATCCGCGTTTAACGCCATCGCCGTGGCAAACCCGCCGTTCATGGTCGTATCGTAATGCACCTTGTATTGCAGCGCACTGCGGCGAATCAGCTTGGAATCCTCAATAGCCTGACGTCCCGCCGTGGTATTGACAATATAGGTGTATTCACCGTTTTTGATACGATCCTGAATGTGCGGACGGCCTTCATGCACCTTGTTCACCAGACGAGGGTTAATTCCCGCTTCGCCCAGTTCGATGGCGGTGCCGTGCGTCGCATCCAGCTCAAAGCCGTGTTTCAGCAGCTTGGCCGCCAGATCCACCACCCGGGCCTTATCGCCTTCGCGAACCGACAACAGCGCACGGCCGGATTTCTTCATCGGCGAACTACTCCCCAGCATGGCTTTGGCGAAGGCTTCCGCGAATGTCCGGCCCACGCCCATCACCTCGCCGGTGGAACGCATTTCCGGCCCCAGAATCGGGTCGACGCCGGGGAACTTGTTAAACGGCAACACCACTTCCTTCACCGAGTAATAAGGCGGAATGACTTCTTGCGTCACGCCTTGCTGAGCCAGCGTCTGACCGGCCATCACCCGGGCGGCCACTTTCGCCAGCGGCACACCGGTCGCTTTGGAAACAAACGGCACGGTACGCGCCGCGCGCGGGTTAACTTCGATCAGATAGACTTCGTTGTTCTTGACGGCGAACTGCACGTTCATCAGGCCGCGAACGCCAAGTTCGAACGCCAGTTTCTCTACCTGCTGGCGCATCACGTTCTGAATCTCTTTGCTCAGCGTATAAGCCGGCAGCGAACAGGCCGAATCGCCGGAGTGAACGCCCGCCTGCTCGATATGCTCCATGATGCCGCCAATCAGCACACGCTCGCCATCACAGATGGCATCCACATCGACTTCAATGGCGTCATCCAGAAAACGGTCCAGCAGCACCGGCGCATCGTTGGACACCACCACCGCGTTCTGGAAGTACCGGCGCAGGTCAATTTCGTCATATACGATTTCCATCGCCCGTCCGCCAAGCACATACGAAGGACGAACCACCAGCGGATAGCCGATATCACGCGCCTTTTCCACCGCCTGCTCAATCGCCACCACGGTGGCGTTCGCCGGTTGTTTCAGGCCGAGTCGGTCGACCGCCTGCTGGAAACGCTCGCGGTCTTCCGCGCGATCGATGGCATCCGGGCTGGTGCCGATCACCGGAACGCCCGCGGCTTCCAGCGCCCGCGCCAGCTTCAGCGGGGTCTGGCCGCCGTATTGAACGATAACGCCTTTCGGTTTTTCAATACGTACGATTTCCAGTACGTCTTCCAGCGTCACCGGTTCGAAGTACAGGCGATCGGAGGTATCGTAGTCGGTCGAAACCGTTTCAGGGTTACAGTTCACCATGATGGTTTCATAACCGTCTTCACGCAGCGCCAGCGATGCGTGGACGCAGCAATAGTCAAACTCGATGCCCTGACCGATACGGTTCGGCCCGCCGCCCAGCACGATGATCTTCTCACGATCCTGACTCGGGTTAGCTTCGCACTCATCCTCGTAGGTGGAGTACATATAAGCCGTATCGGTTGCAAATTCCGCCGCACAGGTGTCCACGCGCTTATACACCGGGTGTAGGTCAAACTTATCGCGCAATTTGCGGATTTCACTTTCAGCCACGCCGGCCAGCGTCGCCAGACGCGCATCGGCGAAGCCTTTACGTTTCAATTGACGCAGGAAGTCGGCATCCAGCACGGTAACGCCTTTTTCCGCCACCTGTTCTTCCAGACGAACCAGCTCTTCAATCTGCATCAGGAACCAGCGGTCAATATTCGTGAGGTTAAACACGCCGTCGACGGACATGCCCGCCCGGAACGCATCGGCGATGTACCAGATACGATCGGCGCCGGCGTCTTTCAGCTCACGACGGATTTTGGTCAACGCTTCAGGATCATCCAGATCCACTTGCGGATCGAATCCCGTCGCTCCCACTTCCAGACCGCGCAACGCTTTCTGTAATGACTCCTGCTGAGTCCGGCCGATCGCCATCACCTCGCCCACCGATTTCATCTGCGTGGTCAGACGGTCATTGGCGCCGGCGAATTTTTCGAAGTTAAAGCGTGGAATTTTCGTCACCACATAATCGATGGACGGCTCAAACGACGCCGGCGTGCGGCCGCCGGTAATATCGTTCATCAGTTCATCGAGCGTGTAGCCCACCGCCAGCTTGGCGGCGATTTTGGCGATCGGGAACCCGGTCGCTTTCGATGCCAGCGCGGAAGAGCGGGAAACGCGCGGGTTCATTTCAATCACGATCAGACGGCCGTTTTTCGGGTTCACCGAGAACTGCACGTTCGACCCGCCGGTTTCCACACCGATTTCACGCAGTACCGCCATCGAGGCGTTACGCATGATTTGGTATTCTTTATCGGTCAGCGTTTGCGCGGGCGCAACGGTAATGGAGTCGCCGGTATGAATGCCCATGGCGTCGAAGTTTTCGATGGAGCAGACGATGATGCAGTTGTCGTTTTTGTCGCGCACCACTTCCATTTCATACTCTTTCCAGCCAATCAGCGATTCGTCGATCAACAATTCTTTGGTTGGAGAAAGATCCAGGCCGCGCTCGCAGATTTCTTCAAACTCTTCACGATTATAGGCGATGCCGCCGCCGGTGCCGCCCATGGTAAAGGAAGGACGAATAATACAGGGAAAACCGACATCGGCGGCGACGGCCAGCGCCTCTTCCATCGTATGCGCGATACCGGAACGGGCGGTATCCAAGCCGATTTTCTTCATTGCCTTATCGAAACGCTGGCGATCTTCGGCTTTATCAATCGCATCGGCGGTGGCGCCGATCATCGTCACGCCGAACTCGGCCAACACGCCCTGACGTTCCAGCTCCAGCGCGCAGTTCAGCGCCGTCTGACCGCCCATTGTCGGCAGCACCGCGTCCGGACGCTCTTTCTCGATAATTTTGCGCACCACTTCCCAGTGAATCGGCTCGATATAGGTGGCGTCGGCCATTTCCGGGTCGGTCATGATGGTGGCCGGGTTCGAGTTCACCAGAATGACTCGGTATCCCTCTTCACGCAGCGCTTTACACGCCTGAGCGCCGGAGTAGTCAAATTCACAAGCCTGGCCGATAACAATCGGGCCGGCGCCCAGAATCAGGATGCTTTTAATATCTGTACGTTTTGGCATTTTCTCGCTCCTGATTATTTGGCTGAAGAACGGTAAGTCTTAATCAATTCAATAAAGTGGTCGAAAAACGGGGCCGCATCGTGCGGGCCGGGACTGGCTTCCGGGTGCCCCTGAAAACTGAACGCCGGTTTATCGGTGCGATGAATCCCCTGAACCGTATGATCGAACAGCGAGATATGCGTCACGCGCAGCGTGTCGGGCAGATTATGTTCATCAACCGCAAAGCCGTGGTTCTGTGCGGTGATCATCACGCGGTTGTTATCCAGATCTTTTACCGGATGGTTGCCGCCGTGGTGACCAAGCTTCATTTTGACGGTCTGCGCGCCGCTGGCCAGCGCCAGCAGTTGGTGACCGAGGCAGATGCCGAATACCGGGATATCCGTTTCCAGGAACGTTTTGATCGCCCGGATTGCGTAGTCGCACGGTTCCGGATCGCCGGGGCCGTTGGAGAGGAAAATACCGTCCGGATTGAGTTTCAGGACGTCCTCGGCGGAGGTTTGCGCCGGCACCACCGTCAGGCGGCAGCCGCGGTCTACCAGCATACGCAGAATATTGCGTTTCACGCCGTAGTCATAAGCCACCACATGGTAAGGCAGCGCGCTTTCCTGTTTAGCGACGGGCAAGTCGCCTTCCAGCGTCCAACTGCCTTGCAGCCAGCTATAGCTTTCAGCCGTGGTGACCTCTTTTGCCAAATCCATCCCTTTCAGCCCCGGGAAAGCCTTGGCTTTTTCCAGCGCCAGCGCCGCATCCGGCGCGTCGCCCGCGATAATGCAGCCGTTCTGGGCGCCTTTTTCACGCAGTAAGCGGGTCAACTTACGGGTATCGATATCGGCAATGCCGACGATGTTGTTGCGTTTGAGGTATTCAGACAGGCTTTCTTCACTGCGATAGTTGCTGGCAATCAGCGGCAGGTCGCGAATTACCAGCCCCTGGGCTTGTATCGCGGGCGATTCTTCGTCTGCTTGGTTGGTGCCGACATTACCAATATGGGGATAAGTGAGAGTGACGATCTGGCGGGAATAGGATGGATCAGTAAGGATTTCTTGATATCCGGTCATCGACGTATTGAAGACCACTTCCCCCACTGCCGACCCTTCCGCCCCGATGGCCCGACCGTGGAATTGGGTTCCGTCTTCCAGAACCAATAGCGCTGACTTAATCAAAACACCCTCCAAGGAATAAAAAATCATGTTATTTGCATATTAATTCAGATTAATCGATCTAAATCAACGCAAAAACCACCTTCAAGGTAAATTTTTGGCAAATTGGGCGCATTTTAATGATGGTCGGCTAAATTGTCCACTTCAACCGCACTTTTTCCCTTCTTTCTATGCTTTATGGCATAAATATCTACTCACCATGCTAAAAAAGCATGTTAACTCGGCAAAGTAAACGGTTGCTAACCTACATGGTTAGAATAAGCCTAATAATCGACCAATAGAAGCTGCTTTACCGTTTTAGCGTAAAAAAACCGCCTCAAAAAGCATGAAAACAGAGAATATAAAGAGTTTCTGATAAAAAATATAACAAGAACGGTAAAATAAAAGCAACGATAAAAAATCGCCACTTTTATCATAATATTATATTTATAAAACTCAGATTAATTTTTATAAATCATCCAATCCAAGCACATCTTTCATATCGAAAAGTCCACATTTTCTGGCTTTTACCCAAATTGCAGCCCTGACGGCGCCATTAGCAAAGGTCATACGGCTGGAGGCCTTGTGGCTAATCTCAACGCGCTCGCCGATATCCGCAAACATCGCCGTGTGCTCGCCGACGATATCGCCCGCGCGCACCGTCGCAAAACCAATACTTTTCGGATCGCGCTCGCCGGTATACCCTTCCCGTGCATAGACGGCGCACGTTTTCAGATCGCGTCCCAGCGCGTCGGCGATGGTTTCGCCCATCGCCAGCGCCGTTCCCGAAGGCGCATCCACTTTATGCCGGTGATGAGCCTCGATAATTTCGATATCGGTATAATCCCCCATCACTTTGGCGGCTTTTTCCAGCAGTTTAAGCATCACATTGACGCCAACGCTGAAATTAGCGGCGAAAACAATGCCGATCTCCTGCGCCGCGTCGCGGATAGCCGCTTTTCCCTGCTCATCAAACCCGGTAGTGCCGATAATCATCGCCTTTTGGTGCTGACGACAAAAAGCCAGATGAGCCAGCGTGCCTTCAGGGCGGGTAAAATCGATTAAAATATCAAAATCATCACGGATGGCGTCCAGACTATCGCTCACCGCCACGCCGGATTTCCCCAGCCCGGCCAGTTCACCGGCATCGGCCCCCACCAGAGACGAGCCTTGACGCTCCAGCGCGGCGCCCAGCACCGCGCCTTCAGTCTGCTCAACCGCCGCAATCAGTTGGCGCCCCATGCGGCCGCCCGCACCGGCAACCGCAATACGGATTGATGAATCCTGCATAATGTCTCTCTCTTTGCTACTTCCGCTATGAAATAACGGTAGGTTAACGGGCGTGACGCACTATCGCCAGCGGATTTATGATCAGATTAGAAAATTATGTCAGAAGAAAAATAACATCAGTAAAAGTTGCCTGAGCGCGCCGCCTGCGTCGAGAGATCAATCGCGATAACGCATAAACATGCATTTTTATCAGATTTTTATTAGCGGGTAATCAGGCTGGCACGGACGGGAGATATGATTGGGATAAGACGGTGGGGAACAGGTTCTGCTCCCCACCGGCAATACATCACTTAGTCAATTTGTTTCACTTCGACACGCAGCTCTTTCGGCACTTCAAAAACGATATTTTCTTCGCGCCCCTGCAACTCAAGAGCGACCTCGCCGCCCAGCGCCTTTAAACGCTGAATCACCTGCTGCACCAGAATATCCGGCGCGGACGCCCCGGCCGTCACCCCAACGTGGGTAACGCCGGCCAGCCAGCTCTCCTGAATGTCTTCCGCCGAGTCAATCAGGTAGGCGGCCTTACCCGCCCGCTGGGCCAGTTCGGCCAGGCGATTGGAGTTGGAAGAATTTCTGGAACCGACCACCAGCACCACATCCGCCTCGGCGGCCAGAAAACGCACCGCCTCCTGACGATTGGTGGTGGCGTAGCAAATATCGTCTTTACGCGGGCCGATAATCTGCGGAAAACGTTCGCGCAACGCATCGATCACCGCGGACGTATCATCCACCGACAGCGTGGTTTGCGTCATAAAGCACAGATTGGTTTCGTCCTTCACCTGCAATTGCCAGACATCTTCAGGCGACTCCACCAGATACATCCCGCCGTCCGCATTGCTGTATTGCCCCATCGTGCCTTCCACTTCCGGATGACCGGCGTGGCCGATCAGGATAGCTTCCACACCTTTCCGGCTGGCCCTCGCCACTTCCATATGCACTTTGGTCACCAGCGGACAGGTGGCGTCAAACACCGTTAAATCACGATTTCTGGCCTCAAGACGAACGGCCTGCGAAACGCCATGGGCTGAGAAAATCAGAATCGAGCCGTCCGGCACTTCTTCGATCTGCTCAATAAATATCGCGCCGCGCTCGCGGAGTCCGTTGACCACATAACGGTTATGAACCACCTCGTGACGAACGTAGATCGGTGTGCCATATATCTCCAATGCCCGCTCAACAATGCTGATGGCGCGATCGACTCCGGCACAAAAACCACGTGGGTTAGCCAGCAATATCTGCATGCTGCGCCTCCTGTTGAGAGGGATCGATTTCCAACACTTCCAGATCGAACGTAATAGACCGGCCTGCCAGCGGATGGTTGAAATCCACCGTGACGGACTCTTGCGCAACCTCACGAATAATCCCCGGCATATCATGACCGCCAACGCCGCTGAACAACATGATGGTGCCCACATCCGGCACGCCGGTCTGCGCAAAGTCACGGCGCAGGAAAAACTGGATCAGATCCGGGTTTGCCTGGCCGAAAGCCGATTCCGGCGGCAACGTAAACCGACGTTTGTCGCCGCGTGTCAAGCCCAGCAAATGCTGTTCCAGCGCATCGGACAGGCTGCCATCGCCAAGACGGAACAGCGCGGGTTTACCGCTTTCACGGGTGGACTCCGCCGCTGAACCGTCCTCCAGTGTCAGGATAAAGTGCACCAGCACCGCGCTGTTGCTCTGTACAGTTTCGGACATCAATGACCCTTTTGCTTAACGGCGCCGTCGTGGGGAGTGAAAAAACCTTCCAGTACGATCAGGGCGGCGCCAATACAGATAGCGCTATCGGCCAAATTGAAGGTAGCGAAATGCCAGCTACCGACGTAAAAGTCGATAAAATCCACTACAAAACCATGCCACATCCGGTCAAACAGGTTGCCTAACGCGCCGCCGATAATCAGCGCATAAGCGATGTTATTCAGCTTCTGGCGCGCGCTGCCGCGATACATCATCACCAGCAGGGCGATAACAATGGCGATGGCGATGCCGGCAAAGAACCAACGTTGCCAGCCGCCCTTATCCGCCAGAAAACTGAACGCGGCGCCGTAATTGCGCGCATAGTGCAAATTCAGATAAGGGATCAGGGGCTGCGTATCCCCCAGCGCAAAGTGGGTTAAAATCCACTGTTTGCTGCCGAGGTCAACGACTAACACGACCAGCGCCAGCCAAAGCCAGCGCAATCCGCTCGAACAGATCGATTTATTCATCAGACAAATTTACGCTCTTCGCCTTTGCCGCCGACGTTGGTCGCACAGCGGCCACAAATGTCGGGATAATCGGTATCAGTACCGATATCTGACTCATAATGCCAGCAACGCGGACACTTGTGCCCTTCCGCTTTGCTTAAGGCAATTTTCAATCCGGGTAGTTCAGTGCCCTGCGCATCGGCGGGCGCATTTTCATAACGCTCGACCCGCGCTTTCGAGGTCAACAGGGCGAAATGCAGTTCCTGACGCAACTGATTAAGCTTATCGGCCAGAGCGGCGTCGGCGTACAGCGTGACGGCGGCTTCCAGCGATCCGCCGATGCGCTTGTCGTTACGCGCCTGCTCGATCGTCTTATTCACTTCGCTGCGCACTTTCAGGATATCCGTCCAGAATTCGTCATTCATGGTTTCTGCGCTATCCAGACCGAACAAACCGTCATACCACTCTTCAGTGAACACATACTGCGCGCGTTCGCCCGGCAGGTATGCCCAAACCTCGTCGGCGGTGAATGACAGGATCGGAGCCATCCAGCGAACCAGAGCTTCAGAAATATGATACAGCGCCGTCTGGCAACTGCGGCGGGCGATGCTGTCGCCTTTCGCGGTGTACTGACGATCCTTGATGATATCCAGATAGAACGAACCCATCTCGATAGAGCAGAACTGCATCAGACGCTGTACCACGCGGTGGAAATCATAGCTGTCATAGGCTTCGACGATCTCTTCCTGCGCCGCTTGCGCACAGCCGACCGCCCAGCGATCCAGCACCACCATCTCTTCCGGTTTTACCATGTGCTTCTGCGGATCGAACCCGTTCAGGTTGGCCAGCAGAAAACGCGCGGTGTTGCGGATACGGCGATAGGCATCCGCCGAACGTTTCAGGATCTCATCGGACACCGCGATTTCGCCGGAGTAGTCCGTCGAGCCAATCCACAAACGCAGAATATCGCCGCCCAGTTTGTTCATCACATCCTGCGGGCTGATGGTATTACCGATAGACTTGGACATCTTGCGGCCCTGACCATCCACGGTGAAGCCGTGAGTCAGCACCTGACGGTAAGGGGCCTTGCCTTTGATGGCGGTCGAAATCATCAGCGATGACATGAACCAGCCGCGATGCTGGTCAGAACCTTCCAGATACATATCCGCCGAATGGCCGCCGAATTCAGGGCGCACATCGACCACGGAAGCATGCGTTGACCCTGAGTCAAACCAGACATCCAGCGTATCGGGAACCTTAACGTAATGCTCGGCATCGGCGCCCAGCACCTCTTTCGGATCGAGATCCCACCATGCCTGAATGCCATCCTGCTCAACGCGTTTGGCGACCGCTTCAATCAGTTCGCCGGTGCGGGGATGCAACGCTTCCGTCTCTTTATGCACGAAAAGCGACATCGGTACGCCCCAGGTGCGCTGACGGGAAATACACCAGTCAGGGCGGTTGGCCACCATCGCCTCGATACGCGCCTGCCCCCAGTCGGGGATCCATTGCACGCCTTTAATTTCAGCCAGCGACTGCTTGCGCAGCCCTTTCTGATCCATGCTGATAAACCACTGCGGCGTCGCACGGAAAATGATCGGCGTTTTATGACGCCAGCAGCACGGATAGCTGTGCAGCAGTTTTTCCATATGCAGCAGTGCGCCGCTCGCGCGCAGGATCTCGACGACGGTGTCATTGGCCTTAAAGACAAACTTGCCGTCCAGCTCCGGGTAAGTCCCGGTCAGATAGCAGCCGTTCGGCCCCACCGGATTAGCCACTTCCAGCCCATACTTCTGACCAATGACATAGTCATCCGGGCCATGCCCCGGCGCGGTATGCACCGCGCCGGTACCCGCGTCCAGCGTCACATGGTCGCCCAGAATAGCCGGGACATCAAAGCCCATGAACGGATGCTGGAAGCGCAGCAGTTCGAGATCGCGGCCGCTGCATTCACCCAGCACGATCCAATGGCTGACGCCGATGCGCTTCATCACGCTTTCAACCAGATCGGCAGCCAGGATTAACGCCCGGCCTTCAACCTGCACCAGTTGATAAGTGAATTCAGGGTTGAGCGAGATCGCGCGGTTAGCGGGCAGCGTCCACGGGGTGGTGGTCCAGATAACCAGCGAAAGCGGGCCTTCAACCTGACTTACGCCGAATTTCGCGCTCACCGCCGCCGCATCGACGGCGTTAAACGCCACATCGATGGAAGGAGAGGTTTTGTCGTAGTATTCCACTTCGGCTTCCGCCAAAGCGGAACCGCAGTCGGCGCACCAGTGAACCGGCTTGGCCCCCTTATGCAGATGGCCGTTTTCGATAATTTTGCCCAGCGCGCGAATAATGTTGGCTTCAGTCGAGAAGTCCATCGTCAGATACGGATGATCCCAGTCCCCCAATACCCCGAGACGGATAAAGTCCTTCTTCTGACCGGCGACCTGTTCGGCGGCATATTTACGGCATGCCGCACGGAACTCCGCGGCGCTGACTTTCTCACCCGGCTTGCCGATCAGCTGTTCGACTTTCAGCTCGATCGGCAGACCATGACAGTCCCAGCCCGGGATATACGGCGAGTCATAGCCAGACAGCGTTTTAGACTTAACGATAATGTCTTTAAGAATTTTATTAACGGAGTGACCAATATGAATGCTGCCATTCGCATACGGAGGTCCATCGTGCAGAATGAAGGTTTTTTTACCTTTTTTAGCATTGCGAATAATCCCGTACAGATCCTGTTCATACCAACGTTTCAGCATGTCAGGTTCACGCTTGGCCAAATCGCCACGCATCGGGAACCCTGTTTCCGGCAAGTTCAGGGTAGTCTTATAGTCACTCATTAGATTCTCGATTTCGTTTTCGGCTAGAAAAATTAAACCGGTGTCTTTAACCCAAAAAATTTCCGGGCCGTCACCACATCATCGGCGATTTGCTGTTTTAACGCCTCAAGCGAAGCAAAACGCTGTTCATTACGTATCTTTTTGCGCAGTACCACTTCGATATGACGACCATACAAATTCATCGTCGTATCCAGTAAGTGCACCTCAAGCTGCTGGCGCTTGTCTCCGGTTATCGTCGGGCGCGTGCCAATATTGGCGACGCCCGGCAACGGTTCATCCCCCAGGCCGTTAACGCTGACGGCATAAACCCCGCTGACCGGCGACACCTGACGCTTTAGCGGCAGATTCGCGGTGGGAAATCCTATCGTTCGTCCCAGAGCATTACCATGAACCACTCGCCCGGAAATACTGTAGGGGTGCCCCAACAGGCTTTCCGCCAGCGCCAGATCGTCGCGGTAGAGCGCTTCACGTACGGCAGTGCTGCTTACGCGTTTGCCGTCGTCACAGAATGAAGCCGTGCTGATAACGTCAAAACCCGCATCGCGCCCCGCTTGCTGTAATAACAGGAAATCGCCCTGGCGGCCAGCCCCGAAACGGAAGTCATCCCCCACCACCAAAAACCTGACGCCCAGTTTTTCCACCAGCAGCGTCGAAACAAAAGTTTGCGCATGGTTGGCGGCGAAGCGTGCGTCAAATTTAACGCACAGCAGATAATCCACGCCGGCCTTTTTCAGATAATTCACTTTATCGCGCAGGCGAGTCAACCGCGCCGGCGCTTTTTCAACAGAAAACAGCTCCAGCGGCTGCGGTTCAAAAATCATCACCATTACAGGAAGCCCGCGGGAACGACCTTCCTGCTTCAGTCGCTCAAGCAGCATCTGGTGTCCGCGGTGCACGCCGTCAAAATTACCAATAGTGAGCACACAGCCATAATGGTGTGCCCGAAGATTGTGTATACCGCGAATTAGCTGCATGGCTGGCTCAGAACAAATGGGTTAAAATTATGGAAATCGGCGGATTATACCTTGTACAGCGAGTAAGGTTAACCCGCGATTCGCGCCTTTTGCCGTCCGCATTCTGAATACCGGCGGTATTTTTGTTGTTTTGGGACGAATCATCGGCAACGTCCCGGGGCAAAGCGCGGTATACTAACCGGGTTTTAGCGGCGATTAATTGTTTTATCGATGATTAATGCGACAGAGTGAATTTATAAACGCGAAAAGCTGTATTCCACCGCGTGAAGCTGTTAAAATCCTGCGCCATCACAACGTAACAAGCGTCGACGTACAAACGGCGCTTATTTGCACAAATCCATTGACAAACGAAGGCTAAAAGGGCATATTCCTCGGCCTTTGAATTGTCCTCGATAGAATATATTTGGGAGTTGGACCTTGGCTAATATCAAATCAGCTAAGAAACGCGCCGTACAATCTGAGAAGCGCCGCAAGCATAACGCAAGCCGTCGCTCCATGATGCGTACTTTCATTAAGAAAGTATACGCGGCGATCGCTACCGGCGATAAAGAAGCGGCACAGAATGCGTTTAATGATATGCAACCGATCGTGGATCGTCAGGCAAGCAAAGGCCTGATCCACAAAAACAAAGCTGCACGTCATAAATCCAATCTGGTTGCGCGCATCAACGCCATGCAATAATCGCGTTTTCGCGTATTGTTGTTGAAAAAACCGGCTCAGGCCGGTTTTTTTGCGCTTATCGTTCGGCTAATCCCGCGGTTATTGCCGCAGCGTGGAAACCGACACGGCATCACGCGGCGCGGGTAAAACCACGCGCAACACCACATAGCCGGCGATTGCCGCCAGTCCGGACGCCAGCAAAATCCCCAGTTTGGCGTAGGTAATAAATTCAGCATCGCTGTTGGTAAACGCCAGCAACGTAATAAAGATCGACATGGTGAAGCCAATGCCGCACGGCACGGAAACCGCCATAATCTGACCGAAACTGACGCCAGCCGGTAATTTGGCGTACCCCATTCTGATAACCAGCCAACTGCACAGCGTGATCCCCAGCGGCTTACCAATCAGCAAACCCGCCGCAATGCCGAAAATCAGCGGCGAAAAAAGTTTATCCGCTTCAACGCCCTGTAACACAATGCCCGCATTGGCGAAAGCAAACAGCGGAATAATCAGGAAAGAGACCCAAACATGCAGCCCATGCTCCAGCGTTGTCGCGGGGGAAGCGCGTCCATCCGTCGTACGCAGCGGAATAAAGAACCCCACAATCACCCCTGCCAGCGTGGCATGTACGCCGCATTTAAGGATACACACCCAAAGCACCATCCCCACCAGCAAATACGCCGAGGTTTTGGCGACATGCTGACGGTTCATATAAGCCAGCGCCGCAATGCATAGCAACGCCCCCAATAGCGCGGGCCAGAATATCTGCTGGGTATAAAACAACGCGATGATCAGGATGGCGCCCAGATCATCAATAATGGCCAACGCCAGTAAAAAAACCTTTAATCCCGGCGGGACGCGTTTACCCAGCAAAATCAGCACGCCGATCGCGAAGGCAATATCCGTCGCCGTGGGGATCGCCCAGCCGTGGCGAGTCACCTCATCGCCGGCATTGAACAGCAGGAAGATCAACGCTGGAAATACCATTCCGCCGATGGCGGCCACCAGCGGCAGCATCGCCTGACGCCGGCTTGCCAGCGCGCCGATCGCCAGTTCACGCTTGACCTCAAGCCCGATCATCAGAAAGAAAATCGCCATCAGACCGTCATTGATCCACAGCAACAGATTTTTATTAAGTTCCAGCGCCCCAAAGCGGATTTCCACCGGCATCATCAAAAACTGATGATAACCTTCCGAACTAAAAGGCATGTTGGCTAATATCATCGCCAACAATGTGGCGCCGATCAGCATCAGTCCGGCGGCGGCATCCAGGCCGACGAAACGGCGAAGCAGGTTTATCATGTCACTGACTCTCTATTACCGGAATAATTTTTATACGTTGCGCAGCAACGCCGCTAAAGATGGCGGGTAAGAAAAACGCCATAAAAAAACCGGCTGATGATTCGCCAGCCGGTTTTCTGCCTTATCTTGCTAACTATACAACAAATATCAGCGAGTCAGATCGTCAAAAAACTTCTTCACTCCATCGAAAAAGCTTTTAGAACGCGGGCTGTTTCTTTCGCCGGAAGGCCCGCCAAAGCTTTCCGCCAGCTCTTGCAGCAGTTCTCTTTGCCGTTCATTCAGGCTGACCGGCGTTTCCACCACCACCCGGCACAACAGATCGCCCTGGGCGCCGCCGCGCACGGACTTAACGCCTTTGCCGCGCATGCGGAACAGTTTTCCGGTTTGCGTTTCAGCAGGCACTTTCAGCTTTACGCGGCCATCCAGCGTCGGCACTTCAATTTCCCCGCCCAGCGCAGCCATGGCAAAGTTAATCGGCACTTCACAGTACAGATTATTTTCCTCACGTTGGAAAATCGGGTGTGCTTTTACCTGAACCTGAACGTACAAATCTCCGGCCGGCGCACCGTGCTCCCCCGCTTCGCCCTCTCCGGATAAACGAATGCGATCGCCCGTATCCACCCCGGCAGGAATTTTCACCGATAGCGTTTTGCTCTTTTCTACGCGGCCATGCCCATGACATTTATTGCATGGATCTTTAATGATCTTGCCCCGGCCGTGACAGTGCGGACAGGCCTGTTGAACCGTGAAAAAGCCCTGGCGCATTTGTACCTGGCCGTTGCCGTGACAGGTAGGACAAGTGACCGGTGAACTACCCGGCTTCGCTCCGTTGCCATGACAAACGTCGCACTCTTCCAGCGTCGGGATACGGATCTCTTTGGTGACGCCACGGACAGCTTCTTCCAGCGACAGCTCCATGTTATAGCGTAAATCGGCGCCGCGACTCGCGCGTTGGCGACGGCCGCCGCCAAAAATATCGCCGAAAACGTCGCCAAAAATATCACCGAAATCGGCACCGCCGCCGCCAAAACCGCCGCCGCCGCCCATGCCACCTTGTTCAAATGCAGCATGGCCGTACTGATCGTAGGCGGCACGTTTCTGGGAATCAGTGAGAACCTCGTAGGCTTCTTTAATCTCTTTGAATCGTGCTTCAGATTCTTTATCACCAGAATTACGGTCCGGGTGATACTTCATCGCCAAACGCTTATAAGCCTTCTTAATTTCACGCTCATCCGCGCCTTTAGCTACACCTAAAATCTCGTAATAGTCTTGCTTCGCCATTCTTTTTTTCCTGCCCTCAACATGCGTGCACGGGCGCAGAGTTTCCTCAACGCCCGTGCTGGTTGCCAGCAACAGTTAATCGTTACCGCTACTGCGCCCGCTCAAGGGCGATTATTTTTTATCTTTTACTTCTTCAAACTCGGCATCAACGACATCGTCGTCTTTACGCGCGGACGCATCGTCAGCCGCCCCTTCCGCCGCACCAGCCTGAGCCTGCTGCTGAGAAGCTTCCAGCAATTTACCTGAAGCCTGCACCAGCGCCTGGATTTTGGCTTCAATGTCCGCTTTGTCTTCACCTTTCAACGCACTTTCCAATGCTTTCAGCGCGTCGTCAATGGCGGTTTTATCATCAGCGGCCAGGCTATCGCCCACTTCTTCAAGCTGCTTGCGCGTGCTGTGCAACAGATGATCGCCCTGGTTGCGGGTTTGAACCAGCTCTTCAAACTTACGGTCGGATTCCGCGTTCGCCTCGGCATCACGCACCATTTTCTGGATTTCATCCTCGTTCAGACCAGAAGAGGCCTTGATGGTGATTTTCTGCTCGCGGCCGCTGTTTTTATCTTTAGCGGAAACGTGCAGGATACCATCGGCATCGATGTCGAACGTGACTTCGATCTGCGGCATACCGCGCGGCGCAGGCTGAATGCCATCCAGGTTAAACTGCCCCAGTGATTTGTTGTCGCTGGCGCGTTTACGTTCGCCTTGCAGAACATGGATCGTCACCGCGGACTGGTTATCTTCCGCCGTGGAGAACACCTGACTGTGTTTGGTCGGGATGGTGGTGTTCTTGGAGATCAGCGCCGTCATCACGCCGCCCATGGTTTCGATACCCAGCGACAGCGGGGTAACGTCCAGCAGCAGAACGTCTTTCACATCGCCGGATAACACGCCGCCCTGAACAGCGGCGCCGATAGCCACAGCTTCATCCGGGTTGACATCTTTACGCGGCTCTTTACCGAAGAAATCAGCGACTTTTTTCTGTACCAGCGGCATACGGGTCTGACCGCCGACCAGGATCACGTCCTGAATGTCAGAAACGGACAGACCGGCGTCTTTCAGCGCCACCTTCAGCGGCTCCAGCGAACGGTTGACCAGATCTTCAACCAAAGATTCCAGTTTGGCGCGGGTCACCTTGATGTTCAGGTGTTTCGGGCCGCTCGCATCCGCGGTGATGTACGGCAGGTTAACGTCAGTCTGCTGCGCGGAAGAAAGCTCGATTTTGGCTTTTTCCGCCGCTTCTTTCAGACGCTGCATCGCCAGAGGATCGTTACGCAGATCGAAACCCTGTTCTTTCTTAAATTCGTCGACCAGATAGTTGATCATCCGGCTGTCGAAGTCTTCGCCGCCCAGGTGGGTATCCCCATTGGTTGCCAGCACTTCAAACGTTTTTTCGCCATCGACTTCATCGATTTCGATAATGGAAATATCGAAAGTACCGCCGCCCAGGTCATATACGGCAATGGTGCGGTTGCCCACTTCTTTATCCAAACCATACGCCAGCGCGGCGGCGGTAGGTTCGTTAATAATACGTTTCACTTCCAGACCGGCGATACGGCCGGCATCTTTGGTGGCCTGACGCTGCGCATCGTTGAAGTATGCCGGAACGGTAATAACCGCTTCGGTCACCGGTTCGCCCAGATAGTCTTCCGCCGTTTTCTTCATTTTTTTCAGCACTTCCGCTGAAATCTGCGGCGGCGCCATTTTCTGATCTTTGACTTCCAGCCAGGCGTCGCCATTATCAGCCGCGATGATTTTATACGGCATGATGTTGGTGTCGCGCTGAACTTCTTCGTCTTTAAAACGACGGCCGATCAGACGCTTAATCGCAAACAGCGTATTTTTCGGGTTAGTCACCGCCTGACGCTTAGCCGGTTGGCCAACCAGAGTTTCACCGTCTTGCGTATAAGCAATAATTGAAGGCGTCGTACGATCGCCCTCGCTGTTTTCCAGTACTTTAACCTGCGTACCGTCCATAATCGCTACACAAGAGTTGGTTGTACCCAGGTCGATACCAATAATCTTACCCATCTAAACATCTCCACTAAAAAGTCATATCCGGTGTGGTAGTTCAACCTACTATGCGGGCTAAATGTCGTTTTTCAACTACACAACACCCTGTTCCACCTGTTCAGCCCTCATATTGCAAAGGCGCTGCCCAAGTTTAACGACCCGACATAAACCTATTTGATTTGGTCAAACTGTTTTGGTTGAAAATAAGATGGGGCCAACAATCCCATCATCAAGGGGGGGGATGAAAAAAAATGGTCTTTATTCCTTGTTCGATCAAACTATTGTTGATTCGCCGTATTGTGTCCGCTCAAACCGCCCGATATGATGCCGCGCCCGCCGTCATTGGCGGCGCGGCAAAACGACAACTTCATATATGAAGGGAACATTGATTATCTGTCATTGCAGAGGATTTATGCATACGAACACGTTGGCGAATCCCGGTCCGTTAGGGCTGATGGGCTTCGGGATGACCACTATTTTACTGAACCTTCACAACGCAGGCTTTTTCCCGCTTTCTTCCATTATCCTCAGCATGGGCATTTTTTACGGCGGCATCGCCCAGATCCTGGCGGGATTACTGGAATATAAAAAAGGCAATACTTTTGGCGCCACCGCATTCACCTCTTACGGCGCCTTCTGGTTGACGTTAGTCGGCATTATTATGCTGCCGAAAACGGGTCTGGCGGAAGCCAGCGACGCGCGGTTCCTGGGAGTATTCCTCGGGCTGTGGGGCGTATTCACCCTATTTATGTTCTTCGGAACGCTGCGCGCCAACCGCGCATTACAGTTTGTGTTCGCCAGCCTGACCGTTCTGTTTGCCTTACTGGCCGTCGGTAATTTTACCGGCAACCACGCCCTGCTGACCGTTGCCGGTTTCGAAGGCATCATCTGCGGCGCCAGCGCTATTTATCTGGCGATGGCGGAAGTGCTGAACGAACAGTTTGGCCGAAAAGTGCTGCCCATCGGCGAACGCCGCGCCCACTAAGTCTCACGTACGATTCGGTGATAAAAAGGCCTGCGAAAACAGCAGGCTTTTTTTACGGTTACCGCCAATCATCGGTGCCCGACGGCCCCACGCCTTAAATACCGACTGGCGAACGGGACTCCTCTTCTCCTATCTGTTCGCCGCTCTGCTCGCTGTTCAAATCACGCCGCAAATAAATCCCCAACAGCACGCCGACGGCTGACAGCGTAAGCACATAAAATGCCGGAGCCAGCGGCGTTGCCTTCATAATCAATGTGACAAAGATCGGCGTTAACCCGCCAAAAACCGCATACGAAACGTTATAGGAAAATGAGATCCCCGAAAAACGCACCTCCGCCGGGAAAGCGCGCACCATCACATAAGGAACCGCACCGACCACGCCGACGCTTAAGCCGACAATGGCGTAGCCGATAAAAAGCAGACTCGCGTTGCTCGCCGCCGTACTGTAGAAAAACCAACTGCATGCGGCCAGCGACAAACTGCCCAGAATAAACATCTTGCTGGCGCCAAAGCGGTCAACAATCAGGCCGGCGCCGATGCAGCCAACCATCAGCATAATGGTCGCCAGACAGTTTGCCTGTAACGCCAGCGCCGCAGAAACGCCGTGTACTTTTTGCAGGTATGTCGGAGCCATCAAAATCACCACCACAATGCAAGCGGACAGCATCCAGGTCAGCAACATCGAAACCACGATCGCTTTGCGATGGTTCATCACCACCGATTTTAGCGGCAACTCCTCAGCCAGTTTCTTATGGGCCTGCATTTCCATAAAGATCGGCGTTTCCTGTAACCAGCGACGCAGATACATCGCCACCAGCCCAAAGATCCCGCCAATAAAGAACGGCAAACGCCAGCCGCCGCCCGACATCTGCTCAGGAGTGAATACGGTATTCAACAAGGTGGCGACCAGCGATCCCAACAGAATTCCCATAGTCAGCCCCGCGGTCAACGTGCCGCAGGCAAAACCAATCCGTGAACGCGGGACATGCTCGGCGACAAACACCCATGCGCCGGGAACCTCGCCGCCGATCGCCGCGCCCTGTAACACGCGCATCAGCAACAATAATAAAGGCGCGGCGATGCCGATAGACGCATAGGTCGGCAGCATCCCCATCGCCAGCGTGGGCAATGCCATCAGCAAAATGCTCAGGCTGAACATTTTCTTACGTCCGACCAGATCGCCGAAGTGGGCCATAACGATGCCCCCCAGCGGGCGAGCGAGATAGCCGGCGGCAAAGATGCCAAAGGTCTGAACCTGACGCAGCCACTCGGGTATGTCCGCCGGGAAAAAGAGGTCGCCGATGACCGCCGCAAAAAAGACGAAAATGATGAAATCATAGAATTCCAGCGCGCCGCCCAGCGCAGCCAGAGAAAGCGTTTTGTAATCTTGCCGGTTTAGCCGACGTTGCCGCCGATGAGATTGATGATGCTCGTGTGCCATAAATTGCCGCGCAGTGCCAGAGGGGAAAATAAAATCCGCCATCATGTGTAAAGAAAAAATTACTATAGCGGCAAAATTTCAATACACCAGCAAAGCTGAATCTTATATTTAAAATAGTCAAACTTCAGTTTTTTATTTCGCGTACAGCATTTTTAGGACGAAAAGCTGCTACGACATTCGGATCGGTTTCAACATAAGGGCCTTCCAGCAATTGGATGCAATACGGAATACTGGCGAAAATTCCCGCCACAATCACCTTGCCGTCCGCATCCTTCAGCCCTTCCAGCGTCTCTTTAATGGATTTAGGCTGTCCCGGCAGATTAAGAATCAATGCATGTTTACGAATAACCCCTACCTGCCTTGAGAGAATCGCCGTCGGCACGAATTGCAGGCTGATTTGACGCATCTGTTCGCCAAACCCCGGCATTTCGCGATCGGCAACGGCCAGCGTCGCATCGGGGGTGACATCACGACGCGCCGGCCCTGTGCCGCCGGTCGTTAGCACCAGATGACAGCCCCGCTCGTCAACCAGCTCGCACAGCGTTTGTTCAATCAACGGCTGCTCATCAGGCACCAGCCGGGTTTCGATTTCAAAGGGCGTCGTTAACGCCGCCGTCAGCCATGTTTCCAGCGCCGGTATGCCTTTATCCTGATAAACGCCGCCGGACGCCCGATCGGAAACGGATACCAGACCAACATGCAATACGTTCATAAGAGGACTCCAGTAAAATAAAAAATCAATTTTATCAGGATATTGTCTGATTCAAGTATCTATTTAGATCTGAATATAATCATAGTTATTAAATAGCGTCCCAAAAATGAAAAAATTTTCATTTTAATCAGTTCCTCTGAATCGGATCTCGCAAGGTAATACAAACAGCCTGAGTTTGTTGATCCCTTCCGCGCTATATTCAATCATTTGTAAATAAAAACCTTTTAAAAAAACAAAAAAGAACGATGGCGACTATCATTAAAGCTCACCAGACTCCGGGTAATATGTTAAAATTGAGGCATAACTTCACTGCCAAGAATAAGTAAAAAAGCCTCGCCAAGGAAGTATTCATGAAGAGCACTAAGTATAAGATATTAGAGTTTTTTTCCCATCCTATATCCGCATTTTTTCTGTTCGGTTCTATTTCCTTTTTAATCGCCATCGTTGTTATGCATGAGTCAAATAAAAGAACCTGGAAGTTAGAAAAACATAACCTGGACTCAATAATTAAAACTTATGAATCATATAGCTCCGGCGATGTGACCGAGGTCGATACAACAGAAAAAACAGGACGTTATGTTTTCACACGGATAAGAACGCTGGCATTTAATACCCGGGATGCAGGCAGTGAATGTATCAATAGATTATCGTCTTTGGAATTACAGTTTAAGGATATGGCAATTATCCGGGTCTGCCACAATAAACTCCCCTCAATAGGCGAGTACGCGGGGAAAGACACATTAACGATCATTTTTCCTCTGCTGTCGGCGAAAGACGATCTGTTGGGTATTCGGATCAGAACAACGTTAAAAGCCACTCCCCCTTCAGTATTTGATACCTTTTCGTCTCTCACCGCGATCGCCGGTATATCGAGCATTGTATTGCTTTTTGCCGTGCTGGGCAGTTTGCTCTCCATACTCGCCAAAAAGTACCTGATAGAATTGCCGATAACCGCAAGGTATGACGATCTGACCGGCTACCTGAGACGGGACGCGTTTTTTATGACGGCCAATAAAGCGCTGAACATCGCCGATTTTTCCAAACGTCCCGTTTGCGTCATTCTTATCGATATCGATCACTTTAAGATCGTTAATGATACCCTCGGCCATAGCGCCGGGGATGAAGCGCTGAAACTGGTGGCGGAAGTATTTAAAAAGTCATTCCGCCGCGAAGATATTTTTGGCCGGATCGGCGGGGATGAATTCGCCATTGTTTTACCCAATATCGGGCTGGAAGACGCCTACATGGTCGCAGAGCGGGCCAGATTACGGGTTAGCGACGCCAATAGTGAGATGTTCGGCAATGACGTGAACCTGACGGTCAGCATCGGGTTGGTTGAATACCGTATTGAGAAAGAAGATTTAACCGCCGTTATGAAGCGGGCGGATAAAAAGCTTTATGACGCCAAGAAAACGCGAAATGCCGTGGCGAAATAACGCCGCGCGCGCCTGTAACCATAAAGAGGATGGCGCAAATAGCCGGATAGCGATCCCGGCTATTTTTTCGAACCGGCTGTTACAGTAATTCAGCGATCATTTTTTCCAGCTTTTCCTGATCGACGGCAAACTTGCGGATACCGTCGGCCAGTTTATCTACCGCCATCGGATCCTGATTATGCTGCCAGTAGAACTGCGCTTCCGTCATTTTCGCCGGGCGCGCCTTAACATCGCCGGTATAAGACAGCTTACGGACGACGTCGCCTTCGCTTTCCGACAGTTCTTTCAACAGCGCAGGCGCGATGGTTAGACGATCACAGCCCGCCAGCTCGATGATTTCACCCAGGTTACGGAAGCTTGCGCCCATGACCACCGTTTCATAACCGTGTTGTTTGTAATAGTTGTAGATTTCAGTCACTGAAACCACGCCCGGATCTTCGGTAGGGGCAAATTCTTTCTTATCGCCATTGACTTTGTACCAGTCCAGAATACGGCCAACAAACGGTGAAATCAGGAATACGCCCGCTTCGGCGCACGCACGAGCCTGAGCAAAGGAGAACAACAGCGTCAGGTTACAGTTGATGCCGTCTTTTTCCAGCTGTTCTGCGGCACGAATACCCTGCCAGGTAGAGGCCAGTTTAATCAGAATACGTTCGTTGCTGATGCCGGCATCGTTATAAAGCTTGATCAGATGTTTTGCTTTCGCCACGCTGGCTTCAGTGTCATACGAAAGACGCGCATCCACTTCGGTAGAGATACGGCCGGGGATCAGTTTTAAGATCTCAAGACCGATGTTCACCGCCAGCTTGTCGGTCGCATCGACCACCTGCTGCTCGCGGTTATTGCTCTGCTCACGCGCCCAGACAACGGCGTCGTCAATCAGCTTGCGGTATTCGGGGATTTGAGCGGCATTAAGAATCAGTGAAGGGTTAGTGGTGGCGTCTTGCGGTTGATACAATTTCATTGCCGCGATATCGCCGGTATCAGCCACAACCGTCGTCAATTGGCGTAGGGAAGTCAGTTTATCCGTCATGTTGGCATTTCTCATTGTTTATGCGTGAAGTACTCATATATGAATTATTAATGCATGAACTGGTGGCATTATGTTCTCACCTGAATCCGATAATAACACGCGCGAAACCCGGCGCAAGACAGCCTTTTCACCAACGTTTTCCATCTGTGCAACGCCGCGCCTGACGTTTTTCCGCCCATATGGCGAGCGTTCAAATAAAAAGTTTATTAAACAATATATTACAGTTAATTCACTAAATAGAAACACCCGTGCCAATCTGATGATTGCTACTCCCTGTTATAACCATCAGCGTTTTCTTGCCTGATTTCAGCCCGGTTCTTGTTATGTTCTTGCTATAGTAAGGGCATCAAAATCAGCCCGACAGGACATGGCGAATGTTAATAACCCTTTCACCCGCAAAAACCCTTGATTACACCAGTCCTTTGGCGACGCAACGCTATACTCAGCCGGAATTGCTGGGCTATTCCAGCCAGTTGATCTCCCGGTGTAAGAAACTGACGCCGGCGCAGATCGCATCGTTGATGGGCATCAGCGACAAACTGGCCGGCTTGAATGCGGTTCGCTTTAATGACTGGCGCCCCGATTTTACGCCAGACAATGCGCGGCAGGCGCTGCTGGCGTTTAAAGGGGATGTTTATACCGGCCTGAACGCGGAAGATTTCAGCGAGCAAGATTTTGATTTCGCTCAGCAACACCTGCGCATGCTGTCCGGCTTATACGGCGTGTTACGCCCGCTGGATTTGATGCAGCCTTACCGGCTGGAAATGGGCACCAAGCTTGATAACAAGGCGGGCAAGGATCTGTATAGCTTTTGGGGAGATGTCATCACCGAAAAACTGAACCAGGCCCTGCGCGAACAGGGTGACGACATTCTGGTGAATCTGGCTTCGGACGAATACTTCAAAGCGGTGAAGCCGAAAAAACTCCACGCCCGTCTCATCAAACCGGTGTTTCTGGATGAGAAAAACGGCAAGTTTAAAGTCATCAGCTTTTACGCCAAGAAAGCCCGCGGGTTGATGAGCCGTTTTATTATCCAAAACCGCCTGACGCAGCCGGAACAATTAAAAGATTTCGATTTGGAAGGGTATTTCTTTGCCGATGCGGAATCTTCCGCTCAGGAACTGGTGTTTAAACGCCGCGAGCAATGATGGGCGAAGCAAGGGCGGCTAGTTCCGCCCTTGACAACGATTACGCAGGCAACGACATCAGGAACTGACGCAGTCTGGCGAAATCATTCGGGAAGTCATGCGACAGCAAATCCAGATCGGCGCGTTTCGCCAGCGCCTCAGGCAACTCCAGCGTTTTCCCCAGAATGGCTTCCACGCTTTCCTTGAATTTCGCCGGGTGCGCCGTACCCAGGAACAACCCGAACTCGCCGGGCTGTAGCTGATCGCGTAATAAGCGATAGGCTATCGCCGCGTGAGGCTCCGAGGTATAACCCAGCGCATCGAGTTCATGCAGGGTTTCTTTGGTGACGTCATCGCTTACCGCGCCAAAGCCCAGCGTTTTCAACTGCCAGTTTTTACGGCGGAACAGCTCTTCTACGCGCGGCCAGTTATTCGGCTGACTCACATCCATGGCGTTGGACAACGTGGCGACGGTCTTATTCGGTTCCCAGACCCCATTGCTCAGGAAACGCGGCACGGTATCGTTGGCATTGGTCGCGGCGATAAAACGTTTAATCGGCAGACCGAGGGATTTGGCTAACAGGCCGGCGGTCAGATCGCCGAAGTTGCCGCTTGGCACGGAAACCACCAGTTGATTACGCGCTTCCTGCGGCAGTTGCGCCACCGCTTCAAAGTAGTAGCAGATTTGCGCCAGCAACCGGCTGATATTAATGGAGTTGGCCGAATTCAGGCCAATCGCCTTTTTCAGTTCTTCATCATCAAAAGCCTGCTTGACCAGCGCCTGACAGGCATCAAAATCGCTGTCGACGGCGACAGTGTGAATATTGCCGCCCAGCGTGCAGAACAGCTTTTCCTGCAACGGGCTGATTTTACCGCGCGGATAGAGGATCACCACGCGAATGTTTTCCAGACCGTAAAACGCGTGAGCGACCGCCGCACCGGTATCGCCGGAGGTGGCGGTAAGAATAGTGATTTTCCGATCGCCCGCCACTTCCGTCAGCATTTGCGCCATAAAACGGCCGCCGAAATCCTTGAACGCCAGCGTCGGGCCGTGGAACAACTCCAGTGAGGCGATATCTTCCGTTACCGAGACGACAGGCGCCGGGAAAGCAAACGCCTTTTTAACACGCTGATAGACCGTTTCATCGGACAGTTCATCGCCGATATAAGCGGATAAAATACGGCTGCTGCGGGTAACAAAATCCATTTCCAGCAGTTGGTCGATATCTGCCCGGTCAAATTCTGGCAGTTCCAAAGGAAAGAACAGCCCCTGCCGGCTTCCCAACCCTCGTTGAATGGCCTGAGCAAAGTTGACCTGCTCATTGTGATCTTTAAGGTTGTACAGTTTCATGCATTATCCCAGTTGTCGTGCGCCTGTCGTATCCAGACGGCAAATATGAACAAAGCCTTCGTCGTTCTGCAAATAGTTATCCCTTAGCCAGTCAGCCAGGCGCTGAGCGCTGTTTATTTCATTGCAGACCGCAAATAACGTCGGGCCTGAACCCGAAATACCGCAGGCCAGCGCCCCGATATCCTGGGCGGCTTTCCGCGCCTCGGCAAAGCCGGGCAGGAGTTTCGTCCGGTAAGGTTCCGCGATGACATCCTTCATCAGCTTGGCCGCCAGCGAGGCCTGCCCGGTGTGGCAGGCGTGGACAAAGCCCGCCAGATAGCGCCCATGGCTGATGCAATCCTGACGGCGGTATTGAGCAGGCAAAATCGCCCGCGCTTCCGCCGTTGACACTTTGATGCCCGGATAGGCCATCACCCATAGCCAGTCGTCGAACGCCGGCACCGGCTGGCTGATAATGCCCTCTTCTTCCAGCATCAATTGAATGCCGCCGAGAAAACAGGGCGCCACATTATCATAATGTACGCTGCCGGAAATACGCCCTTCCAGCTCGCCCATCAGCGTCAGCAGGCGGGTATCATCCAGCGGTTTGCCGCAGAATTCATTCATCGCCATCAAACCGGCGACCACCGAACAGGCGCTGGAGCCTAACCCCGAGCCAATCGGCATGTTCTTTTCCAGCGTCATGGCGACCGGTACGGTTTGGCCGATTTCCTCACAGAAACGCTCCCAGCACTGATACACAATGTTTTGCTTTGGATCGTCCGGCAGCTTGCTGACGAATCGGCCTTCGCTTTTCAGGCTGAACCGATCGGCGGCGACCACCGAAACGCAGTCCCCCAGCAGCGCGCCATCGATCGGAGAAACAGCGGCGCCCAGCACGTCAAAACCGACGCTGACGTTGCCGATTGACGCAGGCGCATACACCTTAACCATAATTAAGCTCCCAACTTCCATGACAGGGTACGCAGCAAATCTGCAAATACGCCCGCGGCGGTAACGTCATTACCCGCCCCGTAACCCCGTAATACCAATGGCAATGGCTGATAATAACGGCTATAGAACGCCAGCGCATTTTCGCCATCTTTGACTTTAAACAGCGGGTCATTTCCCCCCACTGCGCTAATGTGGACTTTACAGCGACCGTCTTCAATCAGACCGATGTAACGCAGCACTTTGCCTTCATCACGGGCTTGCGCGATGCGGCTGGCGAACGCATCATCCACTGACGGCAAACGACGCATAAAGCTGTCGACATCGCCGGCGGCATCAAAATCGGCCGGCAGGACGGATTCTACATCAATATCCTCCAGCTCCAGCTTATATCCCGCTTCACGCGCCAGGATCAGCAGCTTGCGCGCCACGTCCATACCCGACAGATCGTCGCGCGGATCCGGCTCGGTATAGCCCTTTTCTTTTGCCTGGCGCGTAGCTTCAGACAACGACATACCTTCATCCAGCTTACCGAAAATAAAGGACAGCGAACCAGACAGAATACCGGTAAAGCGAAGCAACTCATCACCGGCGTTCAACAGATTTTGCAGGTTTTCGATAACCGGCAGACCGGCGCCCACGTTGGTGTCATACAAGAACCGGCGGCGCGACGTCGCCGCCGCGCTGCGCAGCTGCTGATAGTAGTTCATCGAACCCGTATTCGCCTTCTTGTTTGGCGTCACGACATGGAAACCGTCGGCCAGGAAATCGGCATACTGATCGGCCACCGCCTGGCTTGAGGTGCAATCCACAATCACCGGGTTCAGCAGGTGATATTCTTTTACCAGACGAATCAACCGTCCCAGGTTAAAAGGTTCACGGGCTTTCGCCAGTTCCTCGCGCCAGCTATCCATCGGAATGCCGTTGATGTTGGTCAGCAACGCTTTGGAGTTGGCGATACCGCACACCCGCAGGTCGATATGCTTCTGCTTCAACCACGGCTGCTGACGGTGAATCTGCTCCAGCAGCGCGCCGCCCACGCCGCCCACGCCGATCACGAACACGTCAATCACCTGATCGGTATTGAACAGCATCTGATGCGCAACCCGCACGCCGGTCGTCGCCACATCATTGCTCACCACCACCGAAATGGAACGCTCGGACGAGCCCTGGGCAATGGCGACAATGTTGATATTGGCGCTCGCCAACGCGGAGAATAAGCGGGCGGACAAGCCACGAAGCGTGCGCATGCCGTCACCGACCACCGAGATAATGGCCAGACGCTGCATCACGTCCAGCGGATCCAAAACGCCTTCTTTCAGTTCCAGATAGAATTCGTCTTCCAGCGTCTTTCTGGCGCGAGCCAGTTCATTTTGCGAGACACAGAAACTGATGCTGTATTCCGAAGACGACTGGGTAATCAGGACGACGGAGATGCCTGAACGCGACATCGCCGCAAATACCCGGGCCGCCATCCCCACCATCCCTTTCATACCGGGGCCGGAGACATTAAACATCGCCATATTATTCAGGTTGGTGATGCCTTTGACCGGATATTGGCTATCGGAGCTGTCCATACCGATTAACGTGCCGGGAGCCTGAGGATTTTCGGTGTTTTTGATAAGGCAGGGAATCTGGAACTGGGCGATGGGAGCGATAGTGCGGGGGTGGAGGACTTTGGCGCCAAAATAGGATAACTCCATCGCCTCCTGATAAGACATCGACTTTAGCAGCCTGGCGTCCGGCACCTGACGTGGGTCGCAGGTATAAACGCCGTCGACATCCGTCCAGATCTCGCAACAGTCGGCGCGCAGACAGGCGGCCAGCACCGCGGCCGAGTAATCCGAACCATTACGGCCCAGCACCACCAGTTCCCCTTTATCATTGCCAGCGGTGAATCCCGCCATCAGGATCACGTGGTCTTTCGGGATGGCGCTTTCCGCGATACGACGGGTTGACTCGGCGATATCGACGGTGGATTCGAGGTAATGGCCCTGAGCCAGCAGTTTTTCCACCGGATTAATCACCGAAACCGCATAGCCGCGCGCCTGGAATACCGCTTCCATAATGGCGATCGACAGTTTTTCGCCGCGGCAGATGATGGAGGCATTCACGCTGTCCGGACACTGCCCCAGCAAAGCGATACCGTGCAGTACCTGTTTTAACTGCGCGAGTTCCTGATCCACCACGACTTTGAGGCGAGCATGATCAAACCCCGGCTGCGCCTGCGCCAAGCCTTGCAGCAAAGAGGAGAATATGGTCTCAGCGTCGTTAAGATGAGGCAGTAAATCCTGTCCGGAGACGGTTTTATCAATCATCGCAACCAGATGGTTGGTAATCTTTGCCGGAGCGGACAGCACGACGGCGACCTGTCCCTGACGCGCATTGCTTTCGATAATGTCGGCAACGCGCAAAAAACGTTCCGCATTTGCTACTGAAGTCCCGCCAAATTTCAACACTCGCATTTTTATTTTTTCTCCTGAATTTCTGTCATAAAAAAAGCCCGCACTGTTCGGTGCGGGCTTTTTTCGATTCTTCTGTATGCGTCAGCCCGCACCGTTACTGGTTGTACCGGTGATGGTAATAATCGTAATGATTAGGCTGATATTGCGCATGCTAAAAATCTTGTCTCGTTAAATGTATATCGGTCTGCCCTATTAGTTAGGGTAATCGCACCGTGAAGTCAATGGATTTCTTTTTTTTATACGCCGCGACAACCTTTCGCCGCGGACGAATAAACTGTAATAAAACCAACAGGCCAGATGATTATTTGTCAAAAATAACAAATCAACATCTTTTGCTGTAAAAAAATCACTTGCCGCTATCTTCTTTGGATATCGCTTTCTCGACGTCATGCAGCAACATATGCAGCATGGCGGTATCCCGTTGCTCTAACCGCCCCAACCGCTGATGGATCCAGTCGCGTAATTTTTCATCATCCTCTACCGCCAGATTAATGAGCAACTTATCCAACCGCTGACGTAACGCCGACAACGGCCCGGACGGCGGCGGAGTGTGCTCGTCAGGTCGGACCTGCATTAATTCCGCCAGTTGATAGCAATAGACCATCACCGCCTGACCAAGATTCAGCGACGGATAATCCGCCTTCATCGGTACGCCGGTTAAAATATCCGCCAGTTCAAGCTCTTCATTGGTTAGCCCGGAATCTTCACGTCCGAAAACCAATGCCGCGGTTCCTATCCAGCGCTGTTTTTCCCGCATCACGCCCAACAATTCGGCGGGCGTACAGTAATAACGGAATCTGGCGCGACTGCGGGCCGTGGTCGCAATAGTAAAATCACTATCCGCCAACGCCTCCGCCAGCGTGGGGAACGTCTTTACCGCATCAAGGACGTCGCCCGAACCGTGAGCCACCCAGCGGGCGGCGGGTTGCTGATGAACCTGACTTGCGACAATACGCAACTCGCCGAATCCCATCGTTTTCATCGCTCTGGCGGCGGCCCCCACATTCTCGGCCCGCGCGGGTTCGACCAAAATAATATGAAACTGCATATCCCTCCTCAGCCGGGTTAAAAATGCGGCTAGCGCGCCTCTCCGTCAGGAGAATAATCAATCATGAATCATTGTGTAAATTAACAATAAAACAACAAAATATTGGACGCCGCGCCGCCACAAAAAATCAACGCGGCGTGACGAAAAAATAGCTGTCTGACGGTGATTACTGCCGATAAAAATAGAATAATGTATTTAACTTCAATGCATTAACGAATATCATCTTACGTTAAGCTTTCAAAGCCCTGTTATCAGCATTTGCTATGCTGAATCGTTCACAAATAATGCTAAATTGTGACTTAAGCTGGCAATCTTGTAAGTGTTTTTCACAAAATAGTTAACGTGCTACAATGAAATTTGATATATGTCAACGTAACCGTAGATTTACCCGCAGGCAAAATCCGTCCTTACTGTTATGTTGCTGTTAATAAGGTTAAACTATGCACCACTTTGAGCTTTGTTAAACTGACTCCGTTATCGCCTGTTTGCCGTATCTCTGGGCAGGTTAATGTGCATCAAGAACGCATTTACGTACTTTAGTCCAATGTTGAGTGAGATGGTGATGATTACCTCTGGCACTCCTATGATAACAGCGACTTATGTACTTCCGATTTTTATTATTTCAGTTGGCAATTTTAGGTAGCAAACATGCAGACCCCGCACATTCTTATTGTTGAAGACGAGTTGGTAACTCGTAATACCCTCAAAAGTATTTTTGAGGCGGAAGGGTACCTTGTTCACGAAGCCACCGATGGCGCAGAGATGCATCACATTTTGTCCGAGAACGACATTAATCTGGTGATTATGGACATCAATCTGCCAGGCAAAAATGGTTTGCTGTTAGCGCGTGAACTGCGTGAGCAAGCCAGCGTCGCTCTGATGTTCCTTACCGGACGCGACAACGAAGTGGACAAGATCCTGGGTTTGGAGATTGGCGCCGATGACTACATCACCAAACCGTTCAATCCCCGCGAGTTAACCATCCGTGCCCGCAATCTGCTGTCGCGCACCATGAATCTGGGAGGCGGAACGGAAGAACGTCGTTTGGTTGAAAGCTATCGTTTTAATGGCTGGGAACTGGACATCAACAGCCGTTCACTGATCAGCCCGGCCGGCGAGCAATACAAACTGCCGCGCAGTGAATTCCGCGCCATGCTGCATTTCTGCGAAAACCCCGGCAAGATCCAATCCCGCGCGGAACTGCTGAAGAAAATGACCGGCCGCGAGCTCAAGCCTCATGACCGTACGGTCGACGTGACGATCCGTCGTATCCGTAAACACTTTGAGTCCACCGCCGATACGCCTGAAATTATCGCCACCATCCACGGTGAAGGTTATCGTTTCTGCGGCGATCTGGAAGAGTGATCCCACTGAGCCGAAGCAGGCTTCTGCTTCGGCTTTTGCGTTGCTACAGCCCGCTCGGTTGCCTTTACTCCGCGCTATCCCGCTTTGCCCATGGCATCACGGGCACCGCACTCAACGCGTTTTTTGGCGAACCTTCAACCAAACGATCGGAATAGGCCAGGTAGATTAAGGCATTGCGTTTGCGATCGTAGAACCGCACCACCTGTAATTTTTTGAACACCAGCGACGTTCGTTTCTGGAATACCACCGCCCCTTTATCGCCGCCGTTTTTAATTTTGTCGTTCAGCGCGATCGGCCCGACCTGCTGGCAAGAAATCGCTGCGTCTGCGGTGTCCTCCGCCAGCCCTAACCCGCCTTTGATGCCGCCGGTTTTCGCCCGGCTGATGTAGCAGGTCACGTTAGCCACATCAGGATCGTCAAACGCCTCCACCACAATTTTGTGGTCCGGCCCCAACAGCTTAAATGTCGTATCAACAGAACCCACCTCTTCAGCCTGAACCGCTCCCGCAAACAACATCAGTAAGCCGGCACTTATCGTGAGCTTTTTATTCATATTCCGATTCTCAGATTATTCTCGTCAATTATTAACATCTGCGAGTGGCAGCGCTCTCTATGTCCTATCGACATGGCCCATTAAACATACTCAAAATCTTAGGCAGTGCCCATGTAAAAAAATTGCTATCATGCAGGCTTTCCACCCTTAGCGCTCAGTGTGTTTGATGAGGAAGATATATGGATCAAGCCAGTATAATACGTGACCTGCTTAACTGGCTGGAAAGCCATCTCGACCAGCCTTTATCACTTGATAATGTGGCGGCCAAAGCAGGCTATTCAAAATGGCATTTACAAAGAATGTTCAAGGATGTAACCGGACATGCCATTGGTTCATACATTCGCGCTCGCCGACTCACCAAAGCCGCCGTGGCGCTCTGCCTGACCAGCCGGCCGATCCTTGATATCGCCCTGCAATACCGCTTCGATTCCCAGCAAACCTTCACTCGCGCATTTAAAAAACAGTTTGCACAAACACCGGCATCCTATCGGCGTTCCGATGACTGGAACACCTTTGGCATCCGCCCGCCTATCCGGTTGGGCGAATTTACGTTGCCGCAGCCGCAATTTGTTACGCTGCCGGAAACTAAACTGGTGGGAATGACGCAAACCTACAACTGTAGCCTGGAGCAGATTTGTAATTTCCGCACGGAGATCCGCATACACTTCTGGCGCCAGTTTCTGGGCGAGGCCAAGACGATTCCACCGGTGCTATACGGCCTGCATCACACTCGCCCCAATAAAGAAAAAGACGATGAGCATGAGATCTTCTACACCACCGCCCTAGAGCCACAGCATTTACCGGAAGGCGTGCAGCCAGGAGACGCCTTCACCCTCCCCGGCGGGGATTATGTGCTGTTTGTCTATGAAGGCCCGACGGATGGATTACAAGACTTTATCATCACCCTGTACGACACCTGTTTGCCAACGTTCAAACTTATTCGTCGCAAAGGGTTCGATACCGAACGTTTCCATCCGCAGATGAGTGAAAAAGACCGACCGCTGGCCAACATTCAATGTGAATACCTGATCCCGATCCGTAATCCAGCGTTATCGTTGTAACTCATCCAGGGCCGGCACATCCAGGTGCGAAGTATCACCCGCGGTTTCAACCACCCATCCCGAGGCCAGCCACGGACTGTGTTGATAATCAATGCGTGACAGGGAACAGTTGCGCAGACGTAAACGCCGTTCGGCGGAGGCGGGTAAACCCAGAATGGTACTGAGCAAACACCCTAATGCCATGCCGTGACTGACCAACAGCGGCCGGCTACCTTCCGGCAGCGTCAGACAACGCGCCAGTACGCCGTGCATACGCGCCGCCAGTTCAGCCATTGACTCCCCTTTAGGGATACGGCCATCGGGCGTACCGTCCACCAGTTGCTTGCGCCATGCTTCCTCTTCCGGGCTCAACGTATCGATATCGCGTTCTTCGAGAATCCCCATATCCAACTCCCGCAGCCCCGGCTCCAGCACGATCTGACAATCCACGCAGACTCTGGCGATGATTTCCGTGGTCTGGCGCGTCCGCCCCAGATCGCTGGTAAAGATATGCGTGATGCCTAATTTTTTGATGCGTTCGGCAACCTGATAAGCCTGCCGCTCGCCTTTGGATGTTAGCACACTGTCAGATTGACCTTGAATACGTCGCGCCACATTCCATTCTGTTTCTCCGTGGCGAACAAGATATACCTGTAACATGGTTGTTTTCCGTTATACTGCGTCAAATTAACTAAAGAGTACGAAACCGTTATGTATCACGTTGTCGCTGCAACTACCAACCCGGCAAAGATCAAGGCTATTACTTTAGCATTCACGGACGTCTTTGGGGCAGAGAATTGCCGCATTGAAGGTGTTGACGTCGACAGCGGCGTTGCGCGTCAGCCGCTTGGTTCGCTTGAAACCCGCACCGGCGCCAGAAACCGGGTGATGATGGCGCGCCAGGTGCGTCCGGAAGCTGACTTTTGGGTCGGCGTTGAAGCCGGTATCGAGGAATGCATGACGTTTGCCTGGATGGTGATTGAAAACACCCACCTGCGCGGTGAATCACGCTCTGCCAGCCTGGTGCTGCCGGAAAGTATATTACACGGCATCCGTGAAGGCCGGGAACTGGGCGATGAGATGGAGCGATTGACCGGTATCCAGAATATTAAACACAAAGGCGGCGCCATTGGCGTCTTCACCGACGGCAAACTATCGCGCACCAGCGTTTATCATCAGGCGCTACTGTTGGCGTTGGTCCCTTTCCATAATGCTATCTATCAAACGCCGGTACAGATCGTCAATTAACCGCCGCCCGGAAGAGAACTGGAACACGGTTGTCAGCCCCGCAGTCATCGTGGCTTGAACGGCGTCTTTTTATAATGGTTTAAGATGAGAGCGCCGAATAGTCAGTTTCCCCGGCAGATAAGTATTATCACCGGGCGCTTTTTCCGCGGTGAGACGTTCAATCGCTTCGCTAACCAGCAAACTGAGCGGTTGGCTAAAGGTGGTTAACGCCCAGGATGGCGAAGCGGCCATCTCGATGTCGTCAAATCCGACAATCCCGATATGTCCATTACGCACGTCCTGACGCAATGCGTCCAGCGCGCCGACAGCCAGAATATCGTTTTCACAGAACAAAGCGTCAATACGCTGTTCCGGCGGCGTCCGGGACAAATACGCACTCATCACGTCGAAAGCGCATTGCCGCTGATAGTCGCTGGCGGCAAGCACCGTGTCGACGGTGTTGCCCAACGTTTGCAGTTTATTGCGATACCCTTGAAAACGCAGCAACGGACAAGTGTCGGTTTGCGGCCCTTTCATGTAACCAAAATGAGTATACCCCTGTTGATGAAGCAGTTCGGCAATCTGACCGCCGGCGGCGTAACCGTCTGTATTCACAACCTGAATATAAGGGTTGTCGTTATTGCGACAAAGCTGGATCAATGGGATCTGATGAATATCCTGCGCCAGCGTAACCAGGTCATCGGTCAACGCAGTGCCTAAAAACAGCAGCCCATCCACCTGAAGCTGGTCGGCAAGGGTCATGACCGCCTCATAATTGGCTTTGGACGTAATATTCAGCAGCAGCGCCATATACCTCTTGCGTTGAAGCTGCTGCGTCACCTCATCCAGCAACGGCATCAGATTGGGGTTCTTAAACTCGTCCGCGACCACGCCGATAATATGGGAATTTTTATCCGACAGGCTGCGCGCCAACAGGTTCGGGCGATAACCGAGCACCTTTGCCGCTTTTAACACATCTTCTTTCGCTTTTTTGGAAATGGACGCGCCCTCGGTAAAGGCGCGGGACACGGTCCACTTAGAGACGCCCGCCCGTTTTGCCACGTCACGAGCCGTTGCCTTGTATGGCTTATTCTTCTTTTTATTTTCCATAGAGTAAGTACGTTCTCCGTCAAAAACCGCTTTGATATACGATAGAACATAGTAGCGAAACCAGTCTGACTCAGACTACGGACAATGACAAGCACGGACAAATGCAACCAGGTGCAATTAATGTTACGGTTTTGTGACCACTTTCGAGAGTTTTGTTTTTTTTCGTTTACTTATTTGTTTATTGTGATTAAAAGTTAAACAGCCTTTCAGGCATTATTCCTTAACATACACGCTGCGATGTGTTGCGTCGCTTTTTGCACCCGAGTGCAGGAAAAGAGATGTTGCGGAAAATAAAGGCGCTTTGTACACCATCAACTATACGGAGTCGCTATGTTAAACGGTAAAAAATCAATTCCACCCCCGCAATGCCGGGCGGTGACCAGTTCAATTGCGGCACTAAAACAAACTATCGGTCAGTAACGGGAAAACAATTATGAAAAAGATCATCTTACTTCTCGCCTTGATTTGCCTGTTGCCGTTCAGCGCTGTCGCCAAAGATATCCGCATTGGCGTAGCTATGGGTTACTTCGATGACAACTTTCGTTCGTTGATACGCCAGACGATCGATAATCGTATCAAACAAGAAACAGGGGTTACCGTACAGTTTGAGGACGCCAAAGGCGATGTGGCGACCCAAATTCAGCAGGTCGAAAATTTTGTTAACCAGGGTATGGACGCCATAATCCTCAATCTGGTCGATACGCAAGCGGTCAGACCGATGATGCAGCAAGCGGAGAGAGCGGGGATCCCGCTGGTGTTTGTCAACCTGCGCCCGGAAGTCCAACTGGGTAAAAATATGGCCTATGTGGGATCCGATACCGAACTGTCCGGCCGGATACAAATGGAAGCGTTGGCAAAAGAGATGGGCGGCAAAGGGAATCTGGCGATACTGATGGGGTCGCTGTCCAGTGAAGCGACCCGCTACCGCACCAAAGGCGTGGAAGAAATCGCCAAGAAGTTTCCTGATATCCGCATCGTGCAGAAACAAAGCGCGATGTTCTTTCGCAAAGAGGCCGTGGATGTGACATCCAACTGGATCTTATCCGGCGATAAAATTGATGCCATTGCCGCAAATAATGATGAAATGGCCATCGGCGCAATCATGGCGCTACAGCAGGCGGGACGCAAAGATGTGCTGGTCGCGGGGATTGACGGCACCCCTGACGCGCTGGAACTGATCAAGCAGGGAAGATTGAATATCAGCGTCTTTCAGGATGCTAAAGGACAAGGCGAAGGCGCGGTGGAAACGGTGCTGAAAATGCTCCGGGGAGAACCTGTGGAAGAGAACGTATTAATACCTTACCAGTTGATTACCAAGGATAATTATCAACAATTCGCCCAAAACACCAACTAATCCGCCATCAATGAACGTCGTCCGGGGAACGTCTATGGTGAGGGCCATCGTAGACGTTCCTACTTCTCTTGTGCTTTATCCGTAGGCAGCAGTTGCGCTTCCAGCCAGATTTTCAGTGCGGGAGGCGCGACTTTCAGACTGTTGGAACCACGAGTAATGGTGGCAATCCCGGCCCCTAACTCATTCTTCAATTCACGCTGGCTCATTTCACCACGCATCAGTTCCTGAATAATACGAACCCGCGTTCCCAGCGCCGCGCGTTCATCGGGCGTCAGAAATAGCTGCAATAACGGCTGCTGAAGATCTTCATTGATTGACTGTTGCAATAGCGCCACAAAGCGTAACCAGTCTTCATTGCCCTGTTCGGAGAGTGCGGGATCGGTGTGCGATAACGGGGTCATAACAGGCTGCCATACTATTTAACTAGTACAGCAGCATAACACAAGTTATGAAAAATGATCCGTAATCTCAATAACGCCGCAGCCATTCCTCATCAGTCAACACCGTGGCAGGCTGGTGCAGGAAATGACGATAAAAAACGTCATAAGCCAGAACATTTTTCACGTATCCGCGCGTTTCAGAGAATGGAATACTCTCGATAAACGCCACCGCGTCGATACGTCCGGCGCTGTTTCTCAACCAGGTATTTACCCGGGATGGCCCGGCATTATAAGCGGCTGAAGCCAAAATACGGTTGCGGCCGAACGTCTGATAAACATACTCCAGATAACTGGTTCCCAACTGGATGTTGGTCTGTGGGTCAAACAGTTGGCTGCTGTTGCTGTATCCCGTGATATTGCTCATCTGCGCCGTCTGTTGCGCCGTCGCCGGCATCAATTGCATTAGCCCCGAGGCCCCGACCGGCGAACGGGCCTGCGGATTCCAGGCGCTCTCCTGCCGGGCTATCGCCATCGCATAACTCTGGCTGATGCCTTTATCCTGAGTGGCGCGCAGGAATTCATCGTTCCAGGCCAGCGGGAAACGCTCTTCCAGATGATCCCATAGCTTGCCGACGATGGTGGCCTGCACGCTTAAATCCGGCCAGCGCTGTTCGAACGCATATCGGGCCAGCGCTTCCTGCTGTGGCTGACTGCTGTTGGCGACCAAGCCGACCCACTCGCTGCGCGCCAGATTGTCCATCTGCCAGAACATCAGTTCCCGAACCCGGACAACTTCCGGCAACTGTGATAATGCGCGCTCCGGCCTGACCGCCGTTTTTATCGTTATCGGATAGGGTTCATTCAGCTTGCGCGCCGCCGCCATGGGATAAAAACCACGTTCTTTCATCAGTTCGCGCAGCAGCGCTTCGCCTTCCTGACGTTGTCCCTGATCCAGCAGCAAAGCAGCCCGCCAATAACGCCATTCATCTTTCTGCCGCACCTCTGCCGGTAATCGCGCCAGCCAGGTCGCCAGCCCTTGCCGATCCCCGGCGCCCAGCGCCATACGCACCCGCCGCTCCAGCAACGTCGTCGAAGCGCTGCGCTGCACCACGGCATCACGCCAGTTCGCCTGTTCTGAAGTGGTATCGTTTCCCATCAGACGCCAGGCGATGGTTTCCTCCATCGTCTGACGTTCCGCCGCGCTCATCTTTTGCAGACGCACAATCACCGGCAGCATTGAGCGAGCGTTATCGGCGTCCTGACGGGCCACGCGGCTAAATGCCGACAGCGTAACCTTACGGGTAAAATCAGTCGGCCCCGCCGAGCGGGCGAAACTTTCCAGCGTATCGGGCGCATTTTGTAACGTCACCAGCGCCTCGCTGATGGTTTTATAATCGTCGGGAAGCTGTTTGGCCAGATAGGTCACCAACCCGGCGCTGCCTTCATTCATCGCCAGACGCATCCTCTCCAGCGTGGTCAACGGCGTTTGTTCGCCCGCCCGTTGCCAGACGGCAAACAGCTTGTCGCACGCCGAGGGGAGCGAGCGCCCGGTCAGCCAAATATCGCGCGTCGCCTCCCATACGCCCTCGCGCTGCCCGGTAGCCCATTGGGCGTAATAAAAATTGCAGCGCGCCGCTACCGGTTTCGGCGGCTGCGGGCTGAAAGCCAATAGCCCGTGCCAGTCCTGTCGCCGCGCCAGTTCATTAACAAAACTGGTGTTCAGATTTCGTGCCGGCGGCAGCGTGGGATGCGTCGCGATAAACTGTTTAACCTGCGACGCGCTGACCTGACGCAGATCCTGCGTCAACGCGCGGTATTCCAGATAAGGATAAAGCGGATAGTCGCGTAACGTAGGCATAAGCTGCGCCACGGTGTCCAACTGGTTACTATCCCATGCCTGCCTGACCTGTTGATAGCGCTGACGCTGTTCATCCAGAGAATCCGCCAGTACATGACCCGAAGCCCCTGCCAGACATACCGCCGCAATGGCGTACCACCAATGACCCGCTTTAACCATAACCTGCGTTAACCTCATCCATTATCGATTCTGCTAGCGACATGACGTAAACATATCGATAGCGCCGGACTGCCCTTGCCAAACATTATGACCCTGTTTTGCCTGATTAAGTGTGGCACATCATACAAGACAACGACATGCCAATCGGGACGAACGCCGAATCAGGCGCGCCTTTTCCCCAATAAAGGTATCGACGCCGCATCCTGACCAGGGCAAATAGCCGGATAGCTGGGATCGGGCACCGAAACCAGCTACACTCCGGGATCAGAACGATCGATCCGCCGGCGAGGGTTCGCCCTCTGCGCTAATCAGCCCCGGCGCGCCCACCACCGCGGGGTGCATAAATCATCGTGTCACTAACAACACAAACAGAAAGAGGCGAAGTCGCAACGTGGCTCAATATGTTTATACCATGCATCGCGTCGGTAAAGTCGTTCCGCCGAAGCGTCATATTCTGAAAAATATCTCCCTCAGTTTCTTCCCCGGCGCCAAAATCGGCGTACTGGGCCTGAACGGGGCCGGTAAATCTACGCTGCTGCGCATTATGGCCGGCATTGATAAAGACATTGAAGGGGAAGCGCGTCCGCAACCCGGCATTAAAATCGGCTACCTGCCGCAGGAGCCGAAGCTCAACCCGGAACACACCGTGCGCGAATCGGTTGAAGAAGCCGTTGCCGAGGTGGTCACGGCGCTGAAACGCCTTGATGAAGTGTATGCGCTGTACGCCGACCCGGACGCCGATTTCGATAAGCTGGCCGCTGAGCAGGGCAAATTGGAAGAGATCATCCAGGCTCACGACGGCCATAACCTGAACAACCAGTTAGAGCGTGCGGCGGATGCCCTGCGGCTGCCGGAATGGGACGCTAAAATCGCCAACCTTTCCGGTGGTGAACGCCGTCGCGTCGCGCTGTGCCGCCTGCTGCTGGAAAAACCGGACATGTTGCTGCTCGACGAACCCACCAACCACCTGGATGCTGAATCGGTGGCCTGGCTGGAACGCTTCCTGCACGACTTCGAGGGCACGGTAGTGGCGATCACCCACGACCGTTACTTCCTCGACAACGTCGCGGGCTGGATTCTGGAACTGGACCGTGGCGAAGGCATTCCGTGGGAAGGCAACTACTCTTCCTGGCTGGAGCAGAAAGATCAGCGTCTGGCGCAAGAAGCCTCTTCCGAAGCGGCGCGCCGCAAATCTATCGAGAAAGAGCTGGAATGGGTTCGTCAGGGAGCCAAAGGACGCCAATCCAAAGGCAAAGCGCGTCTGGCTCGCTTTGAAGAACTGAATAGCACCGAATACCAGAAACGTAACGAAACCAACGAACTGTTTATTCCACCGGGTCCGCGTCTCGGCGACAAGGTGGTCGACGTCGTCAACCTGAGCAAAGCCTATGGCGATCGGCAGTTGATCGACGGATTATCTTTCTCCGTACCGAAAGGGGCGATTGTCGGGATCATCGGCCCGAACGGCGCCGGTAAATCAACACTGTTCCGCATGATGTCGGGTCAGGAACAGCCGGATAGCGGCAGCATCGAGCTGGGCGAAACGGTGAAGCTGGCGTCGGTCGATCAGTTCCGCGATGCGATGGACAACAGCAAAACCGTGTGGGAAGAAGTTTCCGGCGGACAAGATATCATGCGCATCGGCAACACCGAGATGCCGAGCCGCGCCTATGTGGGCCGTTTCAACTTCAAAGGGGTCGATCAGGGCAAACGCGTGGGCGAGCTGTCCGGCGGCGAGCGTGGTCGTCTGCATCTGGCGAAACTGTTGCAGGTTGGCGGCAACGTGCTGCTGCTCGACGAACCCACCAACGACCTGGATATCGAAACGCTGCGCGCGCTGGAAAACGCCCTGCTGGAGTTTCCCGGCTGCGCCATGGTTATCTCGCACGACCGCTGGTTCCTTGACCGTATCGCCACCCACATTCTGGATTATCAGGATGAAGGTAAAGTGGAATTCTTCGAAGGTAACTTCACCGAGTATGAAGAGTACAAAAAACGCACTCTCGGCGCCGAAGCATTAGAACCACACCGTATCAAATACAAAAAGATGTCCAAGTAATACCCGCCGGCCCGCGCTCGCGGGCCGTTTTTGTTCTCCCTCCCCGCGAGTAGGCAAAAATGCGTTATCTCCTCGACAGAACGCTGTTCTAAACTGTGTAGTAGCAAAACAGACAATAAGAGGAACCACACCATGACCGTTCATGCGATAGCCGTAGACCCCCAACATCCTGAAAACTTCATTGCCGTCGATCAGGAAATGCCCGAGCCGGGGGAATACGATCTTCTCGTTGAGGTAAAAGCCGTTTCAGTGAACCCGGTGGATACCAAGGTACATGCGGGCTTGCGCAACAAGGGTTTGCAGCAGCCCCGCATTCTCGGCTGGGACGCCAGCGGCGTGGTACTGAAAGCGGGCCGCGCCGTCAGCAATTTCAGAGTAGGCGACGAAGTTTGGTATGCCGGAGACATTACCCGCCCCGGCAGCAACAGTACGCATCAGTTGGTCGATGCCCGTATCACGGCGCATAAGCCTGAATCGCTGGATTGGGCTGCCGCGGCGGCGCTTCCTCTTACCTCGCTGACCGCCTGGGAAGGGTTATTTGAACATCTGAAAATCCAGCAGGCGGATGATGAAAAAACGCTGTTGATCATCGGCGGCGCCGGCGGCGTAGGTTCACTGGCGATCTCACTTGCCGCCCTGCGCAGTCCGGTAAAAATCATTGCCACCGCATCGCAACCCGACTCCGCGCAATGGTGTCGCCAGCGTGGCGCGCATCTGGTCGTCGATTATCGCAATCTGGTTGCCGAGTTGGAAAAAGAAGGCATCAAACAGGTGGATTATATTTTTTGCCTGAATGATACCGACGGCCACTGGCCGGCAATCGGCAAACTGATTGCTCCGCTGGGGCACGTCTGCACGATTGTGGAGAATCAGCATCCGCTCGATCAAAATGAGTTAAAGCTCAAAAGCGCCGCCCTGCATTGGGAGTTTATGTTTACCCGCAGCATGTTCAGCACGCCGGATATCGGCCAGCAGGGAAAAATTCTGCATGAAGTCGCCCAGTTGGTTGATACCGGAAAATTACAGGGAACGGCAAGCGAAACCCTACAAGGATTGAGCGTCGAAACGCTACGGCAGGCGCACAAAAAAGTGCTGGACGGCCACATGCGCGGTAAGGTGGTTATCGCTTTCTGAGAACGGGAAACACCAGCCCCAACAAAGGGGCTGGTCACCGATCAATACAGCAGGCGGGCACGGATCGTGCCGGGGATCGCCTTCATCAGTTGTAATGCGGTGTGCGCGCCGTCGGTTTCAACATCAATCACCACATAACCAATCTCCGGCGTGGTTTGCAAATACTGCGCCGCAATATTGATGCCTTGCTCGGCAAAAATCTGGTTCAGACGAGTCAGCACGCCAGGACGATTTTCATGAATATGCAGCAAGCGGCTGGCGCGTTCGCCATGCACTGGCAGCGAAACCTCAGGGAAATTGACCGCAGACAGCGTAGAGCCATTATCCGAGTATTTCGCCAGTTTTCCCGCCACTTCATCGCCGATGTTTTCCTGCGCTTCCTGCGTTGAACCACCAATATGCGGCGTCAGCAACACGTTATCAAACTCACATAGCGGTGACAGGAACGGATCGCTGTTGGATGCGGGCTCCTGAGGGAAAACGTCAATCGCCGCGCCCACAAGATGCTTACTGGCTAATGCATCGGATAAAGCGGGGATATCAACCACCGTGCCGCGTGATGCGTTAATCAGAATAGAACCCGGCTTCATCAGCGCCAGCTCTTCAGCCCCCATCATATTCTGGGTGCTGACCGTCTCCGGCACATGCAGACTGACCACATCACTCATATTCAACAGATCTGAAAGGTGGCGAACCTGCTGAGCGTTCCCCAGCGGGAGCTTGCTTTCAATATCGTAGAAATAAACATGCATCCCCAGGCTTTCCGCCAGAATGCCCAGTTGAGTACCGATATGACCATAACCAATGATGCCGAGCTTCTTACCGCGCGCTTCAAAAGAGCCGACGGCCAGTTTGTGCCAGACGCCGCGGTGTGCTTTGGCATTCGCCGCCGGAATGCCGCGCAGCAACAACAGCATTTCACCGAGCACCATTTCTGCGACGGAACGTGTATTGGAAAAAGGTGCGTTGAATACCGGGATCCCGCGTTTTGTCGCAGAGGGTAATTCAACCTGATTAGTACCGATACAAAAACAGCCGACCGCAATCAGTTTTTCAGCGGCGGCAAAAATTTCTTCCGTCAGGTGCGTGCGCGAACGAATACCCACGAAATGCGCATCACGGATGGAGGCTTTTAACGCTTCCGGATCCAGTGCGCCTTTGTGATATTCAATGTTGGTGTAACCTGCGGCACGCAGATTTTCCAGTGCGCTTTGATGCACGCCTTCAACTAACAGAAATTTAATCTTATCTTTTTCTAATGATACCTTTGCCATTTCACGACCTTATTTTCAGACTTCAGATGCGACAGTTTGCTAAACAGCCTCTGCCAACATAACAAAAATTACGCAGTCAGCAATACAAACGATTGCTCCGTCTGTATTACGCATTAGAGATGAACTCAAGATTTCTGGCGAAAAATATTGCTAAATAAACGCATCGCCATATCGACGACAAACAAAATAAGAAAATGTGATATTAAGTACCAAAAATGAGCCGTTAACGACAAACGTTTTTTTATACAAAAAATTTTCAGGCGCGGCAATCCGCTCGCGCCCGGGACGATGCTATATCTTACTTGACCGTTTTCACCCCTTCAGGCGTACCGATCAGCGCCACATCCGCGCCACGGTTGGCGAACAGCCCCACGGTCACGACACCAGCAATACCGTTAATGCGATTTTCAACGGCTATCGCATCCATAATGTTCAGATTGTGGACATCCAGAATGATATTGCCGTTGTCGGTGATGACGCCCTGACGATATTCCGGTTGCCCGCCCATTTTCGCCAGTTCCCGGGCGACATAAGCCCGAGCCATGGGGATCACTTCAACCGGCAGAGGAAACCGCCCCAGCACATCAACCTGTTTTGACGCGTCAACAATGCAGATAAACTGACGGGCGATGGCGGCAATGATTTTTTCACGAGTCAGCGCCGCGCCGCCGCCTTTTATCATCTGCATATGTCCGTTGATCTCGTCTGCGCCATCGACGTACACATCCAGAGAATCCACCTCATTACAGTCAAAAACCGGGATGCCCAGGCTTTTCAGCTTTGCCGTTGAGGCATCAGAACTGGATACCGCCCCAGTAATCTGATGTTTGATCGAACCCAGCGCATCGATAAAATGGGCCGCCGTCGACCCCGTCCCGACCCCAACAATGGTATCGGGGCGAACGTAGTCAAGCGCCGCCCAGCCAACCGCTTTTTTCAGTTCATCTTGTGTCATAGTCTGTTTCAGGCCCATAAATACGAAAACGTGTGCGTATTATAGAACATGCATTCAGAGAAATGGCGCAAATTCACTGCGCCGCCCGCGCATTATTTCATGCTCTGCCAACGCTTTTCATGAACAATAAAACGGGGAATAAGATTTCTGCATGGTAAAACGGCAAAATGTGGCATAGTGAAAAAAACCGACTTCGTTCAGAGGAATTTTTACTTTCATGAAACGCCCGGACTATCGAACGCTTCAGGCTTTGGATGCCGTCATCCGTGAGCGGGGTTTTGAACGTGCCGCCCAGAAATTATGCATTACGCAATCAGCCGTATCGCAGCGAATCAAACAACTCGAAAACCTGTTCGGTCAGCCGTTGTTAGTCAGGACGATCCCTCCCCGCCCGACAGAGCAAGGGCAGAAATTACTGGCGCTGCTGCATCAGGTTGAGCTGCTGGAAGAAGAGTGGCTGGGTAATGAAACCAGCAGCGATATTCCGCTGCTGCTGTCGCTGGCGGTTAACGCCGACAGTCTGGCGACCTGGCTGCTGCCGGCCCTGCAACCGGTGCTGGCGGACTCGCCTATTCGTTTGAACTTACAGGTGGAAGACGAAACCCGCACTCAGGAAAGACTGCGGCGCGGTGAAGTCGTGGGCGCGGTGAGTATTCAGCCGCAGCCGTTGCCAAGCTGTCTGGTGGACAAACTGGGGGCGCTGGACTATCTGTTTGTCGCGTCGCCGGCCTTTGCCGAGCGCTATTTTCCCAACGGCGTGACACGTTCGGCGCTATTGCGCGCGCCGGCGGTGGCTTTCGATCATCTTGATGATATGCATCAGGCGTTTTTACAGCAAAACTTCGATTTATCGCCCGGCAGCGTGCCGTGCCATATTGTGAATTCTTCCGAGGCGTTCGTGCAGTTGGCCCGACAAGGCACCACCTGCTGCATGATCCCGCATCTGCAAATCGAAAAAGAGTTGGCCAACAACGAACTGATTGATTTGACGCCGGGGCTGCTTCAGCGCCGGATGCTTTACTGGCACCGCTTCGCCCCGGAAAGCCGGATGATGAGGAAAGTCACTGATGCCCTGCTGGCGCACGGACATCAGGTACTGCGGCAATCTTAAACGCCGCTCGCTCAGGGATTGCGCTGAAGTTCAAATACCACGTCGACCTGATCGTCAAAGTGAATAGTTTGCTGCTCATACGTTTGCGCGGCTTCACTTTGTGCCGCCACATCCGCCGTTTTAAACATTCGTGCCACCGGCATTGGCTGATAGTTTGCGACGTGATAACGAATACTGTAGATCGGCCCCAGTTTGGCATTGAACCCTTGCGCTAAGGATGCAGCCTGGCTGGTTGCCTGTTCAATGGCCTTTTTACGCGCTTCGTCACGGTAGGTCTCCGGGTTGGCAACGCCCAAATCGACGGTACGAATTTCATTCAGACCTGATTTCAATGCGCCATCAAGCAGTTCGTTCAGCTTATCCAACTGACGCAGCGTCACCTCGACCTGACGCACCGCGCGATACCCTTTCAGCACCGAGCCGCCGGTTTTCAGGTAATCATATTCCGGCTGAGTACGCAGATTAGCCGCGTTGATATCTTTTTTCTCAATGCCATTTTTGCCCAGAAAATCAAAATATTGAGCAACCCGGGCATCTACCTGCTTTTTCGCGTCCGCAGCATCTTTGGATGACACGCTAACCTCAATCGCTAAACGCGCAATATCAGGCGTCGCATCCACACTGGCGGTTCCCGACGTCACAATATGCGGGCCGTCCGGTAATTCCGCGGCCAGCCCAATCGTCGGTAAGGCACTTAAACCCACCATAGCGGCTAATGCCAATACTTTTAGCTTCACAATGTCTCCTTTATTGATGTCTTGTCGCCGAGGCGGAAACCGGAACGGCCTACCACTGCCCTCTTTCCCGCACCGGCGATAAATTCTGTATGCCGGCTAACATAACGCATTGCCGACACAACAAAATATAGGTGAATTTCTGAAACCAGGTGTAAAGCTGCGTAATTTATTGCGAGCCATGCTGCGCCAACTGTAATGCAATCCCCCACATCACCGTCCCGACGAACAGGTTAATCACACGCTGTACGCGCGACGTATTCAGCCACGGCGCCAGCCAGGCCGCCAGCAGGGCCAGGGCGAAGAACCAGATAAACGAGGCGGTAATCGTGCCCAGCGCAAACCATCCGCGATCCCGATCGGCAAACTGACTGCCCAGACTGCCCAACACCACAAAGGTATCCAGATAGACATGCGGATTAAGCCAGGTGACGGCCAGCATGGCGGCAATAATGCGCCAGCGGCTCTGCTTCATCACCTCAGCCCTGGCCCGCGCCACATCCTGACTGAACGCCGTCCTAAACGCGCCCCAGCCGTACCACAGCAGGAATGCGACGCCCCCCCAGGTCATCAACCCCATAAGTAACGAAGATTGGCTGAGCAAAGCGCTGCCGCCGAAGATCCCCGCGCAAATCAGCGCGACATCGCTGAGCGCGCATAGCAACGCAATCATCAAGTGATACTGCCGACGAATCCCCTGATTCATCACAAAAGTGTTTTGCGGCCCCAATGGTAAGATCATTGCCGCGCCAAGGATAAATCCCTGTAAATATACCGCCAACATTACCGTCTCCCTGCATACACGATGGTTGCGATAGGCGGCAGTGTATGAACAGCGCATCATTAATGGAAATTTAACTTTCTAATAAATCATTAGGAGATCTAATAATGATGAGGGTAGAACGCAGAAAGGAAATCAGGCCCGGAGAACGACGCCGGGCCCGGTAGTGATAATGTATTACGCTTTCTCTGGCTGTGATGCCTGATACAGATGCACGTCCATCTGCGGATAGGGGATACCGATACGGTTCTCATCCAGTACCCGCTTGATGTTTTCCAGCAGATCCCAGTAAACCGCCTGCGCATCGCCATTGCTCGTCCACACCCACACCACGAAATTCAGCGAGGACGCCGCCATCTCATTCAAACGAATGGTTACGCCTTTATCGTGATCGATACGGGTGTCCGCGGCGACGATATCGCCCAGCAGCTTTTTAACCACATCGATATCCGCATCATAGGCCACGCCGACGACGATCTCGGTGCGACGATCCGGCTCACGCGAGCTGTTGATGATATTCCCGGCGATGATCTTGCCGTTCGGCACGACAATCATCTTGCCGTCTCCGGTACGCAGCGTGGTGGAGAAAATCTGAACCTGCGTCACCGTGCCGGCAATGCCGCCCAGATCGACCGACTCGCCGATCCGGAAAGGCCGGAAAGTCACCAACAACACCCCGGCGGCAAAGTTCGCCAGCGATCCCTGCAAGGCCAGACCAACGGCTAAACCCGCGGCGCCCAGCACGGCGATGACCGATGCCGTTTGTACGCCCACCCGGCTCAATACGGCAATCAGCGTAAACGCAATAACGCCGTAACGCACTATCGCCGCCAGGAAATCCGCCACTGTTGAATCAATGGAACGGCTCACCAGCAGGCGATTCAGCGTTCCGGACACGATACGGGCGATAATCAGACCAACGATAAGAATCAGTAACGCGGCAACAATATTAACAACGTACTGCAATAATACATCCTGGTGACTGACCAGCCAGCCCGTCGCCTGTTCTACACCAACATTCAGTTCTTCCATTTAACGACTCCTGTTTCTTACGCTCTCTAATCAGAGCATCACTTTCACACCAAAAACCGCAATCTGCGGCGAAATCTGTATAAAATTAAGGCTCCCGAAGGAGCCTTGGCAAATAAACCTTTACGAATCTGGCTTAGAGAACGTCGACCGCGTTCAGTTCTTTAAAGGCTTGTTCTAAGCGCGCAACCATCGTGGCTTGTGCGGCACGCAACCAGGCGCGCGGATCATAGTATTTCTTGTTAGGCTTATCGGCGCCTTCCGGGTTACCCAGTTGGGCTTGCAGATAGCCTTCATTTTTCTGGTAGTAGTGCAGAATACCTTCCCAGGTTGCCCATTGGGTATCGGTATCGATATTCATCTTAACCACACCGTAGCCTACCGCTTCTTCAATCTCAGCGGCAGAAGAACCAGAACCGCCGTGGAACACGAAATTCAGGCTGTTGTGCGGCAGGCTGTATTTTTCAGAAACGTAGTCCTGAGAATTACGCAGGATTTTTGGCGTCAACTGTACGTTGCCTGGCTTGTAAACGCCGTGCACGTTACCGAATGAAGCCGCGATAGTGAAACGCGGGCTGATGGCATTCAGTTTTTCGTAGGCATAAGCCACATCTTCAGGCTGAGTGTACAGCGCGGAGTTATCCAGATGGCTGTTGTCCACGCCATCTTCTTCACCGCCGGTGCAGCCCAGTTCGATTTCCAACGTCATATCCAGTTTCGCCATGCGAACCAGATACTTGCTGCAAATCTCAATATTTTCTTCCAGCGACTCTTCAGACAGATCGATCATGTGAGAAGAGAACAGCGGCTTACCGGTCGCGGCGAAATGCTTTTCACCGGCATCCAGCAGCCCGTCCAGCCATGGCAGCAGTTTTTTAGCACAGTGGTCGGTGTGCAGAATAACCGGCACGCCGTAGTGTTCCGCCATCTGATGAACGTGATGCGCACCAGAAATCGCACCCAGAATAGCCGCCTGCTGACCTTCTGCTTTCAGACCCTTACCAGCGATAAATGCAGCGCCGCCGTTAGAGAATTGAACGATCACCGGCGCACGTACTTTGGCTGCGGCTTCCAGCACAGCATTAATTGAGTCGGTACCGACGCAGTTAACAGCTGGCAGGGCGAATTTGTTTTCTTTTGCTACTGCGAAAACTTTCTGAACGTCATCACCAGTGATGACACCAGGTTTTACGAAATCAAAAATTTTAGACATGTTACGTGTCCTGTTTCGTTGGCCGTGGGGGTTAAAAAACTCTTATTTCATCAACGGCTGTCCGCCACAGACGGGCGGGACAGCCAAGGCAGAGGCAGCGAACGACAGCTACGCTCCGCCTAAAGCATTACTGCTTGGCGCGTTCTTCCAGCATCACCACCGCAGGCAGTTTTTTCCCTTCGACGAATTCCAGGAAAGCGCCGCCGCCGGTAGAAATGTAGGAGATTTTGTCAGCAATGCCGAACAGGTCGATCGCCGCCAGCGTATCGCCGCCGCCGGCGATAGAGAATGCATCGCTTTCCGCAATGGCTTTGGCTACGATCTCAGTGCCTTTACGGAAATTCGGGAATTCAAATACGCCGACCGGACCATTCCACAGAATAGTTTTGGCGCTTTTCAGGATTTCCGCCAGGCGCTCGGCAGAAACATCGCCCAGATCCAGAATCTGCTCGTCATCTTTAATCGCGGTGACGGATTTCAGGGTTGCTGCGGCGGTTTCAGAAAATTCAGTCGCCACGCGGACGTCGCTCGGCACAGGAATATCGCAGGTTTCCAGCAGTTTCTTCGCTTCAGGGATCAGATCCGCTTCGTACAGGGATTTACCTACGTTATGGCCTTGCGCCGCCACGAAAGTATTGGCGATGCCGCCGCCCACAATCAGCTTGTCGGCAATTTTGGACAGCGAGTCAAGCACCGTCAGTTTGGTGGAAACTTTTGAACCGCCGACGATGGCGACCATCGGGCGAGCCGGGTTGCCCAGCGCTTTACCTAATGCTTCCAGTTCGTTGGACAGCAGCGGGCCGGCGCAAGCGACAGGGGCGAATTTACCCACGCCGTGGGTGGAAGCCTGAGCGCGGTGCGCCGTACCGAACGCATCCATGACATAGACATCACACAGTGCGGCGTACTTCTTGGACAGCACCTCGTCGTCTTTCTTCTCGCCTTTGTTGAAGCGCACATTTTCCAGCACAACCAGTTCGCCTTCGGCGACGTCTACGCCATCCAGGTAATCTTTTGCTAAACGAACCGGAGAAGACAATTTTTCTTTCAGGTAGTTAACCACCGGCAGCAGAGAAAACTCTTCGTTGTATTCTCCTTCGGTCGGACGCCCCAGGTGGGAAGTCACCATCACCCGGGCTCCCTGTTTCAGGGCCGTTTCGATGGTCGGCAGAGAAGCGCGGATACGCGCATCAGACGTCACTTTACCTTCTTTTACCGGCACGTTCAGATCCGAACGGATCAGTACGCGTTTGCCAGCCAGATCCAGATCGGTCATCTTAATTACAGACATGGTGAATCCTCTTGGTTGATTCTCTTTTTAAAGTTGCTTGAGCGAGGTATCGATCGCCGACCAATACCGTCGTACTAGAAACCGCAGGCCGCCATCGCCCGTGTTGTATCCAACATTCGGTTGGCGAAACCCCATTCGTTATCGCACCAGACCAGTGTTTTAATCAGATGCTGACCACTGACCCGCGTCTGCGTGCCATCAACAATAGCGCTGTGCGGATCGTGGTTAAAATCGGCCGAAACTAGCGGCAATTCGGTGTAGTCAACTATACCACGAAATGCCCCATGCGCTGATTTTTGCAAAAGTGCGTTAATTTCATTCACATTTACGGCTTGTTTCACGCTAACGCTTAGGTCAATCGCCGTGACGTTAATCGTCGGCACCCGAACCGATATCGCTTCAAAACGATCGACAAACTGCGGGAAAATCCGGGTTATCCCTACCGCCAGTTTGGTATCCACCGGAATGATGGACTGGCTGGCGGCCCGGGTGCGCCGCAAATCGTGGTGGTACGCATCGATCACCGGCTGATCGTTCATTGATGAATGGATCGTGGTTACCGTGCCATTTTCAATGCCGAATGCATCATCCAGCAGCTTAATTATAGGAATAATGCAATTGGTTGTGCAGGAGGCATTGGAAACGATGCGATGTTCGGCTTTTAATTGTTGATGATTGACGCCAAACACTACGGTCGCATCCAGATCCGCGGCGCCCGGATGCGAAAAAAGCACTTTCTTGGCCCCCGCCGCCAGATGCGCCTCGCCGTCTGCGCGGCTGCCGTATATCCCACTGCAATCCAGCACCACGTCGACGTTGAGTTCACGCCAGGGCAACTGTTGAATATCGGCCTGATGCAACAGCCGAATGCAATCGTCGCCGACATACAGTTGATCGCATTCCTGACGAACATCCCAGGAGAAGCGACCGTGGCTGGAATCATATTTGAGCAGGTGGGCGATCCCTTCCGCACTCGCCAGCTCATTGATCGCCACGACAGCAACCTCGGCCCGGCGGCCCGACTCATACAGTGCGCGTAGAACACTGCGACCAATACGGCCGAAACCGTTTATCGCAATACGGATTGTCATGGAGTTCCCTGTATCATGGTAAGCATGTCATCCTCATAGAATAATCAGTACACTCTAAGGAATAAACCGCTTCTTATGCGTACTGCTTTTCCGTCTGCCCTTCATGCAGAAACCATCTCAGAAAACGATAGCCTAAATGCTGTGCACGTCACAACTGAAACGCTTCAGCTAGCATAAACGAATTAGTGTACAAAAGAAATATTCTCGCTCGACACACCTCAGAAGAGTGACCTGCGTCATAAAAAAGCGTCACCGGCAGGGAACGTCCGCCAAAAAAAAGCCGCCTGATAACCCAGGCGGCTGCGACGGTTGGCCCTAACCCGCTCCTCCCCGAAAAAGAGGGGTGGAGAGAGAGGCGCGGCTTACTTTAACAACGCTTTGGCCTTCGCCACCACGTTATCCACGGTAAAGCCGAATTCTTCGAACAGCAGTTCGGCCGGGGCGGATTCCCCAAAGCTGGTCATCCCCACTATCGCGCCGTTCAGGCCGACATACTTGTACCAGTAGTCCGCGATGCCCGCTTCAATCGCCACCCGCGCCGCTACCGCTTTCGGCAGCACCGCTTCACGATAGGCCGCATCCTGTTTGTCGAACGCATCCGTCGACGGCATCGACACCACGCGCACCTTGTGGCCCGCGGCGGTCAATTGGTCATACGCGCCAACCGCCAGCTCGACTTCGGAGCCGGTGGCGATCAGGATAACATCCGGCTGGCCGCCGCTGTCTTTCAGCACATAGGCGCCTTTCGCCACGTCAGCCAACTGCTGGCCGCTGCGCTCCTGCTGCGCCAGATTCTGGCGGGACAGTATCAGCGCCGTCGGGCCGTCCTGACGCTCAATAGCGTATTTCCACGCCACCGCCGTTTCCACCTGATCCGCCGGACGCCAGGTACTCATGTTCGGCGTCACCCGCAGGCTGGCCAACTGTTCAACCGGCTGGTGGGTCGGACCGTCTTCGCCCAAACCGATGGAGTCGTGGGTATAGACGTAAATGCTGCGGATTTTCATCAGCGCCGCCATACGAACCGCATTACGGGCGTATTCCACGAACATCAGGAACGTGGCGGTATAAGGGATAAATCCGCCGTGCAGCGCGATACCGTTGGCAATCGCCGTCATGCCGAATTCACGCACCCCATAGTGGATATAGTTGCCGGCATGGTCTTTATCCAACGACACGGAGCCAGACCAAACGGTCAGGTTGCTCGGCGCCAGGTCGGCGGAGCCGCCCAGGAATTCCGGCAGCAGTTTACCGTAGGCTTCCAGTGCGTTCTGCGAGGCTTTGCGGCTGGCGATTTTCGCCGGATTGGCCTGCAACTGTTCAATGAACTTCTGAGCGTCGGCCTGCCAGTTAGCCGGCAGGTCGCCGGCGGTGCGGCGTTTGAATTCGGCGGCCAGTTCGGGGTAGGCGCTGGCATAGGCGGCAAACGCTTCATCCCAGGCGGCTTCTTTACGCTGACCGGCGGCTTTCGCATCCCATTCGGCGTAAATCTCGGCGGGAATATCAAACGGCGGGTACTTCCATCCCAACTGCTCGCGGGACGCCGCCACTTCCGCGTCGCCCAGCGGCGCGCCGTGGGCATCGTGCGTACCGGCCTTGTTCGGCGAGCCGAAACCAATCACCGTTTTGCACATCAGCAGCGACGGTTTGTCGGTAACAAGCCGGGCTTCGCTGATGGCGCGTTTGATAGCGTCCGCGTCGTGGCCGTCCACGCCGCGTATCACGTGCCAGCCGTAGGCCTCAAAACGCCCGGCGGTATCGTCGGTAAACCAGCCTTCCACGTGACCGTCGATGGAAATGCCGTTGTCGTCATAAAACGCGGTCAGTTTGCCAAGCTTCATGGTGCCGGCCAGCGAACAGACTTCGTGGGAAATCCCTTCCATCATGCAGCCGTCGCCCAGGAACGCGTAGGTATGGTGGTCGATGATTTCATGACCGGGGCGGTTAAACTGCGCCGCCAGCGTGCGTTCGGCAATCGCCATCCCGACGGCGTTGGCGATACCCTGCCCCAGCGGGCCGGTGGTGGTTTCCACGCCGGCGGTGTAGCCGTATTCCGGGTGCCCCGGCGTTTTGGAGTGCAGTTGACGGAAGTTTTTCAGCTCTTCAATGGGCAGGTCATAGCCGGTCAGATGCAGCAGGCTGTAAATCAGCATTGAAGCATGGCCGTTGGACAGCACAAAGCGGTCGCGGTTAGCCCAGTTCGGGTTGGTCGGATTGTGGTTCAGGTAATCACGCCACAGGACTTCGGCGATATCCGCCATGCCCATCGGGGCGCCCGGATGACCGGATTTGGCTTTTTGCACCGCATCCATGCTTAGCGCACGAATGGCATTGGCAAGTTCTTTACGAGAGGACATGCTTTACTCCAGATCGGATTGAACAGATGTCTTGTCAGACATACGATATATAAATCAACACGTTAGGCAAGAAAGACAACGAAAATATGACTATAAATGTACATGAAAATCAAGGTGAATGCACTTGGAACCGTGAGCAAAAAAGAGGATTTAACGATTCGCAAATTCACCGCGCTTCTTCAGTCTATTCCTGCGCGAATCGATACCTGATGGGCGATGCTCAATAACCGTCTCATAAAGGGGGAAAAATCAGACTTCTTGTCTGTTTATTTACACGGTTTTCAGTTACGTTTATGCGGCTTTTTGAACCAATATAATGAGCAACCTTATACTTTCCACCAATCAATCGTAGGGAGATGATGTTATGACAATCCGCACTTCCTTGCTCGTTCTGTGCACCGCGGCATTACTGAGTGGCTGTCAGAACCTTAATACCGGTACGTTAATGCAATCCGGTGCTCAGGCTTTTCAGGCGGCCACATTGAGTGACGAACAGGTGAAAACGCTCAGCAACCAATCCTGTGAACAAATGGATAAAGAGGCCCAAATTGCGCCCGCCGATAATAAATATGCGCAGCGCCTGAAAAAAATCGCCGATGCATTAGGTCATGACATTAACGGCACCCCCGCCAACTATAAGGTATACCTGACAAAAGACGTAAACGCCTGGGCGATGGCCAACGGCTGCATCCGTGTTTACAGCGGCCTGATGGATATGATGACGGATAACGAAGTCGAGGGCGTGCTGGGTCATGAAATGGGCCACGTTGCTCTGGGCCACACCCGTAAAGCCATGCAGGTCGCCTATGCCACCACGGCGGCACGGACGGCGATCGCCTCTACTGGCGGTGTCGCGGCCACTTTATCGCAGTCACAGCTTGCCGATCTGGGAGAAAAACTGGTCAATGCGCAATTCTCACAGACACAGGAGCGCGAAGCCGATGATTACTCATTCGATCTGCTGAAGAAGCGCGGACTCAAACTTGAGGGACTGGCAACCAGCTTTGAGAAACTGGCCAAGTTGGATGAAGGACGTCAAAGCAGCATGTTCGATTCTCACCCCGCATCCGACGAACGCGCCAAACATATTCGTGAGCGTATTGCGTCCGGGAAGTAATGGTTTCGGCATTTAATAACCATTTCCGATAAAAACAATTCGTTCATCCGGCACCTGAATCTCTTAGGTGCCGGAAAAGCCTGATTAACGTAAGACGAGCTTGCGGCCGGGCATGAATAGCCAAATTGATAGCATTAACCAATCAAAAAAACAAAAAACAATAGATTTTTATACTTATGAATCTCTTTTGGCATCCGCTGCCCGCAGGATAAATCGATATGTTTTAAACATAGCAATGATTTTATAAATCAAGCATACTATATTCATGAGTAAAAAATAACTTTCCTAGAATAATCATAATGATATAGATTAAATGTTTAGCTACTTTAACGTTTTTCAAGATATCCATCTTATAAAGATTTAAAATCACTTTAGAGCAACATTTTTTAACGGTTGAATAACACGAACAATATCAGTAGCCATTGTTGGTTTACGTTCTTTTTAAAAATAAACTCTTATGTGTCAAAAATAATGGATGTCAGAATTTTCAGCAAATGCAACTTTACCATCGTCGGCTTACGAGAAATCCTGTCAAGCACGCCTATGCTATATGTAAGGCCGACTAATAGGTTTACGCTGCCTCAAGGAAAGACAAAGTGTATTTTTATCATCGATGGTAGCAGTGAAGGATTTGAGGAATATTATGAGTCTGTGAGAAGCGCTTTTTACAATATGGCCGCTTCGTTCATCATCATCAATAACTCTCCCTATCATCCCCCGGTGTGTATTGATGAAAAAACGGTTCTTATCTCTAAATCATCGCCGATAGAATCCTTCTACAAATTGCTGGACGTCATCCCTCCCTATGGCGGAAATTCATTCAACCCTGTCAGGCTGTCCAAATCAGAGTATGCCGTTTTTCAATATTGGAGTTCGGGCTATAGCGCAGAATCAATCTCGGAAATCATTGGGTTAAATAAAAAATCCGTATTGAACAGTAAATCAAGATTACTGAATAAATACGGCGTTCAGGACAAGAATTCATTACTGCTCATTGCTAAAATTCTCTTCAAAGAGAAGGTTGCCGGCAAGCCGCCCTACTCATCTGAGTCAACACAAGATATGGGTACAGCGGGGTCGTTGTTGGCGTAAGGTAAAAAGAATTAAAAAAGGATGTGCATAAGCACATCCTCTGCTGAAAAACGCTATTCGTCTTCTAAATAGGTATAGCCATAAAGACCGGTTTCAAACTCTTCCAGGAACTGCGCCTGAAGATCCACATCAAGTTCGGTGGCTTTTACCTGATCGCGGAAACGGGCCATCAACACTTCAGGATCGAGCTGAACATATTCCAGCATATCAGCCACCGTATTCCCTTCGTCCGATTCCTCAATCTCAATGGAGCCATCCTGGAACACGAATACGTCGACCGTCGCCGTGTCGCCGAACAGGTTATGCATATTTCCCAGAATTTCCTGATAGGCGCCCACCATGAAAAAGCCCAATAACGGCGGGTTGTCGGGATCATATGGCGGCATAGGCATGGTGGTAGCAATACCATCGCCATCGACATAGTGATCGATAGAGCCGTCTGAATCACAGGTAATATCCAACAACACGGCACGGCGCTCAGGCGGTTTATCCAGCCCTTCCAGCGGCATAACCGGGAACAGCTGATCGATGCCCCATGCATCCGGCATCGACTGGAAAAGCGAGAAATTCACGTACAGCTTGTCGGCCATACGCTCCTGTAACTCATCAATAATCGGCCGGTGGGCGCGGTTGCTGGGATCCAACTGCTGTTGAATTTCCTGGCAGATGCTCAGATACAATTGTTCCGCTTTCGCTCGCTGGGTCAAGTCCAGCATACCGTGCGTATATTGGGTATGCACATCGTGCAAATCCATCTGGCTGTCATGCAGCCATTCACGCAGCGAGCGACGTTTGCCAGGCTGCTTAATTTCCTGCCAGGTCGACCACAGGCTTTCCAGCGCGCGCGGAGCGTCTTCTTCAGGCGCGGTAGGCTCGCTGAATTCATTGCGCTCCACCCCGATAATATTGGAAACCAATACGGTATGATGTGCGGTCACCGCCCGGCCTGACTCCGTAATTACCGTGGGGTGCGGCAAGCCATGCTCATTACAGGCATCGCCGATGCCCCAAATGACGTTGTTGGCATATTCGTTCAGACCATAGTTCACCGAACAGTCTGACTGAGAACGGGTTCCTTCATAATCGACGCCCAGACCGCCGCCTACGTCGAAGCACTGAATATTGACGCCCAGCTTATGCAGTTCAACGTAGAAACGGGCGGACTCACGCACCCCGGTGGCGATATCGCGGATATTCGCCAATTGGGAGCCAAGATGGAAATGCAACAGCTGTAGACTGTCCAGTCGTCCGGCGGTACGCAGCATTTCAACCAATTGCAGCACCTGAACCGCCGCCAGACCGAATTTGGATTTTTCGCCGCCGCTGGACTGCCATTTACCCGATCCCTGGGAAGCCAGTCGGGCGCGTACGCCAAGACGCGGCACCACGTTCAGACGCTCGGCTTCTTCCAATACCAGCTTAATCTCGGTCATTTTTTCAATGACCAGATAAACCTTGTGCCCCAGTTTTTCACCGATCAATGCCAGACGGATATACTCGCGGTCTTTATAACCGTTGCAGACAATCACCGTGCGCGTCATTCCGGCATGGCCCAACACCGCCATTAACTCCGCTTTTGAACCGGCTTCCAGCCCCATTGGCTCCCCGGAATTGACCAGCGATTCAATGACGCGGCGATGCTGATTAACTTTGATGGGGTAAACCAGGAAATAGCCGCCCTCATAGCCGAACGATTCGCGAGCCTGTTTGAACGCCGCATTAATAGAGCGCAGGCGGTGCTGGAGGATTTGCGGAAAGCAGAACAACGCCGGCAAACGTTGATGGTTTTCTTCCTGCAACTCTTTAACCAATCTGGCCAGATCGACGCGGGCTTCCGGAACATCCGGATCCGGGCAGACGCTGATATGCCCTAACTCATTGACGTCGTAATAATTATTACCCCACCAGGCAATATTATAGGTACGAAGCATTTCGCTGGCATTCCGGTCATTCATGGCAACCTCCTGCATAGAGCGCAAATTTTCAGATTTACCCGTCGCTGACGAGCCGTGATGAATCATGTCGTCAGACATAACGGACCTCTTCTTTTTTTATACTGCTGATCACATCAGTACCTGCATAAACAACCCGCATGCGCATGCCTGCAACATGCAGCACCGGCAGTGAAAAAACCGGCTCAACACAGTATGTCGCCGTTTTATTACTCTTATTAGTGTAAGACACGTTGTCAGACTCCGTGGTACGGGTCAGTAAAAACTCGTGGTGAAATCACTGCCGGGAGAACGTCATAGGTTTCCGGCTCAGGGAAAAAAGAGACGGGTTAACCGGCCCTGGAGTCCTGCGTCGAATTCAAAGACAGGCAACTTCGGGCAAACGAAAAGAAGGGTTGAGCAACTGACGCTATCGCGTCAAAAGAACAGCGTTGCGAGCGCAACACACTCAGTAAACAACGGCTCATTAATCCTATCACCTCCACGCGCTCCGCAAGGTTTGCGGTCAGCCACAATCACAGGGTCAATATACCACATCGCGGACAACAAACCGCTCGCCGTTTATACCGATATGCCAAGGGAAAAGCAAAATGAAAATATTCTGGCCGCCTGCTGTCACAGAAGAAAAAAAGTGCCGATGAATGAAAACGATGGACGGCGATAACCAAAAACTGCTGGTAATGGGGCTAAAATGTGACCTAGAATAGCCATCCAGATGTTAATCCATCTATACCGATTAACTGATACACTGCTTAACGGCTTTGATTTGAAGGTAAAGAAACTCATGGCTAAACACCTTTTTACGTCCGAGTCCGTCTCTGAGGGACATCCTGACAAAATTGCCGACCAGATTTCTGATGCGGTCCTTGACGCTATTCTGGAGCAAGATCCTAAGGCTCGGGTCGCATGCGAAACTTACGTAAAAACCGGTATGGTGTTAGTCGGTGGTGAGATCACGACCAGCGCCTGGGTAGATATTGAAGAAATTACGCGCCGCACCATACGCGATATTGGTTACGTCAATTCCGAAATGGGATTTGACGCCAATTCCTGCGCGGTGCTGAGCGCCATTGGCAAACAGTCTCCCGATATTAATCAGGGCGTCGATCGCAGCGATCCGCTGGAACAAGGCGCAGGCGATCAGGGCCTGATGTTTGGTTACGCGACCAACGAGACCGAGGTGCTGATGCCCGCACCGATCACTTACGCCCATCGTCTGGTCCAACGCCAGTCTGAAGTGCGTAAAAACGGCACGCTGTCGTGGCTGCGCCCGGACGCGAAAAGTCAGGTCACCTTCCTGTATGACGATGGCAAAATTGCCGGTATTGACGCCGTCGTTTTGTCAACGCAGCATTCCGAAGATATTGCACAGAAAGATCTGCATGAAGCGGTGATGGAAGAGATCATCAAGCCCGTCCTGCCGGCTGAATGGTTGTCCGCCAGCACCAAATTCTTTATCAACCCAACCGGACGCTTTGTCATCGGCGGCCCAATGGGCGACTGCGGTCTGACCGGGCGCAAAATTATCGTCGATACCTACGGCGGCGCCGCCCGTCACGGCGGCGGCGCATTCTCCGGCAAGGATCCATCAAAAGTGGACCGCTCCGCCGCTTACGCCGCGCGCTATGTGGCCAAAAACATTGTTGCCGCCGGTCTGGCCGATCGCTGCGAGATCCAGGTGTCTTACGCTATCGGCGTGGCGGAACCGACCTCCATCATGATAGAAACGTTCGGCACGGAAAAAATCTCCACCGAGCAGCTTACTCTGCTGGTGCGTGAATTCTTCGATCTGCGTCCGTACGGTTTAATCCAGATGCTGGATCTGCTGCATCCGATCTATCAGGACACCGCCGCTTACGGTCACTTCGGTCGCGAACACTTCCCGTGGGAAAAAACCGATAAAGCCGCACAGCTGCGTGAAGCAGCCGGCTTGTAATAACCGGTTCTGAACAGTCTGCAACGGCGAACCACGGTTCGCCGTTTTTTCTTCTGTCCGCCAGCCTCTTGCGCTACTGCGCCACTCGTTTTATGCTCCCCCGCATGAACACACCAAGAATTCCCATCGCTCACCATCAGGCGGTGATGCGCTGCCTGCGTGACAAACTCCGGTTGGCTAATCTTGCCCTGAACACACATTATCCCGAACCTGCCGTAAACTATCAGCAGCGCGGCTCCACCGCGGGAAGCGCCTGGCTGCAACACTGGGAAATCCGGCTGAATCCGGTTTTGTTACAGGAAAATCAGCAGAGTTTTGTTGATGAAGTCGTGCCCCATGAGCTGGCCCATCTGCTGGTCTTCGCCCGCTTTGGAAAAGTCGCGCCGCACGGAAAAGAATGGCGATGGATGATGGAAGAGGTGTTGCAGACTCCCGCCAGACGAACCCATCGCTTTGCCGTGAAATCCGTCCAGGGGAAAACCTTCCCTTACCAGTGCGGTTGTCGGCAGCATGAATTAAGCGTACGCCGTCATAATCGTGTGCTGCGGGGCGAAACAGAATATCGCTGTCGACACTGCGGAAGAATGTTACATTTCATCGTAACAAACTCTATTTAAAAGAAAATTCTCAGTTTAAAAAACTGCTTTTGCATTTGCCTGCCGAAGTGACATCCGGTAGTCTGCCAGCTTTATTGCTGTGGGTAATTTTGGAATATGCTACGCAAAACACTCGTTATCATATCTGTGGGGCTTGGTCTGGTTTCCGCCACGGCCTTTAGTCAGAATATCAATAATTTCACTCAGGCCAAGGCGGCGGCGGCGGCGGTGAACCAGGGCGCTCCGGGTTCATTTTACTGCGGCTGTGAAATCAAATGGCAGGGGAAAAAAGGGATTCCCGATCTCGCTTCCTGCGGTTATCAGGTAAGAAAAAACGAGCTGCGCGCCAACCGCATTGAATGGGAGCATGTCGTTCCCGCCTGGCAGTTCGGCCACCAGCGTCAGTGTTGGCAAAATGGCGGAAGAAAAAACTGTAGTAAAGATCCGGTATACCGTGAAATGGAAATCGACTTGCATAACCTGCAACCCGCCATCGGCGAGGTGAACGGCGATCGCGGCAATTTCATGTACAGTCAATGGAATAGCCCGGCGACGCAGTACGGCCAATGTGAGATGAAAATCGACTTTAAAAACAAGTTGGCGGAGCCGCCTGCCCGCGCCCGCGGCGCCATCGCCCGTACCTATTTTTACATGCGCGACCGCTACCAGTTGCGTTTATCCAGCCAGCAAACCCGACTGTTTGAAGCATGGAATAAACAATTCCCGGTCACGCAATGGGAGTGCACCCGCGACCGGCGCATCGCCGCTAAACAGGGGAATCACAATCCTTACGTTCAACAGGCTTGCCAGCAATAGCCTGTCTACCTACTATAGCCATTATCGTTGTTTATCTATAAGACCACCGTTGGACAGACGGTGGTTTGCCTTTATTGGACCCCACGCGAGTCCGATTCAGATTAAAATAGGATTAAGGTCAGAACACCAGTATGCGAATACCGCGCATTTTTCATCCCGAAACGCTGCCGCTCGCCGGTGGTGAAGTTGAACTGAGCGAAGACGCCGCCAATCATACCGGGCGAGTTTTGCGAATGAACAACGGCCAGCCGCTGCAATTATTCGACGGCAGTAATCACGTCTTTGACGCCGAAATTGTTCAGGCGGGCAAAAAAAGTGTGCGCGTTCGCTTCACAGCAGGTAAGTTGGAAAATAAAGAGTCGCCGTTGCACCTGCATCTTGGGCAAGTCATGTCCCGTGGCGAAAAAATGGAATTCACCATTCAGAAATCCATTGAGCTGGGAGTGAATATCATTACTCCTCTGCTTTCTGAACGCTGCGGTGTAAAATTAGACGCCGACCGTCTGGAAAAGAAGATCGGTCAGTGGCAAAAAATTGCGATTGCGGCCTGCGAACAATGCGGTCGTAACCGCCTGCCGGAAGTGCGTCCTGTCATGACGTTGGAAAACTGGTGTGCGGAACAGGATGCGGGGTTAAAACTCAACCTGCACCCGCGGGCGACGCAGAGCATTAACACCCTACCGTTGCCGGTAAATCAGGTTCGGCTTTTGATTGGCCCGGAGGGGGGGCTTTCCTCCAATGAAATTTCGATGACCTCAGAATACGGATTTACCGACATCCTTCTGGGGCCGCGCGTCTTGCGTACAGAAACCACCGCACTCACCGCCATTACCGCCTTACAGGTACGTTTCGGCGATCTGGGGTAAAGGAGAAATAATGATCAAACTCGGTATCGTGATGGATCCTATTGACGCCATCAATATCAAGAAAGACACCAGCTTCGCCATGCTGCTGGAAGCACAGCGCCGCGGCTGGGAGCTGCATTATATGGAGATGAACGACCTCTATCTTCATGCGGGCGTTGCTCGCGCCACCACCCGTCGTCTGAACGTCCAGTACGACTATGATGGCTGGTATGATTTCTCCGGCGAGCAGGACATCGCGCTGGAAGAACTGGATGTGATCCTGATGCGCAAAGATCCGCCGTTCGATACGGAGTTCATTTATGCCACCTATATCCTGGAACGCGCGGAAGAGAAAGGCACGCTGATCGTCAATAAACCGCAGAGCCTGCGCGACTGCAACGAAAAGCTGTTCACCGCCTGGTTCCCGCATCTGACCCCGGATACCCTGGTTACCCGCAGTGCGGACAAGCTGCGTCAATTCCACCAGAAACACGGCGACGTGATCCTGAAGCCGCTGGACGGCATGGGCGGCGCGTCTATTTTCCGGCTGAAACAGGATGACGCCAACGTTTCGGTGATCATTGAAACGCTGACCGAACACGCCAGCCGTTACTGCATGGCGCAAAATTATCTGCCGGCGATTAAAGAGGGCGATAAGCGCGTACTGGTCGTCGACGGCGAGCCGGTTCCTTACTGCCTGGCGCGAATTCCCAAGAGTGGAGAAACCCGAGGCAATCTGGCCGCCGGAGGCCGGGGCGAAGCCCGTCCGCTGAGCGAAAGCGACTGGCAAATCGCCCGCGACGTTGCGCCGACGCTCAAGCGGAAAGGCCTGATTTTCGTTGGTCTGGATATCATCGGCGATCGGCTGACGGAAATTAACGTCACCAGCCCGACCTGTGTACGGGAGATCGAAGCCGCCTACCCGGATGTTTCCATCACCGGCATGCTGATGAATGCGATTGAAAAACGTCTGGCTGCGCGCAATAGCTGATAGGCTTTCAACGCCCCCATCTCCGGTTCGTCTTTTCCTGGCGAGCCGATTATCAAACGCTGACAGGATCGATAAAAATACATAATGAATTTACAGCATCACTTTCTCATTGCCATGCCAGCACTTCAGGACCCGGTATTTAAACGTTCGGTGGTCTATATATGCGAACATAATGAAGACGGTGCCATGGGGTTGATCATCAACAAACCCATGGAACAGTTTACTGTGGAAAATGTGCTGAAAAAGCTAAAGATAGATCCAGCGCCGCGCGATCCGTCAATCCGGCTGGACAAACCGGTTTTTGCCGGCGGACCGCTGGCGGACGATCGCGGATTTATCCTGCATACGCCCTGCCCCGGTTTCGCCTCAAGCATCGCGATTTCGGAGGACACCATGATCACCACCTCGAAAGATGTGCTGGAGACATTGGGAACCGCCGATCAGCCGAAAAATACATTGGTCGCGCTGGGCTATTCCGCCTGGGACAAAGGCCAGCTCGAAAACGAACTGCTGGACAATGCCTGGCTGACCACGTCGGCGGACAAAGCGATCCTGTTTCACACGCCCATTGCTGAACGCTGGCGGGCGGCGGCGAAAAAACTGGGGGTGGATATCCATAATATCGCCGCTGAAGCAGGACACGCCTGATGGCCAGTCGGACCATTCTGGCCTTTGATTTCGGCACCAAAAGCATCGGCGTTGCTATCGGACAGGAAATCACCCGCACGGCTCGTCCGCTGACGTCATTTAAAGCGCAGGACGGCATACCCGACTGGCAAAAAGTCGAAAAGCTGTTGTCAGAGTGGCAACCGGCGCTGGTTGTGGTGGGTTTGCCGCTGAATATGGATGGTACGGAGCAGCCGCTTACCGCCAGGGCGCGAAAATTCGCCAATCGTCTGCACGGCCGTTTCGGCGTACAAATTGCCCTGCATGACGAACGACTGAGCACGGTAGAAGCCCGTGCCGGCCTGTTTGAACGCGGCGGTTTCCGCGCGTTGGATAAAGGCAGCGTGGATGCGGCGTCCGCCGTCATTATTCTGGAAAGCTGGTTCGAAGGGCAAAGTCAGTAAAGGAATAACGGTTTGGCATCAGTGCGCCTCTGATTGCGGGGCACACTGACGAACGCTCGGTCTTTCTCAGTTAAGCTAAATCAGACGACAACGCCAGTTACTCATCCGGGAACTCACGGATAAAACGCTCAACGTCATTGACCATCGATTCCGTCCCCACAAAGAAAGGCGAACGCTGGTGCAGCTTCTGCGGCATGATGTCCAGAATACGGTTTTTGCCGTCGCTGGCTTTACCGCCCGCCTGCTCCGCCAGAAACGCCATCGGGTTGCATTCATACAGCAAACGCAGCTTGCCTTTCGGGTAGCTCGCCGTGCTCGGATAGAGATAAATCCCGCCTTTCAACAGGTTACGATGAAAATCAGCGACCAGCGAACCAATATAACGTGAGGTATAAGGGCGCAGCGTCGATTCGTCCTGTTCCTGACAGTATTTAATGTATTTCTTCACGCCCAGAGGAAACTTGATGTAATTCCCCTCGTTAATCGAGTACATGTTCCCTTTTTCCGGGAAATGAACTCTTTCATGCGACAGGCAGAACACGCCAAGAGACGGATCGTAGGTAAACGCATGCACGCCGTGCCCCGTGGTGTACACCAGCATGGTGGACGATCCATAAACAATGTAGCCTGCGGCGACTTGCTTATTACCCGGTTGCAGGAAGTCGTCTTCCGTTACCGAGCTTCCCAGGGGGGTAATACGGCGGTAGATAGAGAAGATGGTGCCGACGGAGACGTTAACATCAATATTGGAAGAGCCATCCAGCGGATCCATCAACACGACATATTTCGCGTTTTCCGCCCGATCGCCTTCAAAGATAACTATTTCATCCTCTTCTTCAGAGGCTATGCCCGCAACCTCACCGCGCGCTTTTAAAGCGGCTTTCAATTTTTCATTGGCATACAGATCAAGCTTCATCTGTACTTCGCCCTGAATATTGGAAATGCCGCTGGTTCCCAGGATATCAACCAGACCCGCTTTGTTAATATCGCGGTGGATGATTTTGGCACCCAGTTTAATCGCTGACAGCAGCGCGGTAAGCTCACCGGTGGCATGAGAGAAATCGTGCTGTTTTTCGACGATAAATTCGCCTAACGTTTTCATAACACTATTCCAGAGTCTACGGATGAAAAGCGGTTCCATTTATACACCGCCAACGTTTTCGCATGCAGTGTAGCCCAAAGAGAAAGTGAGTACCTAGTCAAATCCATTTCTTATGATGGTTTCATAGGGTTAGAATGTGCGCAGACTCACTGTATAGATGGAAACTGTATGCGCATTCATATTTTAGGCATCTGCGGCACCTTTATGGGCGGCCTGGCGATGTTGGCCCGTTCATTAGGGCATCAGGTAACGGGTTCAGATGCGAACGTCTATCCCCCCATGAGCACTTTACTGGAAGAACAGGGGATCACGTTGATTCAGGGATATGATCCTGCGCAGCTCGATCCCGCCCCCGATCTGATTATTGTGGGCAATGCGATGACGCGCGGAAATCCTTGCGTTGAAACCATGCTGGAACAAGGGCTGCCGTATGTGTCCGGTCCGCAATGGCTGCATGATTATGTCTTGCGCGATCGTTGGGTGATCGCGGTCGCCGGTACGCACGGCAAAACCACCACGGCGGGAATGGTCGCCTGGATCCTGGAGGATTGCGGCTACCAGCCCGGTTTCGTGATTGGCGGCGTCCCCGGAAACTTTACGGTCTCGGCCCGTTTAGGCGACAGCCCGTTTATGGTGGTCGAAGCAGACGAATATGACTGCGCCTTTTTTGATAAACGATCTAAATTCGTCCATTACAGCCCGCGCACGCTCATTCTCAACAATCTTGAATTCGATCACGCCGATATCTTCGATGATCTGAAAGCCATCCAGAAACAGTTCCATCATCTTGTCCGTTTGGTTCCCGGCAGTGGGAAAATTATCCTGCCCGCCAATGATATTCACCTCAAGCAAACCATGGCGATGGGGTGCTGGAGCGAGCAGGAACTGGTGGGCGAAGATGGTGTCTGGAACGCCAGGAAAGTCTCGACGGATGCCAGTCAGTATCAGGTTTACCTGAATGGCGAGCAGGTTGGTGAAGTGCAATGGAGTCTGGTTGGCGAACACAATATGCACAACGGCTTGATGGCTATTGCCGCGGCCCATCACGTTGGGGTTCTGCCCGCCGATGCCTGCCGTGCGCTGGGGGGATTTATCAATGCCCGCCGCCGTCTTGAATTACGCGGTACGGCACACGGCGTCGCCGTCTACGACGATTTCGCTCACCACCCTACGGCGATCCTGGCGACACTGGCCGCGTTACGCAGCAAAGTCGGCGGAACCGCCCGCATTCTGGCGGTACTCGAACCGCGCTCCAACACCATGAAGATGGGGATGTGCAAAAACGAACTTGCGCCGTCACTGGGTCGCGCCGACGAAGTCTTTCTATTCCAGCCGCAGCATATTCCCTGGCAGGTTGCCGAAGTCGCAGAATCCTGCGTACAGCCGGCACACTGGAACGCCGACATCGACACGCTGGTCGATATGATTGTGAAAGCGGCGCAGCCGGGCGATCATATACTGGTGATGAGTAACGGCGGGTTCAGCAACATCCATAATAAGCTACTGGATGCATTGCAGAATAAAGCCCGTGCGGAAATTGCCGCGGGCGAATGAGAAACAGCAAAAAGGACGGAAACCCGTCCTTTTTTATGCTTTGCCTTCCAGCTCGTTAAAATCGCTCAGCGACTTATGAACCGGGGCTAAGTCCGTTCAAGCGTCAAACGGATCGCGCAGGATAATCGTTTCACTGCGGTCCGGGCCGGTAGAAATAATGTCCACCGGGACGCCGGTCACTTCTTCCACACGTTTAATGTAGTTCAGCGCAGCCTGCGGCAATTTGTCGCGCTCTTGCACGCCAAACGTGCTTTCGGTCCAGCCTGGCAAGGTTTCATAAATCGGCTCAATACCTTCCCAGCCTTCCGCAGCCAGCGGAGTCGTATCCACCTCGCTGCCATCAGGCATACGGTAGCCGACACAGATTTTGACTTCTTCCAGGCCGTCCAGCACGTCCAGTTTGGTCATGCAGAAACCAGACAGTGAGTTGATCTGTACTGCGCGGCGAACCGCAACGGTATCCAGCCAGCCGGTACGGCGACGGCGACCGGTCGTCGCGCCGAATTCATTCCCTTTCTGGGAAAGATACTCGCCGACATCATCAAACAGCTCGGTCGGGAACGGGCCGGCGCCAACGCGAGTAGAATAGGCTTTAACGATACCCAGCACATAGTCAACGTAGCGCGGGCCAAGGCCAGAGCCGGTCGCCACACCGCCTGCCGTGGTATTGGAAGAGGTGACATACGGATAAGTGCCGTGGTCGATATCCAGCAGCGTACCCTGCGCCCCTTCAAACATAACGAAATCGCCGCGCAGGTGCGCTTTATACAGCAGGTCGGCAACATCAACCACCATGCCGGTCAGGATGTCGGCGACCGCCAGGACATCATCCAGCACTTTCTGGTAGTCAACCGCGTCGACTTTGTAGTAGTTGACCAGTTGGAAGTTATGGTATTCAACGATTTCTTTCAACTTAACGGCAAAGGCTTGTTTGTCGAACAGATCGCCGACGCGCAGCCCGCGGCGGGCGACTTTATCTTCGTAGGCCGGGCCGATACCGCGCCCCGTGGTGCCGATTGCCTTCGCGCCACGTGCTTTTTCGCGCGCGTTGTCCAATGCGACATGATAAGGAAGAATCAACGGACAGGCTTCAGAAAGCAGCAGACGTTCGCGTACCGGGACGCCGCGCGCTTCAAGATCCGTCATTTCCTTCATCAGCGCATCCGGCGCCAGCACCACGCCGTTAGCGATGATGCTGACAACATTTTCACGCAAAATGCCAGAGGGAATTAAATGAAGAACGGTTTTTTCACCGTTGATAACCAGAGTATGGCCAGCATTGTGGCCACCTTGGTAGCGCACAACATATTTAGCCCGTTCAGTCAGCAGGTCGACGACCTTGCCTTTACCTTCGTCACCCCATTGGGTGCCCAGTACGACGACGTTCTTACCCATCTCAAGAATCACCAGGTTGCTTAAAAAAGGATTCTAACATCTCATCTGCTCGCTTTCAGTACTTTTAGCATACGTTTGCGCACATTTTTCAGATGAATTTTAACTGCCTATCCGGCTACGCAACATATAGTAGATCACGCATCCGGCAACCACTATTCCGCCCCCGAAACGCCGTAATGTGTTATCAGGCAACTGCGCCATTGCCAGAATCATACGCCGCCAGATACGGGGAAACAGTAACGGCCCCAACCCTTCGATAATCAACACCAGCCCCAAAGCTATCCACACGGTTGTATTCATAAGAACTCCATAAAAAATCGCCGGGAGCGATTTTAAACGTCGCTTTCGACGACCCAAAGGGTGACGGGCAGGATAGCCCGTCATAAAAAATCGCCGGGAGCGATTTTCAACGTCGCTTGCGACGGCCCAAAGGGTGACGGGCTGGAAGCCCGTCATAAAAAAAGCCCGTAAGATACGGGCTTGAAGTCAGCTTGATCAAGCTAATGATTAACGACGGAGAGTTGTATCCGGCGATTTCATATAGCGGAAGAAATCGCTGTCCGGACTCAACACCATGACATCCTGATTAGAGCTGAAGCTGCTTTCATACGCACGCAGGCTACGAATGAAGGAGTAGAAATCAGGATCCTCGCTAAAGGCCTGGGCAAACAGTTTCGCTGCTTCCGCATCGCCTTCACCACGGGAAATACGTCCCTGGCGCTCAGCTTCCGCCAGCGTACGGGTTACCTCGTAGTCCGCCGTCGCTTTTAACTTCTCAGCCTCTTCCTGGCCTTGCGAACGGTGACGACGCGCTACCGCTTCACGCTCTGCACGCATACGTTGATAGATGGCGTCAGACACTTCGGTCGGCAGGTTGATCTGCTTGATCCGCACATCGATAACTTCGATACCCAGCGCAGCCATGCTGTTCGGGTTAACGTGCGGCTGGGCGCCGGTCGTTTCCTCTGCAACACGCGCCGCGGCCGAAGCAATCGCGTTATCCGCTTCCGTCGTCTCACCCGTCCCGGTATTCAATGCTTCACGCACATCGGTCATTAACTGCCCGCGGGAATCGGTAACGATACCTTTCAAATCCAGACGACCAATCTCAGAACGCAGACGGTCGCTGAATTTACGTTTCAACAGGACTTCCGCCTGAGAAACATCACCACCGCCGGTCGCCAGATAATAGCGGCTGAAATCGCTAATCCGCCATTTGATATAGGAATCAATGATCAGGTCTTTCTGCTCTTTGGTGATAAAGCGATCGGCCTGGTTTTCCATGGTCTGAATACGCGCATCCAGCATCTTCACCGAATCTATGAACGGAATTTTAAACTGCAATCCCGGAGCATAAATCAGCGGTTTGTTTTCATCATCGCGCAACACTTTGCCAAAACGCATAACGATGCCACGCTGGCCTTCCTGCACCACGAACAGTGACGCATAGACCACCATCAGTACCAGGATCAGGATAAATAGTAAGGGCTTACGCATTGATTATTCTCTCCCTACTCGAGTGATGTCATCACGCTGCGCATTTGCTCTGCGCTGATCCATGATATTTCCGTTGTTGCTGCTTCGCGTCTGATTGGTGTTAGCGCCGCTGTTGCCCGATGTGGCAGGCAAACGCAGTGGGTTGGCGCTACTGCTGTTGTTGCTTTGCGGATTTTCGCCGCTGTTTGATCCGCGCAACATTTGATCCAACGGCAATACCATCAGGTTGCCGCCTTTATCATTAACCAGCACCTTACGGGTATGGCTCAGCACTCGCTCCATGGTTTCGATATACAGACGCTCACGCGTGATCTCAGGCGCGGCTTTATATTCCGGCAACACTCTGGCAAAACGGGCGACTTCACCCTGAGCTTCCAGAACGGTACGAGTTTTATAAGCGCGAGCCTCTTCCAGAATACGCTGAGCCTGACCGTTGGCGCGCGGCTGAACCTCGTTGGCATAGGCTTCCGCTTCACGAATATATTGCTGCTCGTTTTCACGCGCGGCAATGGCGTCGTCGAACGCCGCCTTCACCTCTTCCGGCGGACGCGCCGCCTGGAAGTTGACGTCCAGCAAGGTGATACCCATATTGTACGGACGCACCGTTTCTTCCAGTACGCGCTGGGTGTCGGTACGCACGATGGTCCGGCCTTCAGTCAGGATCTTATCCATCGTGTACTTACCGATCACGCCGCGCAACGCGCTGTCCGTCGCCTGACGCAAGCTATCATCCGCATTGGTCACGCTGAACAGATAACGTTCCGGTTCCGTCACACGATACTGGACGTTCATTTCGACGCGAACCACGTTCTCATCCGATGTCAACATCACGCCAGACGTTGCCAGTTCACGCACCGACTCCACGTTAACGGCTCTGACAGAGTCGATAAACGTCGGCTTCCAGTTAAGGCCGGGCTCAACCTGATGGCTGAATTTACCAAAGCGTGTTACCACGCCGCGTTCCGCCTCTTTGATGGTATAGAAACCGCTGGCGGCCCAGATGACGACAGCCGCAACCGCGACAATACCGACCACCCGCCCGCCAAGGCTGGAACCGCCCGAAGTCCCGCTGTTGCCGGAACCCGTGCCCTTTCCTCCTCCCAGATCGCTGAGTTTTTTGCTCAGTTTACGGAAGATATCGTCCAAATCCGGTGGCCCCTGATCTCGGCCGCCTTTATTATTACTTCCGCCAGAGTTGCCGCTATTGTTATTGCTGCTCCCCCACGGGTCGCGGTCCTGTCCGTTATTACCGGGCTGATTCCACGCCATGTTTTAGCTCCATTCTTTATGATAGGTGTTCTTCAGGTTCAATATCCCAGAGTCCGTCAGACTATTTCGCCATTCAGACAATATCTGCCAGTCAGACAATATAATCCGCCAGTTCCTGCTCTTGTTTACAGAGGCGGCGCCAGTCGGCAATCGGCATGCGAATCGTTAAACCGATATGCCCGTCCTCTTCAATCCATTCTTTTTCTATTGCCTGAAGCTGGTAAAAACGGCTGCGCAAACGTCCGGCCTGCGGAGGAAGACTCAATGAATATTGTGCGATTTCCCCAGATAGCCGCTCGGTCAACGCTTGAAATAGCAACGGAATACCTTCACCGGTTTGAGCTGAAAGCCAGATTCTGACCGGTAAATTTTCTTCGTTGCGATCGATACGCGGTATGAAATCTTCCAGCATATCAATCTTGTTCATTACTAACAGCGTAGGAATCTCATCGGCTTCGATTTCTGCCAATACCGTATCTACCGCATCGATATTCTCGTCAAGACGAGGATCGGCGGCGTCCACAACATGCAATAACAGAGAAGCCTGACGCGTTTCCTGTAACGTAGCCTTAAACGCAGCCACCAAATCGTGCGGCAACTGCCGGATAAAACCTACGGTATCCGCCAACACCGTATCACCGACATCATCCACCTCAATACGGCGCAATGTGGGATCCAGCGTGGCAAATAACTGATCGGCCGCATACACGCCTGCCGATGTTATCTTATTAAACAGCGTGGATTTGCCGGCATTGGTATAACCCACCAGCGAAACCGTCGGCACATCAGCGCGAACGCGCGCCCTGCGCCCTTGTTCGCGCTGTTTTTCCACCCGTTCGAGACGGGACAAAATCTGGCTGATGCGGTTACGCAGCAGACGGCGGTCGGTTTCCAACTGGGTTTCCCCGGGGCCACGCAAACCGATGCCCCCTTTTTGCCGCTCAAGGTGCGTCCAGCCGCGAACCAGCCGAGTGGCAAGATGACGCAGCTGCGCCAGCTCTACCTGTAACTTCCCTTCGTGGGTACGCGCACGCTGGGCAAAAATATCCAGAATCAACCCGGTGCGATCGATAACGCGACACTCGCATAAGCGCTCAAGATTACGTTCCTGAGCCGGTGTCAAAGCATGATCGAACAACACCACAAAAGCGTTGGTATCTTTTACCGCCTGAGCAATTTCCTCGGCTTTGCCTTCGCCAACAAAATACTTGGGGTGAGGCGCCTTACGGCTGCCGGTAATTACCTGCAATGACTCAACGCCGGCAGAAGAAACCAGAGACTCAAACTCCAGCAGGTCTTCCGTATCTTTATCTTGCGAGAAGTAAATATGAACTAGTATGGCTCGTTCACCAGCTTCATAACGGTCAAACAAGCGAGTAACCTCTCAAACGATCAAAAAGCACCAGAGCGGAGGAAACAGGCGATGTATTCCGGCCCCCCGCCATGGTGAATTGACAATACGCTTTATTCAGCGTCATCACTTTCCTGCGGCTGTTGCTGACCAGCCGGATTGCTACCATGATAATTGCTGGTGCCTGGATTATTGCTGTGATGAGACACCGGACGGGATGGAACCACGGTAGAAATGGCGTGCTTATACACCATCTGGCTAACCGTATTCTTTAACAAAATGACAAACTGATCAAAAGACTCAATCTGACCTTGCAATTTAATACCATTCACCAAATAAATCGAAACCGGAACACGTTCGCGACGCAATGCGTTCAGGAACGGATCTTGCAAAGATTGCCCCTTAGCCATTCTATATTTTCCTTATTTGTTTGTTGTTTGTAACAAAGAACCCTATGGCTCTAAAAAATTTGTGCGCTGAGACCTAGCCAATTGTACACAATCACCCAACCTATGCACTAACAACCTGTATTACCTTGTCCAGTGCTTCTTTTGGCTTTTCACTATCCAGCCAGCAAACATCATCCCAACCGCGCAACCAGGTCATCTGTCGCTTGGCAAGCTGCCTCGTCGCACAAACTCCCCGATAAACCATTTCATCATAATCAATTTCACCGGATAAATATGACCACATCTGGCGATAACCGACACAACGAATGGAAGGCAAATCCCTGTGCAAGTCATTGCGGGCAAACAGCGCCCGGGCCTCCGCCTCAAAACCTGCCGCCAACATCTGATGAAAACGCAGTTCAATACGCTGATGCAACAACTCACGCGTCGCCGGGGCGATGGCGAACTGCTGAACCTTATATGGCAACGCTTCACCGGACATTTTTGTCAGTTCAGTTAAAGTGTTACCTGAAACGAAAAAAACTTCCAGTGCCCGAGAAAGTCTCTGCGGATCATTTGGATGAATCCGAGCCGCGGCAACCGGATCTATCTCACATAAGTGACGATGCATGGCTTCCCAACCGACGTCTTTCGCCTGTTCTTCTATACGCTGCCGCACCACGGCGTCGGCAGAAGGCAATGGCGACAATCCTTCAAGCAGGGCCTTAAAGTAAAGCATGGTGCCCCCCACCAGCAGGGGGATACGCCCGGCGGCGCTGATTTCCGCCATTTCCCGCAACGCATCGCGGCGAAAATCAGCCGCGGAATACGATTCCGCCGGGTCGAGAATATCGATCAGGCGGTGCGGCGCCTGAGCCAACTCTTCCGCCCCCGGTTTCGCGGTCCCGATATCCATTCCCTTGTAGATGAGGGCTGAATCAACACTAATCAACTCTACGGGTAAATGTTGGCGCAACGCCATTGCCAGCGCCGTTTTACCCGATGCCGTCGGCCCCATAATAAAAATGGCCGGGGGAAGCGACGCCTTTTCAAAATCACTCATGCTTCAAAGCCCTGATGGCGCTATTGATGTCCATCATATATAAAAGTTCGGGCGGCGGAGCCTTTACCAACTGAGGGCAAAGCCGCTCGACATCCGTCAAAAGTTGTATCGCCTGGGAATGGCTCCAGCTTTGCTGCTCGCTCTTCAACCGGGTCGCCAGCCACCCGGCCAGAGCGTCCGGTTCCGTGGTTTGAGAATCGGCCAGATAGCCTAACAGTTCAGAGATCAAGTTTTGTAAATTTTGTTGGCGCAATGGTAAAGGTACGGCGCGTAACGTGGCGCGTTGTGACTCAACCACAATATCAATACCAAAAAGCGCCAACAGGGTCTGATATTCTGCCACTACCGCCCTCTCTGATTTATTCAGCGTCAGGCGCTGAGGAATCAATAACGGCTGCGGGCGCAGCCCGCTTTCGGGCGGCGTCAACTGCACCTGCTTCAGGAAACGTTCCGCGACCGGCAAAGACAGTAACGCTAATCCCTTATGGTATTCCAGCAAAGCATAACAAGGCGGATAAACGGTAAGCACGCGGCCAAATCCCGCGGCGTTGCTTTCGAGCGGAGAGGCGATGGACGCACGTATTTTTTCGCCTTGCGTATCCGCTATCGGCGCCGTTTTATCAGGCTGCGGCACCGCTCCGGCGTCGGAACGGGGTTGCGCCGGCGCGGCAACCGGCTGGCGGGATGACGACTCACTGACATCTTCGGCTTGCAGCAGTTTTCGGTACAGTTCGCCTTGTTTCTTCTGATAGGCAGGCGCCGTGGGATAATGGGGTTCACGGGCCTTCCCCGCATGACCGGCAGATTTTTCCGCCGCTGTGGATGTCGGCTGGGCAAAATGGTTTTCACCGGCGGCGGTGCGATTTTCCTGTCGCCAACGAATTGGCTGCTCCGTTCCCGGTTCAGAGAGGGCAAGCGCAGGCGCAGAGGCCTTCTGTAGTACCGTCATCACCGCCTGATAAATAAAATCATGCACCAGCCGAGCCTGATGAAACCGGACTTCGTGTTTGGCCGGATGCACGTTGACATCCACCTGGTGGGGATCGATTTCCAGATACAGCACATAGGCCGGTTGCCGATCGTCGCTAAGCCGATCCTGATACGCCTGCCGGATAGCATGGTTGATTAACCGATCGCGCATCATCCGTTGGTTCACATAGCAGTACTGCATCTCGGGCAGTGGTTTCTCCCCAGCGGGATCGGCCACCCAGCCATGAATGGTCAAATCGTCATGCTGCCATGACACCGCCAGCGCTTGCTGTAAAAACACGCTGCCGCAGATGCTGCCGAGGCGTCGCTCATGCTGCGACGGATCGGTTACAGGCCGGTACTGCCGGATCAACTTCCCGTTGTGGTGCAACGTGATGGCGACATCAAACCGCGCCAGCGCAATTCGGCGAACGACCTCATCGATATGGGTGAACTCGGTTTTCTCCGTACGCATAAATTTGCGGCGGGCCGGCGTATTGTAAAACAGATCCAGCACTTCCAGCGTGGTGCCGACCGGGTGAGCGGCCGGCTTGACCGTTACCGACATATCGCGCCCTTCGGCATAGGCCTGCCAGGCTTCGGACTGCTGGGCGGTACGCGAGGTTAGCGTCAGACGGGAAACCGAACTGATGCTGGCCAGCGCCTCGCCGCGAAATCCCATACTAACGATGGCTTCCAGATCGTCGAGCGTGGCAATCTTGCTGGTCGCATGACGCGCCAACGCCAGCGTCAGTTCATCTTTGCCGATGCCCGCGCCATTGTCGCGGATACGAATCAGCTTGGCGCCGCCGCGTTCTATGTCGATATCAATACGCGTCGCGCCGGCATCCAGACTGTTTTCCACCAGTTCTTTGACCACGGAAGCAGGACGCTCCACCACTTCCCCGGCCGCAATCTGATTGGCCAATTGCGGCGGCAGAACCTGAATCGGCATGGCGTTTCCCTCTTACATTATCCAGATGAAAAATCAGCGTAAAACATCAGCTCATGCGGACGGAATAATCAACGTCTGGCCCAGTTGTACATTGCCCGAGTTCATCGCATTGACCTGCTGGATCTCTTTCATGCTGACACCATAACGAGCGGCAATCGCACTCAGGCTATCGCCCCGCACCACTTTATGCTTCACGGGCGCGGCTTTTTTCGCGCTGGCCGTCGAAACCGGCGACGGCGATTTGGCGCCTGCCGCCGGGATGGTTAAACGTTGCCCGATCCAAACGATATCCTTGTTCAGCTTATTCAGTTCGCGGATCGATGCCATGCTCACGCCGTAGCGCGTTGCGATAGCTGACAGCGTTTCGCCGCGCACCACGGTATGGCGGGTGGTTGCGGTGCTATTACTCCCGCTTTTCTTTTCAGTCGCGGCGCCGGTCGCGCTTTTATTCGTCGCTGACGACTGAACCGAGCGACTTTCCGGCTTTGGGACAGATTGCAGCGGGTGCGTCTGGAAATAACTTCTCAGCCCCTGATAAATCGCGTTGGCGATTTTCTCCTGATAATCATTGCTGCCCAGCAACCGCTCTTCCGCCGCGTTACTGATAAACCCGGTTTCAACCAGCAATGAAGGAATATCGGGCGAACGCAACACGCCCAGACTGGCGTGCTCCGGACGGCGCTTATGCAGTCCGCCGACGCGCTGAAGCTCTTGCAATACCTTGGTGGCGACGTCATAACCGACGCGCTGCGAGTGCCCGAATTGCAGATCCAGCACCGCCTGGCTCAGATAGGGATCGGCATTGTTGTTTGCCAATAAATCGCCGGCGCCGCCCAACAGTTCGGATTGTTTCTCATGCTGTTCCAGCCAGGTCGCCATTTCGCTGTTTGCCCGGCGATTGGACAATACCCATACCGACGCCCCGGTCGCGCTACGATTCGGCGCGGCGTCCGCATGAATTGAGACCAGAATATTGGCGCCCTGTTTACGCGCGACATCCGAGCGCCCCATCACCGAGATAAAATAATCACCGTCGCGGGTCAACACCGGCTTAAAGGCAGGGTCGCGATTCAGCAACGCCTGCAACTTACGTGAAATCGCAATGGTGACGTTTTTCTCGCGCAGCCCATTCTGGCCGATGGCGCCGGGATCCTGTCCGCCGTGTCCGGCATCAATGGCCACCACCACGCGTTCACTGTTCCCCGTCGCCCGCGCGGGCGTTCGGGCTGAGGCGTTGCTATTCACCACGACCGTCGTTTTATTATTAAACGGATTCTTCTTCGGCTCGCTCGTCGCCGGCCGCGGCTGACTGGGCGCCGCCGGCGCGCTTTTCTGCGCCACCGCTCTGGGTTTATCGCCGCTGACCGTAAAGACCACGCTATACCCCGAGCCGGTCTTCTGCGTGACCGCCCGCGTCCTGGCGGGCTGCGTCAAATCCAGCACCAAACGTATGCTTTGCGCATCCTGCGCATTGCTGGTGCGAATGCGCTTAATCAGATTTTGCCCGCTGAAATCCAGCGGCAGTCCTTGAATCAGCGCCGTCTGGCGAATATCAATCACTACCCGCTCAGGATTATTGAGCGGGAAGAATGCATAGATAGGCTGCTCGCTAAAAGTCAGGCTGACCGTTGCCTGAGCGGCGGCATTATCCACTTTAATATCAGACAGATTGGCCGCCCAACCGGTTCCCGCCAGCATCAGCCAGACGCAGGCGAACAGCGTGAGAATGCGATTCATCATGGCGTTGTCCCTGTCCGCTCGGCCAGCCGTTGCAGAATGGCCTCTCCCTGCGCCGATACGGCGGAGAGATCCGCCTGCCGCCCTTGTTCCCGATAGCGCAGATGCAGTTCAAGATCGGCTGAAGGCAATACGCCCGCCCCCTGCTGGGGCCATTCAATCAGGCAGATAGCATCCTGAACCAGATAATCACGAATACCCATAAATTCCAGCTCTTCCGGATCGGCAAGGCGATAAAGATCGAAATGATATACCGCCAGCGGCGATAACGCATAAGGTTCGACTAAGGTATACGTCGGGCTTTTCACATTTCCCTGATGACCCAACGCCTGCACAAAACCACGGCTGAACGTCGTTTTTCCGGCGCCGAGATCGCCATATAAATGCACAACGCAGGCAGATTCACAGACTTTAGCCAACGCGGCGCCTAATGCGAGGGTTGCTGCCTCATCCGGCAGAGGGAACGCAATTTTTTTCATTCTGTCTTTTCTACGGGTATCCATTCGGGATTGACATACTGAGACAACACCGGCATCAAATCGGTTGCCAGCATACCTCGGGTTCCTCGCTGTACCGCCAACTGGTCAGCCGCCGCACCGTGTATCACACACCCCGCACAGGCGGCATCATACAGCGAGAGCTTCTGCGCCAGCAAACCGCCGATAATTCCCGACAACACATCTCCCATGCCGCCGGTCGCCATACCGGGGTTTCCCACATCCGCAATCGCCAATTGGCCCTGTTCATCGGCAATCACCGTACCTGCGCCTTTTAATACCACGATGCCGCCATAGCGTTTTACCAGTTTTTGAGCCGCAAGTAAGCGATCGCTTTCAATTTCAGACACACGGCAATTCAATAAACGGGCCGCCTCTCCGGGATGCGGGGTTAACACGCGATTTTGCCGTTTATGCGGATTGATTGCCAGCAGGTTAAGCGCATCAGCATCCCATAACATGGGTTTGTTACAATTTTCTGCTAATCGCAGCGCATTTTTCCCCCATTCATCCTGCCCCAGTCCCGGCCCAATCACCACGACATCCGCCCATTCCAGCCCGTGTCGTAAGCTCTCCCCCGTCAGTTCCTGCACCATCAGTTCAGGGCGCGCCGTCAGCAACGCCGCCAGGTATTGTTTGTGAGTAAGCACTCGCACCAAGCCGGCCCCGCTGCGCAGAGCGGCCTCTCCCGCCATAAACATCGCGCCGCCCATGCCGTAATTACCGCCGACAATCAGCAATCGGCCGTTATCGCCTTTGTGTGCGCCCGGACGCCGGGGTTTTAACCATTCGCTCAACAACGTGCCTGATAGCCGCCGGATCGGCGCAGTTTTTCCGCTTATCCACGCAGATAACCCTAACGCATTATAGTGTAGCCGCCCTACGCAATCGCGGGCGTTTCCCGTCAACAATCCCGGCTTCAGGGCGATAAACGTCACCGTGTGCGCCGCACGAATAGCCTCGCCCGCGCATCCCCCGGTTTCCGCGTTTAATCCGGAAGGAATATCCAGCGCGACAACCGGGGCGGAATGAACGTTTGCCTGAGTAATTAACCTGTCATAGGGCGAACGCGGCGCGGCGGTCAGGCCGGTGCCCAGCAATCCGTCAATAATCAGATCGACGCTTTCCGGCCATACTTCGTCAGCGTCATGAACATCCCCGCCCTGAGCCAGCCACGCCTGACGCGCGGCCTGCGCTTCCTCGGGCAAAGGGCGTTGCCCGGTACAGACGATCACATGCGGCGTGATCCCCGCGGCCAGCGCCAGCGAGGCGACCACGTAACCGTCACCGCCGTTATTTCCGTGTCCGGCGAGAATCAACCAGTGCCGGGCAGAAGGATAATAGCGACGCGCGACCTGAAAAGCCGCCTCTCCCGCACGCTGCATTAATGTATTCAATGATACTCCGGCTTCGCCGGCCGCGGCGGCTTCTTCAGCGCGCACCCATTCGGCCCGGAAAACTGAATGTGGTAAAGCGTCTGTTCGATACTTTTTTTGCTCAGACATCGCTTCCCCCTTAGGGTTTTACTGGATGCTTCCAACTTAGCAAGCAACCGGAGCAACTACCAGACTTAGCGCCGGCCTCACGCGGGATGTTGTCAAATCAGCAGAACGGCGATGGATAAAAAGGAATGTGGTAAAATAAACACGTCTTTATTCCTTTTACGGTTCGTCATGACATACCCCTACGATCTCAGTGAATTAGCACAACTTATCAAGCAATGGGGTCAAGATCTGGGCTTCCAGCAGGTGGGGATTTGCGACACCGACTTGTCTGCTGAAGAAGTAAAATTACAGGCCTGGCTGGATAAGCAATATCACGGCGAAATGGAATGGATGGCGCGTCACGGCATGCTGCGGGCGCGTCCGCATGAACTTCTTCCCGGTACGCTGCGGGTGATCAGCGTGCGCATGAATTATCTCCCGGCTAAAGCGGCGTTCGCCAGTACATTGAAAAACCCTCAGTTGGGGTATGTCAGCCGCTATGCGCTGGGTCGCGATTACCACAAATTGCTGCGCCAGCGTCTGAAAAAGCTCGGCGAGCAGATTCAGCAGTATTGCGGGGAGCTGAACTTCCGTCCGTTCGTCGACTCCGCGCCGATTATGGAACGCCCGCTGGCGGCTAAAGCCGGGCTTGGATGGGTTGGTAAACACTCACTTTTATTAAACAGGGAATCAGGCTCCTGGTTCTTTCTCGGCGAATTGCTGATTGACTTGCCGTTGCCTGTCGACCAACCGCAGGAAGAGCAGTGCGGCCGCTGCGTCGCCTGCATGACCACCTGCCCTACCGGGGCGATTGTCGCGCCCTATACCGTGGATGCCCGGCGCTGTATTTCCTACCTGACGATCGAACTGGAAGGCCCGATCCCGGAACAATTTCGCCCGCTGATGGGCAACCGCATATACGGTTGCGATGACTGCCAGTTAATTTGCCCGTGGAACCGTTTTTCGCAGTTGACCGACGAAGCGGATTTCAGCCCGCGGGCCGCGCTGCATACCCCGGAATTACTGGATTTGTTCAGTTGGAATGAGGAAGAATTCCTGCGCATTACCGAAGGTTCGGCTATTCGGCGTATCGGCCATATTCGATGGCTGCGGAATATTGCCGTGGCATTGGGCAATGCGCCTTATCTGGATCGGATCGTCCTGACGCTGCAAAGCCGGCTCGGGGAGAGCGAGCTTTTGGATGAACATATCCTTTGGGCCATTCAGCAGCAGTTGATGCGCCGTGCATCACAGGAAATTGAGGTGCAATCATCTCAGAAAAAAAGACTGGTTCGTGCGGTAGAGAAAGGATTGCCGCGCGATGCATAAGCCATCAGACGTTATGTATCAATTTGTCGCCCAGCCTGTGCATAAATATAAAAAGTCTTTGACAATCAACTGCCACAAAAAGTACAAGCGATCGTGATAACGTTTTATAAGTAATTTTTATCTATAAATATCAATGCAATAGAAAATGAAGCGTTGTCCGCCGGATAAGCGCGCGAATGCAGAACCCATCGGCAACCTGTGGATAAGTCTGTTCAAAAAAATATGATTTTTTATGTGGATTAATGAAAAAAGAGTAGTAACCGATGAAAAAAATAACCACAAAAGCAAATACAGCGAGGGGTCTAAGCATTAACAGTTGAACGCTTCGATTAAAACAATTTCCCTGCCTGATGCGAAGAGTGGACAGCATTATGAATTTGTTATCGTCCTTTGGCAAGCCCTGCATCACATTTTTTAGCAACCCAGAACGGCAAAAAACCCATTCAGCATCGCTCAATGGGTTGGTACGGAAAAGTCTGATTATTCGGAAGATACGGCGGGAATATCTTATCCCGCCGTATCTGGATATGACGGTGAAAAACCCTACCGGCGGTACTCCGCCGCCAGGGTCGAACTCATGCGGTCGGCTGAGTTCTGATCAGATAATCAAACGCGCTCAGTGAAGCTTTCGCGCCTTCCCCGGTGGCGATGATGATCTGTTTGTACGGCACCGTGGTGCAGTCGCCGGCGGCAAATACGCCTTTGACGCTGGTTTCGCACTTGGCGTCAATTTCAATTTCACCGATCCGGTTTCTGGCTACCGTGCCTTCCAGCCAGTGGGTATTCGGCAACAGACCGATCTGGACGAAGATCCCTTCCAGCGGCAACTCGTGCTGCGTATCGCTGACGCGATCCTTGTAGCTCAACCCGGTCACTTTCTGGCCGTCGCCCTTCACTTCCGTGGTCTGCGCGTTCAGAATGATATCGACATTCGGCAGGCTGCGTACTTTCTCCTGCAATACCGAGTCCGCCTTCAATTCTGGCGCAAACTCAAGCAGAGTCACATGTTTCACCACACCGGCTAAATCAATGGCCGCTTCCACGCCGGAGTTGCCGCCGCCAATCACCGCCACATGCTTGCCTTTGAACAGCGGGCCGTCACAGTGCGGGCAGTAGGTGACGCCGCGCGTACGGTACTGATCTTCACCGGGCACGTTCATGTTTCTCCAGCGTGCGCCGGTGGCGATAATCACGCTACGTGATTTGAGCGTGGCGCCGGATACCGTAATGACCTGGTGCGGCTTGCCCGGTTCGCTGGCCGGGATCAGCGCTTCCGCGCTCTGCGCGTCGATAACGTCTACGTCGTAGTCGTCAACGTGGCTCTTCAACGCGGTCGCCAGTTTGGCGCCTTCGGTTTTCGGCACGGAAATGTAGTTTTCGATGTCCACGGTATCCAGTACCTGGCCGCCGAAACGCTCGCCCATCAATCCGGTGCGAATCCCCTTGCGCGCTGAATATACCGCCGCCGCCGCGCCTGCCGGGCCGCTGCCGATAATCAACACATCATATACGTCGCGCTGGTTCAGTTTCTCAACCTGTTTGGCGCCAGCGCCGGTATCAATCCTGGTGACGATCTCGCCGAGAGTCATGCGGCCCTGGCTGAAATGTTCGCCGTTAAGGAATATGGTCGGCACGCCCATGACGTTACGACTTTGGATCTCGTCCTGAAACACGCCGCCGTCAATCGCGGTGTGGCTAATGTTCGGGTTCAGAACGGCCATTAAATTCAGCGCCTGCACCACATCCGGACAGTTGTGGCAGGACAGCGAGTAATAGGTTTCAAACTGGAACTTACCATCAAGATGGCGAATTTGATCGAGTAATTCTTTCGCTTCTTTCGACGGATGACCGCCCACCTGCAACAGCGCCAGAATCAGCGAGGTAAACTCGTGACCCATCGGTGCGCCGGCAAAACGCGGGCCGCTTTGAGAACCTGGGTTGGTTATCAGGAATGAGGGTTTACGCACTGCCAGGTCATTGTTTTCAACAAAGCTAACCTGTTCGGATAACCCAGCGATCTCGGTCAGTAACTCTCTTACTTCAGACGATTTAGCTGATTCATCCAGAGTCGCAATCAACTCAACAGGTTTGGTTAATTTTTCCAGATAGGCTTTTAACTGGACTTTCATTGTATTGTCGAGCATCGGTAATCCTTAGTGCAAAAAATCGGGTGCCTGGCACCCGATATAAACATCACTATCTCAGCGGGGCCGGACTTAGATTTTACCGACCAGATCCAGAGACGGCGCCAGCGTCGCTTCACCTTCTTTCCATTTGGCCGGGCAAACTTCACCGGGGTGAGCGGCAACATACTGAGCGGCTTTCACCTTACGCAGCAGGTCGGATGCATCGCGGCCGATGCCTTCGGCAGTGATTTCCACCGCCTGAATGATGCCCTGCGGGTCAACGATGAACGTTCCGCGGTCAGCCAGACCTTCCGCTTCACGCAGGTTGTCAAAGTTGCGGGTCAGTTGGCCGGTCGGGTCGCCAATCATGGTGTATTTGATTTTGGCGATGGTTTCAGAACTGCTGTGCCACGCTTTGTGCGTAAAGTGGGTGTCGGTGGAAACAGAGTAGATCTCCACGCCACGCGCCTGGAATTCGTCGTAGTAGTCAGCCACATCGCCCAGTTCGGTCGGGCAGACAAACGTAAAGTCAGCTGGATAAAAGAAGAACACGCTCCATTTGCCTTCAATGTCCTTTTCGGTCACTTCGATGAATTTACCGTCTTTAAAGGCCATGTTTTTGAATGGTTTAACTTGGGTATTGATTACTGACATCACTTTATCCTCATATGTGTTGGCTTGGGGAATAAGGTATAGAAGTGTGACCTTGATCACCAATCTGTTGTCTTTATCGAATCGATAAGTAATACCTTACTTGGCGATAGGTAAAATTGTGGCATCGGCATAGTGCGGCGCTAAGCGATTGAGGGAGAACGGGGGGATTTCAATGCAGAGAAGATGCTCGCGGCAGGGACGGCAAGCTACTTCAAGGCTACGGCATCTATTTCGCCATTCAGTTGATGACCGAACACCGACAAGTCTGGGGATACCGGTTCGTTTAATTGCCCGATGTATTAAAGACGTTTTTGAGCCGAAAATAATCCCCCGCCACACGCCGTCCACTCTCCTGTTCAAATAGGTGGATCTTATCCAGACAGGGATAAAGCTTCAGCATCTCTCCCGGTGCACCGCTGAAGCTGGCGTCCAGCCGCACACAGTAATCTTCGCCAGTATGACGGAAATAAACCAGCGTCTCCTGACCGAGCGGTTCAACCACATCAATAGTCACCGGCAGGCAGGCCGCCTCGTCACCGCTCAGCGCCCAGTGCTCAGGGCGAATGCCTACCGTCAGTTTCTCCCCGGCAAGGGAGGCTGCCGCCAGAGTTCGCGGCAACGGCAACGTGATGTCGCCCGGAAGCGACAGAGTCGGCGTTTCATCGCGGAAGGTCAACGTGGCCGGAAAGAAATTCATCGCCGGAGAGCCGATAAAACCGGCCACAAAGCGGGTATCGGGAAAATGATACAGGTGCTGCGGCGGGCCGGATTGCTCAATGCGGCCGCCGTTCATCACCACGACGATATCAGCCAGGGTCATCGCCTCCGTCTGATCATGGGTCACATAAATGGTGGTGGTCGGTACGGCCTGGTGCAGCCTCTTGATTTCGGTACGCATACGCACCCGCAGGCTGGCATCCAGATTGGAGAGCGGCTCGTCGAACAAGAACAGCGCCGGATTGCGCACCATCGCCCGGCCCATCGCCACCCGTTGACGTTGTCCGCCGGACAACGCGCGCGGTTTGCGATCGAGTAAGGTTTCAATCTTCAATATGGCGGCGATTTCATCAATACGTCTGGCGATCTCCAATGCCGGCAGACGCCGCTGTTTCAGACCGAAAGCAATATTTTGACGCACCGTCATATGAGGATATAGCGCATAGTTCTGGAACACCATCGCGATGTCCCGCTCTCCCGGCGGTAATTGATTGACCGCCCGATCGCCGATGCGGATCTCACCCGAGCTTATCTCTTCCAGTCCGGCGATCATCCTGAGCGTGGTGGACTTACCGCAACCGGAAGGCCCCACCAGCACCACAAAGGCGTGATCGGGAATGTCCAGGCTGATACCGCGCACAGCATGATAACCCTCATAGTGCTTTTCTACCTGGTGGAGTGATACTTTCGCCATAAAAACCGTTCCCGTAAAGTTATTTCATTTGATACGCCGTCCCGTAACCGGGCCGGCAACAAAGCGAACCTACTCACATACCAGCAGTTGGTCGGCGGCCAACCAACAGGGCGCCAGACACAGCGGCGTGTTGGACAAAGGCAGTATCGAAGGCCGCAGGCTGACACCCAGCTCATGCCGCATAAAGTGGCGTCGCGCTTCAATACGTTGCCATACGGCAGGATAGTGCTGACTGAGCTCACGGCACAGCTCGGCGTCAGCGAAAGTGACGGCGTCCTCGCAGTTAAGCGCCCAGCCTTCTGGCACCGGTGTCGGAATCACATCTACCTGAAACGGCATACCAGAATGGATGCGCTCTGTCGAACCCAACCGAACCGGGGTGTTGACCCATTCGTCATGCCCCACCAGATGGCCGGGATTCAACGCCGAACTCAGTCCCCCCTGCGCCAGCGCGTCAGTAACCCGGCCGAACAGTTCATCACCACTGACGCCAATATCCGCAGTTTCATACCAGGTCAGCAGTCCGTGGAAATAGGCCTTGGCGATACCGGTAAACATGTCGTTCTCGGTTGCCAGCAGACCGGCGCGGGACGACAGGCCGCCCCAGTAACTCACCGCCGTGGTCACGCCGTCGCCCTCGGCCAGCCGCCGCCCGCCGGGGCTGGCCAACCCTACCACCGGTCCCTCTCCGGGACGACTGGAGGAGAACATGACATGGGCGCTCAGCACTTCTCCGGCATAGCCCATGCGCGCGGCGGCGGACAACTCACTCTCACCCGGACGTGCGCCGCTGACCATACGCCATACGGCGGCCGAAGCCCGGGCCGCCCCCCATTCCTGAGCGGCTATCTGGTGCACATCCACCACAGCTCGCAAGCCGGTTTCCGGGTGCATCAGCACCGGCGTGACGTCAGTCAACGCCTGGGCATCCCCCAGAACCGCTCTCAGTGCATCCACCACCAGCGCCGAAGCGTGAAACGTGGGCAGCGGCGCCTGCCATTCCTCTGCCAGCAGATATTTCCAGCCCACCAGCCCGGCACGTTGACCCGGCGTCAGTCCAGCCTGACGCAGTACCGCCACCAGGTCTGGCTGTTGGCTACGATCCTGACCCAGCAGACTCATGGACTGACACAACAGCACCTCTATGTTGGTCAAGCCGGCGCGGGATACATAGCTCTGACTCTCATTGCCGGTAATAACGATGCGACGTTCACCAGGACCGAGCAACAACAGCGCCTCCTCGAAACGCGGCTCGAAGCCGGATAAGAACGCGATATTGGCCAGATGCTCACGATCGGCATACACCACCAGCCAGTCGCAGCCGGCTGCGTGCCAGGCCTTCTGGCAACGTGCCGCATAAATCTCAGGGGGGATCGCCGGCGCCGTTTCCGGCAGACCAAAATCCGGCAAGGTGACGGTACGCAAATTCAGTTTACGCATAAGGGATGCTTCCTCAGTCTGGGGTGGTGTAGGTATTGGCGGCGGCGGACCACTGCCCTTCGGGGTCCAGCGGCCAAACCGGGCGCGGCACCTGGCTGAAAGGCAATCGGCACACATCCAGATTGGCGGCACCGTCGCTCATCAGCAGAATATGGCGGGCGGAGATGTCCTCTAACTGCGGATGCAGATAACCCAGTTTGACCACATAAGCCTGATGAGCCAGAGGATCGATTCCCATCATGGTGAAATGAGCCGGCGTAGTGATACCGATGGACGCGGCATGGAACGTGACCAGTACATGGTCGATACGCACCCGTGCCCATGCAGCGCTTTCACGTAAATAAGGCTGGAAGCCGTCGGGTCGTAACTCGTCATCTACCGCCTCCACCACCGCGCTGACCTGCCGTGCGGTTTTGGGCGCCGATCGATGTTCCGCCCCGAGCGTTAGTTGTACGATGGCTCCGATCCCAGCCTGACGGCATTGCTGCACAATGCCGGGCGCCGTGATACCCGCGACCACCACATCGGTAAGTGCTGGTTCGGCCAGCACCGCCTGTAGCACGGTGGTCAAATCCCCGTAAGCGCCGGCGGTGGTGTTGTCGCCGGAATCAGATAGAAACAACGGACGTTCACGGGCTTCGGCAGCACGGCGGAGTCCCTCCACCACTCCGGCGGTTTCCATACGCAGGATAAAATCCCGCCGACGCGCCCAGATATCTTCGGCCAACTGTTGCGCCTGACGGGTAGCCAGCGCCAGATCCCCTTGTGCGGTCACATAAGCGGTCATGCCCACCCATGGACGATCGTTCCAGGCGAAGCCAACCAGTATATTCGCGTCCATGATGCCCGGCAGCGCATTGATTTCCGGCAGGCGAGCATACAGTTCTTTGCCCGGGGAGGTAGTGGTCACCGATTGCTCGCCAGGGATCAGCATCGGGATGCGCACTGCGGCGATTTTAGGCCGCCGACCGCTTTGCAGAATTTGTATCAGTTGGTGAGCGGCGCGATAACCGGTTTCCTGATCGTCACGGTGCGGTGCGGTTCGCAGGGCGCTAATAGCATCCACCACCGCCAGCATCTGCTGTGTGATATGACCATGCAGATCCAGTGCTACCGTAATGATCGCTTGCGGGCCGACCGCTTCACGCACCGCCATCGCAAAATCAGTATCGGCATGGCAACTCAGGCCGTGTACCTCCATTGCCCCGTGGTTCGCCAGCACCACACCATCCAATGGTCCGGCATTACGCAATCCTTGCAGACATTCCGCTTTTACCTGCTGGTAAATCTCCGCGGTAAAACCGCCGCCGGGCAGCGCGGTGGCCCACAGAATCGGCACTATTTCCACGTCGCTCTCTTCATTCAGGCGCTGCTCTATACCACGCACCAGCCACAAACCGGCGCCAAGCATATCTCGCCCACGCTGGATCTCCATGGTCTCGGTCGGCACCGGAGAGCGCAGTAACGCCTCATAAGAGATACCCAGTACAGCAATGCGTTTCATAAATCCTGTTTCCTTTTGGTCAGTAGTGACGGTATTAACCGAACAGAGCATCGGGAGCATCCAGGCTGGTGAAGCCCTCCAGCGCCAGCGCAACCCCGCCTAACGGCACCGGAGCGGCGCTAAGGCGGGAGATAACGATATCGACCTGAGCGAGCGGCGCCGGCAGGGCGTTTTCACTCAGCGAGCGGCGCACGCCGGCTTCTAGCCAGGGCCATAGACGCGCCAGCGTACCGCTCAGCACCACCGCCGGCGGGTTCATAGCATTAATCAGATTCGACAATACCAAACCGACATAACCGCCAGACTCATCCAGCAATCCCAGTATCCCGCGGTTACCGGCGGCGGCGGCCTCCTGTAAATCCTCTAACGAAGCAATGCCCGGTACGCAATGTGCGGCGCGCGTCAACAGCCCACCCTGCGACACATAGGCGGCCAGGCAGCCCATTGCTCCGCAGCTACAGGGGTGTCCGTTGGCTATCACTTTCTGGTGACCCAGTTCACCGGCAAAGCCGTTTTTGCCGCGATAGACCCTGCCATCCATGAATAGTCCGCCACCAATGCCTGCACCGCCTTCAATCAGCAGAAAGTCGTCAATGCCGGCACAGTCGCCAAACAGATGCTCAGCCAAGGTGGCGGCATTGGTGTCGTTGTCCGCCTGTACCGGCGCCGGCAGATGGGACGCCAGCAGCGCAACTACATCTACATCACGCCATCCCAGATTGGGGGAATAGATTAGTCCTCCGCCCATCCCCACCAGTCCGGGCAGGCACACCCCGATGCTGCGGATCTCTGAGGCCGGCCGCTGCTGACGCCGCATCATGACCGAGACGCCCTCGGCCAACTGCGGCCTCAACTCTTCGGGAACAGCAGGCAATGGTCCTTGCCAACTGTCCAACGGTTGGCCATCCAGAGTCGCCAGCACCAACATCAGCTGTTCAAATTCCAGGTGCACACCGAGCAGGAACCCGCTATTCATGGAAATGCGCAAGCACTCCTGGGGACGACCACGCGTGCCCTGGGGTTGCCCTTGCGTCCGCTCAATCAGTCCTACTGCCTCGAAGCGTTTGATGATCACCGATACGGTGGATTTATCGCATCCGGTCAGGGCGCACAGTTCGCGCTGAGAAATATTCGGATGCGCGCGCAAAGCGTGAAAGACCTGCGAAGCATGAAACTGACGCAGATAAGTAGGATTCATGATTCCCCGCTTGAGTGGTATTTAAGTTTGAATATCAAACAAAATAAAAAGCCATTGTCGATAAGTCAACATGTACAGAAAGCACTCACAATCATCAATAAGAATTAAATGCTGATTTTTATATTCATAATGGATTTAAGCTCCAGGTTATTATCTAAAAACCCAAATACATCACTATCACTTGCTGATAAAAAATTCTGCTCACCACTCTTTAACCGAAAATAAGCAAACGCTATGGTCCGTCAATTGACTCTTCGAGCTTCGATTGCATACTTTATGTTTGTGACTAAGAATTATTAATTCAGCGCTTGTCCATCGATTGTTAACTCAGGAGATCTCTATCATGAAGTCTGGCATCACTCTGGCCACGGCCACCCTGATTACCACTTGCGCGTTTACCGCCGCCCCGGCACAGGCTGCTCCCGCCAGCGAGATCTGGACCTACTGGGGCGCAGGGACAGAGTTGACGGCCATCGAGGGATTAATGGAGGTATCCAATCAACACTACCCGGATACGCCCATCAAACAGCGAGTCATCTCCGGCAACACCACCGAAATGCGCCAGGCATTGCAGGTGGGCTTTATGGGCGGCAACATTCCGGTTGCCTGGCAAAGTGCGCTGGGACAGGAACTGAAAAATTTTGTCGATAGCGACCGGCTGACGCCGATAGACGATATCTGGCAGCAGGTGAATGGCGATAAGATATTTCCTGAAGGACTCGCTCGGGTGGTGACCTTTAATGGCAAGCATTATGGTATTCCGCTCAATATGCACACTGTCAGCAACGTTTTCTATAACAAGCAAATTTTTGACAAACTCAAACTGGCGCCGCCCAAAAACTGGGAAGAATTTGCCGCCGTCAGCAAAGTATTGCAAGACGCCGGCTATGAGGCGCTGGCCAACGCCTCAGGCAACAACTGGACCACCTATAACCTGTACGCACCGCTGATTTCCACGCTGGGTACCGATGGCTACTACCGATTGGCCAGCGGCGACATACCATTTAACAGCCCCGAAGTACATAAGGCTTTTGCCCTGTTTACAGAGATGTATGCCAAGAATTACATGAAAAGCTGGAGCGGTTACACATGGCCCAGCGCCGCCGACCGCTTGGCCCAGGGTAAGGTTGCCATGTATCAGATGGGGGACTGGGTTGCTTCCTATCTGAAAGACAAGGGGATGAAGCCGGGGATTGATTTCGACTTTTTCCCGGCACCGGGACTCGATGGCGCCACCGTGGTACAAGTGGACGTGATGACTCACGCCGATACCGGCGACGAGGCCAAGAACCGGGCCGGGAAAAACTTCCTGCTGGCGGCCGCCAGCGCCGAAGGCCAGCGGGCCTTCAACGCCCCCAAAGGCTCGATTACCGCCAACATGGCGGTGGATGACAGTATCTACGACACCATCGGCAAGAAAACCTGGCGAGAAGTGCAACAGTCCAACCAGCAGAATAAAGTACTGCCCAACTTCAAGTTTCTCCTACCGGTGGAGTTGGGGGAAGAACTGGGCAATCAGATAGCCGCTTATGCGCAAAATCCCAGCCCGCGAGCGCTGGATACCATGTTGGACACGCTGGAGCAGCAACGAAAAATGCTTAAGGAAGAAGGCCGGTTCGTTAAGTGGTAACCCATAGGGCCGACGGGTGTCTCTACCATCGGTCAAAAAGAAAGTAAGGGAGAGGCGGACTGAACCGTAATAGCGGCGCCGATCGCATCACTCCCTGCCAAAGGAAACACACGAAAGACCAAAAGGCCGAGGCCTGTTTTTAGAATCGGCATAGGGGCGGTCATCTGACTGCGCCCACGCCGGGCGCATAACACCAGGGGGCTTATCAGTCCGCCCTGTCGAGGAGCTGCGATAACACCATGCCATTTTTACACAGCCTTTCCGCCCGGCGGCGACGCAATCTGACCTACAGCCTGTTTTTATTGCTGCCGGTCGTGTTATTTGTCGCCTCCTATATATACCCCACTATTTATACGCTTAATTTATCGTTGCACGACTGGGACGGCCTGTCCCCACGCCAGCGTTTCGTCGGGCTGGATAATTACGCCACCCTGCTGGCTCAAACGCGTTTTCATAACGCCGTGTTGAACAACATTGCCTGGTTGGCCTTCTACCTGATAGTGCCCAGTTTGTTAGGACTCGGACTCGCCTTATTGGTGGATGGCAAACTGCGTGGCGAAAGCCTGTTTAAGCTAGCGTTCTTTATTCCCTATATTTTTACGCCAGTGGCGGTGGCCGCCATCTGGCGCTGGCTATACCTGCCGGATGGCGGACTGTTCAACGCGGTGATTGCCGGCCTGGGTTTCCCCGACCAAATACAGAACTGGCTCGGGGATCCGGCTATCGTCAATCTGTCGGTGATGCTGGCCGCGCTGTGGTCCGGTACTGGCTTTGCCTTTATCGTTTTTCTAGCCGGATTGCGCAATATTCCCTATGAATACCTGGAGGCGGCACGAGTGGATGGCGCGTCGCACTGGGGGATTTTCTGGCACATCATTGTTCCGCAGCTGTGGCCTTCGACTATTCTGGTGATGGGCATTTTCGGCATCGATGCCATGCGGCTGTTTGATATTATCTGGTCGGTGACCGGCGGCGGACCGGCACGCGCCTCCGAGGTGCTGGCCACTCAACTCTACGATGTCGCTTTCGGCCAGTTCAAGATGGGCATGGCCAGCGCTATTGGCGTGTGCCAACTGCTGTTGGCCGCTTTACTGATCCTGCCCTATATCATCTATATCACCCGTCGGGTGGAGGATTTGAGCGAATGACATCGATAATGTTTTCGATCAAACCGCTGCGTCTGTTGCGCTATACCGCGGCGACGCTGCTGGCGCTGCTTTTTGCACTGCCGCTGATGCTGGCAGTAAGCGCGGCGTTGAAAACTCCGGCTGAGCTGATGGACGTATTGGCTCTCCCCGCCTCCTGGTATAGCGGCAACTTTTCCACTGGCTGGCAGCAGATCAGCGGTAGCCTGTTTAATAGCATCAAGATCACCCTACCGGCGATTCTGTTGTCGGTACTGATAGGCTGTATCGCCGCCTTCCCCTTATCGATGCTGCCAATAAAAAGCAGCCGCTGGATTTATCTGTTTTTACTAAGCGGCATGTTCGTGCCTTACCAGATTGTGCAAATCCCGGTATTTTTCATGATGCGTCAACTCGGCCTGTATAACCAAATTGCCGGACTGTGGCTGGTGCATACTGCCTATGGCGTACCGATCTGCACATTTTTTATGCGCAATTTCTTTGCCACTGTCCCGCGTTCAATTTTTGAAGCGGCGCAGTTGGATGGCTGCGGACCGACCGGCTATTTTTTCAAGATCTTGCTACCGGCCTCCCTGTCGGGCATCGCCGCGCTGACCATAGTGCAAAGCCGCTCTATCTGGAACGATCTGCTGTTTGCCATGACGCTGACCAACAACGACAGCACCATGCCGGTAACCGCAAAGCTCAATGGTTTTGTCAGCGCCATTCAGGTGGATTACGGCGCACTGATGGCATCAGCGCTGATTTCAGTATTGCCGATACTGCTAGTGTTTCTCTGTTTCCAGAAAGCGTTCGTGCGGGGGTTACTGGGGGGCAATTCCAAATAACCTCATTCCCTGAAGTTTTTTACCCGGACTATCAGCTTCTTGGTTATACCCTGTTCCATAAAGCAGACGCCGGACGATGGAATAACACCTGTCGGAATATCATCAGATGAAAGTAATGAGGGGAAAATGCAATAACTTGGGTAAGCTTCCTTGCTTAAAAATCAAGATAGCCCTCCCGCATGATGCGTGATTGCAGATGAAAACAGTCTGCAATCACGCCTGAGAATCAAAGCGGGTGGGTAAGCTTGCGCTATCCCAACAATTTATCGACTGATGGATTGTTGCAGAGCCTGGATTGAGGTCTCAATACCAGCCTCGACGGACATGGTCAGATCCTCCATTTCCAACGATACCCAGTCGTTATAGCCGGTCATGCTCAATACGGAAAAGAACTCCTTCCACCACAGTAAATCCTTGCCGCAGCCGACAGCCACATAGTTCCAGGTACGGGTTTTTGATTCGGTCACCGGCTGGTATTCCATCAATCCGTCAATATCGGCCAGACCTCTCTCGATACGCGCATCTTTCCCATGCACGTGGAAAACGGCCCCTTCCAGTTTTCGCGCTGCCGCAATAGGATCGGCTCCCATGGCGATCAGGTGCGACGGATCCAGATTCATGCCGATAATGTCGCCGACCGCATCGCGCAGCCGTAACAATGTCGAGGGGTTGTAAACCAACTGGCATGGAAACTCTTCCAGAGCGATTTTCTCTACGCCATGTTGTTTTGCATGCTCGGCAAACTTCTTCCACCAGGGAATGGCAACTTCATTCCACTGATACTCGATCACGCCCGGCATGTAATCCGGCCAGGAAATCGTCGAGGTGATCCAGTTCGGAATTTTGTCATCGGGCCCGCCACCGGGCAGACCGCTCATCATGACTATTTTTTTCACCCCCAGCTTGCCAGCCAGCTCAACCGCCTTATAGCTGCTCGCGGTATGTGTTTCACCCAGCTTACCCGGCGCAAGCGGATTACCGGAACAGTTCAGCGCGGCAATTTCCATATCCCGCTTTTCCAGTTCCTTACGGAAAGCGGCAAGTTTTTCCGGAGACTCCAGCAATTCATTGGTTTTGACATGCGGGCAAGATGCCCAGCCCCCCGCCGTCATTTCAACCCCGGTAAGACCATAGCCTTTCACCCGATCCAGCATCTCCGTGAAAGACAAATTCGCCAAAACGTCGGTACACAATGCAAGTTTCATAATCAATCCTTTATGCGATGAATCATGTTTACGTCTGGCAGACCTGAGTCAGCCAGGCTCTTGAACGAACAAAATGGTGTTATGTTTTTTCAAACTGCCGATAAGTTCTTTCATTTCGGCCACTACGGAAAATGCCCGGATTTGCCGGTGCGGAAAGAACGTTTCCTTTTGTTTTTATTCAAAATTCACCCAGGTTGAACCGTCATTGGCGGAACGTACGCAATTCTCAATCCAGCGCACCCCTTCCAGACCGGCATCGATATTGGGATAGATTAATTTCTCCAGCGTCGCGGTATCGCCCGTCCGTTTAGCGTGGATGGCGATGGCGCATTGCAGGTAGATATTCGCCCAGGATTCCGCCAACCCTTCGGTATGCA
>NZ_JAEMHF010000005.1:0-241730 GCF_016456245.1 Brenneria sp. L3-3C-1 | reverse complement strand
CGCTGGCGGGAAGAATATAACCATGACAGGACACATTCTTCATTAAATGATCTGACTCCGGCAGAATTTATCCGAAGTCACCAAAAAAGACAGATCCTCTAATTGATCCTGGGTCAGGATATGGGAGGAGGTCAAAAAAGACAGATCCTCTAATTGATCCTGGGTCAGGATATGGGAGGAGGTCAAAAAAGACAGATCCTCTAATTGATCCTGGGTCAGGATATGGGAGGAGGTCAAAAAAGACAGATCCTCTAATTGATCCTGGGTCAGGATATGGGAGGAGGTCACTATGCTCAAACTATAGGGCAGATTTGTCTACGGGCTCGGGGGCACTCCAACCATATGGCAGGATTGTCTGCCGGTGTGGGGTCAGTACAACCAATCGACAAATCTGTCCGCTGCAATCATTTCGGTTTCAAAAAATAAGCCACATGATCTGGTTGACACCCTCTTGCACAACGAAAGAGCAAGGTGCATTATTTAAAATTGGTATGCATGTAAATTCATGGTGTTAAGTTCTTCACTTGGAGAAAAAATGACCACTAAGAAAGGGACTGTAAGCCAAACTCAAAAGCGAAAATCGCCAGCTAATCGCTCGATATCATCGCATCGTTTTGAACCAGCTAAGCTGGATGCATTATTCTTAGTCTTAGATGCTGTTGCGTGGTTAGATACTCCAAGCATTTCTCAAGTAGCACAATTTGCTGGGATTGATCCTCGAACAGCAGGCAAGCATTTGAAGAATGCTTGTCAAACCGGCTTAATAGATGCTGTAGGTACAGGATATGCGCTAATTCTTCCGTATCCTTATAAAGGCTCTCACGTCCAGAAAGAGGCAGTGGTAAAAGAGGCTTTGGTGCGGCTTCCATTGCTTATAGCAGTTCGCCAATTTCTTCGGTTAGGTGATAAAACTGAGTCAGCGCTCCGAAAAGCGGCTACAACTATGGGGATATCTCCTTTTGTTGCTTCTGACCTTAATCCGCTTTTAGAATGGGCTAACACTCTCGGAGCCCTTAAGCCTGATCTACTTGCCGAAGATCTGCTTGACGCCGCAACGGAAATGAAAGAACAACGTCATCATGATGAGAAAGAGCGTCGTGTTGCGTTTCTTTCGCATAGTTCCTTAGATAAACCTTTCATCAGACAACTCGCAGGCGACCTTACTGCAAATGGTATTGATGTTTGGTTAGATGAACAACGAATAAGAGTTGGAGATTCTATTCCTGAAAAAGTTGCTCAAGGTTTAGCTGGCTCAGATTTTTTCCTTATCGCAATGAGCAAACACTCAGTAGACTCTGCTTGGGTACAAAAAGAACTTAATAACGCACTTATGAATGAAGTTCAGCGTCGAAAGGTGCATATTCTTCCACTTAAATTAGATGATGCATCGATACCACCTATAATCGCTGATAAGAAATATGCAGACTTTTCAGTTTCATATAAATCTGGTTTAGATGAATTAATTAGATCTCTGAGGATGAGCGTATGAACACGACTGAGAAAAAAACAAAACAAATGCCCAAAGGTGGACGTACAGGCGGTGCAACTTTCCCAAGAATATCTTTAAGCGATGCACTCCAATACGCTAAAAAGTTGGTTAGTAAAACACATATTAGTGCTCAACCACAAGATCTTATTTTCTCTGGTGTTTTAGGCGCAAAAGGAAGTTTAGGCGAAATAAAGATATCATCATTGAGACAGTACGGGTTTCTTACGGGTGATTCAAAGACAGGTTACTCAGCTAAAGAGTTAGCAAAAAAAATATCAGCCGCACCGCAGGAAGAGCTTATTCCATTATATCAGCAAGCTATTTTACTACCGAAGATATTTAAAAAACTTTTCGATACATATCATGGAGATATGGTTACTAAAGCGAAACTAAAACAAAGGGTATCCGATTTAAGAGTTCATCCTGATCAAGCTGAACTATGTGTCGATCTCTACGTAGCAGGGATGTTACTTGCTCAATTAGTTACTGTTGATGGTGAAAGTATCAGTCACAAATCTCTTGTTGAACTCAATGAAAGCGACAAGCAACAACAGGATAAATGTGAAAAAAATGGAGAACTTGTTGAAGATCTCGTAGCAGATGGTGGAATTACAGAAGATAGAATAGATAATACGACCAATAATACGGAAACAATATCTCCCAATGGCAACGTAGAACCCTCTCAACAATTGCAGCAGGATTTATCGACTCCACGTGCAATTTTCAATGTTAATATATCTTTAGATTCCAGTTTGGATACAGAAAAATTACAGAAGCAATTAGAGCTATTAAAACGATTTGGAGCAATATAAATACATCGGCATCGCGTAGTCCTGGTTGATGATTTATGATGTTTAGATAGCACACTAGGCAGAGCACCCTCAAAATGATCTACTATTTTGCGCAGCTATCTGGTGGTATATTTTAAATTTCCATTCTAATTATTTTAAATGAATGGCATTCACGACCTGAACTGCATCTGAAAGTGGATCATCACCACTGATATTAACAATTATCTCAAACGTTTCGCGTAATGGTTCAAGTACTGTCGGATAATCATCACATATCTGGACAGCAATGCAGCCTTTATCTGTCAGACTACCAATATGGTTTATATTATTGATAATTCGTTCAGGCTTGCTTTTAAATATTAATATACTAGCTTTGACTGATGCAAGTTGAGTTAGTTTTCTTGCAGGAGCAGACAATGGGGTGGTTTTAAATCCACAAGTTCTTAGCAGGTCACTTAAATGTATGTGTAAACGGGTGACATAGGGGTCATCAAGCTCATAAGACAGCATAAATATTGGCGAGCCAGCATTTTTCCATTCGGACATCTGTATCGATTCAGGCAACAATTTTTCAGTTGGGTAGCATGCTTGAACAAATTTCTCACCATACTGATTTATCTTACTTTTTTCGACAAAACCTCTTAATTCCATTAGCTTGCGGCCATAAAAAAGCCCAGATGGTGACTGCTCTGGTGACAGCGATTTTTCAAATCTACCCGCCCCTCCGGTGGAACAAGGTTAAACTTTGAAGCAATATACGCAACACGCATTTCTTCGAGATCATTGAAGGTCATTTCGCTAAGGGAAAAACAAAAGAAACGAAGATCTATGGAGGAAAGATTCCTGAAAGCAGCATTCCAGGCAAGGGTAGCATACAGTTCAGTTTTTTCATCTTCGATGTCCTGCAAACATGCGTTTAATAATGCATGATAATCAACGGCCTCAATACATGCATCACTGAGTCCACTATCTCCGGTGGTGTTGGGTTTTAGGAGCTTCGCGTGGAAATCGACTATTCTTTTTTCCTGCCGTTCAGTTACATACCTTTTGGCTTGTTTAATGCCCAATTTTGCCAGTTCATAAGTCGTATTTCCTCTTGGAACAAAACTGAGCGCCAGATTTGCACCGATATCTGCTGTTTTAGATATTGTTGATTTGATTATTGTATTCTTCTTGTTTTTTTGTTTCGTCATTTTCTCTCCCAAAGCTATAGAGGATCTCTCAAACAAAAGGCATGTTACATAATTCGCCCCGCAAAATTCGCTTTTACATGCAGGCAAATGAGCTGAGGGGGACATGGTGACCTAAACCCATTGATTCACCCACAGTATTGTTAGTAATACCTTCATTGCACCTGACAGCCTTACAGATTATTGTACCGCTATGCCCGCTTCTCGCTCATAGCTGCCCAGGGGGGCGTTATGGGTGTTTAAATGCCAGAAGCGGACGTTACTCACAACATGATATGTTAATTAATGTGGAATAGATTAATACATTAATTCAGAAAAGGCTATAACGGTCCTGTGAGTTATCTTCTGAGTTGTAGATGAAAGTAATATTGTAAATTGATTTGTACCATATTTTAAAGGAAATATCAGAAGGTGTTTTATTCATATGCTGATGAAAATCCTGAATGGTTTGTGCGCACTCAGGTAAAGTATATGCGCCTGCACTAATTGTAAGAAGCGTATTCATTTCATCCAGGGATACAGCATCACCTTTTCGAGGATTACCATAAGCGAAACATTTTTCATTTAATCCAAAGTGATGAACGATTAATACAAGCGAAGATAAATTATCAGCGTGGATTACTTTATCGTTGATATAGTATTCTATTTTCTCAATATACCCTCTGCCAGCACCTGCATTATAGATGTAATATCCATATTCATTCTTTGCTCTATCAATAGTTGGTACTATTGTTATATAAGGTTGTACAGAAACTTCATAGTTTATTTTTTGTAAATATCCTTGATAGATTGATAAGCATAATGCACATATAGCGATAAATACACCAACTAAAGAGACTACGAAGCTACTTTTGACCATCCTGCTATCATCCATGCAAACGCTCCTTCATTAAGGGTTTATAAAATACTTAGAGCTTTGTAACATATTTTGATGTGATTATGATTGAATTTTATACTGCCGCAATGAACAGGGTAAGTGCATACTTTGTTAAAAAATGTCACAAACGGGTGAAGTGAGTGCGATTAGATTAAATTTTAGCCATACTGGTCATTACCATCTCAATAGAAACCAAATTTAGTTAGAATTGCTCTGTGTTTATCTAATTTGCTTAGTAAACATCGTTACGCGCAGTTCTGCGACATGCATAAATTGGGTTCTACACAGATATATATCTTTCTGACTATTCACAGTCGAAGCTGTATCAGACCTGAATCCTATGGCTATAAAATACACAATTCGATTCCTCGGCTGAAAATCTTTTTGCTACTCATTTCGCAAAAAGATCCCACAGCCTCCACTTTAATCAAGCAAACAAAATCTTTAGGCCCACACTTAGGCCCATAAAACAAAAGTTGAATCAGGAATAAGCCATCTAATCAAAATAATAGGGAATAAATTCAACTCCTCCAGCCCATGAAACGACAGGCAGATGCTAGTAATGGAGAAGCTTTTTGCTTTCCATCAAAGTGGTAGAGCGGCTGCCAGTATTTTACGCCATCAGGATGTACCAGTAGATCAATCGCGAAGCAATGAACAGGATGCGATAAAGGATTTAATATTTATCTTTGGTATTGGCAAGAACGCATTGCTGGATGAATCACTTTCACACAGTATTTTATTTATCTCTTCAATAGACAATAATTTAGTACTCCGGAGTGAACACTAACTATCCAAAATGTGATGGCGGATATTGTATCGGCTGGCTAATACCGCAGTATTAGTCTCTATAGGATTTTTTTAGCGCAACCCGGGCCAAACGTTGCCGGACTTCGTAACCATACGGATTTTCCGCATCAGGCGTCGTTCAATTCGAGGAATTGATGCCATGATCGTCCGATTGTCGGTTTGTGATATTTGTCGATTGACCGGATTGTACAATCTGGACTGAGATCCCTGCGGGGGATCTACTATCTAAAACAGTTAGTTAACAGAAGATCTTACTATGGAATTTCGTGATATTAAATATGTGTTAATGGTCGCAGAAGAAAAGAGTTTTTCTAACGCGGCGCAAAGGCTCTTTATTACTCAGCCGTCGTTAAGCCAATCCATCGCCCGTATCGAGGAATCACTGGGGGTAAAATTGTTTGATCGCAGCAGAAAACCCTTAATGCTGACTTTCGCCGGGAAGCAATTTCTTGAAATGGCCTACCAGATTTTAAATTATGAAAAACAACTTCACAAGAAGATGAAGGACATAGCCGATTTAAAAAATGGAAATATCACCGTTGGCATTTCTCAATTCCGGGGAAAGTACTTTTTCCCCAAAGTGCTTCCGATTTTCTATAATAAATACCCCGGCATAACAGTTTCTATTTATGAAAATAATGCATCAAAACTTGAAAGTGCTGTACTTACTGGTGATATAGATTTTTGCGTGGAAATTTTACCGGTAAAAAACAACGATCTAACCCATTCTCTTATCAATAAGGAAAGGCATTTAATCGTATTGCCCCGCGATCATCCTGTTAACAGTAAGTATAAAGTCAATAGTTCTGTTGATTCATATCCCTCAATCAATCTGGTTGATTTACAAAATGAGCCGTTTATTTATCTTCTTCCGGATTCTCAATCCAGAATCCAGCTCACAAATTTCTTTAAAAAACAAAAATTTACACCCAAACAAATCATTGAGGTCAGAAGCATGGAAACGGCCCACGCGTTAGCCGTCGCCGGCATAGGCGTTGCGTTCGTATCGGAAGTGATCATTCCTTACTGCAATCCCGAATTTCGCGGAAAATATTATATATTAAACGGCTGTGTGCCTGATCAATTGCAAGTGGGGTTTGTTTATAGAAAAAATGCTTATCTGTCTAAAGATATATTTTCTTTTTTTTCAACGGTAAAAAGTATTTACAGGTAATGCCGTTTTATCGGCCGACGGCATTAATCCTGATTTTCAGCCCCAGCCACCTGCCATCCCTGGCACCATTCATCACGATATTAATAATTTTCTTTTTTACCGAACTTATGGGCGTAGTAATAGCCGTAATACCGTGAAAATACCATGACAGTTCTGATAGAGATAGTGCTTAACTTTACGAAAATAATTATTTTTCTGGCGGTAACGGCCCCTGGAGTTGGCAAAGCCACCCTTATTACATTAATGTAAACAATACGATAAATGCCGCAATGATCGTTGGAATCATATTACGTTTACTAATTTCTATAGGATTAACGCCCGCAATTTTAGCCAGAATAATTGCCGCCGGACATACCGGTGACATTGTGCGCCCTAAAGCGGCCCCGATTTGAACCATGGATCCCATTTCGATAATACCATAGCCGAAACTCGGGGCGTGTGGTGTTACGGCTCCATTAAAAGCAAGTGCCGCCGCATTTCCCGTTCCTGATATGGCCGCTATAATAAAAGGACCAAACGCCGCCGAGAATTTGGCCAGTTGCTGCGAACTTTTCATTATATCCAGCAACTCGTCAACCAGACCAATGGCCTGCATCCCCTGAATAAACATTGCGGCGGAAGCGATAATGCCGACGACATCGCAGAAACCATCCCCCATTCCGCGGAAGAACTGCTTTGTCATCTCTTTTAAATGCCGTCGGGTAATAATAAACCCTAACGCGGTTCCCAAGATCATTGCCTGAGGCACTGTAAATTCAGGTATCAACTGAACCTGTTTACTGCCTAAAACTAAAATAACAATCGGGACGACAGGTATAAAGGAAAATAAATAATTGACCTTGTTTTTTTCAATTTCCCCATCTTTACTGACTGAAGGGCTGCTTCCCACGCCTTCTTTTTTTACATAAGCAATCACCATTAAAATCAATGCGGCGACAACAGCAGCAACTAATACCTGTCTGGAAAAGGTCGAGATAACGGTCATGACATCCACCCCAGCCATTTCAGCTACCTGAGGGTTAAACATCAGGCCGGGACTCATGACGCTCCCCCATGTTCCTAAAAACACAGCGCTGCCGGCCATTGCCGGACGAACACCTGCGGCCAGCAAAGTAGGAATTAAAAGTGTTCCTACGGCAGCAGCAACGCCAGCCGCGCTTGGTATAGCAATATTCAGGAAAAATGTGGATAAAACAGCACCGGGAATAATAATTAACGGCACTTTCTTTAACAAATTCGTCATAAAAGTAATCAGATGTTTGCTACAGCCTGTATAGTCCATTACGTAGCTGAAGCCCATGACTGTGCAAATTGTTGGCACCAGACCGGGATTGGTTAACTCTTTGACAAAGGCATTGACCGCACTGACAACATTTCCCCCGAGCAATGCCATAACTGCGCCGGAAATAATTAGCACCAATCTGGTTTCATAATTTTTTATGATAAAATAAAATGTTGCAATAATAATAAGAATACCAGCCCATATCATAATTTTATTCTCCTTAATATAATTGCATTGGTTTTTATTGTTGGCTTTACCTGGTTTTGCAAAGCGGCGGATTATTCGACGCCATGCAAAATCTCCGTGCAACGCAGGGCCATTTTTATGTGGTCAATTTTATTACTATTATACGAGAGTAAAACAGCATGGACATTCGTCAGATTATTTTATTTTTAGGCAACCTTATTTTATATCGCATTTATCGAAGTCCCATTCCCAGTCACAATATGGAGCCGTTTCTCTAACGTCATCCCGCAGCTCAACGCCAAGTCCCGGACCTTCCGGCACCATTAAGTAGCCATTCTCAATTTTAAACGGCGTAGTTATCTCTTTTTGAATATTCTCCCATTCACTTGTAATAGGACACATTTCCATTACTTCAAAATTAGGTATTGCGGCGGCCAGATGCAGACTACCGGCAAGATTAATGCTACCAGTGGCAACATGCGGAATAACATTTACATAATGACTTTCCGCAATTGCTGCGGCTTTTTTACAACCGGTAATACCCGCCATAACACAAATGTCCGGCCGAATAAAACTAACGCTTTCCTCCCGAAGCAGCATATCAACATCCTGAATGCAGAAACTGCGCTCTCCGGCACTGATCGGTGTTTTAGTTTTACGCGTTATTTCTTTCAGCGATAAATAATTTTCATAATTAATAGGATCCTCGAAGAAGAGAGGATTGCAGTCTTCTACTATCCTCAGCAGAGTAATACTTTCATGCGGCTGTAACGCACGATGAATTTCGCAACCAATATCCATATCCAGACCAACAGCTTCACGCACGGCATGAATCATATCGCTCATTGCTTTCATCTGGCGCGCGTAAGTACCGGTGGCCTCCCTGATGTTGGTTGGATTTAAGCGAATGCAGGTATATCCTTCCGCCTGTAGCTTTATCGCTGATTCAACGCTCTCCTCAATGGTTTTGCCATTCACAACGCCCCATAAACGAATTTTCTTGCGCACGGCGCCGCCTAACAGCTCATAAATAGGGGCATTATAAAACTTACCCTTGATATCCCACAAAGCAATGTCAATGGCGGAAATCGCGCTGCCGACAACCGTGCCGCCGAATTTAAACCGGTTATATAACTCGCTTCCGATATATTCTATCCGCATCGGATCCTGACCAATCAACGGTTTTGCCATGCGGGCAACAGCGCCGGCCACCGCTTCCCTGAAGCCCCAGTTCCCGCCTTCGCCTGTGCCGATAATACCTTCGTCAGTGTACACTTTTACGAATAAGCGGCGAGAGCCTGTTAAAATAGATTCAACTTTTGTGATCTTCATTCATTTTTCCTTTATGAAAATATTATCGAAATATAGAGCACTTAACATATTCGAGATATTCGCGCATAATTCAGGATTTTTTTAATGATAAATAGTGAGATAACAGCCAATAATTCCGCCGTAAATCTCTAAAAATTTCGCCTCATTGGCTATTTATTTGGACTATCGCACTCTATAAATAATAATTCAAATTGGAAATTACATATAATATTATAGGTTTTGATTATACTTCATTTTAAATAGCTATTTTGGGTTCCTTTCTTAATAGGGAGGGTCATGTAATAAACAGTTTTTATTAAGTGATATGAGTAAGGAAATTACTGGATCGGTATCAGCCGGGAATACCGACTAGCCGCCCAAATGCGATATGGCCTGGCTCCCACCAACAGCGACACAACCGGCTCCGGCCGGTTGTGTTGTTTCTACGGCCATACTCAATAAAGATGAAATTATCGATTAGGTTTAATTGATATAAACTTGGCGGATAAATCGATTATTTTATTCTCTTTGAGTATGTTCAATCGATGGATCACATCGCCCGATCGCTCAGCAGATCAACCTTACTTGTCTTGGCGATATGCTCAATGTAACTGGCGACATTCGGCCCGAAGCTAACGCCTTTAACAATGGTCAGCGAGCGGAGAACCGGGAACAGAATAAAATCGGTGGTGGAGATATCCCGTTTATTGGCCAGCAGAGGTTCAAGCTCGGCGAGTTTTTGCCGGACATCAGCGACCAATGCGGGAGTATCGGCAATGAGCGCGTCCAGATCGCCAAAGGCCTTTTCTTCCCGCAGTAAATAAGCCGAGCGCGCTTGCGGGGTAGATAGCTCTTTAAACTCAGATCGGGTGAAGCGCGGAACGGCCAGTTTGAAAACCGCCCCGGAGGCTGCCTTGCACCATTCTTCAATGACGGGATCCGCGGGTTTATCCGCCAATAACGGCGTTTTCAGGCTGTCTACATAATGAACGATATCCATACTTTCCGGCATAAAGCTGCCATCGTCTTTCTGCAAAATAGGCACGACTTTGCGTCCGACCATTCGGGTTGGGGTTTCAACGTCGCCCTCCATAATAACGGACAGTTCAAATGGCAATTCTTTCAGACCGAAAATCATTCTGGCTCTGACGCAAAACGGGCAATGCTCATAGATGAAAAGTTTCACAGTTGACTCCTGGGTGACGTAAAACGGCGGGATATTGTTTTGTCCCGCGCTTTCCAAAAGCGATGTCACCAGAGTAATACCAGCGATGGGCGTCGGTAAAGAAAATGCATCCGTCACCGGCCTCTCATTTACTGAGCCGCAGTTCGGTTCGTGAGTTGGCGATGCTGGCGAACGCCGCCGACAGATGGTTCACGTTGGAAGCATCAAAATAATAACCGCCCGCGCCGCTGGAACAGTTCTGCATCAGCGTTTTCGTCGCGTCGCTCACGCTGTCGCCCAGCACCACCGTGTAAATTTTAATGCCCTCTTGCTTCATCCTGGTACAGAGCGTGGCGGTTAACTTATTCATAGCGGCGTTATCCATTTTCTCTCCGTACGGCTGTATCGCCGTGCCGCCGCTTCTTATTTCGGCGATGGAACCCACCCGCAATGAGGTAAAATCAACGCTGTTGGCATACTTATAAGACGAAAGCAGGTGATTATCGTCGTTCAGTTTTTCGATATAAGCGCTGTAAGAGTCGTCCTCTGCTTCAGACCAGGCGCTATTACCGTCTTTTCGTACCTGATATTTGAAGTGAACGGCATACTCCACGGCAATGTCTTTTTCGCCATCGATGGTGACGCCGGCGTCAAGCTGGTTATTGCCGTCGGTCAGCAGAACCACGGCTTTATCCAGGTTGATAGCCTTATCGCGAGGCTTTTGTCCGTCTCCCCAGCCTGAGCGCCAGCCGGGTTCCAACATGCGCCATGACCAGAGCAACCCTAATGGAATAATGGTGCGCCCATCGTCAACCATGTCGCCGATTTTTTGTTCCAGCGCCGCTTTATTGTCGGTCAGAAACAGCATTTCCCGGCTAGGAGGACAATTATCATGGCGGACATTTTTTTGTATATAGTCAGGATTGAAAGCGAATTGCGGCACGATATTGCCGTTACTATCGATGTCGGCGAGAATACTGCGAGGGCCGGTAATCTGCGGTGCAAAAGCAGGAAAAATGCGATATTCCGCCACCGCCTTGCCGCCGTTTCTTTGCCTCTCATAGCGGGCTTTCAGCTGTGCGGTGGTAATTAGATGGTTATCGGGCGCGCTGAGGGTCGCGACGGTGATCAGCGGTTCAAATCGCCCCGGTAATCCCGGCTCGGCCGCAAACGTATCGCCAACATACGGTTCCACCAGGCAACCCGCCCAATTTATGTTGCTGGCGATATAAGGGGATTTTTGCGCCGACGGCGACAGCCAGTGTGCCTTATCTCTACCAACGTAGACGGTATCGGCAAACGGCACGATACCGATAGCGACATCACTGTCGCCGTTACGGCTATCTTGCAACAGCGACGCGACCAAGTTTTTCGACGCCGCTTTCAATGCATCGATTTTTTTCGGATTGCCCTGCCCCATCGAACCGGTATTATCCAGCGCCAGCACCATTTCCAGATCGCCTCTGCGGCGCACCGCTTCATTCGCCACCGATAAATTAAAGGACGTTCTCTCCATCATCCCGGTGGTCAGCAACGGAAGCGTACCGCTGGCCGACATCTGTACCAATTGTGCGCCGATTGCGCCCTGTCCGGTATTCCCCGTTGCGTAATCGATCTTCAGCGACTCAGGCGGGATCCGGCTGCCGAGAAAACCCTGCGGCATATTGCTGTGAAAATAGCCGGCGGCGTCGGCGCGCCAGCGGGTTTCATGGTCGGAACCGACCTCCGGGGTAAATTTTTCCAGATTACGTCCGGCGGAAATCGCCGCCGCATCCAGCGCATTTTGCAACTTGCCCTGCGCCAGGCTGTAGCGAATAAAATCAATCGATCCCAGCAACATAAACAAGATCACCGGAAAACAAAGCAGATAGGTCACCGTTACCGCGCCGCGCTGTTCGTGCAGGAGTTTACGAATAAATAATCGGAGTGTGGTCATGGCTGCTGCCGCCTTCATACTATTCAGACTCAATACGTAACGGGATAAAGCGCGGGCGATAAAATACCCGGCTGACGATTTGCCGTTCAGCGCCGAGCGCCCGCCAAAATGTCGAGCCAATCGCAAACGGGGTGTAGTGATAAAAGACTTCCACCACAATGGCCGCATCGCCGACCTCGGCCTGCGGGAAGCCCGCCGGCGGGGCCAACTGCGAAACCGGAACGCGGCTGTTGCCGCTGCCCTTAAAAATTTTCGACGGCCTTTCCGGTATCGTTTGCCAGACAGCCTCGCCGTTGGCCTCTTCCGCGGTATAGAAACTAATCACTAAACCGCCATTGCGTTGATAATCGAGCGGGGTCATCAAATCCGGCGCAATGGTCTGATAGGTACAAATATCATCCGCCAAACGACACCCATTGCCGTCTTTCAGTTCACGCTGCATCGACAAGCTGTTGGCCACCATAAATGCCGCGCGATCCACCACCGCCGCCGTTCGAAAATAGTGGTATAGCTCCCACGCCCCAATGATCAGAAACACCGCCAGGGGAATAATCAGCGCCGCTTCGATCGCCACCACCCCACGGCAGTTTCGCCCGACACGCCACAACGCTGCCTGCGCCACACGTTGCCGCAGATAACCACAGATATTCATCGCTCGCTGTCTCATGGTTCGTTCTGAATCAGGATCACGCGTTCAAAACGCATTTTGTTATAGCCCAGCCAGAAGAGAAATCCCGTCAGGCCGGGGCGATCAAAGCCCAGCCGATAGATCACCATATCGCCCCGCTTGCCGGCGTCACATACCGGCTGATAGTTTTCGTCGTTCAGATCGCTGAACTGATTATCTTCCCCAGGGGTGTAGATCCTGGCATCAACATATATCGCCTTTTCGCTGCTGACCCAGGTCGATAGCGTGTTTTTCATTACGCCGCGCACCGCCTGTCGACAATCCCCCTCAATACCGATGCGCCCCATCCGCGCCACCCGATTGGCGGCAATATCCAGATGCGCATCGGCCAGCATGATGAAAGCCACTTCAACGGCAATAAACACCACCGCAAACAACAACGGCGCCACCAGCGCGAACTCCAGCGCGCTAACGCCGCGCGGATTACGGCGCAACAGACGGAACAGGGTTAACGCTTTCATCGCATCACCTCATGTTCTGACGCAGGTAGTGATAGAACGCCAGATTGTCCTCTACCGCGCTGCGTGACTGGTTGCTCATCAGAATCTCTTCGGCGGCGTCATCCCGCCCCAGCATTCCATAAGCCAACGCCAGATTGTCCCGCTCCTGCGGCAGTTTGCCGGACACGCCGCTGTCGCCCAGCAAGACATTGATCGCTTCGCGGGGTTTCCCGTTCAGCGCCAGCGATAACCCCAGATTGGTGCGTAACGCGCTATCATCGGGATGCAGGCTCAACCCGCGCCGATAGGTGCTCTGCGCCCGATCGGGATCGTCGGCCAGATCGTAACTGACGCCCAGCCCGGACAAAGCCAACGGATGGTTGGGAAAATGGCTGAGAATAGACTGGAAACGGGCAATGGCCGCCGTCAGGTTGCGCTGTCGCACCAAAACCCGGGCTTGCCCCAACTGGGCGTCGATATTTTCCGGCTCCAGCCGCTGCGCGGTCGCGTACGCTTTACTGGCGGCGCCCAGTTCGCCCGATAAGAAATGAATGTCCGCCATCCCCAGCCAGGCCGAGGCATTATCGGGCTGTCGCTCGATTAAACGGCTATAGATTGGCAGCGCGACATTAAGATCCCCGCTGTGTAGCGCGCTGGCCGCGATACGCAGGTCGCTCTCCCCCATGGTCGCGTGCCGCTGGGCCGTTTTATCCGCATGCGGGGGAACCACGCAGCCCGCCAGCGAAATCAGTACACACAGCACCACGCCTATCCGATATTTATAATCCATCGCCATCATCCTTCCGGTTATATTTTTATTACGGCTGTTCGGCGAAAAAAGCCATCAACCCCAGCACCGACGGCCCTGCCGCCACAATTAATACCGTGGGCAGAATAAACAGCATCATGGGCAGCGTGATTTTCACCGCCAGCTTGGCGGCCGCTTCTTCCAGCCGCATCATGCGGGCGGTGCGTTCGGAGCGGGCCAGAATACGCAACGCCTGGGTAATCGCCGTGCCATACTGACGGGATTGCAGCAGCGTATTCACCAGCGAGTTGATGGAATCCAGCCCGGTGCGCGCGGCCAGCCGCTTGAGTACGGTTTCGGTATCGCTGCTGAGCTGCATTTCCCCGGAGGTTAAACGCAGCTCATACGCCAGCGCGGGGCAGACGATTTCAATCTCCTCGGCAACCCGCTGGATGGCGCTGTTCAGGCCCAGCCCGGCGTTGGTGCAGATCACCAACAGATCGAGCGCATCCGGTAAACTTTGCTGGATCAGACGCTGACGCCGCGCCACCAGCCGGTCGAGCAACAGGCGCGGAAATAGCGTCCCCAGATAGAGCGCCACCAGGCCGAGCGCCATACCATATAGCCGGTTGCCCTCCAGATACGGCCAGACGAAGATCGCCACCAGCGCGGCCAGCGAAAGCATCGACAACAACGATAGCGCCGCGACGACAATCAATGCCTGAGGGCCGCGGAATCCGGCGGAAACCAGTTTGCCGGCGATTTCCGTGCGCTGAGCCGCGCTGAACAGCGGCGCAAAGCGGCCGATATGCTGCAACATCCGCATCATTCGCTGAGGCAAAGCATGATACCGCCAGGACTGAACCGGCCCCTGTTGCTGGTTACGCTTGCGTAATACTTCGGCGCGCAGCCGTTCGGCCAGCCTGGCGCGGCGCCCGATGCGGGCATACAGATACAGCGCCACCCCGGCGACCGCGCACAGCAGATAGATGAGATTAAACAGATCCACTCAAACCTCCATTTTGGCAATCTTGCGAATCGACATCACGCCCAGCGCCAGCATGATGCCCGCCGTCCATAACAGATTTCGCCCGTTGGGCGTCTCAAACAGAATGCTGATGTAATCGGGGTTAAGCGCATACAGCGCGCCGCCGATAAAAAACGGCAGCAGCGCGAGGATCGTGCCGGACAAGCGCCCTTCGGCGGTCATCGCTTTGGTTTTCAGCCGCAGATCGCGCCGCGCCCGGATAATGGCGGAAAGATTATCCAGCGCTTCCACCAGCGAACCGCCGGTGTCGCGTTGCAAGGCGAGGCAAACGGCAAAAAAGGCAAAGTCAGGTAATTCGATACGCAATACCGCTTCGTCCACCACCTCCTGAATATCGTTGCCCAACAGCAGCCCGTCGCCCATTTTCAGAAATTCCGGCCCGAGCGGCGCGGCTACGTGGTCGCCGACATTGCGAATGGATTGGGTGACCGGGATCCCGGCCTGACTGGCGCGGGTGATCATATCCATCGCCTCCGGCAGTTGATCGAGAAACCGCAGTTGAAAACGCGCAACCTGTTTCTGGTAAATAAAGACGACCGCCGCCAGCGGAGCAACCAGCAACGCCAGCGGGAGGCTCCACCAGCTAACCGGGATAAAACCATAGGACAGCAGAGTGGCGGCCAGCAGGAGCACCGCCGCCGCGGCTATTGCCAGCGTCCGCTTTCCCTGCCTGCCGCCGACGGTATCCAGGCGGTTAAGATAGTATCCCAATGTTCCCATAGCCTGACGCCGACGGCGGCGGCGCGCGGCGGCCTGCGCCCGCGCCAGTTCCAGCAGGATTTTTTGCCGCGAAACGTTGGCGGATACGCCGGAGATCGTTTTCAAACGCTGCCGGATGCGCGCGCCGGCCCGCTGGCGCAGCGCGTTGCTCACGACGATAACGGCCAGACCGGCCAATACGCTGGCGGCGAAAGCCGCCATCATCACCACATCTGCCTGACTCATGGCCGCACCGCCTCCAGCAACGCGTTTTCCATGCCGTAATAGCGCGCCCGCTCGGCGAAAACCGGGCGCATGCCACTGCTGTCGAAGGTTCCCTTGACGTCATCGTCAAAGGCGCTGGCATCGTAACTGAAGTGAAACAGCTCTTGGGTGACAATCACATCCCCTTCCATTCCCGCCAGTTCGGTAATGCTGGTGACGCGCCGGGCGCCGTCACGCATGCGTTCAACCTGAACAATCAGATGCACCGCGCTGGAAATCTGCCGGCGAATGGAATACAGCGGCAGATTGCCGTTCGCCATCAGCACCATGCTTTCCAGACGGATCAGCGCATCACGCGGATTGTTGGCGTGCAGCGTGGTCATCGAACCATCATGGCCGGTATTCATCGCCTGGAGCACATCCAGCGCTTCCACGCCGCGCGTCTCCCCCAGAATGATGCGATCCGGCCGCATACGCAGCGCATTGCGAACCAGATCGCCCTGCGCCACCCGGCCGATCCCCTCCAGATTCGCCGGGCGCGTCTCCAGTCTTAAGACATGGGGCTGCTGTAGCTGTAATTCAGCCGCATCCTCAACGGTAATCACCCGCTCGGAAACAGAGATAAACCGCGACAGCGCATTGAGCAGCGTGGTTTTGCCTGAACCGGTGCCGCCGGAAATAATAATGTTGAGCCGACTGGCCGCCGCAATCTCCAGCACCCGCGCCATCGCCGGCGACAGGCAGCCTCTCGCCACCAGCCGCTGTAGCGTCAGATCCCGACGTGAAAACTTACGGATCGAGATCGAGGCGCCGTCTATCGCCAGCGGCGGTAAAATCACGTTGACGCGGCTACCGTCGGGCAGACGGGCGTCCACCATCGGGCTGCTTTCATCCACCCGCCGCCCCACCGATGATGCGATACGCTGGGCGACGCTGATGACATGCGCATTATCGCGGAACTTAAGCGGCGTCAGCTCCAGCTTGCCGAAACGCTCCACATAAATCTGATCCGGGCCGTTGACCATAATGTCGGACACCGTTTCATCCTGTAACAACGGCTCAATCGGCCCGACGCCGAACATGTCGTTGAGGATCTCCTGTCCCATCAACCGTTGCTCGGTTTGCGTCACCGGCATGTTATCCATCACCACCGTTTCGGCGATAATGGCTTCAACATCGCGCTTTACCTCCTCACGGGTACGATTGAGCGCGCTGGAGACATCAATGGTGGAAAACACGGTCTGCCGGATCCGCACATAATATTCGGAGCGCACTACCGTCGCCTCGCTCTCGGGCAGACGATACGTCGCCAGCGGATCGCGTGCGGAAGCGGCGGCGTCCGACACCGGCGCCAGCACGGCGGCCTCTTTGTGTTCCCGGCCGCGATTATTTTCCAGGGGCGGGGTCGCCACACGCGGCGCCGGCGCCGTTTCAGGCGCGGCGGTCAATTTGCGGCCGAAGCTCATGCTGACCCCTTGCTGAGTATCTTCTGCCACCATGACGCCTGCTGCCTGGCCTGTGCTTCACCGGTCAATACGCCGGTAAGCTGTTTAACGCCGCGGGCAAACTCACTGCGCTCCGGCAGCGCCTCAGCCAGATTTTCCGCCAGCGACAGCGACTGGGCGTCGTAGCCGATGTGAACCGCGATCGCCAGATCCACCGCCTTAACGAAATCGTCGATATTGACTTTATTACGGTTCAGCGGCTGTGGCTGGTTGACGATGCTGTACACGGTAGCCGGGTTGGGATGCGCTTCGATATGGCGCGCCAGCCTGACCAGCGTTCGGGCGGAGTAAACCGATCGATCCGCCACCACGCAGGCCAGACTGGCATGGGAAAACACCTCGGAAGCCAGTTCGCCGCCGCGCTGCGGCACATCCAGCACCACATAGTGGAAATGTTGGCTGAGCGTGGTCAGCAACGCGCCCAGCGCGCCTTCCGCCGGCGTATAGGCGTCCATAAAATCCAGTTCGCCGCCCAGGGCATACAGCCGATTGTCCACCGTAGACAGCGTCCGTTCCAGATACTGCGGATCCAGACGGTTCACATTGCCCATGATTTCAATCAGCGCGTTCCCGCCCGCCAGCCCCAACATCCCCATACCGGCGCCGCCATAAAAATCGAGATCGATATAGACCACGCGCCGATGCGCGCCGCCGTCGGCAAGCCCCCGGGCCAGATGCGTCGCCACGCTGGTGGTGCCGACCCCGCCGCGCGTGCCGATAACGGCGATAACTTTGCCAAGCCGCCGCTGACGTACCCTGTTGCTCTCGTCCGCTTCCAGCGCGCGACGCAATAATTCGGTTCCCAACGGCTTCACCAAATAGTCTTGCACCCCGCGTTGCAGCAGATTGCGATACAGACCGACGTCATTGCGATCCCCCACCACATAGACCCGCACCGACGGCTCGCAGGCGTTGGCCAGCCGTTCCAGCTCATCCAGCGGCCCGCTGGAACCGGAAATATCCACCATCAGGCGCTGCGGCGAGCGGCCGGTTTTTTTCAGCCAGGCGATCGCATCATCGATATCGCCGCGCTCAACCCGGCTATCGGTCAGGGTGCCGGCTTTCAGGAAACGCGTCAGTTCCTCTTTGCTGTCGGAATCATGAACAAATGCCGCGAAATTTACCGCGCGCTGCTCACCCCGCTCTTTCTCACCCAGTACGCTCATAGATCCTTATCCGCCTAATCACCTGATTTTGAAGTAGAGTGCGTCTGCCGCAACGGCTCGACCGTATTCTGGCGATAGCGCGTCACCGATAAGGCCGCCGCATCCGCTTGCATACCGCTATACACCCGGGGCCGGGATAAGTCCTGCGGCCGCGCCAGACTCACCGCCAGATTGGTGTAGGTCGCACAGCCGAACGCCACTTGTCGGCGACCGTTATGACTCCAGTGATAGTCGGGTTGGAGCAACGGGTAGCAATCCGGCGGCATCGCCACCCACCGTTTGCCGTACTGCTGCAATTTGATTGATGAAACATCCGGCATACCGGCCTTATCCCGCTGCCATGAAGCGCACCCCGCCATCAGCCCGATGCCGCCGGCGATGAGCAGTAACGCGGACAGGCGCAGTCTTGTATCAACAGCCATCCTCATACTCCTTTATGTCAACGAATCACTAATACACAAAACCAGCCGATCCCGTCAGGCGGGGAACTTCATTTTGCAAGGGGTCATAACCGATCTTTTTGTTCACGATAAATTCGATATCGGAATTGGCCCGCATGCTGTCCAGCGGCGTAGCCAGTTGCGCGGCGGCCGCGGGCCGCACCAGATACGGCGTGACGATCACCACCAGTTCGCTTTTGTTGTTTTGATAATCCGTAGAAGAAAACAGTTTGCCCAACACCGGCACCGAACCCAGCCCCGGGATTTTAGAAAGCACATCGCTGACGTTGTTCTGCAACAGACCGCCAATGGCGAAACTTTGGCCGCTCGCCAGTTCGATGGTGGTTTCCACGCGGCGCACGGACACCCCGGGGATCGTCAACCCTTCCATCACGATGCTGTTGTTGGGATCGATATCGCTGATTTCTGGACGCACTTTGAGGCTGATGCGGTCGTCGCCCAATACCGTGGGGGTAAAATCGAGCGCCACGCCGAATGGTTTGAACTCCACGCTCATCGATTCGGATTCCTGACGGATAGGAACCGGGAACTCCCCGCCGGCCAGAAAACTGGCGGTCTGACCGGACACCGCGGTCAGGTTAGGCTCGGCCAGAATGCTGATTAAGCCTTCCTTATCCAGCGCGTCAATCATGGTTTCAATCGACGTATTGCCGGTACGGAACCCGCCGATACCGCCATAGGCGCCCGATGCCCGGGTATAGTTCCTCACCCCCGTAGCGGCGTCGGTCGTCGCAAAGTCCCGCATTCCAGCCAGCCCAAGCAGAAAGTTTCCCGGGGTGGAAACCGCCTCCCAGTTCACCCCCAGTTGTTGAACGACCTGGCGCGACACCTCGGTGACGCGCACCCGCAGATGCACCTGCACCGGGCTGGCGATAGTCAACTGGTTGAGCAACTGCTCCTTTTCCGCCAGATAGGGACGAATGGTCTGGACAACCGCCTCGGCGGCTTCGGCATCCGGCACCGAACCGGTAACCATGATCGAACCCGGCGTCGAGGTCAGCGCCAGCCGCAGTTTCGGGAAACGCTGGCGCAACGAACTTTGCAGTTCGCCCAAATTATGCCGCACCACCACCGTGCGTTGCAGCAGCGGTTTGCCCGCTTCATCCAGCGCGTACAGCGAGGTGGTGCCCACCCGTTTCCCCAGCACCAGCACCGCGCCCTGAGCCGGCGACTGCACATCGGCGATCTCCGGGTCGGCGACGAATACCGTCGTCATTTCAGCGGCGACGTTGATTAATTTCCCCGCCCCGACAGACAGCGCCAGCGTCTGTTGCGCCTTAACCGCCGTCGTCAACAGCAAACCGGCCATAGCCAGCGTAAGCATAAAAGTGCTCAATGAAATCCTAGCGAGCATGAGAGCTAAACTCCTGTTCCTGACGTTGACTGCCCCGCATAATCACCACCTGACGCGGCGCTAGCGGGCGCGCATTTCCTTCCGATGACGCCGATGCGCCGTTCCCCAATGCCCGGGAGACATCGCCGCCCCATATTGGCCGGTTCTCCTTCCCGAGCGTCTTATCCCATGCCACCACCGAGGCCGTCGCCTGCTGCTGAGCGTCGCCCTCGCCCCCATCCCGCTCGTCCACCGCGAAGCTGCGCAGCGCCATGGACAGGCTGCCCAACTGCGCCGCCACGGTCACCGCCTCCGCCGCCCGGGGCGCCACTTCAATGGTCACGGTGCCGGCGCGGATCGGCTTGCCGTTATCTTCGGTTTTGCGCTGTATGCTGGAGCCGACGGCGATAATACGCACCCGCTCGACCACTGTTTCACTCACCACCGCCCGCGCATCATGACGGGGGTTGTTCTCGTCCTGACGTAGGCGCTGGGTGAGGATAATGTCGACGAAATCGCCCGGCTGAATCAGCCCGGCGTTGCCGGAAACCTCATCCACCGGCACCGAGACGGCGCGCATGCCCGGTTTCAACACCGCCGCCAGAAAACCCGGGGCGTCCGGGCGGATGACATCGCTCTCCAGAATCAGCGTCCCCGCCGCCATCTGTTTGCGCAGCAGCGCCCCGTTAAGATTGGCCGCGCGGCCGTCCGCCGTCAGCGCCCCTTCCGGCACCTTGTTTTCCGGGTAGGCTTGCCAACCCAGATCCCCCTCGCGCAGCAGCAACCCTTCCGGCAACGCAGCCGCGGTGATACGCACTTGCACACGTTGTTCCGGCGGCGCGTCGCTCTGCTCGCTAGTGACGAACATCATGCGGGCCAGCGCCGCCAGCAGGGCCGCCGCCAGCAGAATCAAGGCCAGTTTCAATACCGAAGACATCGACAGACCACTCCCAAATGGATTAGCAGATGACTGAAAAAGCGATCATTAACCCTGGCCGAGGATCAGCACCGTTATTCCGCCCGCGACCAGCGCCACGCCGTAGGGCACTCCGCGCCGGGCCGACAGGGCATAAGCCAGTGACGGTTCGTTTACCGGATCGGCGACCGCCGGCGGCCGCTTTGCCAGTTTATCCGCCAGCCAACCCGCCACGCCGATCAACGCGCCGACCAGACCAATGACGACCAAAGCCGGGGCCGCGTACAGCGGCCCGGCCCAAAGCATGACTACCGCGCCCAACTTGACGTCGCCGCCGCCGACGCCGCCGCGTATAAACGGCGGCAGCAGCAGCGCAAAGGCGATCGCGCCAACCAGACAATGTGTCGCGAATTGCGCCCCGTTCAGCCCCTGATAAAAGGCATACAAGGGAAATAACAGGGCGTAATACAATACCCACCGGTTGGGCAAACAGCGCCGGGTTAAATCGGCGCGGATTAATAGCCCAAATAACGCCAGTAGCGACGCGGTAATGGTTAGCTTAATAAAAAGCATTAACGATTTATTTTTTCGCTTCGCTTTCGGTAACCGCTTTCTCAATCGATGTATTAGCATTCTTAAAAAGCGTATCGACCTTATCGCCGAAAGTTGTTATTCCGCCGGCGACAATCACCACGATCACCCCTGCCAGAATGGCGTATTCCAGTGCGGAAACGCCACGTTCGTCTTTTTGTAGTTTCTTTAAAAAATTACGCATCACTTCTCTCCTAAGCGTTAATGTTGATAAATTAAATATTTCACTACAATAAAATAACAATCAGTAAGGTTAATATAAATTGATACGCACCACCGTCTGAAAGACGCGCAAAGAAGCGCTGCGCATGGCTGCTCGTCACAGTCTGGCGCTTATCAAAATAGTAGAACCGATAATTGAAACCGATAAAAAGATGACATTTAACGCATCTAAATATGGCGGAACAATCCTATCCAATTAAATAATTAACGCAAGCATTTTAATCAGAATGCTTATCAAGTTTTAACCAGATCACAGAAATAAAAATAATAAGTCGAATTCCCTTATAACGAATAACAAATAAACGTTACACATTCATGTTATTAATAATACAGCCGACCCAATAAAACAATATTAATAGGAGACTAATTAATAACTCCATCAATAAAACACGATTCATAATCTAATAATTTTTTAAAACATCATTAAAAATATGATTACCTCTATTCATAAGAAAAGTTATTAATCGCATATACTCTAAATAATAGAGATCTTATGGTTGGTTTTTTCCGAGTGGGAAACGCCGACGCCGGCCGATATGCGACACGGACTTTTGAAACAGCGGCAGGATGCGACAGCGTTGTCGTTAGCGTAACTCGATTAACGTCAGCAGGCCGCCGAATACGGCTCCGGTGTCGATGTAGAGCTGATTAAAAAAGATCAGGGGTTTGTGCAGCGGCGTATGGCCGAAGATAAACAGATAAGCGCCGACGATCGGACTTCCCGCGCCCGCCAGCGCCCGGGTAATGCGGGTACGCCCCCAGATAAGCGCATCCTCATCAACCGCCTTGCCGAACGCGTAGTCGTTCGCCGGGTAGTCGGCATGGGCAATCACATAGCGGCGGCTGCCGATATGTACGTCAATGACCAGCGGCAGGCTGGAGGTTCGGGCTATCCGTTGCGCGGCGAGAGATTTATCCGCCGGATTAAGCGCGGCATACCATGTTCCGCCGTTGCGTTCCCAAAGCCAGTGGTTATCCTCGCTCAGCGCGGCCCGCGCCATTCGCTCATGATTGCCGCACACGGCGGTAAACCAGGGTTCATCCAGCAACGCCAGACAGGCCATACTGTCCGGCCCGCGATCGATCAGATCGCCAACCGAGATCAGCAGGTCGGTTTGACGGTTGAATTTTCGGGCCGACAGGGCATCCAGCAATAACCGATGGCAGCCGTGGATATCACCGACGACGAATACTTTTTGATAATCATCCCCACTGATGCTGCGATACATGACTACCCCACCTTCGGCTCGCGGATATGCGCCCCTTGCGCGCTGAGATCGAGGAGGATTCAACACGCCGGCGAATCACGTTTCCGTCAGGCGGCGCGTTATCATCACGCTCCCGTATCTCCACCGCGCGCGCGGGAAAGCTCAGGAAAATACTCGCGCAAGGTATTTGCCACCGCCTGTCGGTCATAACCCAGGCGGTGCAGGATGGTGGCGATTTGCCGGGCGGAAATGGCATCCTGATATACCGTGATCAATACGTCGGCGATCAGCTGCGGCGTAATGACGGAAATAGCCGAGATCTCGCCGACATTGCCCCCGAAAGACTGAAGGATATGGTCGACAGCCTGTTCCGGGGTCATGCCTTGTGCCTGCAACGCGGCCAATACCGAAACCAACCGGTCTTTTAATTCATTCGTCGCCACCATTCGGCTCCTTCAAATCAGCGCCTCTCACAGTAGGATTATGGGCAGGCAAAGACACCACAATCCGCTAGGTATATAATAGTGTCAAATAGACCAAAACACATATTGATACAACTCCACGCGTATCGATTCATCATCTTCTTACCCGAAATGCGATAATCCCCCCGGATAAGAATCGTATTTCTGTTTATGCCCGATCAATTTCATGATGCCGCAAGCCGACGCACGCGCAATCTGAAAGATGAAGGGCTTTGTGAGCAAAAGGTTAAGTCATGATCACCACCGACGGTAACAATGCGGTCGCTTCTGTGGCCTGGCGAACAAATGAAGTTATCGCCATCTACCCGATTACGCCCAGTTCCACCATGGCCGAGCAGGCCGCCGCCTGGTCGAGCGACGGCGGAACGAATATATGGGGAGACACGCCCCGCGTGGTTGAAATGCAGTCGGAAGGCGGCGCCATCGCCACCGTGCATGGCGCACTGCAAACCGGGACGCTGGCGACGACATTTACCTCATCGCAGGGTTTACTGCTGATGATCCCGACGCTGTATAAGCTGGCGGGCGAATTGACGCCGTTTGTCCTGCATGTGGCAGCCCGTACGGTAGCGACCCACGCTTTATCCATTTTCTGCGATCACTCAGACGTGATGGCGGTACGCCAGACCGGCTGCGCCATGCTGTGCGCCAGCAACGTGCAGGAAGCGCAGGACTTCGCGCTGATCGCACAGATTGCCAGTCTCAACAGTCGACTGCCGTTTATCCATTTCTTCGACGGTTTCCGCACCTCGCATGAAATCAACAAGATCGAACCGCTGAGCGATGAAGCGCTGCGCCAGCTATTGCCGCAGAAAGCCATCGATGCGCATCGTGAGCGAGCGCTTACTCCCGAACATCCGGTGATCCGTGGAACTGCCTCCAACCCGGACACCTTTTTCCAGGCGCGGGAAGCGACCAACCCGTGGTATGACGCCGCTTATCGGCATGTTGAACAGGCAATGGACGATTTCGCCGCCGCCACGGGACGTCAGTACCGGCCGTTTGACTATTACGGTCATCCGGAAGCCACCCGCGTGATTGTTCTGATGGGTTCAGGCGTCGGCACCTGTGAAGAGGTCATCGATACGCTGCTGACGCACGGCGAGAAGGTCGGCGTGGTGAAAGTGCGCCTGTATCGTCCGTTCTCCGCGCAACATCTGCTGGCAGCCATTCCGCCGACGGCGAAAAGCATTGCCGTGCTGGATCGCACCAAAGAACCGGGCGCGCTGGCCGAACCACTGTACCTGGATGTGATGACCTCGCTGGCGGAAGCCTTCTCAATCGGTGAGCGCTCGCAAATGCCGCGGGTGATTGGCGGTCGTTATGGCTTGTCATCCAAAGAATTTACCCCGCAATGCGTGCAGGCTATATTCAATGAGTTAGCGCTTGCCAACCCACGACCGCGCTTCACCGTGGGGATTTATGATGACGTCACGCATCTTTCACTGCCGTTGCCGACACAGCATCTGCCTACCGGCGCCTCGCTGGAAGCCTTGTTCTATGGGCTGGGCAGCGATGGAACCGTATCCGCCACCAAAAACGCGATCAAGATCGTCGGCGAAACCACGCCGATGTTTGTACAGGGCTATTTTGTCTATGACTCCAAGAAAGCGGGCAGTCTGACGGTTTCCCATATGCGCGTCGGCCCGCACCCCATCAATTCCGCCTACCTGATCGATCGGGCGGATTTCGTCGCCTGTCACCAGTGGCAGTTCATCGATAAGTACAGCATGGTGGAACGGCTGAAGCCCGGCGGCGTGTTCCTGATTAACGCCCCGTACGCCAGCGATGATTTGTGGCATCGTCTGCCGCAGGACGTTCAGGCCGGCCTTAATCAGCGCAAGGCCCAGGTGTACTGCATCAATGCCGCCAAGATCGCCCGTGAATGCCAGTTGGGCGCCCGTATCAATACCGTGATGCAGATGGCGTTCTTCCATCTGTCGCAGATCCTGCCGGGTGAGCTTGCCGTCGAAAAACTGCGGGCGGCGATCGCAAAAAGCTACGGCAGTAAAGGTCAGGAGCTGGTTGAACGCAACTGGCTGGCGCTCGACGCCACCCTGGCCGCCTTATCGGCCGTGCCGCTGGAAGCGGTCAACCCGCAAAGCCCGCTGCGCCCGCCGGTGGTTTCCGACGCCGCGCCGGACTTCGTGAAAACCGTGACGGCGACAATGCTGGCCGGTTTGGGCGATACCCTGCCGGTCTCGGCGCTGCCGCCGGACGGCACCTGGCCGACCGGCACCACCCAATGGGAAAAACGCAATATCGCGGAAGAAATTCCGCTGTGGCAGCCCCAACTATGTACCCAGTGCAACCACTGCGTCGCCGCCTGCCCGCACGCCGCCATTCGCGCCAAAGTAGTGCCGGCCGAGGCGATGGAACACGCGCCGTCGTCGCTGCAATCGCTGGACGTGAAAGCCCGCGATATGCGCGGTCAGAAATATGTTTTGCAGGTCGCGCCGGAGGACTGCACCGGCTGTAATCTGTGCGTGGAAGTTTGTCCGGCGAAAGATCGCCAAAATCCAGAGATTAAAGCCATCAACATGGCATCGCGTCTGGATAACCTGAACGTCGAAAAAGAGAGCTTTGACTTCTTCCTGCAACTGCCGGAAATCGACAAATCCAAGCTGGAACGTATCGATATCCGTACTTCTCAGTTGATTTCGCCGCTGTTTGAATATTCCGGCGCCTGCTCCGGCTGCGGCGAAACCCCTTACATCAAACTGCTGACCCAGTTGTATGGCGATCGCCTGCTGGTGGCCAACGCCACCGGCTGTTCGTCCATCTACGGCGGCAACCTGCCCACCACGCCGTGGACCACCGACGCCAACGGGCGCGGGCCGGCCTGGGCCAACTCGCTGTTCGAAGATAACGCCGAATTCGGTCTGGGCTTCCGCCTGAGCGTCGATCAGCATCGCCAGCGCGCCGTGCGTTTACTGCACGAGTTGGCGCCGCAACTGCCGGCCGATTTAGTCGCCGCGCTACAGGAAGAAGCGATCGCACCGGAACTGCGTCGTCAGCAAATTGCGCAACTGCGGATGCTGCTGGCCGATCTCGGCGGCGACGCCGCCATGGCGCTGACCGCCGCCGCCGATCATCTGGTGGACAAATCCATTTGGCTGATCGGCGGCGACGGCTGGGCATATGACATCGGCTACGGCGGTCTGGATCACGTGATGAGCCTGAGCGAAAACGTCAACGTGCTGGTGCTGGACACCCAGTGTTACTCCAACACCGGCGGCCAGCAGTCCAAAGCCACCCCGCTGGGTGCGGTGACCAAGTTCGGCGAAAAAGGCAAACGCAAGGCGCGCAAAGATCTCGGCATCAACGTAATGATGTACGGCCACGTGTACGTGGCGCAGATTTCACTGGGCGCGCAGCTTAACCAGACGGTGAAAGCGATTCAGGAAGCGGAAGCCTGGCCGGGGCCGTCGCTGATTATTGCTTACAGTCCCTGTGAGGAACACGGCTACGATCTGGCATTCAGCCATGACCAGATGCGCCAGTTGACCGCCACCGGATTCTGGCCGCTCTATCGCTTCGATCCGCGCCGCGCCGAGGAAGGAAAAGCGGCGCTGGTGACCGATTCCCGTCCGCCTTCCAGCAGCCTGAGCGACACCCTGCTGAAAGAGCAGCGTTTCCGCCGTCTGAATACCCAGATGCCGGAAGAAACCGCGCTGCTTTACCAAGAGGCCGAATTGGATCTGCGCCGCCGCTATGATTTCCTGACCATGATGGCCGGAAAAACAGAGAAAAACCCGCAGGAGTAAGTGGTCCAGCCCCGCCTCGGCCCGTCCTCCGTCAAGGGGGAAGCCAGGTGGGGAATCAGAGTAACGCATCGAATTTTATCGATGGTCTGGAAAAAGGAAACGGATATGAAGGTCGCACTCGGGCAATTCGCGGTTGACCGCGACTGGCAAAATAATGTCACGACGATATCCGCGCTGATGTCGGACGCACAGCGTGCGGGGGCCGATCTGCTGGTATTGCCTGAAGGCGTTCTGGCGCGCGACATCACCAATCCCAAGCTGGTGTTGACCGCCGCTCAACCGCTGGACGGCCCGTTCATCACCCAGGTGCTGACGGCCAGCAAAGGCAGCGACATGACCGTCATAATGAGCATTCATGTGCCGAACGGTGCGGAAAAAGTGTGGAATGTGCTCATCGCCATTCGTAACGGCGAGATCATCGCCCAGTATCGGAAACTGCATCTGTACGATGCCTTTTCAATGCGGGAATCGGAAAACGTCGTTCCCGGCGATGAAGTGCCGCCGCTGGTCGCCGTCGCGGGGTTGAAAATCGGTCTGATGACCTGTTACGACATTCGTTTCCCCGAATTGGCCCGACGCCTGGCGCTGGACGGCGCCGACGTCCTGGTTCTGCCGGCCGCCTGGATCAAAGGGCCGTTAAAAGAGTCGCACTGGGAATTGCTGGTTCGCGCGCGCGCATTGGAAAACACCGCTTATGTGGTGGCGGTCGGCGAATGCGGCGTCAAGAATATCGGCAACAGCATGGTGGTTGATCCCTTGGGCGTCGTCGTCGTTCAGGCTCCTGAAGTACCGGCGCTGCTCTACGCGGATATCGATCCTGCCCGCCTGGGTTACGCACGGGAGGTATTGCCTGCGCTGGCGAACCGCCGTTTCGACATACCGCGCCTGCCGAATGAATAACCAGCGCCGACTGGCGCTGAATAATAACCGCAAGAACAATTCAAGATAAAAAAGTGTGATTCGTTACACATGTTGTTTCCCTCCGAGGCGGTTGTGCACATATAATGCGCATCCGGTCATATCGACCCAGAACAAACCAGATCCCGCTTTTCTGGTATGGCATTTACCACTCAACAAAGACATGAAAATGAGTATTCGCGCGATCCTTACCTTAGTTATGGCAGCCGCGGCATTCAGCCAGGCCGCTTTTGCCGTTGTCTACCCTCTGCCCGCGGCCAACAGCCGACTGGTGGGAGATAATCTGGAAGTTACTATCCCCACGGACAGTACGTTGCCGCTAGAGCATTTTGCCGCCCAATATCAAATGGGGCTGAGCAACATGATGGAGGCGAACCCGGGAATTGATGCCTACCTGCCGATGCCGGGCAGCACCATGATTGTTCCTCATCAATTGATTCTTCCGGACGCGCCGCGCGAAGGTATCGTGATCAACAGTGCGGAAATGCGCCTGTATTACTACCCGAAAGGCACCAAAACCGTCGTGGTGCTGCCGATCGGCATCGGTGAGTTGGGCAAGGATACGCCGATTGACTGGACGACGTCGGTACAGCGTAAAAAAGCCGGCCCGACCTGGACGCCGACGGCCGCCATGCATGCGGAATATGCCGCGCGCGGTGAAACATTACAGAAAGTTTTCCCCGCCGGCCCGGATAACCCGATGGGGCTTTACGCTCTGTATATCGGCCGGCTGTACGCCATTCACGGCACCAACGCCAATTTTGGCATCGGTCTGCGCGTCAGCCACGGCTGCGTGCGTTTACGGGCGGATGACATAAAATACCTGTTCGATCACGTCCCGGTCGGCACGCGCGTGCAATTTATCAACGAACCGATCAAGGCAACGGTGGAACCGGATGGTTCGCGTTATGTGGAAGTTCATCACCCGCTGTCGCGCACCGTGGAAGAATTTAACTCCGAAGCCCCGACGCCGCTGACCATCAGCGCCAAAGTCGGCAAAGTGGTCGCCGATGCCGGCGTCAACCAGCACCAACTTGACAAGGCACTTCAGGAACGCTCCGGCATGCCGGTCAAGATCAACGGTCTGATTGAAGAAGCGGCGCCTACGGTGCCGGTTGAATCCGTCGCGGCGCCGATTGCGCCGGATGCGGCAGATCCCGCCGTCGCGCCGCCGCAGGATAATGCGGCGCAAGAATCCGCGCCAAACGACGCCGCCCAAACGCCCGCACAGGACAATACCGCGCCGCAAACGGATGCCGCCGCGCCAGCGTCCGACGCCGATCACTCCTGATTGCTCATCTCGTGAAAAATGGCACGGACGCCATTTTTCACGCTTCCCGCATGGCGCTTTCGCCGCCGGTCGTCAAATCAGCGCCGCTTCTTTCAGTTCGCTTTTCAGATAAGCATAATAAATCGGCGCGGCGATCACGCCGGATAAACCAAACGCCGCTTCAAACACCAGCATCGCCAGCAGAATTTCCCAGGCATGGGCTTTAATTCGGGTGCCGACAATCTGCGCGTTGAGAAAATATTCGAACTTATGAATCAGCATCAGATAAATCAGCGCCACCAGCGCGATCGGCAAGGAAATAGACAGCGCGGAAATAAACACAATCGAATTGGAAATTAAATTACCGATAACCGGCAATAAGCCGAAGACGAACGTCAAAACCACCAGGGTTTTAGAGAACGGCAAATGAATGCCGAAACAGGGAAACGCCCCGAGAATAAAAATCGCGGACAGTACGGTATTGACGGCGGAAATTTTTACCTGGGCAAAAACAATATTGCGGAATGAGGCCGACAACAGCGATACCCGACGCAGCAATTCAGCCTTCAGCAGCGGTTTTTCTTCATCACTTTCCACATTATATAAAGAGATAATGGCGCCCAGCACCATACCAATCAGCATGGTGACAAAACCGTGCAGAAAGCTTTTCCCCATGTTTTGCAGGATAGCGATATGCTGCTGCACCCATTGCAGAAACTCATGCTGCAACTCTTCGACGCTAACCGGCAAATATCCCGGCAGATACAGCATCAACTGCTGCTGGATATCGTTGAGAATATAGGCGATGCGCGTGTTAAACGCCGTGGTATCTTTCATTTCCTGCATCAGCAAGCCGACCAGACTGCCGAACAGCAGGCTCAACAGGCTGACCACCAGCGTGCTGATGATCGCCACCACCATCCAGCGGGCGCGCTTACCGCTAATCACTTTTTGAAAATAGGGTGTCAGCAGATTAACGATTTCATAAACCAGAAAACCGGCGATAAAACAGGCTAACAGACGCAAGGGCAGCAACAGTAACAGGCCCCCCATAATAAAGAAAAAGCTCAAAAACCGGGCTTGTTTCAGATTCAATAACTGCATGATGACGCCCCGTATGCGTAAAACTAATGCTAAATGCCAAATCGACGTTTTAAGCAGTTATTCTTGGCGTTTTAGCGCGGAAACGCCAGCGGGTTTTAACGTTGGCTGATGTCAATCCACCAGGAAAAGCGTTTTGTCGCCTGAACGGGCAACGTTCGGGCCAATGCGGCAAGTAAGCGATCCGTTTCGCGCAGCGGAAACACGCCGGAAATACGCAACCCCGCCACCTGCTTATCCACGTGGAAATAGCCATTATGATAACGGGAAAACTCATCGATAAGCTGATCCAGACGCATATTATCCGCCACCAGCACACCGGTGCGCCAGCTTTCCCGAAAGCGCTCGACGGGCGTGGGAGGGCTGCCGCCGTCCTGGTTAAACACAATCTGTTGCCCAGCGGCGACCTGCTGCGCCGACGCCGCGGTATGCAGCATGGCTTCGCCATCGAATACGGAAAGGAAACTCTGCGCCGGGGTATAGCGTAAAACAATCTGACAGGGTAATGGCGCATCAACCCGTCCGTGGGGAGTCATCAGCCCGATCGGCTGAGCGGTGCGGTTTTCCATCATCAGTTCCCCTTTGACCAACTGAAACGTCAGCGGCTGGGCGCCGCCGGTTTGTTGATTCAGGGCGGAATCGGTATTTAGCCAGACGCTCATGCCATCGGCAATCTTCAGCTCGCGGGTTTCGCCGGTGCCCGTCCGATAGTCGGCAGCATAGCTTTCCCACGGCAATCCGGCGCCTAGCCCCCCGGTCAGAGCGACGATGATCAGCAGTTTGAGCATCCGCCGCCGTTCCTGCCCGCGCTGGCGCAGCACCGAAGACGCCAGTTGGCCGTCTACCGCATGGAAACGGGCATGGATCTGTTCGACCTGTTGCCAGGCCAGACGGTGCGTATCGTCACGCATCAGCCACTGTTGCCATTCCTGCCGATCGCGTTCGCTGCACGCTTCATCGTACAGCGTGGCATACCACTCTGCGGCGGCATACAGCACCTCTTTTGGAATATCGGATTTAACCGCGGAGATCATGAGTCCTGACAGAGCAGACAATTCAGCATCGCCTGCGCCATATATTTTTTTACCATCCGCTCGGAGACCGCCAATCGTTCGGCGACCTGCTTGTAGGTCAGGCCGTCAAGATGAACCCAGAGAAACGCCTGACGCGCCTTGGCGGGCAGCGTCGCCAGCATGCTATCAATCTCGATTAGCGCATCAACCACTATCGCTTGCTGCTCGGGCGAAGGCGTGTCGCACCTCTCCTGCTCCGCCAGCACTTGCAGGTAGGCGTTTTCAATATCCTTGCGCCGCCAGTGATTCACCACCAAACCGTGCGCCACGGTGGTCAGCCAGGCGCGAGGCTCGCGGATTCGCATCGCCTGATGCTGGCTGATAAGCCGTAAAAACGTATCCTGCGCCAAATCGGCCGCCTGCTGCGAACATCCCAAACGCCGACGCAGCCAGGCCTGTAACCAGGAGTGATGGTCGTGATAAATCTGCTGAACCACAAAAGACTCAGTCTGATTTGAATAAGCGAGCGCGGGACTATTCACGGGCGTAACTCGATGTCATAGCGATGAAATGATTTTCATTATCACTATCGATAAAGTCAATGAATTTTCGCCGCGCTCGCGACCGGCAGGCCTTTTCCCTTCCCTGGGAAGAGACGCCTTACCAGCGGTAGCTGATATTGGCGCTTACGTTACGGCCCTCGCCGTAATAGCACCAGAAATTACAGGCGCTGACATATTCATGATTGGCCAGATTGGTCGCATTAACCTGCAACCGCCAGTCTTTACTGAAGTCATAGGCGATCATCGCGTCCCACAGGGTATAAGCCGGTACTTTCATCTCCGCGCTATTGACGATATCGCCGTAAGAACTTCCCACATACCGCACGCCGCTGCCGACCGTCAGGCCTTCCAGCGGCCCGTTAAACGCATAGCTCACCCAGCCGGAAACCACATGCTCCGGTAATCCTGGCAGGCGCTTGCCCACTTCGCCGACCGTGCCGGATTTGGTGGTCTCAACTTGGTTATAGGTGTAGTTCGCCGTTAACGTCAGCCCCGAATACACCTCGCCGCTGAACTCCAGTTCCACGCCCCGGGAGCGCGCTTCCCCGGCCTGAACGGTGATATTGGGGTTGGCGGGATCGGTGGTCTTAACGTTTTTCTGTTCCAGATTAAACAACGCCGCCGAGGCGTAGCCATTAAATCCTTCCGGCGTATATTTTACCCCGACTTCAGTCTGCTGCCCTTCTTCAGGAACATAGGGGCGCTCATAGCCGTCACGCCCTGAAACCGGCAGGAAAGATTCCGAGTAGCTGATATAGGGCGACAGGCCGTTATCGAACAGATACATCAAGCCGGCGGTTTTGGTAAATTTGGTGTCATCGGTACGGGTGTCAGCGCCGGACGTGAGATTGCGATCGCGGGATTTCGCCACATCGTAGCGGCCCCCCAACAGGAAGATCAGGCGCTCATTATATTTAATCTGATTCTGAATATAGTAACCCGTCTGGTGACGTCCCGAACGGTGATCGAAAAGCTCGCTATCGGTCGGCGAAGTATAGTTGCCGTAAACCGGGTTAAAGATATCAATCGGATCGCCGAAAGAATACAAGTTGGCGTCGCGGCTTTGCGTATTGGCCCGACGATAATCCACCCCCAGCAGCAAGGTATTCTCAACGTCGCTAAACTGCCACTCGCCCACCATACGGTTATCCGTCGACCAGTTTTGCGCAAAACCATCACGATAGGTCAGCCCACGGTAAGCCTCGCGATCGCTGACCATACCCAGGACATAGGCGCCCCGTAGATCCATGTTCAGGTAGGCGTAATTCAGATTTTGATGAAACGTCCAGGTATCGTTTAGATGGTGGGTAAACTCATACCCGAGGTTAAACTGGCGGGTATTGTGGTGGTTAATACCCGGCTCACCGAGCGAGGTTTTATAACCAACCTTGCCAAACGGCGTGTTATGCAGGGTGCCGTATGGCAGTTTGAACCCATTGGTCATACCCGACTGGGTATCCATATAACTGGCCAGGATCGTTAACTCGGTATCTTCTCCCAGCAATGTCACGCTGGGCGCCAGATAGAAACGCTTGCTCTCGGCAAAATCAACCTCGCCCGAGGTGTCTCGCGCCAGCGCGACCACGCGATACAATACTGAACCGTCGTCGTTCAACGGCCCGGAGCTATCAATCGCTAAATGACGATAGTCGTCGGAACCGTATTCCAGTTCGATCTGCCCCTGGGGAAGACGTGTCGGTCGCTTGGTGATCACGTTCACCAAACCGCCCGGCGGATTCTGCCCGTACAACACCGAGGCCGGGCCTTTCAGCACCTCGATACGCTCCACGCCGAACGGTTCGATCTGCTGGCCGTAAAAACCGTCTTCATTCAGCGTAGCCAGCCCGTTTTGAAAGCGGGACTGATCGCTGAAGCCGCGAATCGTTACCCATTCAGCTTTGTTATCCGGCCCGTAAGGCGTCGCCAGAATACCGGTGCTATACCGCAGCGCCTGATCGATCTTCTGCGCGCCGCGCTCCTGAATCTGTTGTTCAGTCACCACCGAAACCGCCCGCGGCGTTTCTGAAAGGGGAACGTCCAGCTTTAATGCCGTGTTGGGCGGCGCGGTAACCACAATCCGATCGTTGTTAGCCGCTGTCGATCCTGAAGCCGCCGCCGGCGCATTCGCGGTTTGCGGCGCCAGCGTTACGCTGCCGTCAGCGCTGTAGCGGGCCGTCAGGCCATTGCCGCCGAGCAACTGTTGAAACCCCTGCTCGACGCTGTAACGACCTTGCAAGCCGGCGCTGTTTTTCCCCGCAACCAGCGCCGGATCATAAGAGAGCAGCACGCCGGACTGTTGTGCGAACTGATTTAAAACCTGATTAAGCGGCCCCGACGGTACATGATACTGCTGAACAGCCGCCGCCGGCGCGGCGTACGCCACCACCGCCGGCAGTGTCATAACGAAACCGGCCCCCAGCATCCCGGCGCGTATGGCGCGGGCCAACAGATGGGTACGCAATCTTGCCATTATTCATCCCCTTTAGATTAAAAAAATTATCGTTTTCAGAAGGTATGCCAACTGAGGAGCGCAAAAGGGGAACCGCAAAATCAAAAAATGTTAGTTAGTAGAATAGTGGATGAGATCATAAATACAAAAATCGAAGATACTGAGATTAATGACAACGATCATTTCCGGGGTTAAAAAACCAATATGTTAATGATCTAAAATGGATTATTGCTTTTACGGCGATAACAAAAGTGAAGAGAGTGACGGGGTTGCCAACATGGGTCGCCCGCGACGTATCAGCACGGGAAAGGTTGTCGGCTGTCTGGAACAATAAAATAGCATTTTATGTATAAACAATATTGCTTAGTAGACTCATCGAAGAAAGTATAAACCACACAAGAAAAGACAACCTGGCAAATAATTCGGCAAGCGATAAAAACCACCATTGCCATTATTTTTATGATGGTTAAGTCATTTAGAGTAATTCATGTTTTCTCTTCTCTAATTCGGAGAATGATACCAAAACCGAATGCCCGAACGCTTCGCTTTCTGAAACGCTATCAGACAGATCAATAAGAGTAGGTAATGAATTTTAAACCCGACAGGCCTTATGCAAATAACTCGCAGATCAATGCAACCGGTTGCTATTGATATCGGCCTTGCGCCTGGCGTTACATTCGCTGACGTTGCTCATCTTTGTTAATCAAAACGTCATAAAACTCTGCTATTTATGCTCGCCAATACCGTGTGTTTAAGAATCCAGATTAGTTGGCGATTCCGCTGAATCCTGGTTGAGGATTAATAAAGAAAGCACACGGTTTTCGACATTCAATTTAGAGAAAGATAACGTACTCAGCTGTTTTTTTGTAAAGCCGTCCGACAGCAGGTCTGAGACCACGCGGGTACTTAACACATTGGAATTGGTGATAAAATCCTGATACGCGAACTTCACGTTAATCGGCAGTACGTCATCGATGGAAACCGACGCGTTCATTTCGGCGCGCAGTCCAAAATGGGCGTTAAAAGCAGAGTTGGCGCAGACAACTTTACATGTCTCGTCAATCACTGCGGCAGCACGCCGTTCATTCTGAACAGGTTGACTTAGCATGCCAATGATCTCATTCCGGCCAAATATCAGACTCATTATTTCCTCTGCTTCATGCTGTATAAAAAGGTATCGCAGGTCGCTACCAGGCAAGTTCTCGCTCAGACACCCCGGCGATAAGCATTCAACCCACCGGATCACATAGGGCACCGGCATAATGTAGTTATCTAAGTTGTTTAGTTTTGGAAACCGGATGTTGCTAAATAAAAAACAAAAATAAAAATTAGCTTCCGGCCTGACTGACAAACCGTTCGCTGCTGTTCTTCGTCAATAGAGCGGCGTTTCTATTAACGTATCGTCTTGCATTGTAGATTATCCATACCAACCAGCCGGTTGAATCAGATAAATCTAAATAGCGATAGCGGGAAAAATATACCTCAATGATGTTGTCACTATCGGCGGAATAAGAGAGATCTTTATGCTTTTTGATCGTAAAGGACGATCAAACTGGGAATAACAATAGACGCAATCTATTGAAAACAATAGATTGATCGTTATACCCGTCGCGAAGCAGGGAATAATTCTCATAATTTTTTATAGCGTGACATATATCACTTGAAGAAATGCTGTTTTCATGCCGTAACTTGCTTATTTCCTAAGGGCTTAGGCAATAACTTTAGGCCATCCGCTGATTACTTTCCTGCATTGCGTGATCCATCGCTCAAAAAAGAAACAAATATTGCCAGTTAACTACAATTAACCATTGATTGACATATCCTTAACATGTTTAAGGAGAAGCGCACATGACTCAACATCATAAACATGCCATACCTGCCGCCATTGCGGAAACAGCCCTGATAAATGCCGATCAATATACCCGGTTGTACCGGCAATCCATTGACGACCCTGAGTCTTTCTGGCGTGAGCAGGGGAAAATCGTCGACTGGATCAAACCCTATCAGCAAGTGAAAAATACGTCCTTTGACCCCGGTCATATTCGTATTCGCTGGTTTGAAGACGGCACGTTGAATGTCGCGGCCAACTGTCTTGACCGCCATCTTGCAGAGCGCGGCGATCAAACGGCGATAATCTGGGAAGGGGACGACGCCAAAGAAAGCAAAAAGGTCACCTACCGCGAGTTATATCAATCGGTTTGCCGCTTTGCCAACGCCATGAAATCTCTGGGGATTAAAAAAGGCGATGTGGTTGCCATCTACATGCCGATGGTGCCGGAGGCGGCCGTCGCCATGCTGGCCTGCGCCCGCATCGGCGCTATTCATTCCGTTATCTTCGGCGGTTTTTCCCCGGAGGCTATCGCCGGGCGAATCATCGATTCCAACGCCAGGCTGGTGATTACCGCCGATGAAGGCATCCGCGCCGGACGCGTCATCCCACTTAAGAAAAACATTGATGAAGCGCTGAAAAATCCGGGCGTCAAGACCATCACCAACACGATCGTATTCCGTCGCACCGGAAAACAGGGCGAATGGCAAAACGGACGCGACCTCTGGTGGCACGATCTGATCGCGCAGGCTGACGAACATTGCCCGCCGGAAGAGATGAATGCCGAAGATCCGCTGTTTATCCTTTATACCTCCGGCTCCACCGGAAAACCCAAAGGCGTATTACACACCACCGGCGGTTATCTGGTCTACGCGACGCTGACGTTCAAATATGTCTTTGACTATCATCCGGGGGATATTTACTGGTGTACGGCGGATGTCGGCTGGATCACCGGCCACAGCTATCTGCTGTACGGCCCGCTGGCCTGCGGCGCCATCACGCTGATGTTCGAAGGCGTTCCCAACTGGCCGGACGCGCGGCGTATGGCACAGGTTGTCGATAAGCATCGGGTCAATATTCTCTATACCGCCCCCACGGCGATCCGGGCGCTGATGGCGGAAGGCGACAAAGCCATCGAAGGCACGTCGCGGGAATCGCTGAAAATCATGGGTTCCGTCGGCGAACCGATCAACCCGGAAGCCTGGGAGTGGTATTTCAACAAGATCGGCAACGGCAAGTGTCCGATCGTCGATACCTGGTGGCAGACGGAAACCGGCGGCTTCATGATCACCCCGCTGCCCGGCGCGATTGAAGCGAAAGCCGGGTCGGCCACCTATCCTTTCTTCGGCGTTCAACCGGCGCTGGTGGATAATCTGGGCAACCCGCAGGAAGGCGCCTGCGAAGGCAATCTGGTGATTACCGATTCCTGGCCCGGTCAGGCGCGAACCCTGTTCGGCGATCACCATCGGTTTGAACAAACCTATTTCTCCACCTTTAAAGGGATGTACTTCAGCGGTGACGGCGCCCGCCGTGACGAAGATGGCTACTACTGGATCACCGGCCGCGTCGATGATGTGCTGAACGTTTCCGGCCACCGTCTGGGGACGGCGGAAATCGAGTCGGCGCTGGTCGCTCACCCGAAAATCGCCGAAGCGGCGGTGGTGGGTATCCCGCACAATATGAAAGGCCAGGCGATTTATGCCTACATCACGCTTAACCACGGTGAAGAACCGTCCAGCGAATTGTATACCGAGGTGCGCAACTGGGTTCGCAAAGAGATCGGGCCGATCGCCACACCTGACATTCTCCACTGGACGGACTCTTTGCCGAAAACGCGATCCGGCAAAATCATGCGCCGCATTCTGCGCAAAATTGCCGCGGGCGACACCAGCAATCTGGGAGATACCTCCACGCTGGCCGATCCCGGCGTCGTCGAAAAGCTGTTGGAAGAAAAGCAGGCCATGAGCACATCCTCCCCATGATCGTGTAATCCCTTGTTCCTTCACACACCACCGGGCCAGATAGCGGTTCGATGGCGTGTGGCTGCGATCGATCAATCGTTTACTGGAGACTTACGATGAATGATGACATTTATCAACGGATTGAAAGTAACCCCCTGTTTAGAGAACTGGTGAATAAACGGCAGCGCTTCGCGACGATCCTTTCTCTGATCATGCTGGTGCTTTACGTCGGCTTTATTCTGTTGATCGCCTTTGCCCCCGGCTGGCTGGGAACCCCAATCGCTTCCGGATCGAGCATTACACGCGGGATCCCGATTGGGGTTGGGTTGATCGTCACCTCTTTTATTCTCACCGGTATTTATGTCTACCGTGCCAACGGTGAATTTGATCGCCTGACCAAACAGTTACTGAACGAGGTAAAGCAATGAAAACGCGTTTCATGATGCTGCTCGGGCTGCTCGCTTTATCTCCGGCGGTATTGGCCGCCAAAGCCCTGACCGGTGAGGTTCAGCGTCAACCGCTGAATATCCAGGCCATTGTGATGTTCCTGCTGTTTGTCTGCGCCACGTTGTATATCACCTATTGGGCGTCCAAACGGACACGCTCGCGCAGCGATTACTATACCGCGGGCGGCAATATCACCGGATTTCAGAACGGACTGGCGATTGCCGGCGACTATATGTCGGCGGCCTCCTTTCTGGGGATCTCCGCGCTGGTCTATACCTCTGGCTATGACGGGCTGATTTACTCGCTCGGCTTTCTGGTCGGCTGGCCGATCATCCTGTTTTTAATCGCCGAACGCCTGCGCAACCTCGGGCGTTACACCTTTGCCGATGTGGCGTCGTATCGTCTGCAACAGCGCCCGATCCGCAGTCTGTCGGCCTGTGGCTCGCTGGTGGTGGTGGCGCTGTACCTGATCGCCCAGATGGTCGGCGCGGGCAAACTGATCGAACTGCTGTTCGGCCTTAACTATCATGTCGCGGTCATTCTGGTCGGGATCCTGATGGTGATGTACGTGATGTTTGGCGGGATGCTGGCGACCACCTGGGTACAGATCATCAAGGCAGTGCTGCTGTTGTTCGGCGCGACGTTCATGGCGGTCATGGTGATGAAATCCGTCAACTTCAGCTTTGACAGCCTGTTCAGGCAGGCCATGGCCGTTCACCCGAAAGGCGTTGACATCATGAGCCCCGGCGGGCTGGTTTCCGATCCGATCTCCGCGCTGTCGCTGGGGCTGGGACTGATGTTCGGCACCGCGGGCCTGCCGCATATCCTGATGCGTTTTTTCACCGTCAGCGACGCCAAAGAAGCGCGGAAAAGCGTGTTCTACGCCACCGGCTTTATGGGCTATTTTTACTTCCTGACCTTTATCATCGGCTTTGGCGCAATCCTGCTGGTCAGCGCCAATCCTGACTTTAAGGATGCGACCGGGGCGCTGATTGGCGGCAACAACATGGCCGCCGTTCATCTGGCCGATGCGGTAGGCGGTAATTTCTTCCTGGGATTTATCTCCGCCGTCGCCTTCGCCACCATTCTGGCGGTGGTCGCCGGGCTGACGCTGGCGGGCGCATCGGCGGTTTCCCACGATCTGTATTCCCACGTCATCAAAAAAGGCAAAGCCACCGAACGTAACGAATTGAAAGTCTCGAAAATAACCGTTTTGGTGCTGGGCATCGTCGCCATCGCGCTGGGGATTCTGTTTGAAAATCAGAACATCGCCTTTATGGTCGGTCTGGCTTTCTCCATCGCCGCTAGCTGCAACTTCCCGATCATCATCATCTCGATGTACTGGTCGAAACTCACCACCCGCGGGGCGATGATCGGCGGCTGGGCCGGATTGCTGACGGCGGTGATTCTGATGATTCTGGGGCCGACGGTATGGGTGAAAATTCTCGGCCACGCGACGCCGATTTATCCGTATGAATATCCGGCGTTGTTCTCCATGCTGGTGGCCTTTATCGGCATCTGGCTATTCTCCATCACCGATCGCTCCGCCGCAGGTCAGCAAGAGCGCGCCCGTTTCCATTCACAGTTTGTGCGTTCACAAACCGGCGTCGGCGCTTCGCGCAGCGGTTCGCATTAAGCGTGGACAAATAACTTGCCCGTGCCGGACGCGGGCAATATTTTTACGGTGCTCGTCACTTAGTGACGCCGCCCCGTTGGGCGAATGCCAGAGCACAACCGCTAGTAAGATGTTGTCCCGCAATCTGTCTGGCCGGGTCATAACAGGGTTAATGACCCGAGGCCAGGGCCGATATAACGTGTTCAGGATCCCGCTCAATAGCACGCAGCAAAGCTTTTGCCGGCCCGGTAGGATCTCTACGTCCCTGCTCCCAGTTCTGAAGCGTTGCAACGTTAACATCTATCAGTTTGGCAAACTTGGTTTGAGAAAGTCCCGTTGTGTGGCGAATAGCCTTTACCTGAACCGAGGTCACAATAGTCTGCGCCGCTGGTTTACGCTTACCGTCAATAATCTCATTTACTTGGCCCATACTTTGGGTGAGACGTTCGAAAAGTTTTTTATCCATCTACCAACCCTCGTTAAGTGCTCTAAGTTGTTGTTTCTCATCTTCGCTAAGGTCATCCTGTACGCCCTTCTTGTAGATAAGCAAGAGTCGAATGTGAGAAGCGGAGACTTTATAAAAATAAATCACTCTTACACCGCCGCGCTTTCCTTTACCTCTGCACGACCAGCGTATTTTACGCAGCCCGCCCGTATTCTGTATGACATCGCCAAAATCGGGATTATCGGCTAGAAACACCTGAAATTCGCGATACTCGTCGTCGCTCAGAAGCTCCTTGACGTCTTCGGTGAAAATATCCGTTTCAATAAATAGCATGAGTATCAGTCAGTGGCGTAGATTTAAAGCGAATATAATGCGCCATCTTATATACGTCAATGGCGTATAGTTAGAATGATGACTAAAACGACAATTCCCGTATCAATACCGCCGATACCACTTTCCAGCCGCGCACCAGCAGGCTTTGCGCTTCGCCGTCCATTGCCACCGTGCCGCGCAGCATCTGTGGTTGACTGTCGCTGTCGGCCGGCAGACTTAGCACTACCCGGTAAACCACCTGCTCGGGATGCAGTTTGCGCTGCGCATCGCTTAAGGTGGCGATATCGCCGCCGTATGTAGAAGCCAGTTCCGGTACGGCGCTTAAATCACGGGTGGCGGTATGGTCGATATCCACAATGGTCACCGGCAACGACGGGCGGCTGGCATCCCGCGGGTAAAAACGCCCTTGCCCGCCGGTTTTCAGCCGCTGCCAATCCTTTTCCGAGACGAACGCCTCCACCAGCCCGCCGGTGGGTTTGGTAATCACCGCCAGCCATTCGCCCTGCGCCAGCCACTCCCCGGTCGCCAGCGGCATGGCCATGTCCGCCACCACGCCGCTTATCGGGGCGCGTACCGTCAGCTGCGCCGACTGCCGCGTTAATACCGCCAGCTTTTGCAACGCGGCCTGGCGTTCCTGATTCACCCGCTGATGTTCGCCCACCGTCTCTTTATTGAATACCTGAAATGCCCCTTGCCAGCTCAGGGTGGCGATTTGGCGCTCCAATTGTTGCCGCTCATGCACTAACGTATCGGCCGCCAGCGTGAATAACGTCTGTCCGGCCTGAACGGGCTGCCCGACCTGAACGGCTATGCCGTCGATCATCGCCGGCAACGGCATATATAAACTGCTCTGTTGTTCAGCGCGCAACAGCGCCGGCGCATACACCGTGTTCTGCCACGGGATCGCCAGCAGCAGCAGTAATACGCAGCCTGATGTCAGCGTCACGATCATATTGCGATTCATACGATAATCCTTGCGGCGTTTGCTCCACTCATGCAGTTCATTCACCACCGGCATGATGACGAAATAACCGATCTCCACCGCGAAAAGCAGCATACCCAGCAGCTTGAACGCCATGTGATAAACCAGAATGGCGATGCCGGTAAACAGAAAAAGCCGGTATATCCACACGCAGAAGGCATAGCCGACCAGCGTGCGCCGTAGCCAGCGGGGAAAGGGCTCCGGCGGGGCATCGCCCAATCCGAACAGCCATTCACGCATCTGCCAGCGGCCGATGGCAAACCCCCGGTTTTGCAGATTCGGGATCTGGAGCCAATCCGACAGCAGAAAATAGCCGTCAAAGCGCATAAACGGGCTGAGGTTAATCGCCAGCGTCATAATCCAGGTGGTGGTCGCCAGCATAAAGGCCGCGCTGCGCAGCATACCGTCCGGCAGAAAGCTCCAGGCCAGCGTCGCCCAGGCCGCCAGCGCCAGTTCGGTCAGCATCCCGGCGCCGCCGATCGCCATACGCTGCCGGCGACGGGTCAGCTTCCATGAGCCGGAGGTATCGGTATACAGCACCGGCATCAGCACCAGAAAGGCGACGCCCATGGTGGCGACCCGCGCCCCAAAGCGCTTACAGGTATAGGCATGCCCCAGTTCATGCAGCACTTTGGTGCAGCACAGCGTGATGCCTGCCAGCGCGGCCCCTTCCAGAGTAAAAAAGTGCATAAAGGTGTGCTTGAAGGTTTCCCATTGCCGCCCGGCCAGAAACAGCCCCAACACCGCGGCCATCAGCGTCAGAGTTAAAAATAAACGGCTGAAAAAGGGTTCCACCCACGCCAGGGTACGGCTGAGAAAGCGATCCGGATGACACAGCGGAATACGGAAAAACAGATAGTTCTTCAGCAACTTACGCCACACCGACACCCGCGTTTTCGCCAATTGCCGCCCAAACTGCGCCAGCGCCTCATCGCCCGTTGCCCGCGTCAGGCTATTGGCCTGCAAAAAACGGCTGAAATCCTGTACGTCGCTGTCATCGACGGTCAGCGGCAGCGTCTGGTTGATCGCCGCCGCAATTTTCGCCGCATCCCCCAGCGACCAGCGCGACAGCATCGCCATTTCCGCCCAGCCGATGCGGAAAAACAGCCCGCGCAACGGATCTTCCAGCGTCCAACTGGGCGATCCGTCACGGTTGGCAGGCCCGGCATGCAGGATCAGTTCATCCCGCAGCGGGCTAAGCGCAGGAACCGGACGGTTGTTCATGGCGGAAACGGCATCATCATACGCCCAGCCACACGCGCAGCGTCGCCAATGGCTTACGCAACAGGTAGACGAACAGCACGGTGCGATGACCATACACTTTCGCCGTGCCTTTCAACCCCACGCGCAACAGCGGATCATCCTGGGTGAACCTGGCCCGCAGCCGATAAGCCATAATGTTGTCCGGCGTGGGAGCAGAACGGTAGCCGATGTGTTCCAACTGCGCCGACTGCGCCGAATTTGGCGCCACGTTGAGGAATAGGCGCACATCAGCCCCTTTCTCCAGCGCGATGGCGTCGGCGGCGGGCAGTTGGATCTCCAGTTCGACATCGTGCGGATCGGCAATCATCATGATACGTTCGCCAATCGCCACCGAACGGCCGATCCAGTCGCTGGCATCATCAAAAATCGCCACGCCGTCACGCGGGGAAACCAGTTGCATACGCGCCAGTTGCCGTTGCAGAAAATCCATCTCGCTTTGCGCCTGTCCCCGGCGGCTTTGCAGCACCGCCAGACTGGCCTTGCTATTGGCATCGAACAGCGCCTGCTGCTGCGCCTGACGGAATTGCGCATCGGCGCTGGCAAACGCCTGCCGCGCCGATTCCAGCCGGTTTTCCAGTTCGCGGGCGTCCAGACGCACCAGCGGTTGATTGGCCGCGATCTGCTGATTGGGGCGCACCAGAATGTCGTCCACCACCCCGGCCACCGGCGCCCGCACCATCACCGGACGATGCGCGACGATCTCCGCGGGCGCCAGCACCGACTGGCGCACCGGGATCAGCATAATCAGCAACAACGCGATCGCCCCCGCCAGCATCAGGCGGCGGCGGTTGGGACGGACGTCTGCTGTAGCGCGCCGATGTCTGCCTAACCCCAGCCAGGCGTGGGAATAGGCGTCGGCCAGCTTTTCCAGCAGCACCAGCTCGGCGGGTTGCCATGGGCGGTCGCGCGCCAGAATCAGCACCAGCGGCTGTTCCCCCTGCGGACGCCGCAGCGGCAGCCACAACAAAAATTCCGGCAGATGTTCCTGCCACAGCAACCGATCGTTGGCCGGCAGATCCAGCCAGCGCAGGGATTGCGTCTGCCGCCCTTGCTGTTGCCACTGGCGACACAAGTTGCTGAATTCGCTGCAAAACGGCGCATTGGGATCGAGGGTTGCCAGCCCGGACGCCGTACGCAGGCGCTGCTTTTCGCAGTCCCACAGCAACGCCTGGCGGTACTTCACCAGATTGTGCGTTTCATTCACCATGAAGAACGCCAGCTCATCCTGCGTTTCCCGCGCTCTGGCGCGGCTTTGCAACTGCAACAGCTCGGCCAGCAGCGCCAGACGGTTATCCGCCTCGTTTGCTGTCTGCCCGGCGGGATGATTGATGGTCATGGCGCAGCGCCGTCCGGCGCGGGCGGGGCAATCAGCGCGACGCCGCTCATGCCCGGCAGCAGCCCGGCGGTGGACTGGGTAATACGCCCAAACACCTTGACCGACTGGCTGACCGGCTCCACCGCCGAAGAGATGCGGCTGATTTCCGCCGGATAACTCAGCCCGGTTTCATCCAGCGTCACCTGAAAGGGATTCCCCTGCTTTAGCCACGCCAGCCAGCGCGACGGCACGATCATTTCCAGCTCAAAGGCGCTGTCATCGTAAATCGCCAGCAGTTCCTTGCCTTCCGGCACCGACTCCCAGCGCTTCACTTTGCTTTCCGTCACCCGGCCGGAGAACGGCGCTTTAATGGCGCAGCGTTGCAGCATGGCGCGGTTGACGCCGCTTTCCGCCTGCGCCATCGCCACCGCCGAACGGGCCTGATCGACCTCGGACAGGCTGATCGAGTTCAGCTTGTCCAGCCGGTTGGCGATAGCCAGTTTTTTACGGGCGGCATGTTCTGCCGCGGCGGAATAATTCAGCTTTTCTTTCAGCACCGTACAGTCAAAGCTCAACAGCGTATCGCCCTGCTTAAAATGCTCGCCCTCTTTCACCGCGATATCGGTGACTTTGGCCGAAATTTCACTGGAAAGGGTGGTGTAACGCACCGCGCTGAGCTGCACGCGAATATCGCTGTTATCGGCCGCCTGCCCCCACAGCGGCGTCAGCAGCGCCCCCGCCAACAGAAACTGCCGCGCTTTCATCAATGGGCGCCTCCGGCTTGTAAGGATTGCAGGTTGTCCCACATGTCGGTGTTTACCGTACGGTAGGGTTTGGCCGGCGTCGCCGCGACGGCGACCGGCTGAGCGACCACCGGCGTTACGGTTGTCGCCGCCGCGCCCGGCGCAGCCAGTGAAAGACGCGGCACCGGCACGCTCCCGGTCTCAATATTGCTGGTAGTGCGGGCGATGGTATTGCTTAACGCCGCCAGACTGGTATCGCCGACATGATCGGGCAGCACGTCCAGCCCGGCGGCCTGATACACCGCGCCCAGCGCATTCTGCACATCGGCAAAGCTGCGGTCGCGGGCGCGGGTGGTGAGGATGGTTTCCGTGCTGACGCGCACCTGCTCCATCTGCGTCGCCGCCTGATTATGCACGCTTAACTCGGTCTGATTGAGAATGCCGCGTTGAATACGCGCCAGTTCCTGATAACGGTTAAACATGCGCGTGCTTTGCTGATACTCCTGCCAGGCGACGTTCACCTGCGTCAGCACCGCCATGCGCAATGCCTGACGCCTCGCTTCCGCCAGTTCTTCGTTGGCCTCGCCGGCGCGCTTTACCGGCGACCATGCCAGCACATTCAGTAGGTTGCCGCTGACCTGTAACCCGGCGCTGGCCCACTGGTGGTTCACCAGATAGCTGTTGCTGTCGCCATTGATGCCGGCGAACAGCGAGACGCCGGGCAGCAGCCGCAGCAGCGATTTACGGGTTTCCAATACCGCATTGCGCGCCAGATAGCTCTCTTCGCGCACTTCAGGCCGTTTCACCATCGAGAAGTTTTCCAGATCGTCGAGGGTATAGGCCATTTTCGGCGCCGCCAGACTGCTTTCGACGGGCGCCGCCAGATCAAATTTGCTGGCCGGCGGCAGGTTCATCAGCGCAGCCAGACGGGACTTGGCCATCACCAGATCGCTGTCGACGATTTCAAGCTGGCGCACCATTTCCAGCATATTTTTCTGGAAACGCAGCGCGTCTACCGGCGCCAGCAAACGTTGTTGCTCGGTCTGACGGGCATATTCCAGCGCCTGACGCGCGTCGACCAGCGCGGCCGTCACTTCCGGCTGCAAGCGCTGGGCGGTGGCCGCTTCCCAATAGGCGGTACGCACCTGACGGGTAATATCCGCCACCACGCGGCGGCGGCGCTCTTCGGCCGCCAGCGATTTGTTCGCCTGCATCTTGGCGTTGAAGTAGCTGATGCCGAAATCCAGCACGTTCCAGCTCAACGACAAATCCGCCGTGCGCGTCGTTTTATCCTGACTGGTGGAGGCTTCCAACGACTGCTCGCCGGTGGTCACCGATTCGCTGCTGGATCCGGCCACGTTATTGCGGGTTTGCAGCCCCGCCCGCGCCGCCAGCTTAGGCAACATGTCCAGACTGGAAACGCCGATCAGGTTATCTTCCATCGCCTGTTCCATCAGCGCCACCCGCTGTTGCAGGTTGTATTTCAGCGCCCGGGCAATCGCCTCGTCCAGCGTAATGGTGCCGCGCACCGGCTCCTGATTGGCGAACATCTGCGTCCGATCGCTTAGCGCCTGCGCCACCTGTTGCTCCGTGGTCACCGGTTCAGGCTTGACCGCACAGCCGGCCAGCCCCAGACAGGCCAGCGTTACCGCTACTTTCAGCGCCCGGGAACCGGCAGACTGTTGCTTGCTATCCCGGAGTTTTGCTATGTGCTGATTCACTAGGGTTCTCCCCATCAATGTAGTGTGTTTATGTTGTTTTTATGCGGCGCTAAATTCACGTCACGCCGCCGGTGACGCGGTGTTTTCCGTTAACTGACTTAAGGCGTTCAGTAATTCGTCGTACTCTTTCTGCGCCTGATATGCACTCTGTTCCTGTTGCAGTTGCGCGGAGAAAGCGACTTTGGCGTCCGGCCCGTCCGACTGCGGCATCTGCTGCCCAAGTCGCGCGTTTTCCGGTGTGGTTCGCAGAGATGAAAAATCCACCGCGTCCAGCGGCGGCATCAGCGTCGCCATCACCGGATCCAACTGCCAGGGCGTTGCGGCGTAATCCATTTCCCCGTTCACCAGCGGATATCGCTCGGTGGACAACGCGTCGCCGGACAACGACGTCGCCCCTGTCGCCAGGTTGGATACGGAAGGCATTGCGCGCGTAACCGGACGGGAGGCGCCGCCTATCGCCTCTTCCGGCCGCTCCTCTTCCTGCCGGGCGTCCCATCCTCGCTCCATCATGCCCGGCGCGTTGGACAGAGGCAGGAAAACCGGCGATACCGGCTGTTTATCCACCGCCAACGTCAGGTTCCGGGTGGCGGTTCCGCCCTGTCCGTCGCTTACCGTTACCGTCAGCTCGAAGCTGCCGACGGCGAGCGTCCTGCCGCTGATGGTTCGCGTGTCGGGATCAAAGCCCAGACCGTCCGGTAGCCCGTCGACGCGCCAGCTCAGCGTGTCGCCGTTGACGTCGCTAAACAGATCGCCCGATAGCGTGGCGCTATATGCCGCGGCCCGCGTCGCCGTCGGCAGTTCTACCTCGGCGTCCGTCGCTTGCGGCGCGCTGTTGACGATATTTACCCTGGCCGCGATCGACAACGCAGTGGTGTTCTCACCGCCAGCGGCGGTGCCGCCGTCGTCCCGTACCGCCGTCAGGCTAATGACCCGCTCGCCGGTGGAAACCGTGCCGTCGGTGTTGGCGTAAGTCAGGCCGTCGATCAGCGCCTGCGCGTCGGCCTGGCTGAGTCCGGCGTTACTGGTGATAATCAGCGTAGCGGTGCCTTGATCGACGGCGACCGTCACGTTCAGACCGCCGACTGTGGTCACACTGACGCCATCGGTCAGCGTCACGGTCGTGCCGTCGACCAGCAGACTTTCGGCAGCGTCGACCACGCCGGAGACGGTGATGGTCAACGCCGCGATGGACTGGCCGTCCTCCACGGTGGAAACGTGGGTGCCATCGAACAGCGGTGCGCCATTATCGCCTGCCGCGTAGCTGGCATCGGTGGGCGTGGTCGTTAGTACCGGCGCATTGTTGACCGCGGTGACGCCGACGGTGGCGACAATATTCAGCGCGGCGGTGTCGCTGCCGCCGTTATCCAGGCCGCCGTTATCCTGAATCGCCGTCAGCGTGACGGTTCGCGCGCCGGCCGTCGGATCGTCGCTGGCGTTGGCATACGCCATGCCGTTGATGAGTATGGCCGCGTCGGCGGCGGAAATGCCGGTCGCACTGGAAATCACCACACTAGCGATGCCGTCGCTGAGCGAGATGCTATAGGCATAGCCGCTGGCGGTGACGCCGGAACCGTCGACCAGCGCCACCACGCCGCCGTCGAGGGTCAGGGTTTCATTGTCCCCATCGCTCAGACCGGAAACGCTCAGCGTCAGAGCGCTCAGCGCCTGCCCGGCTTCCACGGTGGAAACGCCGGCGTTGCTGAACAGAGCGGCGGCGGCGGCGCCTTCCACATAAACGGTGTCGGCGGGGGTGGCGTTCAGCACCGGCGCGTCGTTAACTTCGGTGACGTTTAGCGCCAATATCGCACTGACGCTGGCGGCATAGGCATCGGTCGCGGCGATCGCCAGCCGAATACTCGCGCCCGGATCGTCGCTGGCGTTGGTATAGCTGATCTGTTGCAGTACCCGATTGGCGATGACGCCAGTCACATCCGCTGTAAAGGTCAGCGTCAGGGCGCCGCCGTCGCTGGTGAAGTCGGCGATGGCCGCGCCGTCCAGATAGAGCGTACCGTCTGTCAGCGTCAAACCGTTGCCGTCTACGAATCCATAACCATCGTCGCCGTTGGCGCCGCCTTCACGCACGAGTGTGATAACCGCGCCGTTATAGTTGCCCGCGCCGTCGGCCAGCGCGTCGTAATCCGCATCGCTGAGGGTAATCACATCGGCAGGCAGAACCGTTCCCTGCTCGTGGTAATCAATGGTGATTTGCGTCAGCGCGTCTTTTAGGCTGACCACGCCGCCGCTGCCAATCACCACCACCGCGCCATGGGCGCCGGTCGCCACGCGCTGCGCGCCGGCCAGCGCGGCCGTCGACGCGCTGGAGAGCGTTTCAATCAGCGTCAGCGTACCGCCCTCGGACTTGTAGCGGTTGATACTGCCGTCCGAACGGGTGACATACAGTGTGCCGTCGTCGCCGGACAACGCGATATCCGTTACGTTGGACAAGTCGCCAACCGCGCCGAGATAGCTCAACGCGCCGCTGGCGGCGTCAAGGCTGAATGCGGCGACGCCATCTTGGCTGGCGACATAAATCGTGCCGCCATCGCCGGCAACGGCGATGGCGACGGGGCTGGACATGGCAACGGCGTCTTCGCCCGCGGCCGCGCCGTCGCGCAGCCAGGCGACCGCGCTGAGCGTGCCGTCCGTCGCGCGTTGATAGACAATCAGCGTATTGGCGACCGTTTCCGCGGCCGGATTGGTGATCACATACACGTAGTCGCCCACCACCTCAATGCCCACCGCAGTGAACAGATAAGGTTCGCTGCTGGTGGAAGCGGCGACGGACTGGCTCAGCGCATACTGGCCGCTGTCGGTATCCAGGGTGTAGACCAACAGGCCGGAGTAGTTGCCGTCCACCACATACAGCGCGCTGCCGTCAGCGGACAGGGTCAGGTCGACGACGTTTTCGGTGGTCAGCGTCTGAACCAGCGTCAGGCTACCGTCGCGGCTATCACGGCTGAATACCGTTACGCTGCCCCCGTCCGCGCCAAGCATAAACACCGTGCCGCCATCGTCGCTCACTTCGATCAGCGAGACGGACGAGACGCCGCTATCCAGCGTCTGCAACAGCGCCAGTTCGCCGGTGTGGGCGTTGCGACTGAACACGGCAATATCGCCATCGCTACTGACCACATACAGGTAATCGCCTGCTGTGGTCAGCGCACCGGCCGTAATGTCGGCAAGACCGCTAATCGCCGTCAGGCTGGCGGCGACATCCAGATTGGTGTAATCGGCGGCGGCGCTGAGTTCAGGTACTGAGTTGTTCACCACGTCAACGGAGGAGACCGCCTGCAACGCGGCGGTATCGCTGCCGCCGTTGTCCTGTCCCCCGCTGTCCCGCACGCTAAGGGCGATAGTGCGCACGCCGGCGGTCTGGGTATTACTGAGATTGGCGTAGCGGGTCTGTTCGATCAGCGCGATGGCGGCATCGGCGGCGATACCGCCGTCGCTGACAATCGTCACGGTAGCGGTATCGCCGTCAAGGGTAACGCTATAAGCGTAACCGTTATCGAGCGTGCCGCTGCCATCGACCAACCCGATACGTGTGCCCGAGACGGTCAGCGACTCGTTGCCGCCGTCGAGCAGGCCGGAAACGGTAAAGGTGATGGCGGATAGAGTCTGACCGCTTTCCACCGTCGATAGGGAAACATCGCTGAACAGACTGACGTTGCTGCCGGAAGTGGCGTAAGTGACATCAGCCGCTGTTGCATCGATCACCGGCGCATCGTTAACCGCAACCACCGTTATGCTCGCCGCGATAGCCGGTGAAACGGTATCGCTGCCGCCGTTGGCCGTACCGCCGTCGTCCTGAACGGAAGTCAACGTGATGGTGCGCGTAGCCGCCGTGGGATCATCGCTCTGATTGGCATAGCTTAGCCCGGCGATCAGCGCCGTGGCATCGTCCACGGCGATCCCGTCGCTGTCGCTGATAACCACGATGGCCGTTCCGCCTTCCAGAGTAATGCTATAGCTGTAGCCGCCGGCCGTGACGCCGGAACCGTCAACCAGCGCCACCACGCTGCCGTCGAGGGTCAGGGTTTCACTCGCGCCGTCGGTCAGGCCGGAGACGGTCAGGGTAATATTGGCAATCGCCTGCCCCGGCTCGGTGGTGGAGAGCGTCACGCCGTCGAACAGCGCCACCGCTTCGCCGTTCTCCGTGAAGGTGGCCGTGTTGCCGGTCGCGGCGACGGCGGGCGCGGCGTTGGTCAGGCTGACGGTGACCGTGCTGGCGATCGCCAGCGTCGTGCTGTTGACGCCGCCATTGTCGGTGCCGCCACTGTCCTGAATCGAGGTGAGCGTGATGGTTCGTGCGCCGAGGGTCGGATTGTCGCTGCTATTGGCATAACCGACGCTATCCAGCAGCGTGGCGGTCGCCGCGGCGGGCAGATTGCCGCTAAGCGTCACGGTGGCGATGCCGTCGACCACGCTGACCGCAAGGGTATAGCCATAACTGACGGTGCTGCCGTCATCGGCGGCGACGTCAATGCTGCCGCTGGCGCTGGCGCCGTCGATCAGCGCCACGCTGATGCCGCCCACCGTCAGGGTTTCGCTTTCGCCGTCCGTCAGGCCGGAGACGGTCAGGGTGACGCTGCTGACCTGTTGGCCGGCTTCAACCGTTGAAACCGCGCTGTCGTCGAACAACTTAACCGCGTTGCCGCCGCTGGTGTAAACCACGCTGCCGCCGGTGGTTTCCACAATCGGCGCATCATTAATCTCGGTGACGTTGAGCAGCAGATCGAGGCTCGATGAGGCGTACTGGTCCGCTACGGTCAACGTAAGCGCAATGCTGCCGCCCGGATCGCTGCTGGTATTGCTGTAGCCGATCTGGCGCAGCACCAGATTGGCGGTGGCGGTGGTAACGTCTGTGGTGAACGTCACGGTCAGCGTACCGTCCGCACTCACAAAGGTGCCGATGGCCGTACCGTTGAGCGAAATCACCCCATCGGCCAGAGTCAGCCCGTTGCCGTCGCTAAAACTGTAGCTGTCCGCCGCGTCGGCGCCGCCTGCACGCGCCAGCGTGATGCTCGCGCCGTTGTAGTTGCCCGCGCCGCCGTTAAGCGCGTCGTAATCGGCGTCGGACAAGGTGATGGCGGTCAGCGGCTGGGCGGCGGCGCCTTCGGTGTAGGACGCGGCCACCGCGCCGGCGCTGATCTGGCCCAGGCCGGCAGCGTTGTAGAAACCGCCGTAGTAAATGCTGGAGCCGTCCGAGGAAACGGCAAAGCGGTTAGCCCGGCCGCTGCTGTTGGACAGCGTACTGATCTGGGACAGCGAGCCGTCTTCGTTGACGCGGTAGACATAGATGTTGCCGATAAAATAACCCGCATAGAGCGCAGTGCCATCGGCCGAAAGAGACACACCCCAGACGTTCGCAACAGAAATAGAAGCGATTTGGGTGACGCTATTGGCATCGCTGTCATAATGCAGCGTGACGATCTTCCCGCCCGCGCCGGTGGCCACATAGAGGTAGCCGCTGTCGGAGACGACCATGCTACGCATAAAGTTGCTCAGGCCATTTGTATAGGTGGTGGCGTATGTCAGGGTGCCGTCGTCGTTGGTGGTGTAGACGACGATCCTGGAGTCGCCTGCCACATAGACCACGCCGGAAGCGTTGTCGATGACGATGGCGCTTGCGCCGGCCGTGTAGTCGCTGCTTCTGTAGCTGTCGCTATAGGCGCCGGCCAGTGTCAGGTTGCCGTTCTCGCCGACCGAATAGGCATAGAGAGTGTTGCTGGAAATAATGTACAGCGAATCGCCGTCGTCCGATGCCGCCATCCCCTTGATTTGCGATGCGTCGGTAATCTCGACGCTCAGGTCGGTGGCGCTGAGAGCGCCGCCCTCGTTGACGCCAAGCACGGTAATGGCATAAACGCCGGCAGCGTTCTTGCCCACCAGATAGACATACTTGCCGTCGGCGGAATAGATCGCCGAGGTGGCGCTGTCCAGGCCATTGATCTCAATGCCGTTGGAGTCGTCGCCATCGTCAGCCGTACCCTGCACGAACGTCTGCACCAACGTCAGGTTGCCGGTTTCGCTGTCGCGACTGTAAACATACAGAGTGCTATTGCCCGAAGGCGAGAGCAGTTGGGAATTCGAGTCATTGCCCAGCACGATCAGGTGACGATCGTCGGAAGACAGCTCCAGGTTGTAAACGTACTGGCTGAACCCGGTCAGATTACCCTCGACGGTGTACGCCAGCTCACTGTCATCCGCATCCAGCGACGGCGCGCTGTTGTTGGCCTCATCCGTGGTGATCACCCGCAGCGTCAATTCGACTGAAGAACCGGCGCCCGACTCGTCAGTCGCCGTCACGGTGACGGTGTAGTCGCCCACCGCGCTGGAAGAGCCGGAAATGGTCAGGGTCGCGGCATCGAAGGTGAAACCGTCTGGCAGGCCGCTGACGCGCCAGGTCAGGCTGTCGCCGTAGAGGCTATCGGCGTCGCTGAACATCGTACTGTCCAGCGTCGTGCCGTAGGCGGCGCCCTCGGTGGCATAGGCCAGCGTGGCGGAGACGTTCTCGTTGATTTCCGGCGCGCGGTTGGCGATCTGTTCGACCGTCAAATCCAGTTCCAGCGCGGCGCTGGCGCCGGAGACGTCGGTAACGGTCACGGTCACGATAAAGCTGCCGGTTGCCAGCGCCGCTCCGGAAATGGTACGGGTCGTGGCGTCGAAAGTCAGACCTTCAGGCAAACCGCTGACGCTCCAGGTCAGGCTGTCGCCGTCGGCATCGCCGAACAGGCCGGAGAACAGCGTGAAGCTGTAGGGCGTCTCACTGGTGGCGGCGCTCAGACTATAGCCGGTGGACGCATCGATGTTGACCTGCGGCGCCGCATTCACCCGCAGGGTAATCGCCACGGCGCTGCTGGCCAGCGTCGCGTCGCTGGCGATCACGCTGAGCTGGATAAAACTGCCGACCGTCGCGCCGGCGTTGGCGTAGGTGAGCTGTTGCAGCACCTGGTTGGCGACCGCCGTGGTGGCGTCGGCGGTGAAAATCACCGTCAGCACGCCATCATCGCTCGCGCTCAAGGCGGCGATGGCGCTGCCGTCCAGGGAAATAACGCCGTTCGACAAACTCAGTCCGTTTCCATCGGCGAAACCATAGCTGCCGGTGTCAACGTTGGCGCTGACGGTGATACCGGCGCCGTTGTAGTTGCCCGCGCCGTTGCTCAGCACGTCATAGTTGCTATCTTTCAGCGTCAGGCCGGCGGCAAAGGTCAGCGCCTCCCCCTGATCCAACGTCTGCGCGCTGGTATAGCGGTTTACGCTGCCGCCGGCCACCAGTATGGACAGGCCGTCAGCGGAAATAGCAATATCACTGCCGCCGCCGGCAATACGGCTGCTCAGGGTCAGCGCGCCGTCGCCGGCGACCGAGAAGACGCTGATGCCGCCGTCGACGGATACGGCATAGAGCAAACCGTCCTCATCACTTAAGGCGATGCTGGATATGCCGCTGATGGAAAGGGTATCAAGCTGGGTGAGGGCGTTATCCCTGAACTGATAGATTAAAACCACCTCTTTGAGCGGCGCCGCAATATAGAGATACTGACCATCCGCCGAAACCGCCAGAGTGGCATCGCTGACATCGTTGGTGTAGTTCGGGTTATTCCAGTCAATATTATCCCAGTCTGTATCGAGGTCGCTGACTGTCACGTTGGTGATGGCGTCAAGTGAACCGTCGTCATTGCGCTGGTAAACACTCAGGCTGACTGAACCGAAATTACCTGCGCCGGAGTAAATCACGTAAACATAGTCGCCGGCGGCGGCGATCACACCCTCGCGGCTGTTGTCGTCCGGCGCGCGCCCTACATAGGTCAGCGCGCCGGTGGCGGCATCGCGGCTGTAGATCACCACCCCGTTCGATTCGGTGCCGACATAGACCCAGGCGTCATCGTCAGCGATCGCCATCCCGCCGGTTACGTCGCCGTTGTCGGTAGCGACGGTTGATACATTATCGATCTTACCGTCGTCGCCAACGCTGAAGACATATACGTTGCTGCTGCCGTCAATGACGTAGATCGAACGGTCATCCGCGCTGATCACCATTTCCGTGGCTTTGCTCATTCCATCGACAGCCAGCGTGTCGGCCAGCATCAGACGCCCGCCGTCATCAATGGAAAAGACGGCAACTACGCCCTCTCCGGCGGCGTAGGCGTAGTTGCCGTCGCCGGAATAGACGACCTCCGCGATGTCGCCAACGGTAATGGATTCGGCGGCTTCCAGCGCGCCATCATCCGACAACACCGGGGCGACGTTGATCTGGCTGTCGATGGTGATGGTGGAGCTGATGCCCAATTGCGCCGTGTCGCTGTTGTCGCTCAAAGTGGACAGGGTCACAGTGACGGTGCCGCTTTCCACCGTGTTATCCAGCGTGCTATAGGCAATACCGTCGATCAGGCTGGCGACGTCGGAAGCCGTGGTGTCTTCCACCGAGTCGAGAGCGATCGTGACGGTGGTGGTATTGCCGCTGACCGCGACAGAATAGAAATAGCTTTTGCCGGTCGTGGCGCCGCTTCCGGTCTCAAGGGAGATAGCGCTGCCGTCAATAATCAGCGCCTGGTTGCCGCCGCTGCTATCCACGGTTATCACCAACGAGGATAATGACTCGCTGCTGTTGTCGAGCGTGACGCTGACGCCGCTGAACATATCCACGCTTTGGCTACCGGAGGATTCATCAATGGTAACGGTGGCTTCGGCCCCGCTGGCGGTAACGCCGGGCGCGGTGTCGGTGGCGGCCACCACCGCTTCCGCCGTGGCGACGGCGGCGGCGTCGAACATCATGCGAGGTTCCAGCGCCCATGCCTGCTGAGGAAGGCGCCGGTGTGCCGCGCGCGATGCGGAACGTGAATAGGTCATGGTGTCATATCCTGTCAGTCAAAAGGCACATGGGCCGTTATTCAATCAATCGAACGAAACTGCTTTTCTGATGCAGTTCGTCAACAATGTCACTTAGGCGATCCCTGATTTTGCTTTCCGAGGCGACAAAGTCCTCACCGTTGTAATACGTCAGATCGCTGCTTTTCTCGGCGCAACTTTGTAATCCCGCCCCGGCAATACGGCGAAATTCCGAAGCGCTGGCAATGGCGCCGTCTTCATCCGTCGCCTCGTCGTTGCCGGTGGTAATCATGTAGAACTTAAGATTACGAGCACGAAAGCTGGCGCACAGGTTGGCGAAACGCTCAGTGGTAAGCGCCGCGTAATTGTTGCAATTGGCCTCACTGGCGGAGACGGAACACCCGTCTATGGGGTTGCCCACATAACTGTTGTAGCTGTCAGTGTCGAACCAGCGCTGACCGGTGGAATTAACCAGCATGACGATAGCCTTGATGCGTTCGCCGTTGCCCTCGTCAAAATCCTTAGGCAAATCGTCATCCAGATCCCAACCGGCGCTGCCGCGAAACTCAGGCGCCAGCGCCATGGCCGCCCAGCCTAGCGCGATGGCGTAGTTGGTATTGAAACGTCGGGACATCTCGTCGAGGCGTTCGGCGATCTTGTCCAGATCGTTGGTCAGCGGCAGCAGAGCGGCGCTGGGGCAGCCGCGATCGGTGATCAAGGTGCGGGTATCATTCACGCCGGTAGCCTGACCAAAATCAGGGTTGGGGCCGATCCAACTGATGGTGTAGGGTTCGATGCCGAAATTGGTGTCGTTCGACGGTATATCGGCGCGGTAATAAATGTTGAACTGCCCGCTGGGCGCTTCGTCCCAGAAATAGTTTTCCCCCCGCGCCAGTCCCCGGTACATACACAGGAGTTTGGCGCGCCGATCGGGCATACGGGCATCGGCCAGTCCGCTGTAGCCGACGCTGAACAGCGAGGTCAGTTCCACCGGTCTTAGCGCGCCGGATGCGGCCCACTGCCGGATGCGGTTGCTATGATCATTGTCGTAGACGCTAACCGATTGGCTATGCGGCACCAGCGCCAGCCAGACGTTATCGCTGTCGCCGATCAGATTCTCCGCGAACTCATTGCCGATACGGCGCAACACCGCCAGATTAGCGCTGTCCTCATTCAAGGTATTGGGCAATATCAGGGACACTTCCGTCGAACGGTTGACCACCTCCACCGTGGAGTGGATCTGCTGCTCGGAGGATGCCAGCGTCAAGAATTCCGGAGAGGCGGTAAAGCCGACCGTCACGGTATAGGTCGGATAGTTGTCGCCGTTGCGCCCTTCGCTCAGACTCACCTTATCAAAGGTAATATCCTCGGCCAGCTTGCTGTTCACGCCCAGATTCGCCCGGATATAATCGAACGCCAGCTCCGTCAGTTGCTCCTGACTGACGTTTTCATTCTGTTTTCCGCTCAGCAGCGCCTGATGCCCCACCGCCAGCGCCGCGGCATCGGCGGCGCGTTTAATCTGCGCCGCATCGCCCGTCGCGGTGGAAGAATCAACAATGAAGGCCGCGCTGACCAGCAGTGCCATCGCGCCCAACACGTAGAGCGACGCGCCCGCACCGCGCTCCTGCCGCGCAAAAACTCGCAGGGCATGCGTCAAACGCCGCATACGGCCACCGGAATTATCCTTCATTGTCTTCGTATTCCTCTTTCGGCTGTCCGGCTTCCTGCCCCAGGGCGCTATCCAACGCAATCACGCCATCCCCGGTCCGGTTTACCATCGTGACGTTCAGCAGGTTACTCAGCGACAGCCCGCCGGCCAGGCTGATGTCTTTCCCTTCACGGCACAGTTCCACCACCACCATAGAAATGTTCTCGCTGCCGGTTTCCTGATCTTTTTCCGGTAAATCGCCCGGATAGTGTTCGCCGTAACCGGCCTGATTGGCGGTACAGAGTTGGTCCGAATTGCCGCGATCAAGCTGCCAGTACAGCTCCCCGGTCTGGCGCACATTGCTGATAAGCAACTGGTAATTTCCCAGTCCTTCCTCCGGCAGCACCGCATCCAGCAGACCTTGCAACCCTTCTTGCGTCAGTTCCCGCTGCATGCCGAGAATTGAGACGATGGCGCCGGCCCGCTGCTCCATGCGTTCACGTTCAAGACCGACGGTATAGATATCCGCGCACAGCGCGCCGATTGCCAACACGATGGGCAGCGCCAGCGCCGTTTCAACGGCGACGGAAGCACGGACGGAAGAGCGGAAGCGACGCCAGCCGCGCGGGCGGAAACTAGTCATTACGCAGTTCCGTGCCGAAAACATGCTTGTACTGGTAGCGGAAGGTATCCCCCAGCGTCAGTACCTCCGGCAACGGGGTAATAAACGCTTTGGTGATCTGCACCGTGACCGACCAGACCGGCAGCGTGCCGCTGTCCTCGCTGTCGCTATTGATCGTCAGCCCGCCCAGTTGACTCAGATTGTCGAAATGCAACACGCTGACGGTTAAATCCTCTTCTTGCAGATAACCGTATGCCGAACTGATCATGCGTTCTTTCAGATTGCCGCCCATCTGTTCGGCGCTGTCGCTCTGGAGATCGTCAAGACGAAATGTCTGCACCGCTTTATCCAGCGCCGCGCTGCCCACGGCAATCACCAGCGCGATACGCGCCAGTTCGAACAGCATCATCACGCCGACCAGCACCACCGGCATCAAAAAGGCCACCTCTGTGGCGATCACGCCGCGCGTACTGCGCCAGTTCCGTTCGTTAACCGGGATCATCGCCATTTACTCAGGGCTGCTCAGTTGCAGGCGCTGACGACTGGACAGCAACAGGGTTTCGCCGCGGGAGCCGTCCTGACGCAGTTGCTGTAGGCGTTGATTCAAGGCGTCGATCAGCCCGTCGATACGATCCGGCTGCGCGATGGTCGCCAGCGTACTGCGGGCGTCCTCTTCCCGATCGCTGTCGAGATAGGCCAGCGCCAGGTTAAGCTTGCCGGCCGGGTTAGCGTTATCCGCCGATCGCAACAAGCCGATAGCTTGATCCGCATCGCCGCTGGCCAGCCAGGAAAGCGCCAGATTGTTGATGGCGGCGACATCGGCCGGGTTGACCTGCAACGCTTTTTCAAACAGTTGACGCGCTTCAGTGTGTTTACCGGCCGCATCCATCACCACGCCCATGCCATTGAGCGCCCCGGCGTTGTCTGGCTGGGCTTGCAGCGCACAGCTAAAATCTTTCTGCGCCATCGCATTGCGTCCCAGCGCCAGATGCGCGCGCCCCATGCCTAAACAGATAGCCAGCGCTTCCTGCGGTTTTAACTGGTTGGTGTCGCCGCCCAGCGCATGCCGGGCGCGGCCGTACAGCTCCAGCGTTTGCTGCGGCCGACGAACCGGCGCCGCCACGCTGGCGTATTCCAGCAGTTCGGTGCCTTTCAGTTCGCCGCGGCTGTCGATACGGGCATAGACTTCCGTGGCCGCTTCAATCCGTCCCTGATCGCGCAGTAAGCGCGCCAGCCGCAGCCCTTCGTCTTTGGTGCCCTTGATCGCCGTGGAACTGGCGCACCCCGCCAGTAGCGTACTCATCACCAGCAACGCCAGAAACGACGCGCCGCGTTTATATGTTGTTATCAGACCGACCATCGTCGAGCACTCCATCCGTTATTGTCTGTTCATTTCCGGTCAATATTGCCGGGGAAAGCATCGTTATTGGGCCAGCAGGCGAATCACCCGCACCAGCGCCGGCGAGGCCATAATGGCGATAATCGGCGGCAGGATCAGCGCCATCAGCGGGATGCTGAGCTGCGCGGGCAATTTCCCCGCTTTTTCTTCCAGCCCCAGAATCAGCGTCTTACGACTTTCATCCGCAATGGTGCGCAGCGCCTGCGACAGCGGCGTACCGTAACGTTCGGCCTGAATCAGCGTGGCGACCATACTTTCGATTTCCGCCACCCGGGTTCTTTCCGCCAGATGCACCATCGCCTGGGTACGATCGGCGAGGATCTGCAACTCGGCCGCGGTGTAGTGCAGCTCATCGGCCATTTCCGGCGACGACAGCCCCAGCTCTTTCGAGACCACCTGTAATACGCGGCCAATCGGCAACCCGGCCTCGGCGCAGACCACCATTAAATCCAGCGCGTCCGGCACCGCCCGCGCCAGCTTCTCGCCCCGGCCGGCGGCGCGCCATTTCAGCCACCATTCCGGCAGCAGCGCGCCGACGAAAAAGCCGATCAGCCCGGCGGCGATGCCGGTCATACCCAAACGATCGGCAGGCGGCAGCCAGCCCCACACCAGGCTTATGGCGCACAGGAAACCCGCCAGGAATTTGCCCATCACCAGCCAACCCACCGCTTCGCTGCGGCGTAAGCCGGCCAGATCGAGCAGGCGGCGTAAATTAAGACGATCCCGTTCGGATCCGGAGAGGCGATAGCCCTGTTGCGCTATCGGTAAAAGAATTTTTTCCAGCCAGGGAGTAAGGGTTGTTCCCTGGCCTCTCAGGATAGTATCCTGAGAGGCCTCCCCTATAGGGGAGGCCGGCAAATGCGCCTGCATGCGCTCCGCCAGTTGGCGGTGCCGCCGCTGGCCGTTGTGGTAACGGGCAAGGTATATCCCCGCGCCAATCAAACCCAGCGCCAGCAGTAATAAGGGATCGCTAAATATCGTCATGTTGGCTCTTCCCTCGTCCTTAACTTATCCGCTTGACCATAAAATGCGTGACCAGCATCCCCAGCGCGACGCTGCACAAGGCATAAATCAGCACCGTCGTTCCCACCGGATCGGAAAACAGAAAGCTGAAATCATCCGGAGATTTCATATACAAATAGGCCAGGCAGCAGGGAAACAGCGCCGCGACGATCTTCGCCGACGCCCGCGCTTCCGAGGTTTTGGACTGCACCTTAAGCTGCAACTCGCGGCGATCGCGCAGCGTGGCGGACAGCCGCTCCAGCGTTTCCCCCAGTCGCCCGCCGGCCTCCTGATTGATAATCAGGATCACCACGAAGAAACGGTATTCCGCCATCGGTACGCGACCCGCCGAGGTCTGGATCACCTGACGCAGCGGGATCCCCAACTTCAGCCAGTGGTCGATGGTTTTAAATTCCGCCGACAGCGGCCCGGTTAAATGCTCCGCCACGATGGCGAAAGTATTCGCCACCGGCACCCCCGCCCGACAGCTGCGGGTAATGGCGTCAATGGCTTCCGGCAGGCTTTCGCGCAGCGCTTTCAGGTGCTTTTGCAGCGTGGCGCGAAACAGCAACGTCCCGATGGCGGCGAACAGCAGCAGGGAGAACATCAGCCCCAGCGTTAACGGCAGCAGTGTTTTTTGCCCCATCATCATTCCCAGCATCAGCGCCGGCAGCGCCAACAGCAGCGCCCGCTGACGTAAATTCTTCTTCCAGCCGATAAACGCCAGTTGCGCCCAGATCCCCGCCAGCCAGCGTCCCAACACCGGCACCCGCATCAACGGCGTTTTTATCTCATCACGCAGAATGGAATCGGAGACCGGTTGTTCCGTCTGCGGCGCCGCTTCGGCTAAAATCTGCCGCCAACGCTGTTCACTGCGCGCGCGGCGCTGGCGCGCCTGTTGCCAACCATGAAAGGCCAAAAGCGCCAGCAGCACGCAGCAAAACACCAGCAAGGTAATCAGATTGAGCAATAACGGGGTCATCGGCGTCTCCTCAGTCCATCACTGCGCATCAAACAGATGCGCTTTATCGCTGTAGAACTGCGGGCGCTGAATATGCTGAACGTATTCGCCGGTCAGTATCCCCTGCGCGTCCATGCCTTTGATCTGGAAAGTAAACAGATCCTGTAGCTGGATCACTTCATTCTCCATGCCGCACACTTCGGTAATCGACACCACCCGGCGCATGCCGTCGCGCATACGTTCGATCTGGACGATCAGGTGCACCGCACTGGCGATCTGACGGCGGATCGCCATCAGCGGCAGTTGCATATTGGCCATCATCACCATGTTTTCCAGCCGCTGTATCGAATCACGCGAGGTGTTGGCATGCACGGTGCACAGCGAGCCGTCATGGCCGGTGTTCATCGCCTGCAACATGTCAAAACTTTCCCCGCCGCGAACTTCGCCGAGGATGATGCGGTCGGGACGCATACGCAGCGCGTTACGCATCAGATCGCGCTGATCGACGCGTCCGGTGCCTTCGGCGCTGATCGGGCGGGTTTCCAGCCTGACCACATGTTCCTGTTGCAATTGCAGCTCGGCGGCGTCTTCAATGGTGATGATGCGATCGGTGCTGCCGATCTTCTGCGACAGCGCATTCAGCAGCGTGGTTTTCCCCGCGCCGGTGCCGCCCGAGACAATCACATTCACCCGCGCCTGCATCGCCTTGTTCAACACATCCGCCATCGCGTATGACATACAGCGGCTTTCCGCCAGCGCTTCCAGCGACAGGTTGCGACGCATGAATTTACGAATGGAGATGGTGGTGCCGTCGATCGCCAGCGGATAGGTAATCACGTTGACGCGGCTGCCGTCCGGCAGACGGGCATCGACCATCGGGCTGGCTTCATCGATACGCCGCCCCACCGCCGCGGCAATCCGCTGGGCGGTATTGAACACATGCTCTTCGTCAATGAAGGTGATCGGCGAAAGTTCCAGCTTGCCGAAACGCTCGACAAACACCTGACCCGCGCCATTAACCAGAATATCGTTGACGGTATCGTCCGCCAGCAGCGGCTGGATCGGGCCGATCCCGGTCATCTCGTCCAGCATTTCCGTGGCGATGGCTTCTTCTTCCTGCCGGGAAAGCTGTAAACGTTGTTCGTCGCAGATACGGCGGATCACCGTTTCAATCTGCACCAGCAGCTTGTCGCGCCCCATGATGGCGGCCTTGCCGGCATCGATCTGATCGTAAAGCTGAGAACGAATCAGACGCCGCTGGCTGGTGCGACCGTCCGTTTGTCTTGCCGCGGGCGTGGCGACCATCGGGTTATTTACCGCCGGCTGCGCACGATTTTCCGCCGCCGGACGGGCTTTCAGTTCGGTTACGCTGGCCGTCGCAGGCTGGGACGCGCTGTTATGCGCCTCGCCTTTTTGCTGGTTGTTTTTATATAAATTGTTTTTACGAATCAGCATAGTGTTTAACCTTTTGATAAACCGGCAATGTCAGCGGTATTCATGCCCGTTTCAACCAGCGCGAAAACCAGCGTTTTTCCACCGGTCGGGCGCGCACGCCGCAGGCCAGATCGACAAGCTGGCGCAACCCTTGCTGGAACGCCGGCGCCGCCGCCAGATTCAGCGCGCCCAGGCTGAGGCTCTGCGCCAGCGCATGGCCGGCGTTCGGCAGCACCGCGTCGATCTTCCGGCCGACAAACTGTTCAAACTGCTCGCGACTGAGCGGCGTGTTGCCGACAAACCGGCCGTGGTTATGCACCAGCAACAGGCGTTGTCCTTCGCTTTCATCGCCGATTTCATGCAACACCCGGCGGATATTGCGCGCATCCTGTAGCGTCAGTTCGGTAACGATGATGCGTAAGTCCGCGTAGGTCAGCACGTCCAGCGCCCCCGGCGGGTAGCTGCTGGGTAAATCCCAGATCACCTGATTAAACATGCGGCACAGCGCCCCGCCGAGGTTCAGCACGTTGTCCACCTCGACCGGGCTTAACTCGCCCAGTTCCGGTTTCTGCGCCAGCAGGTGCAGACGCGTATCCACCCGCAGCATGGCGCGCTGCAACAGCCGGGTATCCAGCTCCTGCGTACCCAGCACCGCCGCCAGCCCGGCATCTTCGTTCTGCCCCAGCAGCAACAGCTGATCGCCATTGCGACGGTCAAAATCCACCAGCGCGACCGGTAAGTGCCGCTCGCCGGACATCAGCCGGCTGAGTCCCATGGCCACGGTACTGCCGCCGCTGCCGCCGCTGCCGCCGCTGGCGCTGACCACCGCAACGGTGCGCCCCATACGGGCATACTCCGGCCCCGCCTGCTGGCCTTCGCATTTCGCCAACGTCGACGCCAGCAAATCCAGCGTGAACGGCTTTAGCAGATAGTCCACCACGCCGGCCTGCAACAACGCCCGATACAAACCGACATCCTGCGCTTTGCCGGTGGCGATCACCTGACTGGCGGGGCCGCAAACGTTGAGCAATTCGTCCAGCTCCGGCAACGGCCAGTGCGCGCCGTCCAAATCCACCAGCAGAATGCGCGGCGGCGCATTCCGCTCGCACCATTGCCGCGCGGCGGCGATGCCCCCGGGCATAACCGGCGCCTCCGGCTGTTTCAGGCGGGCCAATTGGTCGCTGATATCAGCGACGTCGTGTTCGGTATGGACAAACGCCACCAGCGGCAGCGCCAGCTCTTCACCGTCGTTAAGGGTAATTTCACTCATGGAATGCCGGCCCTTAATCATCAAAGTTAATGTCGATGAGCTCTTTCACCTCATCGGATTGATAACGTTCGATGCTGTTGACCGCAACCACGCCGTCCGCATCATCCAGCGCTTTGGCCTGAATCAGATCGCGCGGCTCCGCCACCATCATCGCCAGATTGTTTTGCGTGGCGCAGCCCAGATAGCCGATGCCTTCAAACGGTTTCACCATCAGCAAACCAGGATCGTTCACCTGACAGCGAGTGGTTTTTACCGCCAGCGCCTCGGAAATCACCTCCACATCGCCGGACTGAGCGCCGGCCGTCGCTGCGCGCATCAGTTTGACTTTTTGCGCATCGGCGCCCGCGTTCTTCAGCACGCTCGCCAGCCTGGCGGCCATTTGCTCGCCGCGGGCGCTACGGGGGATCAGCGTTAACGTCTGTTTGGAAAGCCGCCCCTGATCCTTGAGCATCACATTGAGCTGTTTAAGCGATTCCGGGGTAAAGCCGCGCCCGTTTGCCGCCACCTGCAACGTGACCGCCAGCGAAGAAGGCCGGACGTCAATCGGCGCCAGCGCGGGCTGGTCATAGCGCTGCAAGCGCTGGCTGTTGACGGCGCTATCGCCGCAGGCCGTCAGCAGCAAGCAGAGGGCGCAGAGCGTCAGGCCGAAAATCGGCCCGCCGGACGGCTGGCGCGCGGCGCGCGGGAATGTGTGAATATTGTGTTTATGCATTGTGCTCACCATTAATCATCAGGCTCAGTAGAGATAGCCCACAGCGCCATAACTTGGCATCACCGAGTCCAGCGTTTTGACGCCCTGCCCCGGCATCTGAAGATCGCCCGCATTCACCGGCTCCACCACATACGCCGTGGCGATGATCACCAGTTCGGTTTCCTCATGACTTGCTGATTCGTTTTCAAAAGCACGGCCGATAATCGGAATGCGGCTTAACCCCGGCACGCCGGTCACCGTTTGGCTGTTGGAGCTGCGCAACATGCCGGCCAGGGCGAAACTCTGCCCGCTGGCCAGTTCCACCGTGGTATCGGCGCGGCGCACGGTCAGCGCCGGAATGGTTGATCCGCCTTCCAGCGTGACCGCCCCGACCGAGGTTAACTCACTGACTTCCGGGGCGATGTGCAGGCTGATGCGGTTGGCGGACAGTAAGGTCGGCGTCATGCGCAGGATCACGCCGTACGATTTGTAATCGATATTGACGTTGTTATTGGTGATCACCACCACCGGCACTTCACCGCCGGCGGCAAAGGCGGCGGTTTCGCCCGACATGGCGGTGAGGTTCGGTTCCGCCAGCACGGAGGCCATGCCCTGTTTGTTCATGGCGGACAACAATCCGCTGAGCGATCCTTCTCCGCCGCCGACGTTGGCGCCAAAGAAGCTGCTCCCCTCGACGCCGGTAAACGCCCCGGTGCTGGAATCAAAAAAGCCGCCCAGCGTACCGGTGCCCAAACCAAAGTTGGCGCCGCCCCGGTTAAGCGAGGCTTCCCAGTTAAAACCCAGTTCGTGCGTCAGGTTGCGGGACACTTCCACCACCCGGACGCGGATATTGATTTGCGAGGGGGTTTTAATCTTCAACTGGTTGATCACTTTGCCGGACGATTCGCTGCTGCCGGGCAAGCCATTCGCTCCGCCGCCGCTGCCGCCGGCCGTAGAGGCGGAGGCGACGATATAAGCCTGTACGCTGTCGATCACCCGTTTGGCGTCTTGCGGGGTATCAACGCTGCCGCGCACAATCACGCCGCTGGGGATCCCCGCTTCCAGTTGAATGTCCGCATTGGGAAATTCCCGCTTCATCCGTTGGCTTAAGGCTTTCAGATCGTGTTCGGAAACGATGCGGATGGCATTGATGACATTGCCGCTCTCATCCATGGCGTACAGCGTGGTGGTTCCCACATTCTTGGCATAGATAAACAGGTTGCCGGGAGAAGGCAGTTCGAAACTGGCTATTTCCGGATCCGCCACCAATACGCTGTCCGGTAAGGCATCCAACTGTAATAAACGCCCCTGATGCACCGTCATATGCACCACGTTGGTTTCAGCGACTTCAGAAATGCCCGCGGCGAAAATCGTGGCGGGCGACAATGCCATTGCCAGCCAGCCGGCGGCCAACCATCGTTTACACGCACCCCGGGAATCCGCTTTCAAAAACAGGGAAAACATCGTCATTTACTTAATTTCCGTAATAGGCTTCATTTTTTCCGTAAACCGGCTGATTGAGCGATTCAGAGGCTGCCGGATGGATTGCTCGCCCGTCCTAACGGGCCGGGAACGTCAGCACATCTTTTTGCGCGCCGCGAAACACTTTTACCTGATGGCCGCTGCCGGACAGACCGTTATAAATGCTGGTGCTCTGCGACAGCGTGGTAACCGGCGATGCGCCCTGCCGGGCATTGTCCAATTCATCCGGCGTTGAGCTGCGTAGCGCCAGATGCAACATTCCCACTTCTTTTGCCACCGCCAAAATCTCCGCCTGTTCCGACGTCACTTCTACCGTTACCGTCTGGTAACTGACGGAACGCGGTCGATTGCCGACGGCGGCCGTACGGCTTCTATTCGAGGCCGTTGTCTCGGCGTCATCTTCCTGCACCACGTCCTGCCGCGGACGCACGTCGGTGTCGGTTTGATTGTTCAGCGCCAGAACCCGTAAATCACGCACGATGGTTTGCGACGCCAGCAGAGGCGCGGCCGTCTGTCCGCCGCCGGTCTGCGGTTCCGGCTGTTCGTCTCTGCGCAAACTGAGGATGATATCCACCCGATCACCGGCGGCGACCAGACCGGAGTTACTGGCTACGGCGTTGGTGGGAATCGAGATGGCGCGCATCCCTTTGCGCAACACGGCGGCGACAAAACCCGGCTCGTTGGGCTTCACCACCACATTGCTGGTCAGCGGCGTGCCTGCGGTAATCGACTCGCGCAGGGTGGCGCCCAACAGCAGCGTCTGGCTGTCTTTACCGCGAATGAAATTGAAGGTACGGGATACCGGCTCTGCCGTTACCTGCCAGCGCAGCGAGGAAGAATCCAGAAAATCGCCGGGATGAAGATCTTTCGCCGCCACCAGCACGGCAATCTGTTCCGGCGCTTTTACCGCAACCTGCTGGGGAACCGGCGGCGGTGACGACAAATGGCTGCGCACCATCAGCGCGACAATACCCGCCAGGATCAAGGCGCCTGACAGTACGTACGTAGAGTTAACTTTCATTTCAACTTGCCTACCCAAGTGTGTGCGTCTTAAAAAACAGCGACGGAATTAAAACAAGGGAAAAATCAGGACGTACGTCGCGCCGAATGCGATGGCGATGCCGTAAGGGATCCCTTGCAAAAGGTCGGCGGGCAGCGCGGGCGGAATGGGTAACCGGCTTTTAAACATCCGGTTGGTGGTTTGAATTCCCATTGTCACCGCGGCCGGCACGGTATTGAGCAACGGCAGGCTCAGCGCCAATACGCCCCCCGCCAGCGCGGTTACCATGACAAAAACGATCTGATGCCCATGTCCCACCCACAGACATAACACGCTCATCAGTTTCACATCGCCCGCGCCCAGCCTGCCGGTGAGGAAAAGCAAAAAACCGACCACCAGCACGACGGCGGCGCCCGGCAACGCCCACAACGTCTGATACAGTTTCAGCCTGTCAATCAGGCCGGACTGCAACACATCCAGCGCGCTGAAAGCCAACCAGCCCAACGCCAGCATCAGCACCGCCTGATTCGGGATCTTTCGCGCCAACAGATCGGTGCTGATACACCACAACAGGCAGCCTGCCAGTAACGCCGTTTGCAGCCAGTCTGCGTAATGCGCCGCCACTGGATTTATTTCGCCGTCCCTGACGTGCCGGATCCGCTGGTGCCGGCGCCGGTAATCTGGTCGGCGATTTCACTGAACTTTTCATTCAGGGCCTGAACGAAAATACCGTCGCTGCCGAAAATAGCGCCGATCGCCGCCGCCATCGCCGCCGCCAGAATGCCGTATTCAATCGCCGTCACACCGCTTTCATCACGCAGGAAAGTACGCAATGGGGTTTTCATTTTATTCATGGGGAGATTCTCTTATCCGCAGCCAAAGGGATCATGGCGAATATCGGGCGCCATGACGCTAATAAGAGTAATAATGAGACTTATTATCAAACACTACAAGATGCAGAACATTAATATTAGTTAATCTTTCAATACGAAAAATTAACAATAAAAATCAAATAGTAATACAAATCCACGGTCAAGGCGGCAAGGTTGGATATGCACTTTTTTTGCAGGGATATTCACTCTTTCAACCACGTTTAAGGCACAGATAGACGGTTAATCCGGGATTGTCTGACTCCAGATACAGTTTGCCATTATGCAGGTCGATAATCGCCTTGACCAATGACAGGCCCAGTCCATAACCCGGCTGCTGCCCGGGATCCAGGCGCTGAAAACGCTGAAGCGCTTTATCATGCTGGACGCTCGGGATCCCCGGCCCGCGATCGGCGACGCTCAGCGCCATCCAACCCCGGTATAATTTGACGCCCAGGGTGATATATTTGCCGTGCGCGGCATATTTCAGGGCATTTTCGACCAGATTGGCCAATGCCTGAAACAGCAACGCGCGATCGCCAAACAACTGAATGCCCGCCTTAACCTCAATGAGCAGATGACAGCCGCGCTGCTCTGCCAGCGGCTGATAATATTCGACAATCTCTTCCAGGATGAGTCGGGCCTCGATGTGCTCAAACTGATGAATGCAGCGCCCGCTTTCAATCTCGCCGATACGCATTACCGTGCGAAACAGCCCCAGAATTTTATGCACCTCGTCCACCGCCAGATTCAACTCATCGCGCAGCGCGCCGTCCGGGCCGATGCGTTCCGTCAGGTTGAATAACCGGTTTTGCAGGTGCGTCAATGGCGTGCGCAGCTCATGGGCGACATGGCTGGAGGTGCTGCGCACCTGCTCCATCAGGCGTTCGATGCGTTCCAGATTCTGATTAATATCCGCACTCAGGCTGTCGAAATCGTCACCGTAGCGTGATAACGGCATTCTGACCTGTTGTTCACCGGTGCTGTAACGGTGTAGCGCGGTGCGGATTTGCTCGACGCGGCGCAAATTGCGCAAGCTGAAATGACGGCTGACAAACAGGCAAAACAGCAACACGATAAACAGCCCGGCCCCCGCCACCAACGGAATCGTCCGTACCCGCTCCAGCATCGGCCGAATATTGTAGGCGGTAAAAAATACGCCGCCGTCATCAAGCATGACGGATAAACCAATCAGATTAGGATCGTTTTTGCTGGAGAGAAGCGCTTTCAGGCAGGCGACGTCCATCAGACAGTCGGTGCGCTGCAAATTTTTCAACGGGTGATTGTGATACACAATGTCACCGCGGTTATCCATTATCAGGAATAGCGGCAATTCATCGTTTTTAGCCAGATTATCCTGACGCAACTGGGTCATCAGGCTATTCGCATCGGTTAAACGCGACTGCATGGAGTAATCATAAATATTACCCAGAATAACTTCACGGACATGCGTTCTGATCAGCGTCTCGCTTAATAAACTGAAGCCGATAATACACATCAGCATCATCAGTAAAAATAAAAAAACAATGGTGATCGCCTGCCTGAAATTAGAGGTGCATAAAAAGTCCGGGTATTGACTTGCCCCTATTAATTGCCAGTGTTTTATTTTTATCTGCCACAGACGGCCCAGTTTCTTTATTTTTATTTTATTCAGCGTAGCTGCCAACATCCGTTTTATCCTTGTCAACAGAACCTAACGCATAGCCCATCGCTCTTAATGTTTTGATTAACGGATGCGGGAAACCTTTATCGATTTTCGCCCGCAGTTTCGACATATGAACATCAATTAAATTGGTCTGCGGATCGAAATTATAGCCCCATACCCGCTCCAGCAGCATGGTGCGCGTAATCGCCTGACCTGGATTTTCCATAAGTATAATCAACAACTTAATTTCTTTATCCGTCAGATCGATACGCTTGCCGCCACGCCAGGCGACCCGTTGCAGACGGTCGAGTTGCAGATCTTCAAACGTCAGGATGGAGGAATTATCGGCATGACGTTTACCGCGCCGCGCCATAATATCCAGACGCAGTCTGAGTTCATTAAAATTAAACGGTTTGCCAAGATAATCTTCCGCGCCGAGTTCCAATCCCATCACCCGATCGACATCTCGGTCTAATGCGGATAACAACATAATCGGCGGGTGACGCAGCCCCTGTAATTCACGCAATACCGTAAATCCGTCCATAATCGGCAGCATTCTATCCAGCAGCACCACATCATAAACCTCATCCTTTATGGCTTTTAATGCATGTGCGCCATCGTGAACCATACGACAGGAATGACCGTGTGAGTGTAATTTAGAGCCTAACCAATGGCACAGTACAGAATCATCATCGACCACGAGTACGCGCATAATTTTCCCCTACCAAAAACCCATTTAATTTATGGTTAACGCTAATTTATTATTTCAGACCGCCATCATAGGCAGCGCTCATCCCACACGCAGCGGTGAGGGATGAGCAAACATCATCTGAGAATTATTAGTCGGATAATAACAATCATTATCATTTAGTGACAAGTCATTTACGGCGTCTGCCGATAAGAACAAGAGTAGGATCTCCACTGCCCGAGCAGTGGAGATTAACGTGAAAGGAAAGAAATCAAGACGATACCAATATCATCCGGCGAAAATCATACTGCTTCGATCAACACCGCTTCGAGTAAGTCCAGTTCTCGCAGCATTTTCTGCAACGTCTCATTGCTGATTTGCTGCGTGGCGCGCAGGTGATACAGCTCCGCCCGCTCCGAATTCAACGCCGTCAGGCGAAAACGCCGCTCCAAATCCTCCACCAGCAAACTGTTTTCCAGATCGTCGTTGCCCACCACCCGCCGGCGCAAATTACCGATCACCCGGGCGCTGACCTCTTTCAGCACCTGGGCGTCAATATTTTCTTCCCGATCGGCGGCCAATCGCTCCTCCATTTTATGCAGGCTATCGATGGCCACTTCCGCGGCGGCAACCCGCGCCATCCGCTCCTCTTTGGCGTAAGCCGCTTTATCCGCCACCACGATCCCCCGCAGCAGAAAAGGCAACGCCAGCACGCCGCACAATAGGGAAAACAGGATCACGCCCGTGGCGATAAACACCAGTTGGTAACGTGACGGGAAAGCGGTGCCATCCGTCAGCAACAGCGGAATGGAGAGCACGCCGGCCAGCGTAATGGCCCCGCGCACGCCGGCAAAAGACGCGATCCACAGCTCGCGCGTGGTGAATTCGCTGAATACCATCGGCTTCTTTTTCTGGATGTGAGTGCTGTATTTTTTCATCATCCACAGCCAGCCGAAACGCAGCAGCAGCAGCGCGGCGTAAATGATGGCGATATCGGTAAACAGCATCCAGGTTTCAACGGTGGGATCCAGCTCCGCCTGCGTCACCGAGGTTTCCAAAATACCCGGCAATTGCAGCCCCAGCATGATGAACACCATGCCGTTAAACACGAACTCCAGCATCGACCAGACGCTATTCGCCCGTAGCCGCATGGTCAGCGGCGCATTACGGATAATCCCGGACTGGCCGATGGTCATCCCGGAGGCGACCGCCGCCAGAATGCCTGAAACCCCGATATGTTCAGCAATCAGATACGCCGCAAAAGGCAACAACAGCAGTAACACAATTTGCGTTGCCGCGTCATTGCCGCTCCAGCGGCTGATGATGCGCAGGGATTTACTGTACAGCCAGGTGACGGCCACACCGGCCAGCAACCCGCCGATCGCCACTTTGATAAACGCCAGCGTGGCGCCCGACACGCTGAACACCATGGTGCCCATGGCGATGGCGACGGCGAATTTCAGCGACACCAGACCGGACGCATCATTCATTAATGCTTCGCCCTGAAGGATCCCCATCAGCTTTTTCGGGATGCGATCTTCGCCCACGATGCCGGAAAGCGCCACGGCGTCGGTCGGAGACAGCACGGCAGCCAGGGCGAAAGCCGCAATCAGCGGCATGCCGGGCACCATCCAGTAGATGAAGTATCCGACGCCGGCCACGGTAATCAACACCAAAACCAGCGCCAGACCGATGATCTCACGCCCATGCTTGAGAAATTCACGGGTCGGCGTCTTCCAGCCGTCGGCAAACAGCAGCGGCGGAATAAACAGCACCATAAACAGCTCGGGATTGAAATCGACGTGCAAACCGAACTGGGGCCAGGCAAGTATGGCGCCGACGGCAATTTGCATTAACGGCAGAGGTATCTGAAAAGGTAAAATTCGTGTAACCACCCCTGACAGAGAAACCATCAGGGTCAAAATAAGAATAGTAAAAAAGATTTCCATGCTTTCCTTAGACGATCTCCCGCTGCATTAAAAAGTGAGTTATCCGCCAGCCAGGCTTAATGACGTGCTACCTAATATTTAACGCATTTATTCTGGCATTAACATCGGTTTTTACGTGAAGAAATTAATATTTTTCGCCGGACGGGAATAGGCCCTCCGACGCCTGCAAATCCATGTTAAGAATAGCGGAAAAAGCGGAAATCAAACGGCGGAAAAAAGGATAAGCGGACAGTTGAAGGGGGACAACGTCCCCCGACACAGAAAGCCCCGGCGGATTACAGCGCCCAACCGCCGGCGTAGAACACCACCAGCGCGATGGCGATCAGGACGGTGCCGATATTCAGCTTGCGCCATTCGCCGGAGAAAATACGCCCCAGCACCAGTGAACCGAAGCCCAGCATAATGCCGGTAACGATATTGCAGGTCAGCACGATAAATACGGCGCACACCAGACCGGACATGGCATCAACGAAGTCGTCAAAGTTCAGTTTGGACACGTTGCCCAGCATCAACAAACCGACATACATTAGCGCCGGCGCGGTCGCATAGCCGGGAACCAGATAAGACAGCGGCGACAGGAACAAAATCAGCAGGAACAATACGCCGACGACCGTAGCGGTCAGACCGGTTTTACCGCCGGCAGCCGTACCGGCGGCGGATTCAATATAGACCGCCGCCGGCGCCGTACCCACCAGACTGGAGAAAATGCTGCTGACGGAGTCGGAGGTCAAGGCTTTGCCGCCGTTGATGATTTGTCCGTCTTTATCCAGCAGGTTGGCCTGCCCCGCCACCGCACGAATGGTGCCGGTGGCGTCAAAGACCGCCGTCATCACCAGCGCCAGTACGCTTGGCAAAATCACCGGCTGCAACGCGCCCATGATATCCAGGCTGAAGATCAGCGACGTGCCGTCCGCCCCCGTCAGACTGGGCCACGCAAACCAGCCCTGATATTTCACATTCGGATCGAAAATCAGACCGAGGACGGAAATCACGATGATCACCAGCAAAATACCGCCCGGTACGCGACGTTTTTCCAGACCGATGGTGGCCGCCAACCCGAGCAGCGCCATAATAACCGGGAAAGAAGTAAAATCGCCCAGCGCAACCGGCAAGCCGTCAAGCGGGTTTTTAATCACCAGACCGATCCCGTTGGCGGCAATAATCAACAGAAACAGGCCGATACCGATGCCGGTTCCGTGAGCCACCCCGAGCGGCAGGTTACGCAAAATCCAGGTGCGGATCCCGGTGGCGGAGATAATGGTGAACAATACCCCCATCAGGAAAATCGCGCCCAACGCGACCGGCACGCTGATCTGCTGGCCCAATACCAGACTGAACGCGGTAAACGCGGTCAGAGAAATGGCGCAGCCAATCGCCATCGGCAGATTGGCCCATAAGCCCATCAGTAATGAACCAAAACCGGCAACCAGACAGGTGGCGACAAACACCGCCGTCGGCGGAAAGCCGGCTTTACCCAGCATACCCGGAACAACGATAACCGAGTAAACCATGGCCAGAAAGGTGGTTAGCCCTGCCAACACTTCCTGACGCACGTTGCTGCCACGCTGGGTAATATTAAAAAATGCATCAAGCGCGCCGTGCGAACGGGCCGCACTATCAGCCTGACGAGTGGTATTTGACATGGTGGTATCCCCTGAGATGTCATCATTATTAAGGTAAATCGTAAGCGGTTCACCCAGCCTTGCACCGGGTATGGTCGGCAAACGCCCATCCACAAAGAACCATCAGGCCGTGCACGCAAACGATTAACTCGCTGAATGCAAAACCTCAAAATTTCGCCGGGTCAATTGAAGCAAACGATTATCCTGCTTCCCCGACGTCTATTTCAACTGCTATTCAAGACTATTTACCAATAGTTGCCGCGTAATACCCCACCGGCCGTCCCACTGACGCCAACGCGATCGTCGTCGAACCGCCTGGTGGGAAAACAGAGGATCGTCAGCGAAAACCAAACAATCAAAACGACGGTTTATTTCAAACAAACTGCATAATCATTTTTTTGTGATTTGCGTCACAAAAAAATTGACCCACCATATCGACGCGAGTATGCTTTAAAACGTGAAGAGCATCACAGAATTGGATTAATCTACGAGGAAGCTGAAATGAAACTGGTAAAAAAAATCATCGTTGCGTTTGAAAACATCAACGTAAACTTCGGCACATTCAACCTGTAAGATCAGCAAAAGTGAGAAGAATAAAGATGAGAGTTGTCCGTAAAATCAATCAATTGCTAAAAGCGTTGGGCAAAAACTATCACGGTTTCAACTCCCACGCCATCTTCCGTTAATCGCATCAAGTGTGATGACAAAAATTTAAATGGCTGCCATCGGGCGGCCATTTTTGTTTTCATCGGTACAGCGCTTTTTTCGCCGCGCTGCAATCACCACGATGTCGGGTAAGGATGATGCCGGATCCAGTGATCGGCAATATCCTGACGACGACAGATCCATACGCGATCGTGCTGCTGGATATAGTCGAGAAAGCGCTGCAACGCCCGAAAGCGCCCTGGTCGCCCAAGCAAACGGCAGTGCATACCGATCGACAGCATTTTCGGCGACGTCTCGCCTTCGGCATACAACACATCAAAGCTGTCTTTCAGGTAGGTAAAAAACTGATCGCCGCTGTTAAAACCCTGCGGCGAAGCAAAACGCATATCATTGGCTTCCAGCGTGTAGGGCACAACCAGATGCGGCCGGATCTCTCCGTCAGAACGCGTTACCGGCATCCAGAACGGCAGATCGTCACCATAATAGTCGCTGTCATACAGAAAGCCGCCGTGATCGACCACCAACTGACGCGTATTGGGGCTATCGCGTCCGGTGTACCAGCCCGCCGGCGGTTGACCGAACAATGCGGTCAACACCTCCACCGCTTTTTGCATATGCAGCCGCTCGGTATCGATATCCATATTCTGATAGTGGATCCAACGCCAGCCGTGGCTGACCACATCGTAACCAGCGGACGTAATGGCTTCCACCACCGCCGGATTGCGAGCCAGCGCCATGGCGACGCCAAACACCGTTAACGGCAATCCGCGACGCTGAAACTCCTGATGAATACGCCAGAATCCGGCCCGGGAACCGTACTCATACAACGAATCCATCGACATATGGCGATCGGGATAGCTGGCCGCGCCGATGATATCGGAAAGAAACTGTTCCGAACCGGCATCGCCATGCAGCACATGGTTTTCCGATCCTTCCTCATAGTTCAGCACAAACTGTACGGCAATTCGCGCCTGCCCCGGCCAGTTGGCGTGCGGCGGCTTGCCGGCATAACCGATCAGATCGCGCGGATAGCGGCTATCAATCTCCTCCAGCGCTATTCCCGGTTGTCTTTTCATACTGCCTTCCTTAACGACTGTGTTTCACGTAACTGGCTGAATATTCCGGTCAGCGGTTTGGCGATTGGATAATCGAGATCGCCACGCTTGCTGGTAGTCAGCCCCAGCGACGCCAATGACTCGATCAACTTGACCGCCGAACTGACGCCATCAATAACCGGGATCCCTAATTCCTGCGTGAGCGCCAACGCCAGATCGGCCATGCCGCCGCAGCCCAGCACGATCGCGCCGGTATCATCCTGACGGCTGGATTGTATACACAATTCCCGCACCTTCTGTTGCGCCACGCCCGCATCCTCTTCCAGCGCCAGCACCGGCAGGTCGATGGCATGCAGCCCGGCACAATGATGTTCAAAGCCATAACGTTGCAATAAATGACGGGCGATAATCAGCGTGCGCGGCAACGTCGTGACGATCGAAAAGCGCGTCGCCACCAGCGTCGCCATATGCATGGCGGCTTCGGCAATCCCCACCACCGGCGCGCTAGCCAGCTCACGGGCCGCCAGCAACCCCGGGTCGCCGAAACAGGCGATAACATGCCCCTGAACGCCCTGCTCCTTCCCTTTCCTCACCTGCTCCAGCACGCCAATCGCGGCAATCGCCTCATCAAAGTGGCCTTCAATCGACGGCACGCCGTGCGATGGGCTGACGGCGATAATTTCCGTTCCCGGCGCCGCAACGCGACGGGCCGCGTCGCCGATAGTCTCGGTCATGGCAAGACTGGTATTCGGGTTGATGACCTGTATCACACATGAACTCATGCTTTGCGCCCCTTAAGGTGACCAAACAGGCGAGAAAAATCAGGCGCGATCTCTTTGTCGCGATCAAAACGCAGGCTGGCGACGATATCGGCAAAGTGGTGCTGCATTGCGGTCGATAGCGCGTCGGCCTTTTTCTCACGCAACAGCGTGAAAAGATCGTGGTGATCGTGACCACGGCATCCCTGCTGCCACGGCGCGCCATAGGCCGCGATAACCAACGACGATCGCAGAGTTAACTGCGACACCATGCCAGTCAGCACGGTATTGCCGGAGATTGCCTGTATCTGAATATGAAAAGCGGCGGACAGACGGATCGCTTCCGGCCCGTTTTGATCGCGGTGAGCCTGCTGTTCCGCCTGTAACAGGTTTTCCAGCGCAACCAGATGGGGGGACTGGCAGTGCGCCACCACCTGCGGCAGGTTGGCGCACTCCAGTATGCTGCGGGTTTGGAAAATCTCTTGCGCTTCTTCTACCGACGGCGTGGCGACATGCGCACCTCGTTTGGGCGTTAAGGTGATCATTTGCACCGTGGCAAGGCGTTGCAGCACTTTTCTGATCCCGGTGCGGCTGACGTCAAATACCTCCGCCAGCGCTTCCTCAGGCAATTTTGTTCCCGGCAATAGCTGATGCTCAACGATCGCATTCAGCAAGGCGTGATAGATAACTTCATCTTTTTGTTCAAAAAACGGAGCTTGCTCAAGTCCATAGGTATAATTCATCGGTTTATCCCGTCATCACATTATTGCTAAATCGTATACTGATTAATCTATTTTTTGTATACAAAAAAACAATTTTGGCCTAATTAATGCAATTCCTTTTGCATACATCGATTTGGTTAATTTCTCGGTCGTAGTCAAAAGGAGCAGATTCCATGCCAGAAAATAATACGTTAGACAATGACGCTCAGGCACATTACAGCCCCAGATTATGCAATGAGGATCTGGCCCCCACCCGCGTTCAAACCTGGTCCTGGTACAACATCTTTTCGTTCTGGATGTCTGATGTCCACAGCATGGGAGGCTACGTCGTCGCCGCCAGTTTCTTTACGCTGGGGTTGGCGAGCTGGCAGGTGCTGCTGTGCCTGTTGGTGGGAATTTGTATCGTGCAGCTATGCGCCAATCTGGTGGCGAAACCCAGCCAGATGAGCGGCGTGCCCTACGCGGTGATTTGCCGTCAAGCCTTCGGCGTCTTTGGCGCCAATATTCCGGCGGTTATTCGCGGGCTGATCGCCTTCGCCTGGTATGGCATTCAGACCTATCTGGCCGCCCACGCGCTAATGCTGGTGCTGCTTAAGTTCACTCCCTCGCTTCAGCCGCTCACACAAAGTCACTGGCTCGGCCTGTCCGCGCTGGGGTGGATCTGCTTTGGCGTGATGTGGCTGTTGCAAGCCATGGTGTTCTGGCACGGCATGAGCGCCATCAAGCGCTTTATTGATATTGCCGGGCCGGCAGTCTATGTTGTGATGTTGGCGCTGGCCGGATGGATTGTTTATAAAACCGGGCTGGAAAATATCTCGTTTACCCTGAGCAGCAAACAACTTACCGTCGGCGAGCAAACGTGGCAGATGATTACGGCAACGGCGCTGGTGGTTTCTTATTTTTCAGGCCCGTTGCTCAACTTTGGCGATTTCTCCCGCTATGGGAAAAGTATGCAGGAAATCCGCCGCGGCAACCGCTGGGGACTACCGTTTAACTTCCTGCTGTTTTCCATTGTGACGGTGGTGATTGTCTCCGGCACGCAATCGTTGTTTGGTCAAATGATTACCGATCCGATAGAAACCGTCAGCCGCGTGGGTAACAGCGTTGCCGTCGCGCTGGGCTTACTGACCATGATTGTGGCGACCATTGGTATCAATATCGTGGCGAACTTTGTTTCTCCGGCGTTTGATTTCTCCAACTGCTCGCCCCAGCGCATCAGCTTCCGCACCGGCGGGATGATCGCCGCCGTGGGTTCTGTGCTGCTCACGCCGTGGAACCTGTTTAACTCCCCGGAACTGATCCATTACACGCTGGATGTGCTGGGCGCCTTTATCGGCCCGCTGTTCGGCATCCTGCTGACCGATTTCTACCTGATCAAAGGGGCAAAAGTGCATGTGGACGATTTGTTCGACGATACGCCCAAAGGGCGCTATTGGTATCGCAACGGATTTAACCCCAAGGCAGTGCTGGCGCTGCTTCCGTCGGTGGCGATTGGTTTGATCATCAGCTTCACGCCGGGATGGCATGCGGTGGCGAACTTTAGCTGGTTTATTGGCGCATTTCTTGGCGCCGGCTGTTATCGCTATCTGGCGCGCCATGAACGCGCGGCGAATGTACCGGCCATCTCAATGCACGGCATGATGCTGAAGAAGGATTAACGGCTGTTCACTCTCTGCCCGCCTGACTTTCAGGTTGAAAGTCAGGCGAAATGTTCCATTCGGCCCGACGTTTATCGCTTCAGTTCAGAACGCTGTAACACTCGGGTATACAGCGAAACTTCCCCGGCCGGACGAGTTTTGAAACGACGATGCAGCCAAAGATATTGCTCTGGCGCGCGCATGATTTCCGTCTCTATCACTTTATTCATATAACATGCCGCTTCTTGCTCGTCATGATACGGATAATCCTGTAATTCAGGCTGGATCACCAGCTTATACCCGGACGCATCCGGCTTACGGATTAGCACCGTGGTAATCATTGCGGGCTTGGCTAAACGGCCAATGGTAAACGTACCGCTGGTGGTGGCGGCCTTCTTTACGGCGAAGAACGGCGCAAAAACGCTGCCTTTCGGGCCGTAATCCTGATCCGGAGCAAACCACACGGCCTCGCCGCGCTTCAGAGCCTGCACCATACCGCGCAAATCCTTTCTGTCGATCATCGCCTTATTGGAACGGGAACGCCCCCAGGTTTGCACCAACTCCATTACTTTATTGTTGTGAGGGCGATACATTGCCATCATCGGCTGACACAGCCCCATTGCCCTGCCGCCCAACTCAAGCGACATAAAATGGATGCCAATCACCATCACCCCGCGACCTTTACCGCAGGCATGTTGTAAATGCTCAAGTCCGGAGACGTCAAACCAATGGCGAACGCGGCGATCCGACCAGAACCAGGCCATACCGGTTTCCACCAGCGCCATTCCCAGCGAGGCGAAATTGCTGATAATCATCGCTTCACGCTCGGCAACGGAAATCGCCGGAAAACAGAGTTCAAGATTACGCCGGGCAATAGACACCCTGCGCTTGAGAAAAAGACGGGAGAAGCGACCGGCGCTACTGCCAATTCTCATCAGCAGCGGGTAAGGCAGTTGCACCAATAAAAACAGAATGCCGAGACCGAACCAGGTGGCCCAGTAGCGAGGATGAAGCAAAGCCAGGGTAAATTTTTGTTTAATCTTCATTAGACTCATCTTTAAGTGGTCAAAGTGCGTACCGCATAAAAGAAAATCGTTCCTCCTGTCGCGCTACATCTACTGTGACATTACTTAGCGTATAATAGTTTCCATACTGTATTAAATTCAATCTAACCGTCACGATTAGTAAGATTAACAAAGACGCTGAAAGACCAGGCGGGAGGTGTCACTGGGGAGTACTCGGGTCCAACCGGCCAGTCGGCAGCAGCGCTGGATATCATACTCGATTAAGAATAAGGGTAGGAGTAGTGATTATAGAAATAATTAAGCCCCTCAGAATTTCTGAGGGGCTTAATACATAATCAGGTGTTTTCAGCGATGAAACCGAAACCTGTAATGCCAGGTCGGTATTCATCAGCGGAAGACCATTAGATTACGGTAACATTCACTGCTGACGGGCCTTTCTGGCCGCTTTCAACGCTGAATTCTACCTTCTGGCCTTCGTCCAGACTTTTGTAATCGTTACCCTGGCCTTGGATGGCAGAGAAGTGAACGAATACGTCTTTGCTGCCGTCAGTCGGGGTGATGAAACCAAAACCTTTACCAGCGTCAAACCATTTTACCAATCCAGTCATTTTATTAGACATAGAGAATTTCCTTTATATATTTAGATAGCCACTATAGGGCGGAGTAAGGTCTGTTACAGTGATTACTTATGGGCACTTATAAGAAGGAAATTCGTCGGATAAGAGATTGGGTACATCGCTTGAACTAGGAACTACTTAATTACAATGTCTTTCATAAATAGGGTCTGTATTCCAGGCCGATGAAGCTATTAACGCACGAACGAATTTTTATAGCAAGCTTTTCTTTCAACGCATCCAAAGTATTACTGTCGCCGGTAATGAAAACAGGCTCTGCCCCAGACCAGAAACATTTACCTCCCCGCATAAAACCAGGAAAAATACGCATAGGGATGATAAATATAACTTTATTCCTGAATAGCCTGTTTTTTCATCCAGCCTCTTTCAACATCATTTCCCCTGCCTTAAGGCAAAAGGTGATATAATGATGCACCAAAAAAGCCGGAGATAATCAATGAATATTCATAATCTAACCTGGTACCCGGCACAGCGCTCACGTGTTGAAGCCATTATCGGTCAAGCCGTAGTATTGGTTTGTGAGCAAGGCAGGCCGATAAACACACGGACATTACTTGATCTGATGTATGTACAACTCAACGACATGGGAAAAAGAGAAGACATAGAAGGTATGATGACCGCCATTTCAATTCTGGAAAAGAATCAGGACGCTCACGCCAAAGAGTAACATCAGGGTTGTTTGAAAATGGTTATTTGAAAAAAGATAACCTGACTCAATGCACGCTATTGATGAACCATCATAAAATACCGCTCCGGATAAATGCGCTAAACGACAGTAAACTTAGCAAGCGAATTATTTATTTTTCGAAGAATCGCGCCCCCTAATCGTAAACTGTTGCGGCAGAAATATCCGTATGTCAGTATATAAATATTCGGTTTTGGTAATCGCATATCGATAAATAATATCCTCTTTAAATTATTCACACCTTGTATCTTTCACCGCTCATTTCTTTTTTAATCACTCCAAACGGTTTAGCCTATCAAACAGGCTTAATCGATCGGCAAATTAATCATTTCAATCAATTTAATCAATTGATACAGGCATATTGATCAGTTTTACTGATCGATCAATAATACCGTTTACCTTTGCAAACAGGGAGCGGTGATGATGGTAGATTCAATATTAGACGTAGATGACAGAAGATACTATGTGGCGCAGCCAATCTATAATTGTCAGAACCAAATGTTCGCAGTGGAACTGCTTGCCCGGTATAAGAACAAGGGGGTAAACAGCGAAAAACGCATTCAACAAATGACGCCATCAGAAAAACAAACCCTGCTTATCGAGCAATTGGAGTGTATTTCACAGAAGCAGTCATACTTTGTCGATCACGACATGCTGGTAACCGTAGACATTGATTTCGTCATGGCGGTATTCCTATTACAGGATCGGTACGCCGGTTACTTGCTGGACAACTTACCATTTATCCATTTGAAAATAAATGAAATATTTCCAAATCTCAATGATGGGATACATAATCCGCTACTCGCAAAACTGTATGAGCGTCACCCGCTCTGGCTGGATGATTTAGGCAGAGGGGATGCGAACCTCTATGCCGTGCTCCAATCTATGTTCAGCTATATTAAGTTAGATAAAAAATTCTATTCGGCGATGATGAAAAGCAGACAGGAACATATTTTCCCGTCATTGATTAAAAATATGAAAAAATTCTGTAATGGCATTATTGTTGAAGGCGTACAGGATTATTCAGAATATGAGTATTTAAAACAGTGTGGGGTAGATGGCATGCAAGGACACATATACCCAACATACCTGTTCGATAAGTTATCGGTATTGCCGACGTAAGCATATTCATTGTCACAAGGCATTAGGTATTCACCCGCTCCAAAATCACCTTGATAGCATTAAAAAAAACACGTGCCTGACACAACCAAAATGATGTGAAGAAAAAGCTTCCCTGCGCCTTCGCCAATTCAAGCAGAGGCCTTATCACGTCTATTGATATAAAATCATCTCAATTTCATTAGGTCAGCCGAACATTTAAATGTTCTTTCGACATAATCAATTGACGTCTGTCAAGAAAACGGACTGCCTGCCGGGGCTGAACAATTATGATTTCAGCCCCGGTCGATCTTTATGACGTCATTAAAAAGCGATTGAGCTGCCTGTGCAGTTGGTCATTCTCTCTCTTGAGTTCATCAATCTTATCCAGCAATGTCAGCGTCATTGCAATCCCTGACCAGTCTAAATCCAACTCTGCCTGCAACCGCTGCGCGCGCCTGAGGCAACTTACCGCATGGTAATCAAAAACCCAGCTCGATTTATCGGTATCCAACGGAACAATAACACCCAGTCCAACCACTTCAAGCAACTCATCCTGAGAAATATTTACTGACTGACACAGTTCCACCATAGTAAATGTCATTTCTTCAGCCATCGTATTTACTCCCATTCAACCCGAGGATTAAACGCAGCCTGTTCGGCCAACTGTTTCCACAGGGCACTGATCTTTTCATCCGGTTTCGGGGGCATCACCACCTTCAGAATGGCATACATATCACCCGTCCCTTTCTTACCGACCAACCCTTTCCCCTTAATGCGCAACCGCTTCCCGCTCTGGCTGCCGGCCGGGATCGTCAGGGAAATCTTGCCGGTTAAGGTCGGTACTTCAATACTGGCCCCTAACGCCGCTTCCCAGGGAGCCAATGGCACCACGATGTGCAGATCTTGGCCATCAATATCAAACAACGGATGCGGCGCCATACGGATAATCAGGAATAAATCACCGTTCGGGCCGCCGCCAAATCCCGCGCTCCCCTGTCCTTTTAAACGAATACGCTCGCCATCCCCGACGCCCGCCGGGATTTTCACATTCAGCGTTTTGGTGATTTCTTTTACCTGGCGACCCAGTTCATCATAAACCGGTAGATGGTAAGAAATAGGTCGGGTTTGCTCAGCTAAGGTTTCCTCTAAAAACAGGGGCACCTCCATCTCGAAATCCTGACCGCGGCCGCTGGGTGAAGTATGATCGGACGCTCGCCGCCCCGCCGCCTGACGGCCAAAAATGGATTCAAAAAAATCAGAAAAATCGTGCGGGCTGCCTTCCGAACTATGCCAGGTCTGCTCGCGGCCACCATAGTTCGGCGGCGGTTCGGAAAAGCGGGGATCGTTTCGGTGTACTCTTAGCTCGTCGTATTCAGCGCGGCGCTCGCTGTCTTTCAGCACCTCATACGCTTCGGCGACCTCTTTAAACTTGCTTTCTGCATCCTGCTCAGAGCTGACATCGGGGTGATATTTACGCGCCAGCCTGCGGTAGGCCGTTTTGATCGTTTTCAGATCGGCGGACGGGTCTACTTCCAACGCAGCATAGTAATCTTTAAACTCCATGCGATAATACCCTCAATTCAATGGGTTGTGCGGTAGAAACATTTATCTGTCAGATAGGTTACCTATTCTCTTCAGTGTCCGATATCGATCATACACCTTTAATAAAACAGCCACCTCCCTTAAAAACGTAGTCGATCAGTCGGTCTTTCGGTGCCAACGGCGCAGAGAAATTATCGAAAAAGCGTAGGTAATTCATTGTAAAATTATTCGAGCAATGCGCAATGCCGGCCTCCCCTCTCTGGTCGAGATAAATAACCCGTGCTATCTTGCTAGCAGCACCACCTGCATGTTACCTACCGCTAACATCTGATTAACTCAAGTGTAGAGGATTCGGTTATGGCACGTATGACTGCAAAAGATTTCTCGCCGGAATTGCTTGAACTGTATGATTACTATGCGCATGGAAAAATCACCAAACGTGAATTCGTCTCTATGGCGGCAAAATTCGCCATCGGCGGGATGACCGGCCTGACGCTGCTCAGTATGCTGAGCCCCAATTATGCGCTGGCGCAACAGGTTGAATTCACCGATCCCGCGATCATTCCCGAATATATCCGTTATCCCTCACCCTCAGGGCATGGCGAGGTGCGGGGGTATTTTGTGCGTCCAGCGGCGGCGACCGGCAAAGTTCCGGCGGTCGTGGTGGTGCATGAGAACCGGGGACTGAATCCCTATATAGAAGACGTGGCTCGTCGGGTCGCTAAAGCCGGTTTCATTGCTCTGGCGCCTGATGGACTAAGCTCGGTGGGCGGCTATCCCGGTAATGATGATCAAGGACGCGAGCTGCAACAGCAGATCGATCCGACCAAATTGATGAATGACTTCTTCGCGGCGATCGACTTTATGATGCATCACCCGGACACCACCGGTAAGGTAGGGATCACCGGTTTCTGCTATGGCGGCGGTGTGTCAAATGCGGCAGCGGTCGCTTTTCCCGAACTGGCGGCAGCCGTTCCTTTTTACGGACGTCAGGCGAATCCGCAGGACGTGCCCAAAATCAAAGCCCCGCTACTGATCCACTACGCAGAACTGGATACCCGCATCAACGAAGGTTGGCCCGCCTATGAAGAAGCGCTGAAAGCCGCGGACAAAACCTATGAGGCCTACATTTATCCAGGCGTTAATCACGGTTTTCATAACGATTCGACGCCGCGCTACGATAAAGCCGCCGCCGAGCTGGCCTGGGATCGCACCATCAACTGGTTTAACCGCTATCTGGCGTGATTGCCGTCATAGGCGGGTGTGCGCACGTTGATGCTATCAGCTATACCCGGGTTTCCCCGGGTATAGCTAGTGAAATATGGCGATCAGAAGTTGTAAGTCAAGCTGGCATGATAGGCGCGGCCCGGCTCGTTATAGGTTGATGCCCCGTCGTTTTCACGATAGACGCGTTTGTCGAACAGGTTGTTGACGCCCGCATTAACCCGCACGTTTTTCGTGATGTCGTAATTCACGCCAAGTCCCACAACGGAATAAGACGCGACTTCCTTATTAGACATGCCGCTGCTGAATTCAGTGCGGTTTTCCGCATTCTGGCGCGGTTTCTGACGTCCATACATCGTCCAGGCCACATTCGCCGATAACTGTTCGGTTACCTGCCAATCCAGTATGGTATTGATGGTGTATTTGGGAATGACAGACAGCGGATTACCGGTATCTTTATTCTCGGAAGTGATCATATAGGTCGCATTGGTACGCCAGTTCAGCGTATCAGGCACCACCGGCACCACCAGATTGGCTTCCAGCCCTTCCACCACCGCTTTGCCGCCGTTTTCCCATTGATAGATATTACGACCGGAAGACGTGGTGCCCAGAGAGTCGAGACCGGAGATGATTTTGTTCTTGTAGTCGTTGCGGAACCAGGTAATCCCGGCGTCATAACCCTCGTAGGTGAACTCCAGCCCAACCTCTTTATTGACGCTGATTTCCGGATCCAGATTGTCATTACCAATCAGATAGCAAGCGACGTTGGTACCGATCGGGCAACCATTGCCGTTGCTGGTCATCAGGTAACCTTCACTGGACTGGTACAGGTTGGGGGCCTTGAATGCCCTGGCGATCCCCGCTTTCAGTGTGAAGTAGTCGCCCAGTTCCTGAGAGGCGTTCAGGCTCGGACTCCAGTTGGCGCCGAACTCGTTGTGATAATCGAGGCGCAGGCCGGGGATGATATTGGTGCCCGGCGCAGCTTCGATATTATCCTCGAAATAAAGGGCGCTCAGCGTCGCGCTGTTTTTGCTGCTGCGTCCATCCGGGTTGCCCGATATGCCGCCGATATCCGTATCTGTGGCGCTATAGCCGGTTGCGGCCGGATCGTTAAGCTTGTCGCGGTTCCATTCGGCGCCTAAGGTAGCAGTCTGATCCGCCAGCCAGTGGAACGGAACGTTAGCTTCAAAATTGGCTCGGTAGCTGTCCAGTCTGCTAGTGTCATATTCGGTGCTGTTGGGCGCGCCTTCCGTTCGTCCGGCATAGCCTTCGCCCAAGCGGGTATTGTTGGTTTTTTCATAATAAAAACCGGTTCTCGTCTGGCCCCAGTCCCAGATGCCGTTATGGGTTACGCCGTAGGTCTGCCGGTACAAACGGTTGGTTTCCTGGCCGTACATATTTTCCACAATATCGGTCTGACCGGCGGGCAGCGAGTCATGGTTACTGTACTGAACATCCCCGGCGTAGATATTGCCCTGACGGCTGTAAGCGTATTCGAAATCCATGATCTGCTGGGGATTGATCTTCCACGACAACAGCGTGTTGATATCTCTGTTGCGCACCCCTTCGCGCCCGGCGGCAGTGGTATCGGCGATGGAACTATTGATATCGGCGGCGTCGGCGTCAGTCTTATTGATATTGCCATACACCCGCATGGTCAGCGTATCGTCGATCAACGGGCCGTTAAGGCTAAAGTTAGCCCGGTTGGTGGCGCCTTCTTTATTATCTTCCGGCTGATTGGTATACACAGTGAATGAGCCATGCCAGTCGTTGGTGGGGCGTTTGGTAATAATATTCACCACACCGCCCGCCGCGCCGGAACCATAGCGTGCGGCGGCCGGACCGCGCAATACTTCGACCCGCTCGACCATCTCCACCGGCACCCAGTTGGTATCGCCGCGGGTGTCACGTTCACCTGTCCGGCTATAGCGGATGGCATTACGCGAGGAAACCGGTTTGCCGTCGATTAGAATCAGCGTGTTCTCCGGCCCCATGCCGCGGATATCGATCTGGCGATTATTGCCGCGAGCGCCAGTGGCGCTGTTGCCGGTCAGATTAACGCCGGGCATTTTACGAATAAGATCCGACAGGTCATTAACCGGCGGCGATTTCTGAATATCCTCGGCGGTAATGATGGAAACCCCTGGCTGCTGTTTCAGCGCTTCCTCCGCCGTCGCCTGCACTACCATGACATCTTCTTGTGTTTCTTCTGCTGCGTAGACGTTACCGCTCAAAATTCCAGCCAGCAGTACGGCCAATGGTCGCTTAATGTAATTAGTTGTTACATTCATTATATTTATCCCCATTTATGTACATAATTGCAAGCAAAGACTAATGATAATAATAATGATTATCATTGTATATATGTCGGGAAAAACCTCACATTTCCTCCATAATGTGTGGCGTGAAAAGAGGATCGTAATGATGAATACATCAATGGGGATGTCTAATTTATTTATTAAAAACAATTAATTATATAAAAACGTCTTTGCGTAAAGAACGAATAGGCAGTATTTCTTATGGGGGTTTATAGGTAACCGCGGACAGGCATTCCTGACAAAGATACCGCTCGGATGTGGGCGATGATTGCCATACTTGTCATCAAGCGATATTTATCCTGCCATCCTAATGATAAAGACGATGAGCGTTAGAGAGCGACGCAAGCGCATATATAGCCTACCCTCATTATTACGCTACTTTATCGGAAGAGTGATATATGGTCGTTTTTGATGTGAGTCGGATGGCTATTAATAATTTCCCCATCAGCTACTTAGGAGAGGTCGCCGTACGCTCGATCATCTCATTCTTTTTCGTTTTAACTTTTATCAAACTGATCGGCCGGCGTGGAATTAAGCAAATGACGCCGTTAGAGTTAGTGATCGTTTTATCTCTGGGATCGGCGGCCGGGGATGTGGCTTTATATGACGATACGCCCCTGCTTCCAGTACTGGTGGTGTTTGTTGTGGTTATTTTGCTGTACAAGATGTTTGCATATGCATTGAAGAAAAGTGATTATTTCCAGGAAAAATTTGATGGAAAACCGCTTTTGATTATTGAGGATGGCGTATTGAAATGGCATAGCCTGCAAAAGCAAAGTTTCTCAATGGATGAAGTGATGATGGAGCTGCGGCAGAAAAGCATTGAACAGCTTGGACAGATTAAATTAGCCTTTCTTGAAATAGATGGAAATATCAGCGTATTTGAGCATGAAAAAAAGGACATTAAACCTGGCTTGACCACGTTACCTTTATATCTGTTAGCGATTAAAGAGGAAATAGACGATAAAGGTTATTATTCATGTTGTCACTGTAGTCATACACAATATCATGAAGCGCAAAACCAGCCTGGAAGCAACAAGGAAAAATGTCCCCGGTGTGGGAAAACGCGATGGGTTAAATCAGGGTTTCAGCCTATGGAATAATAAGGTCTTGAATATTTATAGATTACCGAGAGTCTGACACTGACAAATGGTCGACCGAGCAATAATATTTTTATTGCCATCGGCTACCATGGTAGGGAGTTATTTTTTCTTGTGCCACTTGTTATCATCTTTTTTTTCATACTGGTTTTTCACCGCGCTCCATGCCACCTTATGAGCGGTTTCTTCCCTACTGTCATCGCCCCGCCTGTCGTCAGCATCTTTATATTGATCCCAAGCGCTATTGAACGCTTCTTTATATATTTCCTGCGCGTGGGAAGGCAGTACGTTTTTTACATTATCAGGAAGTTGTTCTTTCGATGAATAAGGCATCTCCACCCCCGTCTTTTTTAATTTCAATGTCACTAATAAGATAAAGTATGAGAGGAAATTATTATAATAATGTAAGATTATTCCTAAACAAAAGAGAGAGTGATAAGTGAATATGGAATAATGATTCTCTGTGAAATTATTAATTGAGGGATTACCGGTTTAAATTCTGCTATTTAACTGGGCATTCAATTATATCGATGCCGGGCGTCTAATCTTCTCTTGCGGCGCGACCTATCTCAAGCACTGTAAGCGGCATGGGTATAGAATTTCGCGTATAACCAACGCCTATACACATAACTATACAGATTTTGCTAGACGTCGATTTTCCCTGAGCAAACGCAACTCGACTTTAAGCCTTGTAGAGACAGGATGGATGGACTTAGCAGAGGTTGAGAAACTGTAATTGGAGCGAGTGAAGGGAATCGAACCCTCGTATAGAGCTTGGGAAGCTCTCGTTCTACCATTGAACTACACTCGCAACGGGACAGCGCTTGGCATTATAGCGCTATCCCGTTGCCGGGCAAGCAAAAAACCCGGCAAAACTGTTTAGCTTTTGACCGGTTACACGTTTGGCGAGGCAAGTGCGGGGAAAAAAGCGTTATAAAACGCAAACGGCGCGATTAAGCGCCGTTTGGCGACATCCTATTCGTCAGCAGGGAGTATTACTTCTGCGGACGCATCGCCGGGAACAGGATCACGTCGCGGATAGTGTGGCTGTTGGTAAACAACATCACCATCCGGTCGATGCCGATCCCCAGACCGGCGGTCGGCGGCATACCGTGCTCCAGCGCGGTCACGTAGTCTTCGTCGTAGAACATGGCTTCATCATCACCCGCGTCTTTGGCGCTGACCTGCTGGGCAAAGCGTTCGGCCTGATCTTCGGCGTCGTTCAACTCGGAGAAACCGTTGCCAATTTCACGTCCGCCGATGAAGAATTCGAAACGATCGGTGATTGCCGGGTTCTGATCGTTACGGCGCGCCAGCGGCGACACTTCTGCCGGGTATTCGGTAATAAACGTCGGTTGGATCAGGCTGCTTTCCGCGGTTTCTTCAAAGATCTCGGTAACGATGCGACCCAGCCCCCAGCTTTTCTCGATTTTAATGCCTAAAGACCGGGCAATGTCAGACGCTTTATCAAAATCGTCCAGATCGGCAACGTTGGTTTGCGGGCGGTATTTGCAGATCGCTTCGCGCATGGTCAGTTTCTCAAATGGTTTCCCAAAATCGAAACTCTGATCGCCGTATTCGACCGTCGTGGAACCTAATACCTGCTGCGTCAGCGTGCGGAACAGGTTTTCCGTCAGTACAATCAGGTCTTTATAATCGGCATACGCCATATAAAGTTCCATCATGGTGAACTCAGGGTTATGGCGCGGGGAAACCCCTTCGTTACGGAAGTTGCGGTTGATTTCGAACACGCGTTCAAAGCCGCCGACCACCAGACGCTTCAAATACAGTTCCGGCGCAATGCGCAGGTACATATCGATGTCCAGCGCGTTATGATGGGTGATAAACGGACGCGCCGCCGCGCCGCCGGGGATCACCTGCATCATCGGCGTTTCCACTTCCATAAAGCCATTATCGACCATAAAGCTGCGGATCGCCGCCATCACTTTTGAACGAATACGGAAAGTATTGCGCGATTCATCGTTGGCGATCAGATCCAGATAACGCTGACGGTAGCGGGTTTCCTGATCGGCCAGACCGTGGAATTTATCCGGCAGCGGGCGCAGGGCTTTGGTCAGCAAACGCAGTTCGGTACAGTGAACGGAAAGCTCGCCGGTTTTGGTTTTAAACAGTTTGCCGCGCGCGCCGAGGATATCGCCCAAATCCCATTTTTTGAACTGTTCGTTATAAACGCCCGCCGCCAGATCGTCGCGGGAAACGTACAGTTGAATACGTCCGCCCACATCCTGTAACGTCACAAAGGAGGCTTTCCCCATGATACGACGCGTCATCATCCGGCCGGCGACGGTCACTTCAAGGTTCAGCGCTTCCAGCTCTTCGTTTTCTTTGTCGTCATAGTCGGCGTGCAGCAGGTCTGAGGTGCTGTCACGGCGGAAATCATTCGGAAACGCAATGCCGTTTTCACGCAGCGCCGCCAATTTTTCACGCCGCGCTTTCAGTTCGTTATTAAGATCCTGCGCCTGATCGGCACCCTGTGATTGTGATTCAGACATGTGATTCCTTATAGCCCCGCTTTTAAACTTGCTTCAATAAATTTATCCAGATCGCCATCCAGCACCGCCTGGGTATTACGCGTCTCTACTCCGGTACGCAAATCTTTGATGCGCGAATCATCCAGTACATAGGAACGGATCTGGCTGCCCCAGCCGATATCGGACTTGTTATCCTCCATTGCCTGTTTCTCAGCATTTTTCTTTTGCATTTCAAACTCGTACAGCTTGGCTTTCAGCTGTTTCATCGCCTGATCTTTGTTTTTATGCTGGGAACGGTCGTTCTGGCACTGCGTCACGATATTGGTGGGGATATGGGTAATACGTACCGCGGATTCCGTACGGTTTACGTGCTGACCGCCCGCGCCGGAAGCGCGGTAAACGTCAATGCGCAGATCGGCGGGGTTGATTTCGATATCAATGTCGTCATCCACTTCGGGATAAACGAAAGCGGAACTGAACGAGGTATGTCGGCGGCCGCCGGAGTCGAATGGGCTTTTACGCACCAGACGATGTACGCCGGTTTCAGTACGCAGCCAGCCAAAGGCATAATCGCCGATGATTTTGATGGTGGCGGATTTCGTGCCGGCCACTTCACCATCGGACTCTTCAATAATTTCGGTTTTGAAGCCTTTGGCTTCCGCCCAGCGCAGATACATCCGCACCAGCATGCTGGCCCAGTCCTGCGCCTCCGTGCCGCCGGAGCCCGCCTGAATATCCAGGTAGCAGTCGGCGCTGTCATATTCGCCGGAGAACATGCGCCGGAATTCCAACTGGCTTAATTTATTTTCCAGCGCGTCCAGCTCGGCGCTGGTTTCATTGAAGGTGTCTTCGTCGTCTTCTTCCACCGCCAGCTCAAGCAAGCCGGCCACATCTTCCAGCCCCTGGGTCATCTGATCGATGGTATCGACGATAGCTTCCAGCGAGGAACGCTCTTTACCCAGCGCCTGCGCGCGTTCGGGTTCATTCCAGACGTCAGGCTGTTCGAGTTCGGCGTTTACTTCTTCGAGGCGTTCTTTCTTGGCATCATAGTCAAAGATACCCCCTAAGAACGGCGGTACGTTCCGACAGATCCTGAATGCGGTTTTTTACCGGATTAATTTCAAACATGATTTTTTATATTCTTACGTTAAGTCGTCGACAACGGAATGGTATGGCCCTACGGGCATAAACCGGACATTCTAACGGATAACATGCTCAGTTTATATACCCAATAGATGTCGAGTTGCAGGCGCACGGGCTGCAACTTGAAAGATGACGGGTATCGCCTTTCCGCCCGCCGTATTTCGTTCACCGCCTCAGCGCGGCCACAGATGCTGAATCAGCAACTGTACCGAGCGTTTACCGCGAAACTCGTTAATATCCAGCCGGTATACCATTTCCACTTCTTTAATGCTCGGATCCGGCCATACGGACGTATCAACATTAAACGCGATGCCATCCAACAAAGGCACCTGCCCTTTGCCGTCAAGCGGTTCAAACATCGCTTTCAAATGGCGCGCTTTTAACAGACGGGGTTGCAGAATACGGAATCGGCCATCGAACGTCGGTTCAGGAAACGCTTGTCCCCAGGGGCCGGCGTAACGCAGCATCTCCGCCGTTGATAACAGATTCAGTTCCGGCAGCGCCAACTCGCCATCAGACCAGACGACGCCTTCGAGTTGAGAAGGATCGAGCCACTCGCCGACCAGTGCGCCGAAACGCTGCCGGAAATCCTCGAACCGATCTTCATGCAGCGAAAGCCCCGCCGCCATGGCATGTCCGCCGAATTTCTGCATCATGCCGGGATACAACGTGTCCAGCCGTTCCAGCGCATCACGCAGATGCAGACCGGCAATGGAACGTCCCGACCCTTTCAGCATGCCATCGCCGGCGGGCGCAAAGGCAATCACCGGACGATGAAAACGCTCTTTAATGCGCGACGCCAGAATCCCGACCACGCCCTGATGCCATTCCGGGTGGTATATCGCCAGTCCGTAAGGCAGCGCGGCGCGAGTACGCTCCAGCGACTCGCACAGGTGCAGCGCTTCCACCTGCATGCTTTGCTCGATTTCACGGCGATCCTGATTCAGCGCGTCCAGATCGCTGGCCAGCATGCGCGCCTGAGTGATGTCGTCACTCAGTAACAACTCCACCCCTACCGTCATATCGTCAAGCCGTCCGGCCGCGTTCAGACGCGGCCCAAGCGCAAACCCCAAATCGCTGGCCACCAGTTGACCGGCATCGCGGTTCGCCACTTCCAGCAGCGCCCGAATGCCCGGACGACACTCGCCGGCGCGAATGCGGTTCAACCCTTGCGCGACCAGAATACGGTTATTGGCATCCAGCGGCACCACGTCGGCCACCGTGCCCAACGCCACCAAATCCAGCAGCTCGGTGAGATTCGGCTTTGGCAATCCTTGTTGCGTAAACCAGCCGCTCTCACGCAGGCGCACAAACAGCGCCATCATCAGATAAAACGTCACCCCCACGCCTGCCAGCGCTTTGGAGGGAAACAGACAATCGGGAAGGTTGGGGTTAATCATCGCATCGGCGTCAGGCAGCGTTTCCCCCGGCAGATGGTGGTCGGTCACCAGCACGGCGATGCCGCGTCGATGCGCTTCCTCGACCCCCGCATGGGAGGAAATCCCGTTATCCACGGTGACAATGATCTCTGCGCCCAACCCGGCTGCCTGCGCGACGACCTCCGGGCTTAGCCCGTAGCCATCTTCAAAGCGGTTCGGCACCAGATATTTCACGTTCACGCCGCCCATACCGCGCAGCGCCAGCACGGCGAGCGCGGTGCTGGTGGCGCCGTCGGCGTCAAAGTCGCCGACGATCACCATGCGGCGTTTCTCCGCCAGTGCCCGTTGCAGAAGATCGACCGCTTGCTCAATTCCGCTTAACAAACGGTAATTGTGCAAGCCGCTCAGGCTACGTTCCAGTTCCTGCGCGCCCTTAACGCCGCGCTGCGCATACAGGCGGCGCAGCAATGGCGGAACGGTGTCGGGTAAATCAATGTCCTCCGCCAGCGGACGCCGGCGGAGTTGGGTAATCATTTCCACTTAGCCTCAACCACCGGTTTTCTTCGATGCCTTGTGCGCATCCAGCATCGCCAACATCTCTTGCGGCCCTTGATAACCGGGCACGATCATACCGTCTTCCAGCACAATGGCCGGGGTACCCTGCACGCCAAACTGAACGCCGAGCTGATAGTGCGCGGCGATATTGGTCTTGCAGGTCGCCGGGGAAATCTCTTCGCCTTTCAGCGCGTCATCGAACGCCTTGTTGCGATTAGCCACACACCAGATGGACTGCATATCTTTCTCCGCCTGAGAATTTGGCCCTTGACGCGGGAAAGCCAGATAGCGCACGGTAATGCCCAGCGCGTTGTACTCTTTCATCTGCTCATGCAGTTTGTGACAGTAGCCGCAGGTGATGTCGGTAAATACGGTTATCACATGTTTTTCCTGCGCCGCTTTATAGACGATCATCTGATCCTGCAACGCATCCATTTTTGCTTTTAAAATCTGACTGGTCACGTTCAGCGGCGCGTTGCCGCTCACGTCGTACAACGGCCCCTGAATAAGATGCTTGCCATCCTCGCTGATATAAAACACGCCGCTGTCGGTCAGCACGGTTTTCATGCCCGAAACCGGCGCGCTCTGGATCTGCGCATCCGGCATCCCCAGGCGGGTCATGGTCTGTTTGATCGCCGCATCGTCGGCGTGAGCAAACCCGGCAGCCGTTGCCGCCAATAATAGAGAAAGTAGTCGTAACCCTTTTTTCATTTCATCAATCCTGTTTCGGTAACTACGCCGAAGCGATACGCTGATAACCAACAATCCGGCAACAGCCATCACGCTCGCGGATGATGCCGCTGATGGAGCTGTTTCAGACGCTCCGTCGCAACATGGGTATAAATCTGCGTCGTTGAAAGATCGCTGTGCCCCAGCAACATCTGTACCACCCGTAAGTCCGCGCCGTGGTTCAGCAAATGGGTGGCAAACGCATGACGCAGCACATGCGGCGAAAGTTTTGCGCTATCGATGGAGGCCAGAATCGCATAGTGCTTGATACGATGCCAGAACGTCTGACGCGTCATCTGCCGCGCGCGGTTACTGGGAAACATCACATCCAGCGTCCGCCCGTTGAGCAACCACGGCCGTCCATATTCCAGATACTGTTCAATCCAGTACACCGCCTCTTCACCCAACGGCACCAGCCGTTCTTTATTCCCCTTGCCGATGACCCGCACCACGCCCTGACGCAGGCTGACATCGCCGATGGTCAGCCCCACCAGTTCCGAGACTCGCAGCCCGGTGGCATACAATACCTCAAGCATGGCCTTATCGCGCAATTCCAGCGGTTGATCAACGCTGGGGGCGCTGAGCAGCGCTTCGACCTGGGCCTCGCTCAAATCTTTCGGCAACCGCTGCGGCAGCTTCGGGGATGACAATACGGCGCTGGGATCGTCGCTGCGGATTTTTTCCCGGTAAAGGTACTGGAACAGCCGACGCATGGCGCTCAGTAAACGCGCCGAGCTGGTCGCTTTATACCCGCCTTCGATGCGTTCAGCCAGAAACGATTGCAGATCAATCGCCTGCGCCCGCAGCAAATCGTTATCGTGGTGCGCCAGCCACTCAGCCAGCGACCGGAGATCCAAACGGTAAGAGGCCAGCGTATTTTCCGCCAGATTGCGCTCCAGCCACAGCGCATCAAGAAATTGTTCAATAAATGTCTGATCCTGCGCGTGCATCGCAGTATCCTCTCTAACTCATCGGCCTCCATTATGCCTGAGCAATCCGTTAAGGGGCTAATCATCGTGATATAAAGGCGGCCAACAGACTTTCGACTCGAACACGAAAGAGATAATCGCAAAGATTGTCGGATCTCACATATCCCGTGATATCTCACATCGTCATAACATTCTCCGGTAAAAACATCATGTGCTGAGATTATATCTTACACATGCCGTATATGTCGGAATAGGCTCCAGACGCGGCTTTTCTCCGGACGATACCCCTGCGAAATCCCCGTTGAAAAGCACTTTTTTCCATGCATAGAATAAGCGTTCGTGTTGTTAAAAAAGATGAATCACCATGCAAGCCACCATCACCCCCACTATCGACGCAGAGGCCGACGCTTCGCCGGTAAACTCCAGAAGTAAAGTTGTTATCGCCTCTCTGGTGGGTACAGCTATTGAATTTTTTGATTTCTATATCTACGCCACCGCCGCCGTGCTGGTGTTTCCCCATATCTTTTTTCCGCAGGGCGATCCGGCGGCGGCCACGCTACAGTCTCTGGCGACGTTTGCGATTGCCTTTATCGCCCGGCCGATTGGCTCAGCGCTATTCGGTCATTTCGGCGACCGCGCGGGCCGTAAGGTTACGCTGGTGGCGTCGTTGCTGACCATGGGTATTTCAACCGTACTGATCGGTCTGTTGCCCAGCTATGAAACCATTGGCATCCTTGCTCCCATCCTGCTGGCGCTGGCGCGTTTCGGGCAGGGCCTGGGTCTGGGAGGCGAATGGGGCGGCGCGGCGCTGCTGGCGACCGAAAACGCGCCGGCCCACAAGCGGGCATTGTACGGTTCATTCCCTCAGCTTGGCGCCCCGATCGGCTTCTTCTTCGCCAACGGCACCTTCCTGCTGCTCTCCTGGCTATTGACCGACGAGCAATTCATGCAGTGGGGCTGGCGCGTGCCGTTCATTTTCTCCGCCGTGCTGGTGTTAATCGGTCTGTACGTGCGCGTCTCCCTGCACGAAACGCCGGTCTTCGCCAAAGTCGCCAAAGCGGGCAAGCAAGTGCGGATCCCCATTGGAACGCTGTTCAGTAAACATATGAAAGCCACCATTCTTGGCACTTTCATCATGCTGGCGACCTACACGCTGTTCTACATCATGACCGTTTACTCCATGACCTACGGCACCACGCCGTCGCCAAGAGGGCTGGGGTTCTCGCGCAACACCTTCCTGTGGATGCTGATGATCGCCGTCATCGCCTTCGCCGTCATCATCCCTTTGTCGGGGTATCTGGCCGACATCTTCGGACGGCGTAAAACCATGATTACCGTTACCTGCCTGATGCTGGTGTTCGCCATGCTTTTCCCGTCAATGCTGGGTTCCGGCAATCAGGCCATGGTGATGGCTTTCCTGATCTGCGGCATGGGCATGATGGGGTTGACGTTCGGCCCGATGGGCGCGCTGCTGCCGGAGTTGTTCCCAACGGAAGTGCGTTATACCGGGGCATCGTTCTCCTATAACGTGTCGTCCATTCTCGGCGCCTCCATCGCTCCCTATATCGCCACCTGGCTGACGGTGACTTACGGCCTGTTCTATGTGGGGATTTATCTGGCGGCCATGGCGTCGCTGACGCTGATCGCCTTGCTATTGAGCAAAGAAACCCGCCATCAATCGCTTGGCTAAATCGATCTGACGGCAGTGAAGGCGACGGCCTTCACTGCGTCTTTCTTTCCTCCGCCCATCATTTTAGAATATCCGCTTCTGACTCCCTCATTTACTTCGACCAGGAACGACGTCCCTACCGCCTATGAAAATCGGTCTGTTTTACGGCTCAAGCACCTGCTATACCGAAATGGCAGCAGAAAAAATCCGCGACACGCTGGGTGAAGATCTGGTGGATCTGCATAACGTTAAAGATGTCGATCCGCAACGTATGGAAGAGTACGACATGCTGATCCTCGGCATTCCGACCTGGGATTTTGGCGAACTTCAGGAAGATTGGGAGGCTATCTGGCCACAGTTACCCACCCTCAGGCTGAGCGGCAAGATCGTGGCGTTGTATGGCATGGGCGACCAGTTAGGGTACGGCGAGTGGTTTCTTGATGCGTTAGGGATGTTGCACGACCAGTTACTGCCGCTGGGGGTGAAGTTTATCGGCTATTGGCCGGTGGCAGGTTATGACTTCACCAGCCCGAAACCGCTGACCGCCGATGGCAAGCAGTTTGTCGGGCTGGCGCTGGATGAAGTCAATCAGTACGATCTCAGCGACGAGCGAATCGCGCAATGGTGCGAGCAGATTCTGCTGGAAATGGAACCGCTGCTGTAAACGCCATCACCGCTTCTGCTTCTGTAGCCACCATCTTGCGCGCGCAGGCGTATCAAAAAAACTCCAGGCCACGAAGCGGCTCTGTTTCTGCCCCTGCGCCATATTGATGGTTCTGACTTTCTCTGCCCCGGCGCTTTCCAGCGCACGATAAAGGTCGGGCAGGTTTTCTTTGCGCGATACCAGCGAGGTGAACCACAGGCACTGGCGGGCAAAGCTGGCGCTCTCGCCGATCATCTGACTGATAAACGCGGTTTCCCCGCCGTCGCACCACAACTCATCCTGTTGACCGCCGAAGTTGAGCGGCGAGTTTTTATCCAGACCAAGATTATGCAGTTTGCGCTGCGATCCTTGCCGCGCATCGGCGGCGGAAGCGTGGAACGGCGGGTTACACAGCACTGCGTCAAAGATTTCGTTCTTATGAATGATGCCGGCAAGAATCGCTTTGCTGTTTTTCTGACGACGTAACCGAATAGCCCGATTCAGGCCGGGATTCGCCTCAATGGTGGCATTGGCGGCCTGCATCGCCTGCGGATTAATTTCGCTGCCGGTAAAACGCCAGCCATATTCCCGATAACCAATCAGCGGATAAATACAGTTGGCGCCGCAACCGACATCCAGCACCGACGCCTCACGCGGCACCACGGATTGATTGTCTTCCGCCAGCAGATCGGCCAGATGGTGAACGTAATCCGCCCGGCCGGGCACCGGCGGGCAGAGAAAACCATCGGGAATAATCCAGTGTTCAATCTGATAGAAATGGTGCAATAGCGCCTGATTGAGCACCTTAACGGCCTGCGGATCGGAAAAATCAACCGATTCGTCGCCGTAGGCATTCACCTTCACAAAGGGGATCAGCGCCGGGTGGATTTGTTTTAGCGCGGGAAAGTCATATCGACCGCGGTGGCGGTTACGCGGGTGCAGCACATTTTTTTGCACGGCATGTTTATCAGCGGGCGTTGTCATCGGCTTCTCTCTTATTCAATGCCGCGTAAGATACCTGCTGCGCTAATCGAGGTAAATCACTGCCGTTATTTTTTATGCTGCAACAGCAACTGGCGCAGGTGCCGCCACTCTTCTTCGTCCATGCTGTCCGACGCCAGCCACAGGCGCTGCCGCCCTTTACCCTCCGTCGATTTCAGCGACAGCAAAATGCCATGCTTCAACATCCACGGACGTTTGATAATCAGCCATTCCCGCCGCTGCCAACGCAGGAGCATGTCGCCGAGTAATGAAATTTCCCCCTGGCGGGATTTGATATTGCGCTGGCTGCGGATAAAACCGAACACCACCAGCGTGACCAGCCCCAGCCACAGCACGGTATAGCTGTCCGGCCAGGGAGCCAGCAGTATCAGTAAAACCAGCAGTCCGTGCACAACCAACGAGAAAAGCTGCATGCGCCAGGAAACGCGAAGGTCACATTGCCACTGGGCCACGGTCTTTGTTTCGCGTCTGGATAAGGGAGATCATACGTTTCAGATCCTGATCTTGCGGTTCACCGTGATTCATCAGCCAGTTAAACAGATCCGGATCGTCACACTGCAACAGGCGGACGAATGTTCGCTTGTCATCATCGCTTAATGCATCATAGTCATGCTCAAAAAAAGGCATGATAGAAATATCCAACTCTCGCATACCGCGTCGACATGCCCAATGAATCCGTGATTTGTTATCGATTTCCATGCTTATACCACCTTGTTATCGATGCTGACTATCAGTGTAACCTGATTTCAGCAACAGGTATTCAACAAATAGTAACACTTTGACATATTTTAGCGTCGCATTGCGCGCCGCATCGCAGACCTGACCGCACAATAACCCCTTGCAAACCCCGGCCGCTCTTTTACCATTAGGCCATTCGCTTATCGTATCGCGCGCAGGATTGTACTATGGCTAATCAACCGTCTTTTACTTCACAACCCCCGTTTGTCTCGGCTCATTTACCCGCGACCCTGATCTCGCTTGACGACTGGGCATTGGTCACATTAAGCGGCCCCGACACCGTCAAGTACCTTCAGGGGCAGGTCACCGCCGATGTGGCCGCGCTACCGGCCGACCAGCATATACTCTGTGCCCACTGTGACGCCAAAGGGAAAATGTGGAGCGATCTGCGTTTATTCCAGCGTGGGGAAGGTTTCGCCTTTATCGAACGGCGCAACCTGCGCGACACCCAACTCAACGAGCTGAAAAAATACGCCGTTTTTTCTAAAACCACGATTGCCGCAGACGACGATGTCATTCTGCTGGGCGCGGCCGGCGCGCAAATCCGTGAACTGCTGGGCCCGATTTTCGATATCCTGCCGGACGCCGAGCATCCGGTGGTTCAATATCAAGGCGCCACCCTGCTGCATTTTTCTCATCCGGCGGAGCGTTTCCTGCTGGTGCTGAACGCAGAGCAGAGCGCTGCGCTGCTGGAACGGCTGGCGGACAAAACCGGGTTAAATGATAGCCGCCAATGGCTGGCTTTGGATATTGAATCCGGTCTGCCGATCATTGACAGCGCAAACAGTGCGCAGTTCATCCCGCAAGCGGCTAATTTACAGGCATTAAACGGGATTAGCTTCAGTAAAGGCTGTTATGCCGGGCAGGAAATGGTTGCCCGGGCCAAATACCGGGGGGCCAATAAACGCGCGCTTTACTGGCTGGCCGGCCAGGCAAGCCGGGTTCCCGAAGCGGGAGAAGATCTTGAATTACAACTGGGAGAAAACTGGCGGCGCACCGGCAGCGTACTGGCGGCCTGCCGCTTACAGGATGAAAGCGTATGGGTACAGGCGGTGCTGAACAACGATCTGGACGCCGACAGCCTGTTACGCGTGCGGGATGACGCCGACAGTCAACTGGCGATCCAACCCCTGCCTTACGCAATAACCGACTGAACGTAGCCTCGGATGCCTGCTGCCGCAGGCATCGCTATTTCCGCGCTACACGTACAGGTAAATTGCCAAAAAATGGCAAACGCTGCCGCCCAGCACAAAACCGTGCCAGATGGCGTGGTTGTAGGGAATGCGCTGGCTGGCATAAAAAATCACCCCCAACGTATAAATGACGCCGCCTATCGCCAGCAGCGTCACGCCGCCGATGGACAGCGTCATAACCAGTTGATAAATCACCACTAACGACAGCCAGCCCATCGCCAGATAGGTAATCAGCGACAGCACTTCAAACCGATGCGCGAACGCCAGTTTAAAGATCACCCCCGCCAGCGCCATACTCCAGATCACCACCATCAGCCCGCGGGCCAGCGGCGAATCAAGCCCCACCAGCAGGAAAGGCGTATAAGTACCGGCAATCAGCACGTAAATCGCACAGTGATCAAACTTCTTCAGCCAGGGTTTGGCGCGCGGCGAAGGAATCGCGTGATACAACGTTGAAGCCAGAAACAACAGAATAATGCTTCCGCCGTACAGGCTATAGCTGGTGATGGCGACGCTATCCGCGCCATTGTTCACCGCCTGCACCAACAGCAGAACCAGACCGACAATACCGAAAACCAGGCCGATTCCATGACTGATGCTGTTGGCGATTTCCTCCGCCAGTGAATACCCTGATTCCCACAAATTCTTTGACATGTTTACCTTAATGAGCAGTAGCGCAGGCTATCGAAGCGCAATAAGCCGACGGTTAACGAACGCATTGGTATAACCTTTGAGCAGATTAACTGAGAATAGTTTCAGTGTACACGTGTAAGCTAAAATAATTATTATTACCCTCCTACGCAATTTTTAACGTAATCAAGCGTATAAATTTCCGATCGCTTCCCCTACAATTATCGGCTTCGATGTACGCTGTACGCACGTTTTCGCGATGCCATCCTTCTTTACCGGTTATCAGGCTTTGATGATGGCTGGCTTTTCACTACCAAGAGGTTGTTCTGATGTCGTTTGCTTCACCTGTTCTGGATTTCGGTTCATTGACTGAGGTGGTCGATTTTCTGATGGAAATCGACAAGTTGAAAAGCGTACAGCGCCGCTCAAAAATTATTGGCAGCCCGCGCCATGAGGACTCCGCCGAGCATAGCTGGCATTTTGCCGTCGCCGCCATGAGCCTGGCGCCCTATGCCGGAAAAGAGGTCGATATTAATCGCGTGATTCAAATGGCGCTGGTTCACGATATCGTCGAGATCGATGCCGGCGACGTGATGGTTTACGATCTCTCCGCCCGACTGGCGGTGCACGTCCAAGAAGTGGCCGCCGCGGCGCGTATTTTCGGTTTGTTACCCGAACCGCAACGGCAGAAATTTCACGATCTGTGGCTGGAATATGAAGCGGGCGAAACCGCCAATGCCCGCTTTGCTCTGATGATCGACCGCATCATGCCGGTGCTGATGAATTTACACAATCAGGGTCAAAGCTGGGTGGAAAACGGCATTCGGCTGGATCAGGTATTAGGCCGCACCGAGTTTATCGCCGGCGTTCATCCCGAGCTGTGGCAACATCTGAAACAACATCTGGAAGCCGCGCAGGACAAAGGCTGGCTGCTTTAGTACCTAGGCTGCTAACACATCCGTACTGACTTCGGCCGTATCCGTTATCCGTCCCCAGCGCTCACGCAATCTTGTCGGACGCGCTGGAGAAATGGCCGAACGGCAGTAATCTAGGGGTGAACGGGAACCACCGTAACGTCGGGAATAGGAAAATTCATCGAGTTATCGCCAATAATAGCCCGCATCACGGTGGGTATTTCAGATCTTCTGACCCTGAATTCGCCGATATTAGGATCAAACAATGCGATCCTATTACCATGCGCATGCGTAGCGACCACATGTTTGCTGGCGGAACAGTCGTCTGGCCGATCCAACCAAATAAAATTTGAACTGCCTTGGCGACTCAGCGCTTCGGCAAGCTCGCTCATTGCGCTTTCTTCATCTTCTGTTATATCAATTACACGGTTATCGCCAGAGCCGGGATTGATGCCTATGGCTCTAATCGTTTGAAAAAACGGATCCTCAACGGCGTAGGAACTTTGATTGGCGGCATGGACTCTATCCGCATAATCCTGTTGCTGCGCAATCACATCAGGGGTGGCGTTATCAAGAAAATCCATCCGTGAAGACGCATCATTTGAGGGATGAGCGGCAATCTGTTTTAACCACTGCGCGCTATAGATAACGCAAGCGCCGGGATGCCCATCTTCTACACGATCCAGCGCTTCGCTCTGGTCAAAAGCCGCCGCTCGGTAAGATGACCAAGCCGCGCTCCCCCCAAAAGAATAGCTATTATGTTCATCGACCCGGGGCTGTGATGAACATAAGCCGCGTATTACAGCGAAAGTACCGAGCGTCATCGGCAGAATCGGCGCGCGCTTACCCTTCCCCTGCATGTCGTTCTGCGTTACGGCAAACCGTTCGGGAGAAAGACGATTATTCGGCTTAATGGTAAGTCGTTGTTTAACCAGGGCCTCGGCCTTCTCCGATCTCTCAGGTAGCGTTTTAATTTCATTCTGGATTGCCGATTTCAAAAGGCTGAGAGCCTGTTTCTCTATTTTTAGATCGCTCGCTACGTCTAATTTTTCCAGATATTTTTGCGCACGGGTTTTATCCGTAAACCGCTGTGCGGCAACATACGTTCGCGCTTCGTCCAATGTTCTTATCCCAATCTCTTTTTTCTCCGGCGCTTTACCCACTCTCTGGACGTAGGTGGAAAAGTCAGGCGCTTGTCGATTCCTTATTCCATTCACGCTATACGCTCCCTGTTTATTAATGCGAAAGATAAACGCGATCATTCATACGACCTATCAGCGACGAGGCAGGCGCTGACGCTCGCGTCATATTCAGGATGCGATGAAAAATCCGCGGACCAATCACATCATGGCGTTTTCAGGATAAAGCTCAGCGATCAGACCCAGACCATGAGTTAAGTGGTCTAAAACCCTTATACGGTTCCATCAATCTTTCCAATCATGGCGTATGACAACGGTTCAGAGCTACAGAGGCCCAGACTTGCAGAAAGTTTGAATAATGTTAATACGGCCAGTATGGCGATCGGCCCGCCGGATAACCGACGGGCCGATGCTCAGGGAAAAGGATTACTGATAATCCGCCAGCGGTACGCAGGAACAGAACAGATTGCGGTCGCCGTAGACATCATCGAGGCGTTTTACCGTCGGCCAGAATTTATTTTCGCTGCCCGCCGGAAACACCGCCAGCTCACGGCTGTAGGGATGCGACCACTCGCCGACCAGTTCCGCCTGCGTATGGGGAGCATTGACCAGCGGATTGTCCGCCAGCGGCCATTCGCCGCTCGCCACGCGATCGATTTCGGCCCGAATCGACAGCATGGCGTCAATAAACCGATCCAGCTCCGCCTGACTTTCTGATTCAGTCGGTTCCACCATCAAGGTGCCGGCCACCGGGAACGACATCGTAGGGGCATGGAAACCGTAGTCAATCAAACGCTTGGCGATATCCATTTCGCTGATGCCGCTGCGCTCTTTCAGCGGGCGAATATCCAGAATACATTCATGCGCGACGCGACCGCCCCGCCCGGTATACAGCACCGGATAAGCCGATTGCAGCCGTGCGGCAATATAGTTGGCATTCAGGATCGCCATCTGGCTTGCCTGCTTCAGCCCCTCCGCGCCCATCATGCGGATATACATCCAGCTAATCGGCAAAATGGAGGCGCTGCCGAACGGCGCGGCGGACACCGCCCCCTGCTCCGTCAACATCTCGTCGATTTTCACCACCTTGTGTCCCGGGACAAACGGCGCCAGATGCGCTTTCACGCCAATCGGCCCCATGCCCGGGCCGCCGCCGCCGTGCGGAATACAGAAGGTTTTATGCAAATTGAGATGGGAAACATCCGCGCCGATATACCCCGGCGTGGTGATCCCGACCTGCGCGTTCATGTTGGCGCCGTCCAGATACACCTGGCCGCCGAACTGATGCACGATCTGGCACACTTCACGGATGGTTTCTTCATATACCCCGTGAGTTGACGGATAAGTCACCATGATGCAGGCCAGGCGTTCTCCCGCCGACTGCGCTTTTTCCCGCAGATCGTGCAGATCGATATTGCCATGCTTGTCGCAGGCCACCACCACCACGCTCATTCCCGCCATCTGCGCCGACGCCGGGTTGGTGCCGTGCGCGGAACTGGGGATCAGGCAGATATCGCGGGCTTCGTTACGGCTTGCATGATAGCGGCGGATCGCCAGCAGTCCGGCGTACTCGCCCTGGGCGCCGGAGTTCGGCTGCATGCACACCGCATCATAACCGGTCAGTTGTACCAGCCAGCCGGCAAGCTGCTCGATCATCTGCCGATAGCCAAGCGCCTGCTCAGGCGGGCAGAACGGATGCAGTTCGGCAAATTCCGGCCAGGTAATCGGCAACATTTCAGCGGCGGCGTTGAGCTTCATGGTGCAGGAGCCCAGCGGGATCATCGCCTGATTGAGCGCCAGATCCTTGCGCTCCAGACGATGCAGATAGCGCATCATCTCGGTTTCGCTGTGATAGCGGTTGAACACCGGATGGGAAAGAATGGCGTCATCACGTTGCAACGCGGCGGGAATGGACGCGGCCTGCTGGTTGACCGCCGCATCCAGCGTATCGATATCCAGACCGTTGGCATAGCCCAGCAGTACCGTAAACAAGGTCAGTACGTCTTCCCGAGTGGTGGCCTCATCCAGCGTCACCCCGACCGCGCCGTCAAGATCGCCGCGAAGGTTGATGCCAAAGCTCAATGCCCGGCTCAGCACCGCGGCCTTGTCTTCCACCTCGACGGTTAACGTGTCAAACCACGCCTGATGGCGCAACGTCAACCCGCCCTGACGTAAGCCGAGCGCCAGAATATCCGTCAAACGGTGGATACGCCCGGCAATGCGTTTCAACCCTTCCGGGCCGTGGAACACCGCATACAGGCTGGCGATATTGGCCAATAGCACCTGTGAGGTACAGATATTGGAGTTGGCCTTTTCACGGCGGATATGCTGCTCGCGGGTTTGCATCGCCATACGCAGCGCGGTATTGCCCGCCGCATCGCGCGACACGCCGATAATCCGCCCCGGCATGGCGCGTTTGTGTTCGTCGCGACAGGCGAAGAACGCCGCATGCGGCCCGCCGTAGCCCATCGGCACCCCAAAGCGCTGCGCGGAGCCGAAGACGATATCCGCGCCCTGTTTGCCCGGCGCGGTCAACAGCACCAGCGCCATGATATCGGCGGCCACACAGCTTATGACCTTACGTTGTTTCAATTCGGCCATCAGCGCGCCGTAGTCATGCAGCTCACCGGTCGTTCCGGTCTGTTGCAACAGCACGCCGAATATGCTGTCGTCCGTCAGCGCGGCTTGCGCGTTGCCGACCACCACCTCAAAACCGAACGTCTGCGCCCGGGTGCGCACCACATCCAGCGTTTGCGGGTGAACATCCTCCGCGACCAGAAAACGATCGGCCTGTTTCAGCTTGCTGATGCGTTTCGCCATCGCCATCGCTTCGGCGGCGGCGGTTGCTTCATCCAGCAACGAGGCGGAGGCCAGTTCCAAACCGGTTAAGTCCTGCGTCACCTGCTGAAAATTGAGTAATGCTTCCAGACGTCCCTGAGAAACTTCCGGCTGATACGGCGTATAGGCCGTGTACCAACCCGGATTTTCCAGCACGTTGCGTAAAATCACCGGCGGCGTCAGCACCGCGCTATAGCCCATGCCGATGTAGCTTTTGTAGCGCTGATTATGGCTGGCAATGGCTTTCAACTCAGCCAACGCCTGATGTTCCGTCGTCGCTTCACCAACCGCCGGCGGGCCGGGTAACTGAATATCAGCCGGCACAATCTGCTGGATCAACGCATCGAGAGAATCCGCGCCGACCACCGACAGCATGTGCCGCTGCTGGCCGGCGGAGGGGCCGATATGACGTTCAACGAAAGCGCCGTTATGTTCAAGTTGACTGAGAGTCTGGGTCATTACGAAAATTTCCTGCATCAGACATTCTCCGCATAGCACAGGCTGCATAACGCAGTGACTGTCCGACACAGAGCGAGGAACAAAATAAAACGCCCCGGCTCAGCAGAGTCCAGGGCGCGGTCATTATTCGTCTTCTTCCAGCGTGGCCTGATATCCCTCGGCATCAAGCAGCTCATTCAAGTCGGATTCGTCGGACGAACGGATACGGAACAGCCAGCCATCGGTATAGGGCGCGCTGTTAACCAGTTCAGGGGCGTTTTCCAACTCTTCATTGACTTCGATAATTTCGCCGCTGATCGGCGCATAAATATCGGAAGCCGCCTTGACCGACTCGGCCACGGCGCAGTCATCGCCGGCGGAGACGATAGTGCCCACCTCCGGCAAATCGATAAACACCATGTCGCCCAATAATTCCTGCGCGTGTTCGGTAATACCCACGCTATAAATCCCGTCGCCTTCAAATAGCACCCACTCATGCGAAGCGGTATATTTTAACTCTGCTGGGACATCGCTCATTGCCACCTTCTCCTTTCACAATACGGTTAAAACCGAATGGGTCATTAATACTGAACAATAGGTTTTCCGGCACGAACAAAACCGGGTTTGGTGACATGCACGGGGAGTTCACGGTTGCGGATCTGGACGATCGCCTGTTCACCGATACCCGCCGGAACGCGCGCCAGCGCAATGCTCAGGCCAAGCGTAGGCGAAAACGATCCGCTGGTAATGACACCTTCCCGCATCACACCCTCGTTATCAGTAAAGCGTACCGGCAAATCATTGCGCAATACCCCTTTTTCCGTCATCACCAGCCCGACCAGTTGCTCAGTCCCCTTTTCACGCTGACGTTCCAGCGCTTCGCGGCCGATGAACTGGCGATCCTTCGGCTGCCAGGCGATGGTCCAGCCCATATTGGCGGCCAGCGGCGAAATGCCTTCACTCATATCCTGGCCGTAAAGATTCATCCCGGCTTCCAGCCGCAGCGTGTCGCGCGCGCCTAATCCACAGGGCTTGACGCCCACGGACAAAAGCTGTTGCCAGAAGCTCACCGCCTGTTCCTGCGGCAGTGCGATTTCATAGCCCGCTTCGCCAGTATAGCCAGTCGTGGCAATAAAAAGGTCATTGGCCTGCACGCCGAAAAATGGCTTCATAGCGGCAATCTGTTCAATCTGCGCCTCACTTAGCCGCTGATGTTCTTTCAGCAAAGAGCGTACCTTTTGCTGCGCGTTCGGCCCCTGAACGGCAATTAACGCCAGATCGTCACGCTCGCGGATGTCGATGGTGAAAGGCTCGGCGTGCCGGACGATCCAGGCCAGATCGTTGTCGCGGGTTGCCGAGTTGACCACCAGCCGGAAATAATCCTCCGCCATGAAATACACGATCAGATCGTCGATAACGCCGCCGGAGGCATTCAGCATACCGCTATAGAGCGCTTTGCCTGGCTGAGTGAGCTTTGCCACATCGTTCGCCAGCAGATAGCGCAGAAATTCGCGGGTTCGGGCGCCGTGTAAATCCACAATCGTCATATGAGACACATCGAACATGCCGGCATCACGACGAACAATGTGATGCTCATCAAGCTGGGAGCCATAATGCAGCGGCATCATCCAGCCGTGGAAATCAACCATCTTGGCACCGTCTGTCAGGTGCTGCTGATACAACGGGGTGTGCTTTGCCATTTTTTCCCTCGATTCGGAGCATTGCGTTCCGGCGATAACCACCACGCAAACGATTTCTTACTGGTGAACTTACCACCGAAGCACGGTTGAAACTATCCCTTCAGTCATAAGTTAAACTATATGGGAAACACCTCAACACCTGGGTTATGGCGCGATAAAAAACAGATTAATAAACCAATAAATTGGAAATAATCAATACAAACACAATAAAAACCGGATAAAAAATAAAATTATTGATATGAAAAATAGAACCATCCGTCACTTTAGACAGTTAAAAAAAACCATACCCATTACTAAAATTAATGCGAAAATTTCACCAAAATTAGATTATTTCAATCGAAACGCCGCTACTGCGGCATTTTCCCGTCGATACGCTGCATCAGATAAGGAAAAAACGGGTTGGACGATAAACGCAGCAGCGTATCCAGATCCACCACCAGCACCGAACGTTCCCCCCGCGCCGCGATCATGCCCAGCGGCAGGCCAAACTCGCTGGGATTCTGCGAAAAACGACCATACAGAGAATCCGTATCCGGGAAAGGCAAAGCGACGTGCGAGAGAGAGTAAACATCCTGCGGGTAGTCAATGCCCAACTCACGGGATTGCTCCTGTCCCGTCCCGGCTTTGACATCAAGCGCAATGGCATGGGCGCTGTCCGGCGCGGCATTGGTGATCACCGTAGTGTCATAATGGCGCGGCGGCGCCGGCAGCAACTGACTGAGCGCGCCATTTGCCGAATCTCGCAGCAACGGGCCAAAATTGATCGTGCGGTTCACGTCAAACAGCACCAGTTGGCTGCCGTTGGCGGGTAAGAGATTGTAAAACGATGAAATCACCGCCCGGGTGCTGACGGTAAAATCCATCACCGACTGAAACGTCAGCACCGGAGGCAAGTGTTCCAGCATATGGTTTTGCGCTTTACGGGTTAGCTGACGCTGCAACTCATGGGTCAACAGCCAGGACTGCCGGGCGCCGTTAACCGGAAACGAGTTATATTTGAAAGGGTTAAACTCCGGCAAAATGCTTAGCCACGCCGACTTGGCAAACGCCGGGAAGACCGCGGGCAACCCCGCCAGCCCGGCAAAGCGGGCGTAACGGGTGACGCCAATCATCGGCGAAATCAGTATCAGTTGGTCGGGGCGGGACAGCGTTGGATCGTCCAGCGTATCCAACGCATATTTCAACGCCAGCGCCCCACCGTTGGAGAACCCCACAAGATGCAGCGGTAATGCGCCCGCTGACGTATACGTAAGATGCCGGTTCGCTTCGCGCACCGCCAGACGGGTTGCCGCCAGCCAGTCCTGCCAGCGGACGTCCGTCAGAGCGCCGGGCACCGTACCGTGCGCCGGCAGACGAATGCCGACGACCACAAATCCGCGCTGGCGATAGCGCTCGGCAATATGCCGCAGGCTATAAGGAGAATCCGTCAGCCCATGCAACAGCACCACCGCGCCTTTTGGCGCGCCGTCCGGCATCAATTCATAAGAACGGTTCCAGTCATGCTGAAACCTGCCCGGATAAACCGGGCTGCCGGAAAAATAACGGTTAATCGGCCGTTGTTCATCGTCATCCAGTTCCTGAGTCACATGCTGATTGATTTGCTGGAAAAGCGTCTCTTCGGTGCGCAGGTAAGCTGCCCAGTCAGCCCGGTCAAGCTCCTCCGCCGACAGTTCATCCGGCGCAAACGTATGCCACGGCGCCAGCGCCGGCCCACGTTGCGTGTCATAAATACGGATAGCCAGCAGCGTCACCGCCACCACGCCCAAAATAATGGCAATACGTTTGATTATCCGCCTGACGGATCTTATCAGCATGTTAATTTCCCTGTCGGTTTGCCGTTTTACCGCCTGTTTTCAGTGCGGCCCGCACCACTGAAAGAGTAAACCATCCACGCCGCGGAAGGTATTAAACCTTATTCAGCGTACAGTCCTGACAACGCATGACGCCTGGAATACGGTAGCGCTGGCAACAGCTGCGGCGTTGAATGATGCCGCTACGGGGAATAACCGTGCGATAGAGGGGATTTTCGCCGCCATCCAGTAGTGAACGGGAAAAGAACAGATCGTTGCTCAGGCGGGTAAGTTCATCTTGCGGCATCAGCGCCTTCATTTCGCCCAGAAACCAGTACATCAGATAGCCGGTATTGTTCCAGGCGAGTCTGGCATTCAGCTCACCGAAGCTGTCCAGCGTATTAATCACCGGGGCAATATGTTGATGCAGCAGCCTCTCCAGCCGCGCTCGCGGCGAGTCGCCGGCCGATGCGGACGGCAGCGCCCGCGTCGCAATATAAAACGTCGCCGGGTGTCCTTTGTGATGAAAACCGACATGTATCTGATTCGGCGAACAATCCAGTACGGCAGCGTGTTTGAGCAATACCAACATCAAGGGCGGCACCAGCAGCCCGAAGTACCACTGCGCCCATAGCGATTGCAGCGGTTTTCCCTCGCGCTGGCTATCCGGATAGTCCCGATACAGATCATCGCCATAGCGCTGAACCAACGGATTAAATACCGCGGGCTGAGACCACTCGGCAAGGGGCATACTGCCCGCCGGGGGAGGTTCGCCGAATTTAACGCTATCGAGGCAATGAGGTCGATGCTGCCGCAGCAAGTCGCTTAACTCAGCGGCCAGCGCCCGGTCGCCGCCGGAAAACGCCGGCGGCTCAACGGTGCTGACGATATTTTTGGTCGGCATAAGGCAGATTCCGCTAGGCATCCGAATAAACCGGAAACGAAATGATAACCATTGCCAATAGTATCCACGTTTATCACCAATGACAAACCGTGCGCATGCGGTGATGGCTTCCCCGATCGCGATCCGCCTGGGCCGCCGGCGTCAAAAGCACGCCAGACAGACGCTAGATAAGCTGACTGATATTCAGATCCTCCATCAGACGCTGGTTGTCCGAATAATCCACCGGAATGGCGATCACCGCCGGCCCTTGAACATCCATCGCCTGCCGCAGCTTACTGACCAGTTCGTCTTCCGATTCGACCGCAAACCCTTTGGCGCCGAACGCTTCTGCATACGCTTTAAAATCGATCGGGCCGAATTTGACCCCGGAAGAACGGTGATATTTTTTCTCTTCCTGCATCTCAACCATGTTATAGGCATTATCCACCCAGATAATGTGCAACAGATTGCTCTTCAGGCGTATCGCCGTTTCAAGCTCCATGCTGGACTGCATAAAACCGCCGTCGCCTGAAACCGAAATCACTTTCTGACCGGGATGGATCAGCGAGCTGGCGATAGCCCAGGGCAAGGCCACTCCCATGGTTTGCTGGCCATTGGTCATCAGCACCTGCCGCGCCCGGAAGCTGTACAGATAGCGCGCCAGCCAGATATGGAAGCTGCCCATGTCGACGCACAGCGTAACGTCATTATTGACGATATCCTGCATCGCCCTGACCAGCCGCAGAGGATGAATGGCAAATCCGCGCATATTCATGCCGCGTGTCGCCAGATCGTGACGTTGCTGGCAGCGGTCGCGCAAAATAGCCTGCGTTTGCGACGAAAGCGTTAGCGGCGCATGGATGCAGGCGGTCAGCTTATCAATGGTCGGCTCGATATCGCCGACCAGCTCCACATCGGGAAGATAGGCGCTGTCGATATTGGCGGGCAGCACATCGATATGCACCAACGCCGACTTACCGCTGTTCCACAATGCCGGATCATATTCCACCGGACTGTAACCGACCGTGACGATCAGGTCGGCCTGTTGCAACAGCTTATCGCCGGCCTGATTGTTGAACAGACCGACACGCCCGGCGAAATGGTCAAAATGCTGCTGATCGACCGCGCCGGCGGCCTGATAGGTGCTGGTTACCGGCAGCTTGCTTTTATGCAACAAGCGGCGCAATGCCTCGGCGGTTTTAGGCTGGCTGGCCATTAGCCCCAGCAGCAAAATAGGATTTTTAGCCTGTTGGATCATCCGCGCGACCTTCTCGATGTCGGCATAAGGCGCACTGTTCAACGCGGGGATATTCGGACGCACCAGTACGGCGCTGGTCACCGGCTCATTAATGATATCCTGGGGCAAGCTGATGAAAGATGCGCCAGGATGCCCCATCTCCGCAGTCCGGAATGCATTCGCCAGCACTTCGGAAATCGCCGATGACGCCCTGACTTCGGCGCTGAACTTGGTGACCGGCTGAAACAGGCTGACGGTGTCCAGGCTCTGGTGCGTCAGCTTAAGGCTTTCGGATCGTTTGACCGCCCCGCCGATGGCCACCACCGGATCGCCTTCCGACGTCGCCGTCGCCAGGCCGGTAACCAGATTGCAGCAGCCCGGCCCGGAAGTCACCAGCGTCACGCCGGCTTTTCCGGTCAATCGTCCGATCGCCGCCGCCATAAAAGCGCCGTTGGCTTCATGCCGTACCGGGATCGTTTCAATTGGCGAGTCTTCCAACGCATCAAAAACGCGATCGATTTTCGCGCCCGGAATACCAAATACGTATTTCACACCCTGCTGTTCCAGATGTTTTACAACCAGGGATGCCCCACAGTTCCAGCTCTGCCGGCCTGTTGAATTTTCCATTGTCTTATTCCTCAGAAATGATTCGTGATCTGTCTTATTTAATCTGTGTTCAGCTTTCCACCGACTGGATGGCACTGTCGAGGTTGTCAGGTGACAGATCGGCACTGAGAAAATCACGATCTTGCGGCAAATCGATAATCAGTTTGGAGATGACCCCAAATGTCAAAACCCCGCTTTCCATTTCATAATCAAGGATATGTCCGCCGCCTTTGCGGTCGTCGGTAATAAAATGCTCGTGATAGCCGGCAACGTTGATGCCCTGCGTATAGGTCGGACTGCGAAAACCAATCACGCTTCCCTGACAATCGTCAAAATGGAACGTCGGCTGCTGGGCAATCGCCTCCAGCATCGGTTTATAAGGACGCTGCTGACGCGGCACGGTACGAGTTTCAACGTAATGAAAATGACCATCGATTCTCAGAGCGCAAAACAGGTTATCCGTACCGATAAGCTTGTCGATTTTCTGATGGAGGCCGTTGCGGGTAATCGTGCTGTCGAAGCGCACTTCTTCTGTCGGACGGAAAAACGTCATGACCGCGAAAGGCGTCTTTTGATGCGGCAGGGCGTTACGCGCGCTGCCATCGGAACGCAACTGAAAAATTCGGCTGTTGAAAGCCACCAGTTCTCCATCCAGGTTGTTAAACGTTCCTAATCCAAAATCTCCGTGCTCCAATAATTCCTTCATCGTCCGGCTGCCTTCGTATACGCCATTTATTAGCCCACTCATTAGTGAGGTTTGATAAATAACGCAGTCAGAATGGTGCTTTTGATGAGCAATCGCATACGATGCGATCTCTTCAGCACAGGAATCGACGTTAATGTCTTCTTTCATATATCTTCTCTTCCGACGAGTTATTACTTAAATTTTTTTAATCCTTGTATAAAGATTGACGCGGACACGGGCAAAGTTCCAATATACAAATATCGTTATTTCAAGATCTAAAAAATATGGAGTTATCCCCATGGAGCTTCGCTACCTGCGCTATTTTGTTGCCGTCGCCACTGCCCGGCATTTCACTCGGGCGGCAGAAAACCTGGGCATATCGCAACCCCCGCTGAGTCAGCAAATCAAGAAGCTGGAACATGAGATAGGGACGCCGTTATTCAAAAGGCTCACGCGCGGCGTGGAAATGACGGAAGCGGGGGAAGCGTTGTATACGGATGCCTGTCAGCTCCTGAAGCTCTCGGACGCCGCCATCGACAGAGCAAGAAGCATCGCCAGGGGGGAAGAAGGCAGCTTCAACATCGGTTTCTCTTCCTCTTCATCCTTCCATCCCGCGGTACTACGGCTGCTGAATGCTTACCGTCAGCGCTATCCGAACGTGTCATTAAGCCCGCGTGAAGAAAATCCCCCGCTGCTGCTTACTGAACTGCACAACAGAAATCTTGATATCGCCTTTCTTCGTCTGCCATGCAATATCGGCAGCGAATTCAATAGCGAGGTACTGGCGGAAGAATCAATGGAATTGGTGCTGCCCGCCGATCATCCCCTGCATAACAAGCAGAGCGTCCACCTGAATGAACTGAAGCGGGAGCCGTTGATCATGTCCCCGCGTGAAGTGTGCCCCGGGTTGCACGACATGATCCTTCGCACCTGTTATTTATCCGGATACCAACCCACACTAAGCCAGCCGGCGCCTCAGTTACCCGCCACCATCGGCATGGTGTCGGCAGGTTTTGGCATCACCATCATTCCCCAGTCGCTCTCCTGTATCAAAATGGCGAACGTTTCCTATCATGCGATCAAAGATAGCCAGCTAAGCACCCAGATAATTATGGTATGGCGCCAGCATGAACGCTCGCCGATCATCATGAACATGGTGAAATTGCTGCGCCATCACCTACGGGCGAGCTGACCGATTTCCCCTGCGCATTCCGCCGAGGCCGCCAGCGCCAAAAAGCTGGCAATTGATATAAATTCTTATATGATATTAGTTATCATTATCATTTTTGAGGCGGACATAACATGCTGAGTGCGATGATTACTGCCTGTGGATTGTGGGGCGCCGGTTGGCGTTTGGGCAAACGGTTGTCCAGCGCATGGGGAGTGTTATTGCCCTGCGCCGTCATGCCATTGCTGGCCGTGCTTGATCTGAATCTGACGCATCTGAAAGTGATTATCGCCATCGCGCTGTTGGCGACTTTGGCGATGCTGCTTCATCAGCGTTTACGCCACTATTTGCTGTTGCCGTCCTGCATTGCATTGGCCGGCGGCCTGGCGGCGCTGTCCGTCGTATTTAATTTGACGCAGGGATAATAAAGAAGAAAGATCTTGAGAGGAGTGGTGCGAAGAGAGGGACTTGAACCCTCACGCCCGTTAAGGCACTAACACCTGAAGCTAGCGCGTCTACCAATTCCGCCACCTTCGCACAGGGATAACGCTATATACTTTCACTGCTCAATCTGTACCACGACATGGTGCGAAGAGAGGGACTTGAACCCTCACGTCCGTTAAGACACTAACACCTGAAGCTAGCGCGTCTACCAATTCCGCCACCTTCGCAGGGATGCCATGCAATACAAATGACTACAGCAGTAAAACATTGTGGTGATATTGGTGCGAAGAGAGGGACTTGAACCCTCACGCCCGTTAAGGCACTAACACCTGAAGCTAGCGCGTCTACCAATTCCGCCACCTTCGCAATCCGGCAACATGACGTTACGCAATGCCACCACGGGGGCGAATTCTAGAGGTTTTAACGTCAAGGTCAATGATTATTTCCGCGTAAATGCGGGGTTTGCTGTAAAAATCATCATCTCAGGATGGCAAGGGCCGGGTAAACAGTTCATTCAGCCATTCAATGAATACCCGGATCCGCGGCGCGAGGAATCTTCCCGGCGGATACATCACGTATAACGGCATATCCGGCGGCGGCGTATCCTTAAGGATCTCAACCAGTTCGCCGCTGTTCAGCCAGCGTTGAAGCCCATGGCGCGGCGCCTGAATCAACCCCAATCCCGCCCGACACCCGGCGATATAGGCATCGGCGCCGTTCACCTGCAATTTCCCAGGCAACATTGCGGTGATACGCTCGCCCTGAGACATAAACTCCAGCGGATAGAGCCGCTCGGTGCGCAATGAAAAATAGCCCACGGCCTGATGATGAACCAAATCGTCCAGCGATTGCGGCGTGCCGAATTTAGCAAGATAGTCGGCGGAGGCGCAGGTTATCTGCGACATCGGCGGTAAATGGCGGGTCGCCAGCGAGTCATCCTCGGTCTGCCAGGCCCGCAGCACGCAGTCCACGCCTTCTCGCAACACGTTAATGGCCGCGTCATTGGCGCTCAGCGACAGCGTAATCTGCGGATAACGCTGATAAAAGTCGCTCAGGGCCGGGATCACCACCTCGCGCGCCAGCGAATACGGCATATCCACCCGCACCTTGCCCACCGGCTGTCGCTTGTGCCGAGTGAAAAGCGAATCCGTCTCTTCAATTTCCGCCAGCAGCTGCGTACAGCGTTGGTAATAAATGCGGCCTTCATCGGTGATCTGTACCTGCCGCGTTGTGCGTTGCAGTAAACGCACGCCCAGACGCGCCTCAAGCTGTTTGATGGTATGACTGACCGTCGCCCGCGGCAGCGCCAGCCTTTCCGCCGCACGGCTAAAGCTCCCCAGCTCTACAATACGTACAAAAACCCGCATCGCCTGAATATGATCCATCTTGCCTGACCGATTGTTGTTTATTTTTGAACAGTGTTGCACAAAATGCGTTATTTATCTTTATTCAATAAACAACCACACTTGTCTGACTTTCCATACCAAGTATGAGGACGACACAATGCAACAGCGTCAATTAGGCAAAAACGGCCCAGCGGTTTCAGCTCTCGGACTGGGCTGCATGGGAATGAGCGATTTCTACTCCACGGCACAGGATGAAAAGGAAGCCATTGCCACTCTGCACAGAGCGCTGGAATTGGGCGTCACTCTGCTGGATACCGCGGACATGTACGGCCCGCATACCAATGAATTACTGGTTGGCAAAGCCATTAAAGGCAAGCGGCGGCAGGTTTTCCTTGCCACCAAGTTTGGTATCGTGCGCAACCCGGATAACCACATCGAGCGCGGCGTATGCGGAAAACCGGAATATATTCGTCGCGCCATTGAAGGTAGCCTGCAACGGCTGGGCGTAGAAGAAATCGACCTCTACTATCAACACCGCGTCGACCCTACGGTGCCCATTGAAGAAACCGTCGGTACGCTGGCCGATTTGGTCAAGGAGGGTAAGATTCGCTATATCGGTTTAAGTGAAGCGTCCGCCGCGACGCTGGAGCGCGCGCATCGGGTTCATCCCATTACGGCGTTGCAGAGTGAATATTCGCTGTGGACACGGGACGTGGAAACAACCATTCTGCCCGCCTGTAAACGGCTCGGCGTCGGCTTCGTGCCCTACAGCCCGTTGGGGCGCGGTTTTCTGACCGGCGCGATCCGCAGCCCGGACGATTTGGATGCGGATGATTTCCGCCGCAGCAATCCGCGTTTTTCCAGAGATAACTTCACCAAAAACCTGCGACTGGTGGACAAAGTCAATCAACTGGCGCAAGAGAAAGGCATTGCGCCGTCACAGTTGGCGTTGGCCTGGGTACTGGCGCAAGGTGAGCATATTGTGCCGATTCCAGGCACCAAACGGCGCCGTTATCTGGAAGAGAATATCGCCGCGCTGGACGTCACGCTAACGGCGGAAGAACTGGCGCAAATCGACGCCATCTTTCCGTTCCATGCCGCAGCGGGGGAACGCTACGGCAAAGAAGGCATGGCGGCGATCAATACGGAGAACTAACGGCGGCCTTTGCCGGTGCGCGGCGGGCGGCCCACCGTGGCCTGGTAAACCTTGAAGCGCCCGGTCTGCGCCAGCACTTCATGGCTGCCGAACGCCGCGTCCAACAGATCCGGATAAGGCAGGAACGCATTGGCGACGATGCGCAACTGCCCGCCAATCGGCAAGTGGGACACCGCGCCGCGGATCAGCAGTTCCGCCGCTTGCAGGCTGGTTTGCAAACCATCATGAAACGGCGGATTGGATACGATGAGATCAAAACGGCCGGTAATCTCTGAATAGACATTGCTGGCGATCACTTCGCCTTCCAACTGGTTCGCCGCCAGCGTGGCTTTACTCGACGCCAGCGCCCCGGCGCTGACATCGCTCAGCGTCAGGCGGATTTTAGGCGACTGTTGCGCCAGCATCGCCGCCAGCACGCCTGCGCCGCAGGCGATATCCAGCACCTTGCCTTTCATATGCGGCTCAAAGGTAGACAGCAAAAGCCGGCTGCCCGGATCCAGTCCGTCGCGGCTGAATACCCCGGGCAGCGCTTTCACCGTCACGCCATCCACCACGTACTCATCCCACCAGTCGGCCAGATTGAAAGCGGTTTGTTTTTCAATGCGCCCGTGGTAAAGCCCACAACGCCGGGCGCCGTCGATTTTATTCAACGACACGACATCAGACAGCATATTTTCCGCGCTGCGCACGCCGCTGCGATTTTCACCCACCACAAAGATTTCGGCGCCAACCGGCAGCAGCGACAACAGGTTGGACAGTTGGAACTCCGCTTCCTGTTTGCTTTTCGGCCAGTAATAGATCAGGGTGTCGCAATCCGCCGCCAGCGCGGCATCCGCCAGCAGGCCGTACTGAATATTATCCTCCAGCGTGCGTTTCAGCTGTTGCCAGTGGTGAAACTGCGTGGCGTGGACGCGAACATCGGCCGCGTCGAACTGCGCGGGCAAAGTGTCTTGTAAATCACCGGCAAACAATACCCGGCGGGGGATAAATTCGTCGCTATGGCGCAGTATGACTTCACTGGCTGGGGTTAATGCGGACATCAGGCTGAAGCTCCTTAACAATTGAGCAGGGATTATATACTCTTCATCCCTGAAGTTGCAGCGATGTTGGCGCATGCTCGATGGGTTTGCTAGCATAAGCGGCATAAACCCGATCCGCACAGGATAAGGCATGGAATCAAGACGTGACTGGCTGCTACAACAACTGGGGATTACGCAGTGGACGCTGACGCGCCCGGCGGTGTTGCAGGGAGAAATCGCCGTCACTCTGCCGGCCCGGGTTCGTCTGGTTATTGTGTCGGCCGAACCGCTGGCCGGCGACGATCCGCTGCTGGCCGATGTGCTGCGCAGTCTGTCGCTCACGCCCGAACAAACATTCAGCCTGACGCCGCAACAGGTGGTGATGCTCCCCCCAAACGCCCGCTGCCACAGTTGGCGCTTGGGCGTCGAGGAACCGCTTGCGCTGGAAGGCGTCCAACTCACCAGCCCGGCACTGACCGAGCTTTACCACAACGCCGACGCCAAACGGGCGCTCTGGCAGCAGATCTGTAAACATGAACACGATATCTACCCTGATGCCGGCCGATCTGGCGCAAGCCTTTGAGATTGAACAAGCCAGCCACCCTTTTCCCTGGACGAAACAAACCTTTGCCAGCAATCAAGGGGAGCGTTATTTCAATCTGAAGCTTACCCGCCACGGGCAGTTGGCGGCTTACGCCATCACCCAGGTGGTGCTGGATGAAGCCACGCTGTTCAATATCGCCGTCCACCCGGATCATCAGCGTCAGGGGTTGGGACGCCGACTACTGGAACATCTCATTCAGGAGATGGAGACGCGCGGCATAGTGACGCTATGGCTGGAAGTTCGCGCCTCCAATCAGCGGGCGCTTGCGCTCTATAACAGTCTGGGCTTCAACGAGGTCTCGCTGCGGCGGGATTATTACCCCACGGCGGAAGGCCATGAGGACGCCATCATTATGGCGCTGCCGCTGGGGTAACGGGCGCGTCAGGCATGAAGAAAGTCCTGCCAGCGCCTTACCAGATAGTTGTGTTCATCCATTACCGAGTTCCACACCGCTATGTGGCTCATGCGCTGTGCGTAGCAGCCGCCGTCGCGGCGTTCGCCTTTGGCGATCATCGGCTCGCCGAAGGCGTTGGGCAGCATCTCCGCCGCCGGTTTGCCGTCGTACCAGAAATCCCACTCCGCCGCCGACAGATAGGGCCGGCTGCGCTGTGGATTGGAAATGTAATATCCTTGTCTGGCCATCACCGCTCCGGGCCAGCCCGACTGCCACCAGTTGAGGTATGCATAGGCGGCATCTTTCACCTTTCCTGTCGCGCAGCGCGACAGCGACAGGCCGCCATACCAGGCCCGATAACCTTCACGCGGCATCGCCAGCTTATAGCCGTTCTGGCGAAAATGGTGGCGGAAATAGGTCGGCGCCCACAGGCTCTGAATCCCCACCTGCCGATCGTCAATCAGCTCACAGGCCTCATCCGGGGTGGCCCAGAACGCGGCAAAATGGCCGTGTCGGCGGTGGCTGACCAGAATATCCGTCAGGGTGTCGATCTCTTCCAGCGTCAGATTCCCCACGCTGGCGAAGTTCGCCAAACCGGCGCCCTGCACCGCCAAGGCCGCATCGAGCGCCCCCATCGCCGCATCGTGTTGCAGCGCCGCCTGTCCGCCGTAGGCGGGATGCAGCAGCCAACTCCAACTCTCCTCTTCCCCCTGTAACGAATCAGGCAGACGGTCGGCGTGATAAGCAAAGCTGTCGGCATTGTGCGTGAGCGGCAGCATGCTGATGAAATCGGCGGGGCGGCTGCTGAGGTGGTTATCGCGCTGGACGTAAAGCCGGTCCACCGGCACGCTGCCGTCGCCAGGGTGCCCGCCGGGCAATAGCGAACCGAACTTGGGCAGATTATTGATTTCGTCCCAGTATTTCAGGCGTTTGATCTCCAGCGGCTGAATCGCCCGCGCCGGCCAGACGAAATCAATATTATGAAACCACTGATCGTACAGGTCGTAGCATTCAGGGTGCATGACCGCGATGCGCTGGGCGTCTTCGACGTTATGCACCAGATAGTCGATTTTAATCCCCAGATCCTGCGCCGCCCGGTTACGCAGCAACTCCAGCAGCGTGACCGAGGTGCCGAGTACGCGCAGTGTGGTGGTCGAAGAAGAAAGGCTGGACATTATGTTGGGGCCTTTTCGCTGATAAAGGGCTGCTGAAAGCGTAGAAAAGCCTGCCTGAGCGTTGCCGGGTCAATCCCCCGCATAATAAATACCAGTTGCGACTCACGCAACTTACCCGGCCATGCCGCCATGTGCTCCGGCGGATGCAGGCTGTGCTGCACGCCGTGGATCACGATGGGCGACGCGCTCTCATTCACGCGCAGGATCCCTTTCATACGCAGTACCGATTTACCGTGGCAGTGCAATAACAGCGACAGCCAAACGGCAAAGGCGCTCCAGTTGATATCATTCTCCAGCGTAATCACACAGGTGTGGGTTTGCGGGTGGGAAGCCTTGAGGGCGGCGGCAGGGGCGGCGATTAATGCCGCCGACGCCGCGTTCCCCAGCCAACGAAATACCTGATGCTTGATCGCCGAGGCGTCCTCGCCCGACGTCATCCGTGCGACGAACAATCTGTCGGGATGCTGGAGCGCGCGGGCGCTCTCATCAATCTGCGCCATCGGGTTGAGACGCGCAAGATAATCCTTCAGCGGCGCCAACGCCGCGCCGTCGACGCGATCGCATTTGCTCAGCAGCAGCGTATCCGCCGCCGTTACCTGCGCCAGCCACTCAGGCTGATGCTCCGCCTGATCCCAGGCGTGCTCGGCATCCACCAGCGTGATCACCGCGCCCTGAGCAAAGTGATACTGCAACTGCCTGTCGTGCAACAGCGTGGAGAGAATAGGCGCCGGATCGGCAAGGCCGGTGGTTTCGATCACCACGTGGCGGAAAGGCGGCAACTCGCCCCGCTCTCTGCCTTCATACAGATCCAGCAGCGCCTGCTTCAGTTCGCCGCGGATCTGACAGCATACGCACCCGCCGGGCAACAATACCGTATCCGGCGCGATCGCCTGAAGCAGAAAATGATCGATGCCCACCTCGCCGAACTCATTGACCAGCACAGCCACGTCACTCCCGTCCTGACTACGCAGCCAGTGCTGTAACAGCGTGGTTTTACCGCTGCCAAGAAAACCGCAGAGAATGTGCACCACCAGCTTTTCTTCTCGTCGCATGGTTATCTCCCGCTCTCCAACGCAGCCAGCCAATGCTCATCCAGCGGATCGAGGGGCCGCCGGATGATCCCTTCCGCCGCCTGCCAGATCTCATCGAGACTGTTGACCATCACCTGCTGCCCGGTCGGGCCGGACAACGTCCAACTGTTATAGAAGTCATGCAGTTTGATCCCAAAGGGCGCCAGCACATGATTTAACACCGCCCGTTGCTGCTGGCGCTGCTGATAACGCGGAAGCGAACGCTGCAACGGATCGCTCCACTGCGGGCCGCTGTCCAATAAACCACAGACTCCACACATTCGCTTTCTCCTCAGGGCATGACATCGCCGGAATTGGGCCCCAGCGTCTGACCGACGAACAGGTTGCCGCCCGGTTCGCTTGCCAACAGTAACGCCACCGGCGCCACCTCTTCCGGCCTGCCGAAGCGGCCAAGCGGCAACTCCGCCGCTTTAGCCTGTTTCCAGGCGCGGCTTATGCCATCGACCAGCGGCGTCTCAATCGGCCCCGGCGCAATGGCGTTAACCAGCACATTGTGGGGGGCCGCCTCCAGCGCCAGCGACTTGGTAAAACCAATCACGCCCGCTTTGGCTGCGGCGTAGTGGCATAGCTCCGCGCCGCCCTTGATCCCCAATTGCGAGGCGATATTGATAATCCGCCCCCACTTCTGCGCCACCATGGCTGGCAGGGCGCGCTGTGAAGCCAGGAATACGCTGCGTAAATCCACCGCCATCATCTCGTCCCACATCGCCAGCGAGATCTCGCCACAGGGTGCCTGGGTCAGAATACCGGCGTTGTTGACCAGAATATCGATGCCGCCGTAGTGGCGCAGACAGCGATCCACGCTCTGCCTGGCTCCCGCGGCGTCGCTGACGTCGCAAACACAGCCTTCACACTCGGCGCCAAGGGCGCGGCACGCCGCCACCACGTTCTCCAGCACTGCGGCATCGCGGTCGGCCAGCAGCAGACGGGCGCCGTTGGCGGCAAACAGCCGCGCTATCTCAGCGCCTATGCCGCTGGCGGCGCCGGTAATCACCGCGTTTCGGTTTTGTAATTGCATGCTTCCTCTCCTAATCAGGCCAGCGCACGGTCAAACCGCCGTCGATAATCAGACTTTGACCGGTGATATAGCTGCTTGCTTCGCTGGTCAGAAACGTGACCAGATTGGCGACCTCTTCCGGCCGTCCTACCCGGCCCAGCGGAATACCGCGCGCCGCCTGTTTTAAGCCCTCCGGTCCCAGCGAATTCTCGGCATCCAGCGACTGCGGCGTTTCGATTAGCCCCGGGATCACCGCATTGCAGCGAATCCCTCGCGGCGCCAGTTCCACCGCCATTGAGCGGCAAATCCCCGGCACGCCCGCTTTCGCCGCCGCATAGTGCGCGTGATCCTGCCACCCATAGAACGCCCCGGCGATGGAGGAAATGGCCACCAGACTGCCGCCGCTCGTCATACGGACGGACGCTTCGCGAAAGCAGCGCATCACGCCGGTTAAATCAACATTGAGCATGGCATCCCACTTTTCGTCGCTCATCTCGCCAATCGGCGAGCGGCGCAGCACCCCCGCGTTGGCCACCACGTAGTCGATCCGTCCGAAGTGCTGACAGGCCGCGTCGGCAAACGCCGCCACCGATGCGGTTGACGCCACATCCAGCGGCAGCCAGATAGCCTCGCCCCCCGCGGCGGCCACCGCGGCTTGCGCCGCGTCGGGATCGTGGGGATCGGCGGGATAATATCCCGCCACAACACGCACGCCTTTGCGTGCGTAGGCTTGCGCCAGCGCCAGACCGATACCGCTGGCGGCGCCGCTGATCATCGCCACGGGCGCGGAAGATAACGTTTCAGCCATAGCTGAACTCCTTCAATGAATAAGCGGAGAGGCCGGCTCTCCCCGCGGGGTTATTTCACGTCGTCTGCGCGGATATGCTGCGCCAGCAGAATAATCACGCCCGAGATAAAGCATGGCAGCGCCCCAAACCACAGCGCCGCACTCTGCCAGTCACCGCCGCTGCTCAACATGCTGGTGGTGCCGATACCGGCCAGAATGGCGCCCACCGGCCCCATCGCCCCGATCAGCGATCCGGCGGTGGCGCGAATGGCGGTAGGGAAACTTTCGCTGATAAAAAACAGCGCGGCGGCATACGGGCCAATCAGGAAAAACAGCCCGATGCTGTAGAGCGCGACAATGGTGCCGAAGTCATCCGGGCAGAAGAGCATGGCGGCAAAGGCCACGCCGCCCAGCATCCAGCCGATGGCAATGGTATTGCGGCGGCCGAAGCGATCCCCCAGCCAGCCGTGTACCAGATAACCGCAGTATCCGACCAGATTCGACAGCACCAGAATCAGCAACGAGTTACTGAACGAGACATCGTGCGTTTTGGTAATCACGGTCGTGCCGAGCACGCTAAAGATCTGAATGGCAAACCAGTTAAGCAGGATGGCGCTGCCCAGCACCAGCGTCGCGCGCAGCGACGTGCCGCGAAAAGCCGCCGCCAGACCGGCATTTTGATGATCCTCATAGTGAATTTGATAATCCTGCGCCACCTGACGGGCATCATCAATCTGCCCGGCTTTGCGCAACGTCTGGATATGCTGATGAACCTGAAACTGCGGTGTTTCTTTCAGTTTCAACGCCAGAAAAGCAATCACCAGAGAAGGTAACGCGGCGAAAACAAAACTGCCCTGCCAGCCGATCAGCGGCATCAAAAGCGCGGTGAGGGCCGATGCCACCAGCGCCCCTACCGGCCACCCGCCCTGAACCAGACTGTAGATAAAGCCTTTACGCCGATTCAGTTTCGGATCGTCCAGCGCCGCATAAAGCTCGGTCAAATAGGTGGCGTTAACCGTCTGCTCGGCATAACCAAGACCGGCGACCGAACGGATCACCGTCAACGCGCCTTTGCCCCATGCGCCGCCGATCGCCGTCAGCAGGGAGCTGATGGCGGAGCCGCCGACGGTGATCACAATACCGAGCCGGCGTCCAAGCCGATCCACCAGCGGGCCGACAGCCAGCGCCACCACCGCGCCGCCCACCGCAACCCAGGTGGCAATTTCAGCCTGCTCAACCTCACCCCAGTTAAAATGATTGCCGATTTCCGGCAGCAGCGTCCCAAACAAAATAAAATCATAGACGGCGAACACCCAGGCAAAGAAAGCGATCCAGGTCGCGAATTTCACGTCCTTGCTCGTCAACTGCTGGGGTTGCCAGCCATTAACCGTCGTTTTTTTATACAGGCTCATTTTTCTATCACTCTTTTAGTGGTGGAAGAAAATTACAGGGCGCGCGGCTTGCGCTTCTGGAAATCGTCGGCAATTTCATCGAACGTCAGAAAACGGACGCCCTCATGGCTCTGGATATGCTTGATCAGACGTTCCAGCATCAGCAGAACCTGCGGTCGCCCCGACACATCAGGGTGGATGGTCATGGTAAAGACGGCGTAGTCATTTTCGCGGTAGACCCAATCGAACTGGTCGCGCCACATCTCTTCCAGATGGCGCGGATTGACGAATCCATGACTATTGGGGGATTTTTTGATGAACATCATCGGCGGCAGATCGTCGAGATACCAGTTGGCGGGGATTTCGATCAAATCGGTTTCCTCGCCGCGCACCAGCGGTTTCATCCAGGTGTCCGGGTGCTGGCTGTAGTCAATGCGCGTCCAGCTGTCGCCGACCCGGACATAGTAGGGATGAAAGTCGTTGTGCATCAGGCTGTGGTCATACTTGATGCCCTTCTTCAGCAGCAGTTCATTGGTGACGTTGCTGAACTCCCACCACGGCGCCACGTAACCGGTCGGCCGTTTTCCCGACAGCGTCGTCACCAGATCGATACAGCGATCCAGAATGGCCTCTTCCTGCGCCGGCGTCATGGCGATAGGATTTTCATGGCTGTAGCCGTGCACGCCGATTTCATGACCGGCATCGGCAACCGCCTTCATCTGTTCAGGAAACGTTTCGATGGAGTGACCGGGAATAAACCATGTCGTTCGCAGTTGGTGATCCGCAAACAGCTTAAGCAGTCGCGGCGCGCCGACTTCACCGGCAAACAGGCCGCGCGAAATATCATCCGGGGAGTCTTCTCCGCCATAGGAACCCAACCACCCCGCGACCGCATCAACATCAACACCGAAAGCACAAAGGATCTCTTTAGCCATGTTATTTCTCCATTACAGGTTACGACAGGGAAGAAAGCGGCAAGCTGACGGGATTCCCCCCGCCGTACGGCATGACATAAAAAATGCGGGTTGGCGCCAGCGCTCATTTTTCTATCAAAAAAACGTATGTTTATATAAAAAATACATTTTATACCTGCAAATAAAATGCCAACGCTTAACGAAAATGTCGATTATTTGTTCTAAAATAAGGGATAACATCAAAACGCGTTGTCCTTAAACGGCTTTTAATCGACTTAACTCAAGCGATAACCCGCGGTTTAACGGATAAAGGCGAAATATATATAAAAATGGATATTTGATTTCATGATTCATTATCGTGCAGGCGCACCATATGAATGCATTTTGTTTACCCGATAGGAACGATCAACTTAATCAGAGGGTATGCAATAATGCAGTATTCACTCAGGCGAGGATCAATGAGCCAAAGGATGCTTAACGAAAGCAAAGACGTAAGAACCGAAGCCCGCGGCGCGGCGCGATATGAGATGATCCATCAGGTTCTCAGGAAGGCAATCATAGAGGCGCAAACCGTACCGGCCGGATTAGTGCTGCTGGAAGGCCCGTTGGCCGAGCTGTTTGGCACCAGCCGGGTTCCGGTGCGTCGGGCGCTGGGTCTGCTGCATGAAGAGGGACTGATCGCCCGTTTTGAAGGCCGGGGGTTTATCGTCGCCGCCGAGGGAGAGGATATTGAGCCTCAGCGCCTGGCGTTAAACCGGACCGTGCTGGGGCTCGATCAGGATCATGCCCTGGTCGATACCCGCAGCGCCGGGGAAAAGGTATTGAGCGATCTGCAAGAAGCGCTGTCGACCTGCATGGTATTCGGTCATTACCAGCTTAACGAAGGTCAAGCCGCCGAGTTTTACAACGTCAGCCGCAATATTATTCGTGAAAGTCTGGTGCGCCTGCGCGATCGAGGGCTAGTGGAAAAAGAACCCTATTCGCAATGGTTGGCCGGGCCGTTGACGGCCAGAGAGATCAAGGATCATTACCAGATCCGCGCCTGTCTCGAACCGGCGGCGCTGCGTCAGGCGGCGCCCTATATTACACAGCGTCAGATCGCCGAAAATCTGGAACGTCTGGAAAAACTGAAAAAGGGCAAAGTGACCGCCGCCGAGCTGGAACGCGTCGAGGACGATCTTCACCTTTTTTGTCTGGAGCCGGCGGGCAACCGGGCGCTGATCGAAATTCTGCGTCAGAGCCAATCTCCGCTTATCGTCACCCGCATTTTCTATGAGACGCTGTCGATCGCCGTTGATCATGCCACCATCAACGAACACCGCCTGATCTATGAAATGCTGCTTCAGGAAAGCTGGGAACTGGCGGCGATGAGCCTCCATGAGCATCTTGAGCGTGCGCAGATACGCACGCTGCAAAAACTGAAAGTGCTGTCGGTTCTGCCGGTTCCCATATTGCCGCCTTATCTGCACAGGCTCAGCTAGCCTCGGAGTTTATCATCAATCCGCATACCGTCTGGCGTTATGACTGAGACAGTAATCGGCGGCGTCTGGTATGGCAGGCGTTGCGTGTGTCAATACCCCATTGAAATAAAAATCATTCTCACTTAAAATGTGACACACGTCTTGTTTTCCCGGCTATCCCGTTTTCAGGCCATTGATATGTCATCAGCCCAAATCGATACCGCAGCAGACATTCATCTGCTCTACCGCCAGCATCACGGCTGGCTGCAAGGGCTGTTGCGCAAACGGCTGGGAAATCTGTACGATGCCGCCGATCTGGCTCAGGATGTTTTTTTACGTCTGCTGATCAAACCGCGTCAGTTCGACAGCCATGCCGGAGCACGCGCCTATCTGAGCGTGATGGCGCAGGGAATGTGCGTGGATTTATGGCGGCGGCGGGAAATTGAGCGCGCCTGGCTGAATTCGCTGGCTGCCCGGCCGGAACCGGTCGTGCTGTCGGCGGAACACAGCAATATCATTCTTGAAACCCTGTATCAGGTCGATGCCATGCTGCGGGCGCTGCCGGAGAAAGTCCGCGCCGCGTTCGTCATGGCGCAGATTCAGGGATTAACCTACCGGGAAATCGCCAGCGTCCTCAGCGTCTCGGAACGCATGGTGAAGAAATACATGGCGCAGGCCATGCTGCACTGCGTATTGCTGGAAGCAGAAATAGAAGAAACCACCCTCGCTTGCCAGAAGACCGCCACCTGATGAACAAACCCGGTTTTATCGCATTACAGCAGGCCTCGCAGTGGTATGCCCAGCTCTGCGAGCTTGAAGGCGACCATGAACACCATCACCACTGGCAACGCTGGATGGATGAAAGCGAGGAAAACCGCTGCGCCTGGGAATATGTGCGGAAAGTCAGCCAGCGCTTTCAACCGTTACGCGGCGACAGCCAACAACCCGCCATCAACGCCTTGCTGCATCAGCCCGCCGACATGAACCGCCGCCGCGCCCTCAAACTGGCGGCGCTGTTGAGTACCGGCTCACTGCTATCCTGGGCGACCTATCGCTATACGCCGCTGCGGGGTTCTCTGTTGGCGATGACGGCAGACCATCACAGCGCCACCGGCGAAATTAAACGTCTTGTGCTACAGGACGGCACCCGCCTCTGGCTGAATACCGCCAGCGTAGTCGACGTGCAATTCGACAGCCAACGGAGACAGCTGGTTCTGCTGGCCGGCGACATCATGGTTGATACCGCCGCGGATCCCCGTCCGTTATCGGTATCCAGCGCCGAGGGACAAATGCTGGCGCTCGGCACCCGCTTCAGCGTAGAGCAACATGACGGCACGACGCATTTAGCCGTCTATAAAGGCGCCGTCGAGGTCACCGCTCGCCATGCTCAAGCGGCGCGCCGGGTTGATGCCGGTCAGCGGCTGGAATTCAATTTTCAGGGACAGGGGCGGCAGTTACCGACCGCACGAACCGACGCCGACTGGTCGCGGGGGCTGCTACAGGCGGATAACCTGTCGCTGGGCGAGGTTATCGCGCAGCTCTCGCGCTACCGCCACGGCTATCTGGCCTGTCAGCCCGACGTTGCCGCGCTGCGGGTGATGGGGACGTTCCCGCTGACGGATACGGATGCCGCTCTGGCGATGCTGGCGCAGACATTTCCTATCCGCATTCACCGGCGTTTTTCCTGGTGGGTAACGGTGGAGAAAAAATAGTTATCATTCTTGTTCCCTTTTTAACGCCGTCCTTCGATTCACAGTAAAAGCACAATTTCTTCACTCTGGGTTAGAAGGCAAATCAATATGTCATTTCCATCGTTTCTCTCACTATCCGGCGCGAGCCGGGCAGCAACTCCCCTCGCGCTTGCCGTCCGGCTGCTGTGCGGCGCGCCGCTGGTACTGTCGTCCGGCATCGCGCTGGCAGAGGTTCAGGCACCGCACGCCTACGCCATTCCGGCAGGGCCGCTAAGTCAGCAGTTAAACCAGTTTGCCGCTCAGTCCGGCGTGTATCTGGCGGGCGACGCCAGTCTGGCAAACGGCAAGATGGGCGTCGCGTTACAGGGAAACTACAGTGTGGAGGCAGGATTCAGCGCCCTGCTCGCCGGTAGCGGTTTGCAGGCGGTGAGACAGTCCGGCGGCGCCTATATGTTACAGCAAATACCGGCGGGCGATGAGATGCTGGTGGTGGCCGCGGTTAACCGTAACGGCATCACCGAAGGCACCGACTCCTACACCACCCGCAGTATGAATACCGCCACGCAGTTAAACCTGTCGCCGCGCGAAACGCCGCAGTCGGTGAGCGTGGTCACCCGCCAGCGGATGAACGATCAAAATATGACCTCGCTGGATGAAGCCATGAGCCAGACCACCGGGGTGAATGTGGTCAATCAAAGCTCTTACCAGGTCAAGTTTCAGTCGCGCGGTTTTACTATGGATAACGTCAAGGAAGACGGCGTAAGTTCGTCTTTCCAGAACAGCGTGTCCGGCATGGGGTTTTCCGAAGCCGCCAGCGAATCGCCCGATCTGGCGATTTACGATCGAGTGGAGATCCTGCGTGGCGCATCCGGCCTGACGCAGGGTAACGGTGAACCGGGCGGCACCGTCAATCTGGTGCGGAAAAAGCCTACCTATGGTTTTCAGGCGTCGGCCAGTACCGGCGTCGGGAGTTGGGACAACTACCGTAGCGAAATGGACGTGTCCGGGCCGCTCAATGACGATGCCAGCCTGCGCGGCCGCTTTGTCGGCGCTTATCAGGATAAACAGAGCGCCGTCGATTATGTCGACAGCGACCGCCAGGTGCTATTCGGTACGCTGGCCTGGGATATGACGCCCGATACCACCCTCACGACGGGTATCAACTGGCAGAAAACCCATACCGTGCCCGATTTATACGGGATACCGATGTCCACACGCTACGCCAATCTTAACTTGCCGCGCTCAACCTTCCTCGGGGCCAGTTGGAACCGTATCACTTTTGAAAAAATCAATCCCTTTGCCGAAATCGAGCACATATTTAATAACGACTGGAGGCTTAACAGCGCCCTGAACTACACGCATGCCAGCGCCGAAAGCAAGGCCATCGGAATATTTGGCAACGGCTCTAACGGCGTGGACAGCAATAGCGGCAGCGCAAAACTGAATAATGCTATCCAGCGGGATAACCGATCGGATCAATGGAGCTACAACCTGAGCCTGAGCGGCCCCTTTACGTTGCTGAACCGTAATCATGAGTTGGTCGTCGGCGGAGACTATCAAAAAGAGAATTTTGATAATTTGTTTGGCGTTGTCGCCAATACCGGCACCGTCAATGTCTACGACTGGGAGCCGGCCTCGCTGCCCGAACCCGACTGGCCGGATTATACCCGCCGCTACCAGTACGGCATCTATCAGCGCGCGCTGTTCGCCACCACCCGGCTGGAACTGGCCGACGACTGGAAGCTGATTGTCGGCAGCCGCTACAGCGCCTTCAGCTATGATATGTACAACACCAACCGCACCACCGGTAAAACCAGCCACGGCAGCAGCTACAAAGTTCGCGACAAACTGATTCCTTACGGCGGTCTGCTGTGGGATTTCGCGGAACATTACACCTGGTATGCCAGCTACAGCGATATCTATAAGCCGCAGGAAGCCATAACCCGCACCGGCAGTCTGCTGCCGGCCGTGACCGGAAAAAACTATGAGACCGGTATTAAAGGCGAGTTTTTTGATGGCGATCTGAATGCCTCGGTTGCGCTCTACCGCATTATCCAGGCCAACCGCGCCGTGGCGGATAGCGGATGTCTGACCAGCGATTACTGCTCTCGCGCCGAAGGCAAAGTGCGCAGCCAGGGCGTTGAGATGGAAGTCTCGGGCAAGCTGGCCGAAGGCTGGCAGTTATTTGCCGGCTATACGCTGACCAATACCCAATATCTGCACGGAGAAGAGGATGAACAGGGACAACGCTACAGCCCGCATACACCGCAGCATATGTTCAAACTGTATAGCAGCTACAACCTTCCCGGCAGCCTGAATCCCTGGACTCTGGGCGCGGGGCTGACGGCGCAAACCGACACCAACACCACATATAACGTCTCTCAGGGCGGTTACACCCTGTTTAACGCCAACATCACCTATCAGTACAGCAAAAACCTCAGCTTTAATCTGGTGGGCAATAACCTGGGCGATAAAGTGTATTACCGCACGCTGAACAATCGCCATCGCGGCGGCTACAACTTCTACGGCGACCCGCGTAATTTTATGCTGACGGCGAAATATACCTTCTGATTGCCTGACCTCACTTACCGACAGAACGTGGCCTGCAAACGGCAGGCCGCGGGTTGACTAACCTGATGCCGACATTAAAACGCTTTTATCAGTTAATCGCGCCGTTCTGGTTTACCCGCCGGGCGGTGTATAGCTGGCTGCTGCTGCTGACCATTATCGCATTGACGCTATCCGTCGTCTGGATCAGCGTGCTGTATAACAACTGGAGTAAAGACTTTTACGATGCGCTGGCCGACTACTTTCAGCACGCCTCCATCCAGGCGCTGGCCTGGCGCTATGCGGGCTATACCGCTCTGTTCGTGTTGGTGATAGTCTGCGGCAACTGGCTGAAAAAACTGCTGATTATCCGCTGCCGTCAGGACATGACGCAGCATTTTTCACAGGCGTGGCTAACCCGCTGCGCCCACTACCGGCTCAGCCTGCGCGGCGAACCGGATAACCCGGATCAGCGCATTGCGGAAGATATCCGGCTGTTGATTGAACAAAGTCTGGAACTGCTGCTTTCGCTGCTGAAAAACATCGCCCGCTTCTTTTCCTTTATCGTCATTCTGTGGCAGTTGTCCGGCGTGCAGACGTTCACTGTCGGCGGCCACGGCATAACGGTTCATGGCTATCTGGTATGGATTGCGTTGGGTTACGCGCTCGTCAACAGCCTGTTCGCCCATCTGCTGGGGCATCGGCTGCACGGGCTGAATGTGGAAAAACAGCGCGCCGAGGCAAATTACCGTACCACGCTGCTGCGGGTGCGTGAGCATACCGAACAGATTGCCTTTTACCGAGGGGAAGAGGCGGAGCAAACGCGGATGAGTCAGCGCTTTCAGGCGATCGTCAATAACTGGCGCAGCCTGATGGGACGTGAATTCCGGCTGGAAAGCTTTATCACCAGCTATTTTCGCCTCAGCCTGATGATCCCGGTCTTTGCCATTCTGCCGGTTTATCTGGCGCGTCAAATCACGTTGGGCGCAGTCATGCAAGCCAGTACCGCTTTCGGCTATGTGCTGGACGCCTTCGGCTGGTTTATCGACGCCTATCGTCAGTTGGTGGCCTGGTCCGCCACCATCGAGCGGTTATGGGAGTTCCAGCACAGCCTGCGGCGGTTGCCGAACTTGAACGTAGCGCCCCGCGCAGGCGATGCCTTGCACATTGAGGCGCTTAGCGTCCAGCTCCCCGACGGCGCTCCTCTGTTTGCGCCGCTCACCGCCACCCTGAAAGCGGGAGACTGGGCCGTGCTGTCGGCGGCCAGCGGCAGCGGAAAAACCACATTACTGCGCGCTCTTGCCGGTCTGTGGCCCGCGGTACAGGGGCAATGGCGACTTCCGGCAGGCAAGACGCTGTTTTTGCCGCAAAAGCCCTATCTGCCGCAGGATACCTTGCGCCGGGCGCTTTGCTACCCGCTGACGGAGACGCCGGATAACGCCTCGCTGCATCGGGCGCTAAAGCAGGTCGGCCTGCCGTCGCTGATCGCCAGACTGGATGAATCATCCAACTGGAGCCGGGAGTTGTCCGGCGGCGAGCAACAACGGTTGTCGCTGGCTCGCGTGTTATTGCTGCATCCTACGCTGCTGTGTCTGGATGAAGCCACCAGCCAGTTGGATGATGACGCCGCCCTGCAACTGCTCACCCGGTTAAGGCAGGCGCTGCCGCGGATGATTGTGTTGGCCGTCAGCCATCAGCCCGCGGTGTGCGCCCGGTTTGAGCATCGCTTCTCTCTGACGCCCTGCCGCCGTTGACGGCGGCAGGGACTGACGGCGGTTATTTACTCGCTATCGCCCAGCAGAATAGATTCCAGCGCGATTTCGATCATTTCATTGAACGTCGTCTGACGCTCTTCCGCCGTGGTTTGTTCATGGGTGCGGATATGATCGGATACGGTACAGATCGCCAACGCTTTGGCGCCGAACTCGGCCGCCACGCCATAAATGCCGGCGGCTTCCATTTCGACGCCCAGAATGCCGTACTTTTCCATTACGTCGAACATTTGCGGGTCCGGCGTATAGAACAGATCGGCGGAGAAAAGATTGCCGACGCGCACGGACACGCCGCGCGCTTTCGCCGCATCCACGGCATGACGCACCAGATCAAAATCCGCAATGGCCGCATAATCGTGATCCTTAAAACGCAGGCGGTTCACTTTGGAATCCGTACAGGCGCCCATGCCGATCACCACATCGCGCAGTTTTACATCGCTGCGCACCGAGCCGCAGGAACCCACACGAATGATTTTCTTCACGCCAAACTCGGTAATCAATTCTTTGGCATAGATAGAGCAGGAAGGGATGCCCATTCCGTGCCCCATCACTGAAATCTTGCGGCCTTTATACGTTCCGGTAAAACCCAACATGCCGCGCACGTTGTTCACTTCGCGGGCCTGTTCCAGAAAGGTTTCGGCAATATATTTGGCGCGCAGCGGATCGCCCGGCATCAGTACGACGTCCGCAAAGTCACCCATTTCCGCATTAATATGTGGCGTAGCCATGCTCTTATTCCTTATCAATCAGCATAAAAAAATTTAATCGGCGCGGTTACAGGATGGATTTACCGTAATCCATCGGCGATAAATCAAAGTACTTCGCCACTGTCTGTCCGATATCCGCAAAGGTATCACGATGCCCATACGAACCGGGTTTCACTTTCGGCCCGTAAATCAACACCGGCACATGCTCGCGCGTATGATCGGTGCCAGGCCAGGTGGGATCGCAGCCGTGGTCGGCGGTGAGGATCAGAACATCATCCCCTGTCACCCGCGAGAGCATCTCCGGCAGACGGCGATCGAACAGTTCCAGCGCCGCGGCATAGCCCGCCACGTCACGGCGGTGGCCGTACGATGAGTCAAAATCGACAAAGTTGGTAAACACGATGGTGTTATCCCCCGCCTGATCCATTTCTTGCAGCGTGGCGTCAAACAGCGCGTCGATGCCCGTGGCTTTGACTTTGCGGGTAATACCGACATTGGCGTAAATATCCGCAATCTTACCGACGGACACCACCTCGCCGCCCTTTTCCGCCACCAGTTTTTTCAACATGGTCGGCGCCGGCGGTTCCACCGCCAGATCGTGTCGATTGCCGGTACGCTGGAAATTTCCAGGCTTATCGCCGACAAACGGACGGGCAATCACCCGCCCAATGTTATAACCGCCTTCGGTCAACTCTTCACGGGCGATTTCACACAGTTCATACAGTTTATCCAGACCGAACGTTTCCTCATGGCAGGCAATCTGGAATACCGAATCGGCGGAGGTATAGAAAATCGGCTTGCCGGTTTTCATGTGCTCTTCGCCCAGTTGATCGAGGATCACCGTGCCGGAAGAGTGGCAGTTGCCCAGATATCCCGGCAAATTGGCACGCTTCACCAGCGTATCCAACAGCGCTTGCGGGAAGCTGTTTTCTTCATCCTTGAAATAACCCCAGTCGAACAGTACCGGTACGCCGGCAATTTCCCAGTGCCCTGACGGGGTATCCTTGCCGGACGAAATTTCGGCGGCATGCACATAAGCGCCGATAATCTCGGCCTGTGGATCCAGCCCCGCAGGAAAAGTACCCGTTGATTCCTCGGCCGCTTTTCCCAATCCTAACCGGCTGAGGTTCGGCAAATGCAACGCGCCTTTGCGCCCCCGATCGGCCTTTCCCGCCGCACAAGCCTGTGCGATATGGCCCAGCGTATCCGAACCGGCATCGCCGAAACGATCCGCATCGGCGCTGCTGCCGATGCCAAACGAGTCAAGCACCATAATATAGGCACGTTTCATTGTTCATCTCCTGCGTTGTTACACGCCGCAGGCAAAGCCTGTCGGCGTTGGAAATAGATATCACACATCATCGGCGCTCATGCGACGATAGATAATCGGTGTTTTTTGCACGGCCTTATCGCCCAGCGTAATGGCCGCCCGCACGGCGTTTGCCGCCTGTTGCCATTGCGCTTCCGTATTGGCATGGATCACCGCCAGCGGGCGCTGGCTGTCGGCACGCTCGCCCAGACAGGCGATTTCGTTCATCCCCACGCTGTAATCAATCGCATCGCCGGCCTGACGGCGACCTCCGCCCAAGGCCACGACCGCCATGCCCAACGCCCGGGTATCCATGGCGGTCACGATCCCCCCACGTTCGGCAAAAACGGGTTTACTCAGGATAGCGGCGGGTAAATAACGCTCATAATGCTCAACAAAGTCAACAGGGCCATGCTGAGCCGCCACCATCCGGCCAAAAACATCGGCCGCGTCGCCGCTATCCAGCGCAGTTTGCAAACGCGCGCGGGCATCCGCCGCGGAATCGGCCAGACCGCCGGCCAACAGCATTTCTTCGCACAGCGCCATCGTGACTTCATACAAGCGTGGGTTGCGCTGCTCCCCGGTCAGGAATCGTACCGCCTCCCGCACCTCCAGCGCATTACCGGCGCTGGAGGCCAGCACCTGATTCATATCGGTAAGCAGCGCGCTGGTGCGGCAACCGGCATTATTGGCGACCCCGACGATCGCCTGCGCCAGCTGCTCCGAAAGATCATAGCTCGGCATAAATGCGCCGGAGCCGACCTTCACATCCATCACCAGCGCATCCAGCCCTTCGGCCAGTTTTTTCGCCAGAATAGAGGCGGTGATTAGCGGTATGGAATCCACCGTGGCAGTAATATCGCGCGTAGCGTAGAAGCGTTTATCCGCAGGCGCCAGTGAACTGGTCTGGCCGATAATCGCCACGCCGACCTGTTGAATGATTTGTCGGAACGCGCTGTCATCAGGGAAGATGTTCAGCCCCGGAATGGATTCCAGCTTATCCAGCGTGCCGCCGGTATGCCCCAACCCACGCCCGGAAATCATCGGCACGTATCCCCCGCAGGCGGCGACCATCGGCCCCAGCATCAGCGAAGTGACATCGCCGACGCCGCCGGTAGAGTGTTTATCCACCAGCGGGCCATTCAGATTAAGGCGTTTCCAGTCGAGAACCGTACCGGAATCACGCATCGCCAGCGTCAGGGAAACACGCTCCGCCATCGACATATCATGAAAGTAGATGGTCATTGCCAGCGCGGCAATCTGCCCTTCCGACACCGTATTATCACGGACGCCGTTGATAAAGAAGCGGATCTCCTCATCGCTCAACGGGTTGCCGTCACGCTTCTTGCGAATGATTTCCTGAATCAGAAACAAAGCCTGCTCTCCTGATGAGTCGATGAAGAAAGGGTTGGCAGCCGCATCACGCTCAATAACCGCCGGATTGACCTGTGGTTTGATGACCTAACGCCGCCAGCAGGCTGGTCAACAAACTCGATGCCCCGAAGCGGAAATGCCGCGCGCTGACCCACTCCGGCCCCATAATATCGTCAGCCAGTTGCAGATAAATTGCGGCGTCGTCGGCACTACGCACGCCGCCCGCCGCCTTGAACCCCATGCGTTCTCCCACGCCTTTATCACGTATTACTTTCAACATGATTTCCGCGCTCTGAGGCGTGGCATTCACCGCCACCTTGCCGGTGGAGGTTTTGATAAAATCAGCGCCGGCGTCAATGGCGATTTCACTCGCCTGACGGATCAGCGCCTCCTGTTTCAGTTCCCCGGTTTCAATAATCACTTTCAGTAGCACATTGGCCGCCTGACAAACCGATTTACATGCCTGCACCAGATCAAAACCCACCTGGGCATTACCGGCAATCAGCGCGCGATAAGGGAACACGACATCCACTTCATCCGCCCCATAGGCAATCGCCGCGTTGGTTTCCGCCAGCGCGATAGCGATATCATCATCGCCGTGAGGGAAGTTCGTCACGGTCGCGATACGAATTTCCGGCGTTCCCTGCTCGCGCAGCACTTTCCGGGCCAGCGGGATAAAACGCGGATAGATGCAGATAGCCGCCGTCTCCCCTGCCGGGCTGTTGGCCTGGCGGCAAAGCGCAGTGACTTTCTCATCCGTATCGTCATCATTAAGGGTGGTTAAATCCATCAGCCCCAGCGCACGCTGCGCGGCGGCAGTCAACGTTGTCATACAACACTCCAACTCGAATTATTTAGGGTATAGCAGATAAAATACCGGAGAACATCCTGGTATTTGAACACGCAGCGCCGGGTTATTTTGCGTTACGATTCACACTTAATGTAAAAGTGATGTAATGGAATAAGATTATATGTGATTTTGATCACATATATACCCTAAATAATTCGAATAGCGGGCAGGAAAGGCCCAGCCTCAGCCCTCGATGAAGCAGACAGGCAGGTTATCCCGCAGGGATGGCGTTAACTTCAACGGTGATGTGAACCAGTTCCTCATGTATGGCCAACTGCCGCTTGTAATAGTCGGGGCTGACGGGCTGTTCGGTCGTCAAACTCAGGATACAGGCATATTTTGCCGTTCCCACCCGCCATACGTGTAGATCGGTTAGCTCAGCGGCAATGGGACTGGCTTCGATAACGTCCTTGATTTCATTGACTACCGGCGCATCCATTTCCGCATCCAGCAAAACGCGACTCGTCTGGCGAATCAAGCCATAAGCCCATACGGCAACCAAGATGGCGCCCACAATCCCCATAACCGGATCCAACCAGGCGGCGCCCCACAGCTTGCCGCCGATCAGCGCCACAATCGCCAGAACGGACGTCGCCGCATCGGCGATCACGTGGAGATAGGCCGAACGCAGATTCAGATCCTGATGCCCCTCATGGGACGTATGCGCCTGGTGCTCGGGATGAGGGTGATGTGAATGAGGATCGTGGTGCGAATGAGGGTCGTCATGTGCATGGCGATGTCCGTGCGAGTGACCATCGCCATGTGAATGGTGGCCGCGCAGCAGCCAGGCGCAGGCCAGATTAACCAGCAAACCGACCACAGCAATCGCAATCGCCTGATCGTATTGGATCGCAGTCGGATAGAATAACCGTTCTACCGACTCATACAGCATAACCAGCGCCACGATCGCCAGCAGAATGGCGCTGGTGAAGCCCCCGAGAATTTCGATCTTCCAGGTGCCGAAAGTAAAACGCGTATCAGAGGCCAGCCTTCGGGCGGTTGCATATGCCAGCGCGGAAAGCCCCAGCGCCAGCGCGTGGGAGCTCATATGCCAACCGTCGGCCAGCAGCGCCATGGAGTTGAAATACCAGCCGCCCAGAATCTCAACCACCATCATCACCGCCGTCAGCAATGTGGCATAGCGGGTGTTTCTTTCCGCCAGAGGATTCCCCTCATCAAAAACATGTGAATGCGATCCGCTTACCTGTGTCAATGACATCACCTGCTCCCTCGCCCCTGTAATATACTCCCCCCCAGTATATTACACTTAATGAAACAGTGAACCTAATCATCAGCGAAAAGCAAAATAGCCGGATAACAAGAGGAATACCGCGGACGACACTACGCCGCCCGCCGGGTGCGGAATCTTTATTTGAGGTAGGATCGGATCACGGAGACAATCTCTTCAAGATCGCTGCTGCGCTCTTGCGATGAGTGGCTTTCATCCATTAAATGCTCACGGATATGCCCTTCCAGCACTTCCGTCATCAGACCATTGACCGCGCCGCGCACCGCCGCTATCTGCTGCAAAATATTCAGGCAGGGCATCCCGCTTTCCAGCGCTTTTTCAATCGATTCGGTCTGGCCTTTTATACGCCTGACGCGCGCCAGCAGCTTTTTCTTACCCTTAATGGTATGCGACATACCTTCCCCCGGATATACCATTAATCATGAAGCAGAGTATAACGCAGCGCTAACCTGCGGGCATCGTCAGACACGTTTTTTCCAACAGACGCCGCCCGACTTCAATCTGTCGCGCAGGCGTCGTAGAATGCCCGCAGACCCATGCGACAAAAGCGATAAATAAAACCATGACCGCACACTCCGCCGCTCCCCACTGGTATTTGTATATGCTGCGTACGGCAACCGGCCTGCTCTACACCGGCATCACCACGGATGTGACCCGCCGGCTGGCTCAGCATCAGTCAGGAAAGGGGGCGAAAGCACTGCGGGGAAAAGGCGAATTGACGCTGGCGTTCCAGTGTCTGGCGGGCGATCGCTCAAGCGCGTTAAAGCTGGAATACCGTATCAAGCAGTTAAGCAAAGAGCAAAAAGAACGGCTGGTGCAAGACCAGCCCGTATCGCTATCCGACCGTTTATCCTAGAAACGATTAAAGGGCTCGGCATATTGCACCAGCCCGCTCGCCCCTTCGAAATGGTTATCCGCCAGCGGATACACCTGAAAGGCGGCGTCGCTCTCAGGCCAACGGCAATACAACTGTTGTTCCGCCGCCGGAACGAAACCAAACCGGGCATAATAGGCCGGATCGCCCAATACCACCACTGCGGTGTAGCCGAACTCATTGAGCGCATCCAGACCCTCATACACCAGTTGTTCGCCCAACCCTTGCCGACGCAGGCTTTCTTCCACCGCCAACGGGGCCAGCGCCACCCATTGACGATCTTCTCCTTCAATGAGTACCGGGCTGAATGCGGCATATCCCACCACGCCGCCTTCATCATCCGTCGCGACAATGCCTAACGTTAGCTGCCCATCTTCACGCAGTTGATGGATCAGATCGGCCTCGGCCTCCGTCGGAAATACCCGACGCAACAGGCTATCGATCCCCGCCGCATCGACCGGTATTTCAACACGCACTAACATGAGACAGATGCATGATTAGCGGATTGAACCACGCCCTCTTGTAAACCCGCCTCGACAAAATCGGCCAGCTGCAACAACCCGATACGCAATGGCGCCGGCATAGCTTCCAGTTCAATGGCGTCCATCAGGTTTTTGACATACAGCCCGAGTTCGGTGTCGCCCTCGATACGCAATCGACGCTGAAAAAACAGCGTATCCGGATCTTCCTTACGCGCCGCGATCAGGATGAGATCGTTCGCATCGGCGCTGAAGCTGACGTCCGCCACTTCCTGATTGCTCACCACCAGCCGGTTATCGCGCAGCGTCATACACCACTGCAAGCCGATGTCCCGAACCTCAATCTTTAACCAGCGATCGGCCAGAAACGCCAGATCGCCGTCCTCCAGCGCCTGACGAAACTGCCAGCTCAACATTTGCTCCAGAACCTGACGCTGTAAGGCAAAAGGAGTGAACTTTAATGGCTTACCCAATAAGCCCGGCCCCTGGCGCACAATCTGCGCCCGTAGTTTTTCCAACACTGGCGTACTCCTCTTAACGCGATCTGTCCGTTCAGACAATCTATAGCCATTCTGCCACATCACACAAAGGCAGCCGAGGTCTATGTCAATAATTTAGTCTGTTCTTCGCCTATCCCGCCAATGCAGATGCAAGCTGTCTTCTTTCATTACACGATTAGCTGGTTTAAATCAAAGTCCCGCCGTATCAGGTTAATTAAGATTCTCTATCGTTAAAAACATTCATCGACTGATAACAAATCTCATTAGTCCACCAACATCATTGATCGTATCGGCGCGTTGACTCTTCTGAGCGCTTTGATTAATGAAGGATCGTGTATGGAACTGCTTTGCCCCGCCGGAAACCTACCGGCACTGAAAGCCGCTATCGATAATGGCGCAGACGCCGTCTATATCGGCCTGAAAGATGACACTAACGCACGCCATTTCGCCGGACTTAACTTTACCGACAAGAAACTACAGGAAGCCTGTGAGTACGTGCGGCGACATCGGCGTAAGCTTCATATCGCCATCAATACCTTTGCGCATCCCGATGGTTTCGCGCGCTGGCAGCGCGCCGTCGACCTGGCGGCGCAAATTGGCGCGGATGCCCTGATCCTGGCCGATCTGGCGATGCTGGAGTATGCCGCGGAACGCTATCCCGATATTGAGCGCCACGTCTCGGTACAGGCTTCCGCCACCAATACGGAAGCGATTCATTTTTACCAGCGCCACTTCGATGTCTCGCGCATTGTTCTGCCCCGGGTACTTTCGATTCATCAGGTAAAACAGCTGGCCCGCACCAGCCCGGTGCCGCTGGAAGTGTTTGCGTTCGGCAGCCTGTGCATCATGGCGGAAGGCCGCTGCTATCTCTCGTCTTATCTGACCGGCGAATCGCCGAATACCGTGGGCGCCTGCTCGCCGGCGCGCTTTGTGCGCTGGCAGCAAACTGAAAAAGGCATGGAGTCCCGCCTCAATAACGTGCTGATTGACCGTTATCAGGACAACGAAAACGCCGGCTACCCGACGCTGTGTAAAGGACGTTATCTGGTCGACGGGCAACGCTATCATGCGCTCGAAGAACCCACCAGCCTGAATACGTTGGAACTGCTGCCCGAGCTGCTGGCGGCCAATATTGCCTCGGTAAAAATAGAAGGACGCCAGCGCAGCCCCGCCTATGTCAGCCAGATAACCCGCGTCTGGCGTCAGGCGATCGATCGCTGTCTGTCCAATCCCGCGACGTTCAGCCCCACGCAGGAATGGATGGATGCGCTCGGCGCGGTGGCGGAAGGCACGCAAACCACGCTGGGCGCCTATCACCGCAAATGGCAGTAGCAGGAGACAATATGAAATATGCATTAGGCGCCATCCTCTACTACTGGCCCAAAAGCGATATCGAAGCGTTTTATCAGGCGGCGATGAACAGCAGCGCGGACATCGTTTATCTCGGCGAGACGGTATGCAGCAAACGCCGCTCAATGAAAGTCGGCGACTGGCTTGATCTCGCCCGTCAGGTCGCATCCGGCGGCAAACAGGTGGCGATCTCCACGCTGGCGCTGCTTCAGGCGCCATCAGAACTGAATGAACTAAAGCGCTACGTTGAAAACGGCGATTTCCTGCTGGAAGCGAACGATCTGGGCGCCGTGAATATGGCCGCCGATCGTCATCTGCCTTTTGTCGCCGGTCACGCCCTCAACTGCTACAACGCTTATACCCTGCGCCTGCTGCACAAACAGGGCATGGTGCGCTGGTGTATGCCGGTGGAGCTGTCCCGCGACTGGCTACAGCATCTGCTGAACCAGTGCGACGAGCTTGGATTCCGTCATCAGTTTGAAGTCGAAGTGCTGAGTTACGGCCACCTGCCGCTGGCCTATTCCGCCCGCTGCTTTACCGCCCGCTCGGAAAACCGCGCCAAGGATGAATGCGAAACCTGCTGCATCAATTATCCGCAGGGCCGTAAGGTGCTGTCGCAGGAAAATCAGCAGGTTTTCGTGCTCAACGGCATCCAGACGCAGAGCGGCTATTGCTACAATCTGGGGAACGAACTTGCCGGTATGGCCGGGCTGGTGGATATCGTTCGTTTATCGCCTCAAGGGACAGAGACGCTGGCGATGGTCGATGCCTTCCGCGCCAACGAAAACGGCGCGGCGCCGCTGAGGCTGGAGAAAAACGCGGACTGCAACGGCTACTGGCGACGGGTGGCCGGACTGGAACTGGTGCAATAGCGGCTGACGGATAAACGGAGCCGGCGCGCCGCCGGCCTCACACGCCAAAGACGTCCGCGAATCAGAAGCGGCGGCGTAATATCCGGCGCAGTTGCGCCGTGTTATGCAGCAATCCCACGCCAATACCAAGCAAGGTATACACCATTCCCAGCACCAGCAGCATCACCACATCGCGCCCTACTTCGCGCAGCGGCAGATCCATCTGGTTGATGCCGGCGATCGCTCTGGTCGCCCAGGTTGAAGGCAATATCGCTGAGATCGCCTGTACCCAGCCCGGCATCGACTGGACGGGCCAGATGGTGCCGGAAAGATAAAAAACCGGCATGGTAATAAACGACAGCGTCAGATAAATCATTTCCACGCGGCGCAGACACTCGGTCAGCAGTTTGCCCAGCCCCAGCACCGCCAGCAGAAACGGAAAAGTCAGCAGCAGAATTTCACCGATATTGGCCGTCTGCCGGTAGCCCAATACCCAGGGCCACAGTACGAACAGCACAATCGACAAGAAAAACCAGATCGGCAGCAGCGCCGACAGGCCGCCGAGATAAACCGCAATGGAGGGTTTTCCCTGCGGGGAGCTCTTCAGCGCGATGCTCACCCGCACGCAGGCGATCAGCAGGGAGTGCTGCAACAGCATCACCAGCAAACCGGGGAAAATAATCGCCGCAAAACTGACGCCAGGGTTAAACAACCCCTGCGTCTGCCCCACCATCGGCATCAGAATCACCTCAGCCTGCTGGCTGCTGAATCCGCTGCGCAGCAGCAGATCCCGGTGATAAACCGCCAGCAGTTGCTGCCAGGCGGCCAGCACATCCTGCTGAATCTGCCCGTTTGCCAGCCGGTTAGTGGCATCGCCGTAGGCCGGTATAATAATGGCCGCGCTGGCCAGCAGTTTTTTTTCCAGATCCGGCGGCAGGATAATGACGGCAAATAGCTGGCGTCGCACTAAATCGCGCTGCGCCTGCGGAAGATTGTCATAGCCGATTACCGCGATCTTCGGCGTGGCGTCCAGCTCACGGGTCAGCAGGCGGCTGGCGCGACTGTGATCCTGATCGATCACCGCCACCGGCAAATCCCACACCGTGTGATTGGCGTAAACCAGACTCATCACGCACAGCGACGCCAGCAGCATCAGCCACATAGGACGTTCCAGCATCCCCATCAGCACCCGGCTGAATGTTTGCCAGTAGCTTTTCACCGCTTTTCCTCCCGCTGGCTCAGGCGCTGATAAAGCCGGTTACGCACCAGCAGACCGGTCACCAGCGGATAAGCCGACAGCAGGCAACACACCCCGAGGATCGAATACAGCGATACCTGACGCAGGAAGATATCGAACATCGCATACAGCGCGTGCGTCAACGGCTCAATTTGCGCAATGATCTGCGCCGGCAACGGCATGGAAAGTTCGGGCACCGCCAGACCGGAAAACGTCAGCGCGATACTGACGATAATCCCCATCATGGTATAGGCCGTCAGCGCCGTGCGGGTAAAGGTAAACAGCAGCACCCCGATGCTCTGCGCCGCCATCACATAGAAAAATCCCACCAGCAGCATATACAACGGGTTCCCGCTCATATGCGCATCCGAAAGCCATACCAGGACGGCCATTTCGACGATCAGCAACAGGGTATAACACAGGGTGTAGGGGGCCAGTTTCCCCAGCATCGCCGGTATAAAAGGCCGGCGTTCGACAATACTTCCGCTGCGCTCCAGCACATAGATCATGCAGGTGACGGCAAACAGCTGTAACAGATGAATGGTGGCGGCGAACTGCTGATAATAAACGTAGCTGCCGCTGGCGTTGAACAGGCTGCCATAAGCCATGCTGACATCGCCCAATGCCGGCAGAGTATGTCCGGACTCCTGCGCGATAATGCCGCGATAGCGGCCGTTGAATTCGGCTATCAACGTGCTGAAATCCAGAGTGGAATAAAATCCCGCGCCATAAAACAGCGCATTGTAATAAAAAATCACGCTGGGTTGATGACCCGCCAGCACCCCGGCCTCAAAATCCGCCGGAATATACAGCAGGCCGTAATCCTGCGCGCTGCGCAATCGTTGCAGCGCCTCATCCAGTCCGCCCGTAACCGGTACGACACGGGCGTGGGATCCGGCATCCAGCTTACGGATCAGATCGCGAGACAGCGTACTGTGATCGTTATCGATCACCGATACCGGCAGATCCTGCATCGTGCCGACAGAAAAAATGCTGCCCAGCAGAATGAACAGTAAGAGCGGAAAACACCAGACAAGCCAGTGCACCACCGGACTGCGCAGCGCCGTGTTGACCTCCAGCCGGAATGACGCCCTGAAACTGCGCCAGGCGGCGTTTACTCTTTCCACTGCCATAGCGCGCTCATTCCCGGCCTCAGTCCTTCCTGCGGCTGCAACGGGTACAGCCTGACCTCGAACGTCTTCAGGTCGAAATCACCCGTGGCCCGCGTGGCGCGTTTAGTGGCGTAGTCGCCCAACGGGGCGATATAACGCACCTCGGCGTCGATCATCCGGTTATTCAACGCAGGCACTCGCAGGGCGATGCGGTCGCCTTTGCGTACGCCGGCCAGAATATCCTCACGCAAATTAAACACCAACCAGGCCTGCGGTACGCGCACCAGCGTGATAAGCGGACTGGCGGCGTTGAGCAGCACGCCCACCTCCGCCGGAATTGGCCCGACCTCGCCGTCCACCGGCGCTCTCACCTGCAATTCGTCCACCAGGACATTGATTTCCTGCAATTGCTGCTCAGCCTGACGCAGCGCCGCCGCGTAGTTTTCCCGCTGCTCGGGCCGATCGCCGTGTAAACCTTCATCCAGATTGGCCTGCGCGGCCTGCACCTGCTGCCAGGCGCTATCACGCGCCTGCCGGGCGCTGTCCAGCGCCGAAGCGGAAGCATAGCCTCTTGTCGCGATACTGCTCTGACGGTTATATTCATGCAGAGCCTGCTGGTATTGCGCCTGCGCCTGAGCCAGCGTCGCCCGTAGCTGACGAACGCTCTCTTCCCGCGTACCGTGTTCAGACTGATCCAGCAGCGCCTGCGCCTGATCTCTGGCGGCTTCCGCCGCGCGCTGCTGCGCGATCAATTCAGCATTCTCCAGCGAAATCAGCAGTTGACCCGACTTGACGTCATCACCGCGCCGCACATGATGTTCAGTCACCCGTCCGGATGCCTTGGAAGATACGATCACCTCAGGCGCATCCACTTCGCCCTGCAACAGAATATCCTGATTATTGGCCCGAAAAAGCACCGCCAGCGCAATGGCCGCCACCACCAATAACAACGTAAATCTCGTCTTTTTATTCACTTATCAACTCCAGGCCGCCCCGTGTCGATCGCTGGGTCACGATCCGCGAAACGCCTCACCGCCATCACATAAAATAATTAAACAAAATTAAAACAAACCTTTTACATTGTAACGCGATACCGAATCCCGCTTTAAACATAAAATAGTATGGCTGTTTTATCGGTGACGATCCGGTTTCCGCACTGTCGATTAACAACCGTAAATTCAGATTCGGGTATAAATTTAAGCCAAACGGCGTAATACTCAAGCCCATCTGGAACCTGATAAAGCGAGCGTTCTCTATGTCCACAGATCTTCAGCCTGTCCCCTTTTCTATTCTGGATTTAGCGCCGATACCGACCGGGTTGAAAGCGCAGGATGCTTTCAGCCACTCGTTGGATCTGGCGCAACACGCGGAAAAATGGGGCTACCATCGCTACTGGCTGGCGGAACACCACAATATGACCGGCATTGCCAGCGCCGCCACCTCGGTGCTGATTGGCTATCTCGCCTCGGGCACGCAACGTATCCGGCTTGGTTCCGGCGGCATCATGTTGCCGAATCACTCCCCGCTGGTGATCGCCGAACAGTTCGGTACGCTGGAGTCGCTTTATCCGGGCCGTATCGACCTTGGGCTAGGCCGTGCGCCGGGAACCGACCAGCGAACCATGTTGGCGTTGCGGCGTCATCTGAACGCCGAAATCGATGATTTCCCCAAAGACGTACAGGAACTGCAACGCTATTTTGCCGATGTAGAACCCGGTCAGCCGGTGCAGGCGGTGCCCGGTCAGGGTTTACAGGTTCCCATCTGGCTGCTGGGTTCGAGCCTGTACAGCGCGCAACTGGCCGCCGCCTTAGGGCTGCCGTTTGCCTTCGCCGCCCACTTCGCCCCCGACCTGCTGCTGCAAGCGCTAAAGGTTTATCGTGAAACCTTTAAACCGTCGGCCGCGCATCCCAAGCCTTATGCCATGGTGTGCGTCAACGTAGTGGCCGCCGACAGCGACTGCGAGGCCGGTTTCCTGTTTACCTCGATGCAGCAGCAATTCATCAACCTGCGCCGCGGCACCCCCGGCCCGTTGCCCGCGCCGGTGGAAAATAGGGATGTCATCTGGTCTCCGGCGGAACAGTTTGGCGTGGAGCAAACGTTACGCCTGTCGATCGTCGGCGATCGGCAAAAAGTCCGCCATGGCTTGCAGAGTTTGCTGCGCGAAACGCAAGCCGATGAAGTGATGCTCAACGGTCAGATTTTCGACCATCAGGCTCGTCTGCGATCGTTTGAGATCGCGATAAGCGTTCAGAACGATATGCGGCCATAATTGAAAAAGGGATGCATTTCTGCATCCCTTCGGTGAGCGGCGATAATGGATGGATCGTAAAGACGCTGCAAGTACGTCCTTGTAAGCTCGAACCGCGCCATCCCTGGCGCGGACGCTTTACTCTTCCATTCCATTATCACCTTCGATAAGGGGCGATTGATTTGTCAGGTTATCGAACATCTACAGCATAGATATTCCGTCCCCTGCGCCAACCGCCCTTAAGCATCGGCAGGCCGGCGGCGTGGCGCACGCGGCGCGGCGTCGCGATTGAAAGTACGTTCGCGACGCTCACCGCCATTCCCTTCGCGGCGTTCGCCGTTGCTATAGGAACGACGAGGCGCGGCGCCCGGTCGACCGCCACGGCGCTCCCCGCCATTGCCTTCACGACGTTCATGCGGCAGAGCATCACCCAGCAACTGCATGTTCATCGGTTTGTTCAGGATACGGGTGCGGGTGAAGTGAGACAGCAAGTCGCCCGGCATTCCCTTTGGCAGCTCAATCGTTGAGTGAGAAGCGAACAGTTTGATGTTGCCGATATAGCGGCTGCTGATATCGCCTTCGTTGGCAATCGCCCCCACAATGTGGCGAACTTCCACACCATCATCACGACCCACTTCAATACGATACAGCTCCATATCGCCGGCATCACGACGTTCACGACGCGGCGGACGATCGCCATCACGGCTTTCGCGAGGTTCACGGCGACGGTCGCCGCGCGCATCATCGCGATCGCGGAATTCACGACGCGGACGACGATCGAACACCGGATCCGGCGGCAGGATCAGCGGACGCTCGCCCTGCGCCATTTTCAGCAACGCGGCGGCCAGGGTTTCGATATCCAGCTCTTCTTCCGGCTGCAATTTAGCCAGCAGCGCGCGGTACATATCCAGATCGCTGCTTTCCAGCTGTTGCTGTACTTTGGCGGCGAATTTCGCCAGACGACGTTGACCCAGCAGCTCGGCATTCGGCAGCTCAACTTCAGGAATAGTCAGCTTCATGGTGCGTTCAATGTTACGCAGCAAACGGCGTTCGCGGTTTTCGACAAACAGCAACGCGCGGCCGGCGCGGCCGGCACGACCGGTACGGCCGATACGGTGAACGTAAGACTCCGAATCCATAGGGATATCGTAGTTTACCACCAGGCTGATGCGTTCAACGTCCAGACCACGGGCGGCAACGTCGGTGGCGATCAGAATATCCAGACGGCCGTCTTTCAGTCGTTCCAGCGTCTGTTCACGCAGCGCCTGATTCATATCACCATTAAGCGCCGCGCTGTTATAGCCGCTGCGCTCTAAGGCTTCAGCCACTTCCAGCGTGGCGTTTTTGGTACGGACGAAAATAATCGCCGCATCAAAATCTTCCGCTTCAAGGAAACGCACCAGCGCTTCATTTTTACGCATACCGGCAACAGTCCAGTAGCTCTGGCTGATATCGGGACGGGTGGTAATGCTGGACTGGATACGCACTTCCTGCGGATCTTTCATGAAGCGACGCGTAATGCGGCGAATCGCTTCCGGCATGGTGGCGGAGAACAGCGCGGTCTGATGTTCCGCCGGGATCTGGGCCATGATGTTTTCAACATCGTCGATAAAGCCCATACGCAGCATTTCATCGGCTTCATCCAGCACCAGGCCGCTCAGATTGGACAAATTCAGCGTGCCGCGTTTCAGGTGATCCAACAGACGTCCCGGCGTACCGACAACGATCTGCGCGCCGCCGCGCAGCGCGCGCAGCTGTACGTCGTAACGCTGTCCGCCGTATAGGGCAACCACGTTCACGCCGTGCATGTGTTTGGCAAAATCACTACAGGCTTCAGCAACCTGCACCGCCAGTTCGCGGGTTGGGGCCAGCACCAGCATCTGCGGCGCTTTCAGCTCAGGTTTAAGATTGTTCAGCAAGGGCAGCGCGAACGCCGCGGTTTTACCGCTGCCGGTCTGCGCCATACCCAGCACATCACGACCACTCAGCAGGTGGGGAATACATTCCGCCTGAATCGGCGAGGGTTTTTCGTAGCCCAGATCGGTCAGGGCATTAATGATTGGAGCAGACAGCCCCAACTCAGCAAAAGTGGTTTCAAACTCAGTCATGTACACGTGCCTCATAAATGGCGGCCAGTCTACATAACTCGTCGAGAAAATTTTCAGTCATTTTCATTGAAAAGTGTGAACCGGCTCAAATTGGATTAAAAAGCGAACAAAAAAGCCCTCACCCGCAAAGGTGATAACCGAAGTTTTTTCAGGCTGATAGTGTTGTTCGTCAGCTATTGCTGGTCCGATCCTGATAGGTCGTCTTGCTCTTGGCCTAATAGCGCCAATTCCAACAATGCATAGCGGTGCTCAACAAAATTATGAACATTGTTGGCAACCGTCAGCTTGAACAGCGCCAAGGCGGTGTTCTTGTCCCCCAGACTTAGGTAGTGCTTACCTAAATAGAAGTCAGTTTCACTGAGATGCTCAGCGAGCGAAGTGTTATCCGTAGCCTCTTCCTGCAAACGTTGCATCAGCGTTTTTTCACTGATACCGCTCAGGTAGAATTCGACAATATTCCATCCCCACGGCCCTTTCTGCGCTCCGTCATAGCGTTTCTGCAACGCTACCCTGGCATTCTCCGGATTGATTTCTCGCTCCGCAAGATACAGCCATAACGAACGGAAAGGATCATTTGGATCGTCTCGATAAAACGCCAGCAGATCATCCTGCGCTAACAGGTAGCGACCGCCATAATACAAAGCGATGCCCCGGTTTAAACGCGCGTAATTGTAAGTTGGATCAAGCTCTAGTACAGAATCAAACGCTTCATAGGCAGCATCAAAATTGCCTGCCTGCGTTAAGTAAATCCCCAGATAGTTAAAAACCTCTGGTATATCAGGGCGAATCGCCAGCGCTTGTGAAAAATCATTTCGCGCCAATGCTCTCAACCCGAGGCTATCATACAGCACTCCGCGCTCATATAATAGCTGTGCTCGCTCATCATCGGTTAATGCCCGGCTGGCAAGGATTTGTTCCATGCGCGCCAGAATCACTTCCTGCTGCAAAGTAGGCTGTAACGGAACTGCCAATACTGCGTCTTTGCGCCAATCCGTGTTGCTGCATCCTGCCAGCATAAGTGCTGTCGCAACATAACACCAACGCAAGAAAGGCTTCATTTCCCACTCCCGAAGACAAACATTGGATGAACATCCTGTCCCGGACAGCTCGACATAAGGATGTCCCTTCCTTACGATACACAGCTCCTTACGCGGTAAGGAGCTGTGTGACTGTTTTACCGATTATTCTTCCTCAGAAGACGGTACAGCAGCTTCCTGAGGTTGAGCATTGGCTTCTTTAATGCTTAAACGCACACGGCCCTGGCGATCGACTTCCAGTACCTTAACCGGTACTTCCTGACCCATTTGCAGGTAGTCGGTCACTTTCTCGACACGCTTGTCGGCGATCTGAGAAATATGTACCAGACCTTCCTTGCCGCCGCCGATGGCGACAAAGGCGCCAAAGTCAACGATACGCGTCACTTTACCCTGATAAATGCGTCCCACTTCGATTTCAGCCGTGATCTCTTCGATACGACGAATCGCGTGTTTGGCTTTTTCGCCATCCGTTGAAGCAATCTTCACCGTGCCATCGTCTTCAATTTCGATGGTGGTGCCGGTTTCTTCGGTCAACGCACGGATAACCGAACCGCCTTTACCGATAACATCCTTGATCTTGTCAGTGCTGATCTTGATGGTATGGATACGCGGCGCAAATTCGGAAATATCGCCACGCGGCGTGCTGATTGCCTGCTCCATCACGCCCAGAATGTGCAGACGGGCGCCTTTAGCCTGATTCAAGGCAACCTGCATGATTTCGCGGGTAATCCCCTCGATCTTGATATCCATCTGCAAGGCGGTAATGCCTTCACGGCTGCCGGCCACTTTAAAGTCCATATCGCCCAGATGATCTTCATCACCCAGAATATCGGACAGCACGACAAAGTTTTCGCCTTCTTTTACCAGTCCCATCGCAATACCCGCGACGGCCGCTTTAATCGGCACGCCCGCATCCATCAGCGCCAGAGACGCGCCGCAGACAGACGCCATGGAAGAAGAACCGTTGGATTCGGTGATCTCAGAAACCACACGCACGGTGTACGGGAATTGACTTGCGTTAGGCATAACCGCCAGCACGCCGCGTTTCGCCAGACGACCATGACCGATTTCACGACGCTTCGGCGATCCGACCATACCGGTTTCACCAACCGAGTACGGAGGGAAGTTATAGTGCAGCAGGAAACGATCGGTACGTTCGCCGGTCAGTTCGTCAATGGTCTGCGCATCACGCTCAGTACCCAGCGTGGCGGTAACCAGCGCCTGAGTCTCGCCGCGGGTGAACAACGCGGAGCCGTGAGTACGCGGCAATACGCCGGTACGCACGTCCAGACCGCGGATCATATCTTTTTCGCGACCGTCGATACGCGGCTCGCCGCGCAGCACGCGGCTACGGACGACATTTTTCTCTACGTTACCCAGAATTTCCTGGATTTCGCCGGCGTTCAACGCTTCATCTTCCGCTAGCAACGCCGCTTCGACATCGGCTTTAATGGCATCAACCTGAGCGTAACGCTCCTGTTTTTCCGTGATGCGGTACGCATCGCCCAGACGCGCTTCGGACAGCGCTTCTACGCGTTGCTGCAAGGAGACGTTGATTTCCGGCGCATGCCATTCCCATTTGGGTTTACCGGCTTCGGCAACCAGCGCATTGATGTTTTCAATCACGATCTGCTGTTGTTCGTGACCGAAAACAACGGCGCCCAGCATTTCATCTTCACTTAACAGATCCGCTTCGGACTCAACCATCAGCACCGCGCCTTCCGTACCGGCGACCACCAGATCCAGACGGCTTTCTTTTAGTTCGTCGGTCGTCGGGTTCAGCACATACTGATCGTTCAGGTAGCCCACGCGCGCGGCGCCGATAGGCCCGCTGAACGGGATACCGGACAGGCTCAGCGCGGCGGAGGCGCCGATCATCGCCACGATATCGGGATTGACCTGCGGGTTAACGGAAACCACGGTGGCGATAACCTGAACTTCATTCAGGAAACCTTCCGGGAACAGCGGACGAATCGGGCGGTCAATCAGGCGGGAAATCAGCGTTTCACCTTCGCTCGGACGCCCTTCACGGCGGAAGAAACCGCCTGGGATACGCCCGGCCGCGTAGGTACGCTCTTGATAGTTAACGGTCAGCGGGAAGAATCCCTGACCCGGTTTCGCTTGTTTGGCGCCGACAACGGTAACAAATACGGCAGTATCATCCATGCTTACCATGACGGCAGCGGTAGCCTGGCGCGCCATCATACCGGTTTCTAACGTGACGGTATGTTGACCATATTGAAATTTACGAACGATCGGATTCAGCAAAATAATATCCTTAACTGGGGCGCGTCATACTTATGGATAAACGCGCCAGTGAACTTCCGATCTTTGCACTACATCCTCACGACTAATGACAACCTTTACCCTGCTCATGCAGATAAAGCCTCTCATTAGCCGCGCGAACCTCTGTAATGAAAGATCATAATTAAAACAACGATACATTACCCTGTCTTGCAGGCGCTTCCTAGAAGAAAGGGGCCAAAAGAGGCCCCTTCCCACTGAAACTCGGCAGACTTAGCGACGCAGACCCAGACGTGCAATCAGATCAGTGTAACGCGCTACATCTTTACGCTTCAGGTAGTCCAGCAGCTTACGACGCTGAGAAACCATACGCAGCAGACCACGACGGCTGTGGTGATCCTTTTTGTGCTCGGCAAAGTGACCTTGCAGATGGTTGATCTGAGCGGTCAGCAAAGCGACCTGGACTTCGGTAGAGCCACTGTCGTTAGTACCGCGACCGAATTCCGCAACGATTTTAGCTTTTGCTTCAACACTTAGAGACATAGTAATACTCCAAACATTATAGATAAAAAAACAGGCGCCGATCTCTAATTCAGCCACCCAATAGTCAAGCCGCGCTATTCTACTCTCAGCATCTTGCGATAGCAAGGCAGCAACAGACGGACTTACTCCTGGAATTCAACCACCAGACGACGGGGAGCGACACGTCCGTCGTCGTCGATTTCACCCATGCCAATGAACTTGCGCGCTTCGCCTTCGGTGATACGCACCATGCCGTCCGCCGGGACATTCGCCGCCTGAACCGGCTGGCCGAGTTTGAGGTAGCCGGCGACCACGGAACTCAGATTGACTTCAGGGAAATCCATTACCGGGCTTTCCATCGGCATCAGCAAAGGATCGAGACGCAGCGCCGGCGAGCACGCCTCAGCCTGTGTCTGTTCCAGTAAGGAATTCAACCGATCCAGCGTCACCATTCTCTCTATGGGATAAGTCGCAACCTGTAAGCGACGCAGATAAATAACGTGCGCGCCGCAGCCCAGCTTTTCCCCCAGATCATCGATGATGGTCCGGATATAGGTGCCTTTCGAGCAGTGAATTTCCAGCTCAAGCTCATCGCCTTCGCAGCGGATAAATATCAGTTCGTAAACGGTAATTTCGCGCGCCTCACGCGGAACCACCAGCCCCTGACGCGCATACTCGTATAACGGGCGCCCTTGATACTTCAACGCCGAATACATCGAAGGAATCTGTTGCGTCGTACCGCGAAAACTTTCCAGCGCCTGTTCCAGCTCAGCCGTAGAGAAAGTCATCGCGCGTTCTTCAATCACATTGCCATCGGCATCGGAGGTGTCAGTACGCTGCCCAAGGCGGGCAATCACGCGATAACGCTTATCGGAATCCAGCAGATACTGAGAAAACTTTGTCGCCTCCCCCAGACAAATCGGCAGCATGCCGGTTGCCAGCGGATCCAGCGCGCCGGTATGGCCCGCTTTATTGGCGTTGAAAATTCGTTTTACCTTCTGCAAAACATCATTAGAAGACATACCCTGCGGTTTATCTAATAACAACACGCCGTGAACATCACGGCCACGGCGACGAGGACGACTCATTAATCCTCCTGATCTTCGCCCGTGGCAGAACGGCGTTCAGCATCATGTCTGACAACGTTGGTGACCAGATTAGACATTCTCATCCCTTCAACCAGTGAATTGTCGTAGGAAAACGTCAATTCCGGGACGACACGCAAACGCATCGCTTTTCCCAGCAATACGCGGATAAAACCTGACGCATCCTGCAATGCCTTAACCGCCGTCTTTACCTGCTCCGGTTCGTTATCATTCAGAAATGTCACAAAAACTTTGGCATAAGCCAGATCGCGTGAAACTTCCACGCCGGATACGGTAGCCATTCCGATGCGCGGATCTTTCACTTCCCGCTGAATAATAATGGCGATTTCTTTTTGCATTTCCTGCGCCACGCGCTGGGTGCGGCTGAATTCTTTTGCCATGTTGAATCCTCAAGTAAAAATCGGGGGGCGCAAGGCCCCCCTATGAACAACTTATCGCATCGCTTAACGCCGACTTAAGCGATTGTGCGTTTGATCTCAATCGTTTCAAAGACTTCGATCACATCGCCGGCACGAACGTCGTTGTAGTTCTTAACGCCGATACCACATTCCATACCGTTGCGGACTTCGTTGACGTCATCTTTAAAGCGACGCAAGGATTCAAGCTCGCCTTCGTAGATAACCACGTTTTCACGCAGTACGCGGATCTTGTTATGACGTTTAACCACGCCTTCCGTCACCATACAACCGGCGACCGCACCGAATTTCGGTGATTTGAACACATCGCGAACTTCCGCCAGGCCGATGATCTCTTGCTTGTATTCCGGCGCCAGCATGCCGCTCATCGCCTGTTTGACTTCATCAATCAAATCATAGATGACTGAATAATAGCGCAGATCCAGACTTTCGGATTCAACGATACGGCGAGCGGAAGCATCGGCACGCACGTTAAAGCCAAGGATAATCGCATTCGACGCCGCCGCCAGCGTGGCGTCCGTTTCAGTGATACCGCCCACGCCGGAACCGACAATTTTCACTTTCACTTCATCGGTAGACAGTTTTTGCAGCGAGTCGGAGATGGCTTCACAAGACCCCTGAACGTCAGACTTGAGCACGATATTCAGTTCAGAAACTTCACCTTCCGTCATGTTGGCGAACATGTTTTCCAGTTTGGATTTCTGCTGACGGGCCAGTTTGACTTCACGGAATTTGCCCTGACGATACAGCGCCACTTCGCGCGCTTTCTTCTCGTCACGCACCACGGTCGCTTCATCACCCGCCGCCGGCACGCCGGACAGACCCAGGATTTCCACCGGAATCGACGGGCCCGCTTCCGTAATCTCACGTCCCAATTCGTCGCGCATCGCACGAACACGGCCGTATTCAAAGCCGCACAGCACGATATCGCCTTTGTTCAGCGTTCCTTCGCGCACCAGAACGGTGGCTACCGGGCCGCGGCCTTTATCCAGGAAGGATTCGATCACCACGCCGCTGGCCATACCGCTGCGGATTGCTTTCAGTTCCAGCACTTCAGCCTGCAACAAAATGGCATCCAGCAGTTCATCGATACCGGTTCCGGCTTTGGCGGAGACATGCACAAACTGCGATTCGCCGCCCCACTCTTCCGGCATGATACCGTACTGCGACAGTTCGGTTTTCACCCGATCGGGATCGGCTTCCGGTTTATCGATTTTGTTCACCGCGACAACCACCGGCACTTTCGCTGCCTTGGCATGCTGGATAGCTTCGATGGTCTGAGGCATCACGCCGTCATCCGCGGCAACGACCAGCACCACGATATCCGTCGCCTGAGCGCCGCGGGCGCGCATGGCGGTAAATGCGGCGTGTCCCGGGGTATCCAGGAAAGTGATCATACCGTTGTCGGTTTCAACGTGGTAAGCACCGATGTGCTGAGTAATCCCACCCGCTTCGCCAGCGGCGACCTTGGTTGAACGGATGTAATCCAGCAACGACGTTTTACCGTGGTCAACGTGGCCCATAATGGTCACCACCGGCGCACGGGATACGGCGGCAGCGCCGGTATCACGGTCGCTCATTACCGCTTCTTCCAGTTCGTTCTCACGACGCAGGATGACTTTGTGGCCCATTTCTTCCGCCACCAGTTGCGCGGTTTCCTGATCGATAACCTGGTTAATCGTCGCCATGGCGCCCAGCTTCATCATCGTTTTGATAACCTGAGAGCCTTTCACCGCCATCTTGTTGGCCAGTTCGGCCACCGTCACCGTCTCACCGATCACCACATCGCGGTTGACCGCCTGAGCAGGCTTGTTGAAGCTCTGCTGCAAGGTGCTGGGCTTGCGCTTGCCTTTACCGCCACGGGTAACGGCGCGCGCTTCTTCGCGATCGGCTTTGGATTCGGACTGGCGGTTGCCTTTCTTCTGTTTGGTCACTTTTGCCGCGCGGGTGCGGGTACGACGTTCGCCTTCCACCTGACGATCGCTTTCATCTTCCGCTTCGCGGGCATGATGAGACGTGGTCACATGATAATCGGCGGATTCTTCAGGTTTAGCGGCGCTTTCAGCTTCCCAACGGCCGGCGTTCTCTTCCGCCATACGACGGGCTTCTTCAGCGATGCGGCGGGCTTCTTCCTCAACCTTAAGGCGCGCCGTTTCTTCGGCTTTACGTTTCAGTTCGGCGGCTTCGGCTTCGCGCTTCGCTTTTTCAGCCTGAGCAGGCTTGGTGGTACTATCGTTTTGTTGATTGGTCACTTTTTCTTTTTCCGCTACATCACGCTTAGCTTTTTCGGCGGCCTCACGTTTGGCTTGCTCTTCGGCAGCACGTTTAGCTTTATCAGCGGCTTCACGGCGGGCTTTTTCTTCAGCCTCGCGTTTGGCCTGCTCTTCAGCAGCGCGTTGTGCCTGTTCTTCCGCTTCACGCCGTGCCTGCTCTTCCTCTTCCGCCTGCTGGGCATCCAGAGGATCGCGTTTTACATAAGTGCGTTTCTTGCGGACTTCGATCTGCACTGACTTACTTTTGCCGCCAGTGCTGGGAATGTTTAACGTGCTACGCGTTTTACGTTGCAGCGTCAATTTGCCTGGCGCAGTTCCGCGATCGCGGTTCAAGTGCGTCAATAATGTTTCTTTTTCATGCTGAGTCACAGAATCTGATGCAGACTTGGTAATTCCCGCATCAGCAAACTGCTGTATCAGGCGGTCAACCGAAGTCTGAATCTCTGTGGCCAGCGATTTTACGGTTACATCTGTCATGCTGTTCCTTTCCTGCTACAGTTCGTTATTCGTTGTCGTCGCCAAACCAACAGATATTACGGGCGGCCATGATCAGCTCGCCGGCTTTTTCATCATTAAGCTCTTCAATATCCGTCAGGTCGTCAACGCCCTGCTCAGCAAGATCTTCCAGCGTGCAAATACCGCGTGCAGCCAGCTTAAATGCCATATCACGCGACAGACCAGGTAAGCTGAGCAAATCGTCTGCGGGTTGGCCGTCACCGAGACTTTCTTCCTGCGCCAATGCCAGCGTGGTTAACGCGGCTTTCGCACGCTCACGCAATGCTTCGACCGTCTCTTCATCAAGGCCTTCAATCGCCAGCAGCTCTTTGATTGGCACATAGGCCAACTCTTCAAGGGAGGAGAAACCTTCCTCAACCAGCACGGTGGCGAACTCTTCATCAATATCAAGGTGCTTGGTAAACACGTCGATGGCGGCATGCGCTTCGGCCTGATGCTTAGCCTGAAGATCTTCCACCGTCATGACGTTCAGTTCCCAGCGGTCATCTGAACGATGCTGTTTCAGTAACTGAGAGGCCAGGCGCACGTTCTGACCGTTGCGGCCGATCGCCTGCGCCAGATTGCTGGACTCAACGGCGATGTCCATCGTACAGGTATCTTCGTCAACCACGATGGAAACCACGTCCGCCGGGGCCATGGCATTGATAACAAACTGAGCGGGATTATCATCCCACAGAATAATATCAATGCGCTCGCCGCCAAGCTCGCTGGATACCGCCTGCACTCGCGCGCCGCGCATCCCGACACAGGCGCCAACCGGATCGATACGTTTGTCGTTGGTTTTCACCGCAATTTTTGCACGGGAACCCGGATCGCGGGCGGCGGCCTTAATCTCAATGACCTCTTCACCAATTTCCGGCACTTCAATACGGAAAAGTTCAATCAGCATTTCCGGACGGGAACGGCTGACAAACAGTTGAGCGCCGCGGGCTTCAGGACGAACGTCATACAGCACGCCGCGGATGCGATCGCCTGGGCGGAAGTTTTCACGCGGCAACATATCTTCACGACCGATGACCGCTTCAGCGTTATTGCCTAAATCCAGCGAGATGTTATCGCGGTTAACTTTCTTCACCACGCCGGTGACAATCTCGCCTTCCTGTTCGCGGAACTGCTCGACCACCATTGCGCGCTCGGCTTCGCGCACTTTCTGCACAATAACCTGTTTTGCGGTTTGGGTGGTAATACGGTCGAATGTCACAGACTCAATCTGGTCTTCAACATAATCCCCCAGATCAAGCGCAGGATCTTCGAACTGTGCCGCATCCAGGGTAATTTCACGCGTTGGCTGGGTAACTTCGTCGACGATCAGCCAGCGACGGAAAGTATCGAAATCACCGGTTTTACGATCGATACTGACGCGGACATCAATTTCCTGCTCGTATTTTTTCTTGGTCGCTGTCGCCAGCGCGGTTTCCAACGCTTCAAAAATCTTCTCACGCGGAAGGGCTTTTTCATTGGAAACTGCTTCAACAACAGCCAGAATCTCTTTATTCATCCTAGTTGCCTCATCCAAACTTTAAAAGTGGGGTACCAGGTTCGCTTTCTGGATGTTGCTCAGCGCGAACACTTCGTCTTTGCCTTCCACTGTAATGGTGATCATCTCGCCCTCAACGGCTTTGATAATCCCCAACCATTTACGTCGATTCTGGACTGCCATACGCAGTACCACCGTCACCTCTTCACCGATGAAGCGCACATAATGCTCTACCGTGAACAGAGGACGCTCAAGTCCCGGAGAGGATACCTCCAGGTTGTAGGCGACGGTAATAGGATCTTCAACATCCAAAACCGCACTCACTTGATGGCTGACATCAGCACAATCATCAACAGTGATCCCATCTTCACTATCAATATAGATACGCAGCGTCGATTGGCGACCCCGGATGAACTCAATACCGACTAATTCGTAGCCCAAGGCTTCGACTGGCGCTGAAATCATCTCTGTTAATTTTTGCTCTAATGTGGACAAGCCCACCCCCAAGACATAAAAAAAGGGCCTAATAGCCCAGTAATTCTGTTGCCAAATAACAAAAAACCCCGATATATCGGGGCTTTATGCAACTGGACCCTATTACCGCTAAATCACGCGGCATAACTTTCAGTTAAGGATTCTTTCAAAAATGACTGTGAAAGCGATGGAGACTTACTGAACAGCCTATTTGAAAAAAAGCGCTACCAGGAAAGTTAAGTGGTTGCGGGGGCCGGATTTGAACCGACGACCTTCGGGTTATGAGCCCGACGAGCTACCATGCTGCTCCACCCCGCGTCCGAAAACGTGGCAAATACTACGCTGACAACTGCAAAAAAGCAAGTTATCTATAGGATTGGTACGAGGACCCAATTTGAATATTTAACCCATTGCATCGATGCATCAACAGACGCCGATCAAACTCGCGTTGTAATCATAAATATCAATTTTGAACCTCGAGTATGCGGCCGCATGATACCCATGATGTCGGGAAAAATCAAAACCCCATTTACCCCCTCAAAAAAACATTAATTAAACTAATTGTTAAAGTGCGTGATAGATGGAATCGGCAACAAATCCGGCCGCACCGCACTCAGACAGAAACGCATACCACCGATGGCAACGCCTTGCTGTATCGGCACATCTCACACCCACAAAAAAATAACCAATAATCAATTAATTACATGTGAATAGATGGATTTTTATTTCATCGAAAGAAATCTTTGTTTTATATCAACACAATCAAACGCATGCAAAATAAACGCCGTTTCATTGATAGGACACAATACATCCGCGTCCAACTTTGCCAATAGAGAATTTGCTTCTATCATAAAAATGATAAATAAAAATTATGATTTACCACTAAAAGAGCGCTGCAATAATGATGTACACAATCCCGCCCAATCTTCCGCTATCCATTTGTGAACCCATTGTTGACAACCATCAAAACGGTAAAAAGATTCAATGACCTCTGATGCCTTCTTCTTATCAACAAATTTACGCTCGAAATTAGCAGACTACACACAAAGAGGAGTACCTTAATGTCCGAAAAGGAAACCTGCCCACTGAGTACCGCTCAGCAAGAAGTCTATCTCGCTATCGCCCAGGCAGGCAGCAACAAAAACTACCACCTGTGTGACATCATCGAATTCAGAGGCCAGCTCCAACTGCCCTTGTTGGAACAGGCAATTAACACCGTTTGCGGCAAGACAGCTGCATTACATACCGTGTTTGAAATCGATCCGACCTCCAGCCAATGTGTGCAATACTTTCTTCCCAATACGCCGCTATCGTTCTTAGAGTGGCATGACTTTTCAGAAATCCCCGATCCCGAACAGGCTTACACAACGCTTCTGAATGAATTACTCAGCCAGGATATCGATCTTTCCCAAGCGCCGTTGGGCCGCTATGTGCTGATCAAACTGGCGGAAAACTTTTACCGGATGATAGAGCTGGGACCCCATCTCGTTATGGATGGCTACGGCCACAGTATTCTGTTTAGCAATATAGCCGATTACTACGGTCGGCTGCTGCGAGGGGAGACCGTAGCGCCGCTACCGATGTCGCCGCTGAAAAGCGTCGTCGAAGCGGAACAGGAATATTATGCCAGCAACGTCTATGTCAAAGACCAGGCCTACTGGCGCAAATATTGCCTGAAAATGCCGGATGCCACCCAATTGGTGCCGGGCGATGCGCCGCTGGTCACATTAAACCGACTGCGCAAGATCTTCACTGGGAAAACGCTGGACCGTCTTCGCGCCACAGTATCGGAGCATCAGCTTCGCCTTTCCAGCGTACTGCTGGCTCTCTGCGCAACCTACCTGCATAAAATGACCGGACAGACGGAGTTGGCCGTAGGCATGCCGGTCGCCGCCCGCAAGCTCAAGGCGCTTCGCACCATTCCGTCAATGGTATCCAACATCCTGCCGCTGCATCTGTCTTTCACCACAGAATCCACGGTGTTTTCAGTTGCCATAAACATTCAATACCAGTTGCGTCACCACCTGTTGCACCAGAGTTACCGCTCCGAAACCATGATCCGCGATCTCCAAGCCGAACGCGGTCATAAACCGCTGTTCAATACGCTGCTTAACATCCAGTCTTATGATCGGGATATTCGCTTTGACAACTGTGAAATGACAGTGGTAAATGTCGCCAACGGCCCGGCAAGACATCTGAATATCAATATATTCGAACGCAACAACAGTTACCTGGAGATCGGCTTCGACGCCAACGCCGACCTGTATACGCCCGAGGCTCTGGAACAACACTACCAGCGACTTATCCTGTTGCTGGAGCATTTCGTGAATATGCCCGACACGCCGGCTGCCGATTACGACCTGCTATTGCCCGGCGAGCGCGAGCGTTTTTATCCATTGCCGATCGCGGGCGATCCGCAGCCGACGTTCCGCGATGCTTTCGCCGACACGGTTCATGCCCATGCCGAACAGATCGCGCTGCTTCAGGACGATCGCGCGCTAAGCTATGCTCAGTTGGACAACTACGCCACCCGATTGGCCGGCCGGCTTCGGGCGCTCGGCGTATGCCCCGGCAGCGACGTGGCGGTGGTGACATCACGCAGTATCGAATGGGTGGTCGCGGCGGTGGCGCTGTTTAAACTGGGCGCCTGCTACATACCGGTGGTTCCGGATCTGCCGGATGCCCGCATCGAATACATCCTGAACGACGCCGCGCCCGCCATGGTGATCATCACTGGCGACAGCGCGATCAATATCCCCGTTCCCCAGGAAAAACGGCTGTTTTTGACAACCGAGGTACTGGAAAATCTGCCGCTTGCCGACCGGCCGCTGGCTGATTTCGATTCGGGCACGTCTGCCTATATGATCTACACCTCCGGCTCAACCGGAAAACCAAAGGGCGTTGAGGTGACTCACCGCAACCTGGAGCCTATCGCACGGACAGCTATTGAGGCTGCGGGGCTGCAACCAGGACAACGAGTGCTGCAATTCATAGCCGCAGGTTTCGACATGTCGGTGTTGGAAATCATGATGACGCTGTTGGCCGGCGCGACGCTGACGATCGCCGACAAAGTTTCCACCACGCCCGGCAAGCCGCTCGCCACGCTGGTGCGCCGCGAAAATATCCGGCTACTGGTGCTGACACCCAGCTTGCTGGCCTACCATGAGACAGAGGACTTTCCACAGGGCACCGTGCTGCTCCTGGGCGGCGAACCCTGTCCCCCGGCGCTGCTGGCGCGTTTCTCCCACTGCCGTCTGCTGAATGTCTACGGCCCGACGGAAACCTCGTTTGCCACCTCGATCAATGCCCACTACGGCACCGGCGATTTCTCTATCGGCACCGCCACGGCCAACACCCGCTTGTACGTGGTGGATAAACAGCAGCGCCTGTTGCCGCCGGGCAGTTGGGGCGAATTATTTATCGGCGGCCCCGGCGTAGCCAGAGGCTATCGTAATCGCCCGGACCTGACGGCCAAAGGCTTTGTGCCCGATCTGCTGGATGCGGCCGCCACCATGTACCGCTCCGGCGACAGCGTATTCTTCGACCATGCCGGACGTCTCTTCTATCAGGGCCGCAAGGACAGTCAGATCAAGCTGCGCGGTCTACGCATCGAGCTGGGCGAAATAAAGAACGCGCTTCTTGGCTGCTCCGGCGTGGAGGATGCCGTAGCCATGTTGTGTAACCTCGCTCACGGCCCGGCTATCGTTGCCTATGTCGCTAACAGCCGCGGAGAGTTGGACTGCGACTGTGTGAAAAAGGCGCTTAGCCGTCAGTTGCCGCAACACATGCTGCCAAGCATTATCATGGTCGTACCGTCTTTCCCGCTGACGCCTAACGGCAAGTTAGCGACCCGCGAACTGCCGCCTCCCGTTCAACAGGACGACAACGAACTGATACCGCCACGTACGCCGGAGGAGAAAATCATCTGCCGGCTGTTCGAATCGATTCTGGAATGTGAAACGGTATACGCCAACCAGAACTTCTTTACTCTGGGAGGCCACTCCCTACTGGGTCTACAGTTAATCGGTCGCATCAGGGAAGAGTTCGGCGTTTCGCTGAGTATCTCCGACTTCCTGACCGCCCCCACCCCGCGCCAGCTGGCGCAGCATCTTAAACCCGCTGACTGCCTCGACGATCCGTTCGACGCGATCCTTCCTCTACGCACCAAGGGCGCGCGTCCGCCGCTGTTCTGCATTCATCCCGGCGGCGGCATCGCCTGGTCATTCGCCGGCCTGCTGCCTTTCCTGCCGGAAGACCAGCCGGTCTACGCTATTCAGTCGCCTATCCTGCGCGATCCGCGCCGTGTGATCCACTCACTGGATGAATTGGCGAAAGAGTACCTGCAACATATCCGCACCATCCAACCGCAAGGGCCGTATCACCTAACCGGCTGGTCCGTGGGCGGTAATATAGCCTTGCGCATAGCAACGATGTTGCAGGCCGAAGGTCAAGAAGTGAGATTCCTGTGTATGTTTGATAGCTACCCGCTGCAAAACGGACAGGACTCGCTGAAACTGGATGACGCCACCGTCATCACCCGTATGACAAGGGCTATTGCCGGCGCGCCGCGCAGCGGCATAAAAGGGCTAAAAAGTGCAATGGCGGAGGCGCTGGGCAACGACAACATCGGTGAAGAGTTCCTCACCCGTTTAGTGAAAGACGCCAAACTGATGCTGAAGCTGCTGACCGAATGTCGCTATACCGCTTATGACGGCGATCTGGTTTTCATTCGAGCCACCTCCGATATCCTGAGAGCTAAGGATCAGCAACCTGCGCTATGGTTACAGTACATATCAGGTGAGTTGATCGAATACGAAGTGGAGGCACCGCACGAATGCATGCTGCAACGCCAATATCTGGAACAGTTTGGCCGACAATTTGCGGCAGAACTGCTTAAACGGCAGACCGACGCCGCTTTAGCGCCATGATGCGATGATATTAATGGCATTTCACAAACCGGAAAAAATTGTCTGTTAAGCATTTCTCGGCTCCCGCCGGAGCCGAGAAAGCGGAAAACCCGATGAGGCGGGTTGAATCAGGCTGGCGTCGGGAAAACTTGAAACGAAGGGAAAGCCGGTAAGAACAAGGGGTTGAGACAAAAAAAATAGACGTCGGTTGACGTCTATTGATTTTGTATTGGTACCGAGGACGGGACTTGAACCCGTAAGCCCAATCGGGCACTACCACCTCAAGGTAGCGTGTCTACCAATTCCACCACCTCGGCATCAAAACTACTTTTTACAACGATTACTTCGGAATATCGCTCGCGGGTGCGGCAGGCGCAGCAGGCGTGGTCTGCTCTACTTGCGCAGGCTGGCTCAGGTTTTCCCATGCACCGCCTTGTTTACTCTGCAACGAGCTCATGTTGCCCAGCGCCAAACTGATAATGAAGAACAGAGTCGCCAATACCGCTGTCATGCGCGTCATGAAATTACCGGAGCCGCTCGAACCGAACAAAGTGGCAGAAGCACCTGCTCCGAACGAGGCCCCCATATCAGCACCTTTACCTTGTTGCAGCATAATCAAGGCCACCAGCCCGATCGCTATCAACAGGAAAATCACTAAAAGAGCTTCGTACATAATTGTACCTGTAACCGTTTTCCCCATAATTTATGGAGATTTTAGATTCTTGCGGTAAAACCGCGTGTAATCCGCCAAAGCGAATGAATACATTCATCCCTTATTAAGCGGGTCTGAATACTAACCAAAGGCTGTAGCGTACGCAAGGGTAATTTAGTCGCCATAAGCTGATTGAAGAAAAAAACAGCGGCTTTGGCGATACCACAGCAATTGAACACTTTATCTATTTGATAGTTAATGGTAAGCCGATGCAAAAATAAAGGCCGATCATTTTAAAAAAGCAGCATAGCCAGAGTAACCGTGAAGTCATTGCTGGCTAATGCGAACGTGATTCAAAGGGTATTAATCCACGGCTTTTACCGCATCGGCTATCCGATTAGCCATTTCAATGACCGTCTCTTCATTCTCGCCCTCAACCATGACGCGGATCAGCGGCTCAGTGCCTGACTTTCTCAGTAATACTCGCCCACGACCGGTCAGTTCTTTTTCAACATCCTGTGTTATCTGTTGCACCGTTTTATCCTCAAGAGGATTGGTCTCCCCCGAGAAACGGACATTAACCAGAATTTGGGGGAACAGCTTCATACCGCTGCACAGATCGTGCAGACTCATGTGGTTTCTGACTATCGCAGTAAGCACTTGCAAACCCGCGATAATCCCATCCCCCGTCGTCGTTTTATCCAGAAGAATAACATGACCGGAATTTTCCGCGCCAATACGCCAGCCTTTTGCCTGCATCATTTCCAGCACATAGCGATCGCCGACTTTAGCGCGGGCAAACGGAATTCCCAATTGTTTTAAGGCCAGTTCCAACCCCATATTGCTCATCAGGGTTCCTACTGCGCCACCGCGCAACTGCCCCTGACGCAAACCTTCGCGAGCGATGATATACAGGATCTGATCGCCGTCGACTTTGTTACCGAGATGATCGACCATAATCAGCCGGTCGCCGTCGCCGTCAAATGCCAGCCCCGCATCGGCCTTTTCAGCGACGACCCGCGCCTGTAACTGCCTTACATCGGTTGCGCCGCATTCTTCATTGATGTTCATGCCATCTGGATCACAGCCAATGGAAATAACGTTGGCGCCCAGTTCACGCAATACGCTGGGGGCGATGTGATACGTTGCGCCGTTGGCGCAATCGACCACGATTTTCAGCCCGTTAAGATTCAGTTCACTTGGGAATGTGCCCTTGCAGAATTCAATATAACGCCCGGCCGCATCCACGATGCGATTCGCCTTACCGAGCTCCGCCGATTCAACACAGGTCAGCGGTTTCTCCAGCTCGGCTTCGATCGCTTCTTCCACTTCGTCAGGCAATTTGGTGCCATCGATAGAGAAGAATTTAATACCGTTATCATAATAAGGATTGTGCGACGCGGAAATGACAATACCGGCCTCAGCTCTGAAGGTGCGTGTCAGATAAGCCACGGCCGGTGTCGGCATGGGGCCGGTAAAAGAGGCGGATAATCCCGCCGCCGCCAGCCCGGCCTCTAGCGCTGACTCCAGCATATAACCGGAAATTCGGGTATCTTTACCGATGATGATTTTACGAGAACCATGGCGTGCCAGCACCTTACCCGCCGCCCAACCAAGTTTCAGCACAAAATCGGGCGTAATCGGACTGTCGCCCACTTTGCCCCGTACACCATCCGTCCCAAAATATTTACGGTTACTCATAATAGTTTTATTCCTTCGCTGAAAGAGTGGCCTCGACAATGCGCATGGCATCTACCGTTTCTTTTACGTCATGAACGCGAATAATGTGCGCACCCTGCATAGCCGCAATCACCGCACATGCAACACTCCCCTGAACCCGTTGCGCGGGAGGGAGATTGAGCAGTTGTCCGATCATGGTTTTTCTGGACATTCCAACCAGCAGGGGCAATCCGAAACGGTGTAATTCGCTCAGGCGAGCCAGAAGTTCATAATTATGCGCCAGATTTTTACCAAATCCGAACCCGGGATCCAGTAATAAGTTATTTTTCGGAATATTGCCGTTCACGCAACGATCGATTTGCCGTTGCAAAAAATCGCCGATTTCCACCATCAGGTCATCATAGTGGGGACTATGCTGCATGGTTTTCGGCAATCCCTGCATATGCATCAGGCAAACCGGCAGCCCGGCGGCGGCGGCGGCTTCCAACGCTCCCGGTTCTTGCAGCGAACGAACGTCGTTAATTAAGTGGGCGCCCGCCTGCGCCGAAGCCGCGATCACCTCCGGCTTTGAGGTATCGACGGAAATCCATGTATCAAAACGCAGAGACAACGCTTCAACGACAGGGATCACGCGCTCCAACTCTTCTTCCGTGCTGACCTCATCCGCGCCCGGACGGGTTGACTCGCCCCCGATATCAATCAGCGTGGCGCCGGCGGCAATCATCGCCTGTGCATGAAACAGCGCCTTATCCAGCTTATTATGTTTGCCGCCGTCAGAGAATGAATCAGGCGTGACGTTAAGAATTCCCATAACGTTGGGACAAGAAAGATCCAGAGTCGATCCCCTGGCGATCAATTGCATGATTTTCCCCTCAAAATCGTTGGTCTCTGCTAAAACTTATGCCACAGATTCTACAGTAAAAAACCCCGGACAAGTCCGGGGTTTACAGGAACAACAACGGCAAAGCGCTTGAGCGCCGACGAATTTATTTCTCGCCTAATTGTTCGGACATCGTGTTACCCGGATTTGGCGTACGGGGTTCATCAACCGGCGTCGGCGACTGAGGCGAACCGCCATTGTCGGAATTACCGTCCGAGCGTTGCTCTTCCCAGCCCGCAGGCGGACGAACGTCTTTACGCGACATCAAGTCGTCAATCTGAGGCGCATCAATGGTTTCATACTTCATCAATGCGTCTTTCATCGAATGAAGAATATCCATGTTTGCCATCAGTAATTCACGAGCACGTTGATAGTTACGTTCAATCAGGGACTTCACTTCCTGATCGATGATCCTGGCCGTTTCATCAGACATATGCTTGGCTTTAGCCACGGAACGCCCCAGGAACACTTCGCCGTCTTCCTCGGCATACAGCAACGGACCCAATTTCTCGGAGAAACCCCATTGCGTAACCATGTTGCGGGCAATCGACGTCGCGACCTTGATATCGTTTGACGCACCGGTCGATACTTTTTCCATGCCGTAGATAATTTCCTCCGCCAGACGGCCGCCGTATAACGTCGAAATCTGACTTTCCAATTTCTGACGGCTGGCGCTGATAGCATCGCCTTCGGGCAGGAAGAAGGTCACCCCTAACGCACGGCCGCGCGGAATAATCGTCACTTTATGCACCGGATCGTGCTCAGGCACCAAGCGGCCGATGATGGCGTGCCCGGCTTCATGATAGGCGGTCGACTCTTTCTGCTGCTCAGTCATCACCATCGAGCGGCGTTCCGCCCCCATCATGATTTTGTCTTTGGCTTTTTCAAATTCCACCATAGACACAACGCGTTTATTACCCCGGGCGGCAAACAAGGCCGCTTCATTGACCAGGTTCGCCAAATCAGCACCGGAGAAGCCCGGCGTACCGCGTGCAATAACCGAGGCATCAATATCCGGAGACAAAGGTACGCGGCGCATATGCACTTTCAGAATCTGTTCACGGCCGCGAACATCCGGCAGGCCAACCACCACCTGACGGTCGAAACGGCCCGGACGCAGCAACGCCGGGTCGAGCACGTCGGGACGGTTGGTCGCGGCGATGACAATAATGCCTTCGTTGCCTTCAAAACCATCCATCTCAACCAGCATCTGGTTCAAGGTCTGTTCACGTTCATCGTGACCGCCGCCCAGACCGGCGCCGCGCTGACGACCCACCGCATCGATTTCATCGATAAAGATGATACAAGGCGCGGCTTTCTTGGCTTGCTCAAACATGTCGCGTACGCGGGATGCGCCCACGCCGACGAACATTTCGACAAAGTCTGAACCAGAGATGGTAAAGAAAGGCACCTTGGCTTCACCGGCGATCGCTTTTGCCAGCAACGTCTTACCCGTACCCGGAGGGCCGACCATCAGAATACCTTTCGGTATCTTGCCGCCCAGTTTCTGGAAACGGCTTGGCTCACGCAGATATTCGACCAGTTCGCTTACTTCTTCTTTTGCTTCGTCGCAACCGGCAACGTCGGCAAATGTGGTCTTGATCTGATCTTCCGTCAACATACGCGCCTTGCTTTTGCCAAAAGACATGGCGCCTTTACCGCCACCGCCTTGCATTTGACGCATAAAGAAGATCCAGACACCAATCAGCAGCAGCATCGGGAACCAGGAAATAAAGATCGAAGCCAGCAGGCTCGGCTCTTCCGGTGGCTCACCAACGACTTTTACATTCTTCGTTATCAGGTTATCCAGCAGCTTGGGATCGTTGACAGGAATATAAGTCGTGTATCTGTTGCTATCTTTTTTGATAACACTGATCTCACGCCCGTTAATACGTGCTTCACGGACCTGATCCTGATTCACCTCAGTTAAGAAGGTTGAATAATCCACCCTACGGCCATTCGACTCGCTGGGCCCAAAGCTCTGGAAAACGGACATCAGCACAACTGCGATGACTAACCAGAGAATCAGGTTTTTCGCCATGTCACTCAAGGGATTAACCTCATATTACAACTGTGTTAAAAAACAGCGTTAGGGTACTACAGTTTGCGCCCTGTCGCTACGATATACACTTCCCGTGATCTGGCACGCGAAGCGTCTGGCTTACGAATCTTGACCTTCGTAAACAGGGAGCGAATTTCCCGCAGGTATTCATCAAAACCTTCTCCCTGAAACACTTTAACCAGGAAACTTCCGCCTGGCGCTAATACATCCCGACACATATCAAGTGCTAATTCAACCAGATACATCGATTTCGGAATATCAACCGCAGGTGTACCACTCATGTTAGGGGCCATGTCGGACATCACCACCTGAACTTTGTTGTCCCCGACTCTTTCGAGAAGCGCTTTAAGGACTAATTCATCACGAAAATCCCCTTGCAGGAAATCGACTCCAACAATAGGATCCATCGGTAAAATATCACAGGCGATAATGCGCCCCTTACCGCCAATCTGCGTCACCACATACTGTGACCAGCCCCCGGGGGCCGCGCCTAGGTCAACCACCGTCATGCCGGGTTTAAACAGCTTATCGCCCTGTTGTATCTCATCAAGTTTAAACCAAGCTCGCGAGCGGAGCCCTTTTTTCTGCGCCTGTTGCACATATTTATCGCTAAAGTGTTCCTGCAGCCATCGACTGGAACTTGCAGAACGCTTTTTATTAGCCATCTATTTTCCAACTATTCTTAGTAAAGGCGCTCTCGGTGAGTAGAAACTTCTCACATATACCCAATCAGCACAGCCGGATTGGTTATAATCATGAGATGGCGGTAGAATGAGCCGTTTTCAATCCCAACCTAAGCAAAAAAGACAATGAACCTAAGTAATAAACAAAAACAACACCTGAAAGGTCTGGCGCACCCGTTAAAACCGGTTGTCATGCTGGGCAATAACGGCCTCACCGAAGGTGTTCTGGCTGAGATCGAACAAGCATTGGAACATCACGAACTGATCAAAGTGAAAATCGCTACGGAAGAGCGTGAAACCAAAACTTTGATTGTCGACGCGATTGTTCGCGAAACCGGAGCCAGCAACGTTCAGGTTATCGGTCATACGCTGGTGCTTTATCGTCCCGCGAAAGAACGTAAAATTGTGTTACCACGATAACACTTTTTATTTCAGGATACTCTGTTTTAACGGAAAGGTGCCATGCCTGTCTGTTAGAGAAAAGGCCGCAAGCGGCCTTTTTCTTTTCTTTACAAAGATTGCTGTTTTTATCATCAAAACAACAATCTTTACAGATATTCAACACTGGTTATTTCGTATTCCACATCTCCGCCAGGCGTGCGGATCACCACGATATCATCCTGCTCTTTACCGATAAGCCCACGGGCGATGGGCGAGTTCACTGAAATCAGATTCAGCTTAAAATCGGCCTCGTCGTCACCCACAATGCGATAGGTTTGTTCTTCTTCGGTATCCAGGTTGATCACCTTGACGGTCGCACCGAAAATAACCCGGCCCGTTGCAGACATCTTCGTCACATCAATGACCTGGGCGTTGGAGAGTTTGGCTTCAATATCCCGGATACGCCCTTCACAAAAACCCTGCTGCTCGCGCGCGGCATGGTATTCCGCATTTTCTTTCAGATCGCCATGCTCACGGGCTTCGGCAATCGCGGCAATAATTTCGGGCCGGCGCACACTCTTCAAAAAATCCAGTTCTTCGCGTAATTTTTCGGCACCACGCAACGTCATCGGAAATTGTTTCATATTGTCTATACCTCTAAAAAATCCGTACGACTCAAATAATCGTCATCCTGACGCGTTAATCATCAAATACGACGCAGGATCTACTACATGCCAGTGCTTCCTGGCGATTAAACAAAAGTAACCAGCCCCGGAACAAATTTTCCAGGCCGGAAGCGATTTTGCATTTTGATACGCATTTTAACCCAGAGTTCCATGAGGGTCATCGTTTACTTTAGGCCTTATTGCACCGTAGTATGACCACACGTTACCCTGTTGTTAGCTGAGATTATGCGTTTTTCATCGATTCTTACCGGACTTGCCTGCGCTTTTGTTCTGCATTCCCATGCAGCAACTGTTGAAGATCACATCCAATACCTGCCCGATGGCGCCAATCTGGCGATGGTGGTGCAAAAGATTGGGGCTACTACGCCAACAATGGCTTTTAACAGTCAGCAGATGGCGCTACCGGCCAGTACGCAAAAAGTGTTGACCGCGCTGGCCGCCCTCCTTCAGTTGGGGCCGGACTATCGCTTCGTCACCACGATGGAAAGCCATGGCCCGGTAACTAACGGTATATTACGCGGCAACCTGATCGTCCGCTTCAGCGGCGATCCTACTCTGAAACGTCAGCAAATACGCAACATGGTACAGGAATTAAGAAAGCGCGGCGTACAGGAGATTGCCGGGGACGTGATGATCGACACCTCGGTTTTCGCCAGCCACGATAAGGCGCCCGGCTGGCCCTGGAACGATATGACCCAATGCTTCAGCGCCCCGCCGTCGGCCGCCATCGTTGACCGTAACTGTTTCTCTATTTCGCTTTATAGCGCGCCTAAAGCCGGCGATAACGCGTTTATCCGCGTTGCGTCATATTACCCGGTGCAAATGCTCAGCGAGGTTCGTACGCTGGCCAAAGGCTCTCCTGACGCGCAATACTGCGAACTGGATGTCATCCCCGGCGAACTGAACCGTTTTACGCTAACCGGCTGCCTGACGCAGCGCGCGGATCCTCTGCCGCTGGCCTTTGCGATTCAGGATGGCGCCAGCTTTGCCGGCGCCATCGTCAAAGACGAACTGTTGCAGGCGGATATCCGAATCCAGGGCAGCTTACGCCGTCAGACGCAACCGGGCCCGGCCGGCAGCGTACTGGCGCAAACCCAGTCAGCCCCGCTGCATGACCTGCTGACCGTTATGCTTAAAAAGTCCGACAACATGATTGCCGATACCGTTTTTCGCACCATCGGACGTGAGCGATTCAATGTGCCGGGCACGTGGCGCGCGGGCGCCGATGCGGTACGTCAGGTATTACGCCAGAAAGCCGGGGTTGATTTGGGCAACAGTATTGTGGTGGATGGCTCCGGTTTGTCGCGCCATAATCTGATCTCCCCCGCAACCATGATGCAGGCATTACAGTACATTGCCCAACACGATCAGGAGCTGAATTATATTTCGATGCTGCCGCTGGCCGGATATGACGGCACGCTACGTTATCGCGGCGGGTTGCATGAGGCGGGCGTAAACGGCAAGGTTTCCGCCAAAACCGGCGCATTGCAAGGGGTTTATAATCTGGCGGGCTTTATCACCACGGCCAGCGGTCAGCGAATGGCTTTCGTCCAGTTCCTTTCCGGTTACGCGGTTCCACCGGAAGAACAACGCTCACGCCGCGTCCCGCTGGTGCGGTTTGAAAGTCGTTTATACAAAGATATTTATCAAAATAACTAACAAAAACAGCGCAGTGAATGCGCTGTTTTTTGGCTAACGATAACCGTCGTCATGCCCGCGAAAGCGGGCATCTGTTTCGGACGGGATAGATAATCAGCGATGATAAATCGTTTCGACGCCCTCTTCGTCATCGTCGTCCCAATCATCATCCCACTCTTCTTCGGCTTCGCTTTCCGCCGTCGCCAGTTGCTCACGGTGATAGTCGTCCCACATAAACTCGACTTTCTCCGGTTCGCTTTCCTCTATCGCCATGGCTTTTGGCTGTACCTTCAGGAAGTTCATCACATCCCAGCACAATGCATTGACGCCTTCGCGATTGGCGGCGGAAATCAGATAATATTTCTCTTCCCAGCCCAGCGCGGCGGCGATTTCCTTGGCGCGTTTCTCAGCTTCGGCTTTGTCAATCAAATCGATTTTATTGAATACCAGCCAGCGTGGTTTTTCAGACAATCCGGCGCTGTATTGCTGCAATTCATTCACGATCACTTTGGCGTTTTCTACCGGATCGGACTCATCGATCGGCGCCAGATCAACCAGATGCAACAGCACCCGGCAACGTTCCAGATGCTTCAGGAAGCGAATGCCTAAACCCGCGCCGTCAGAAGCCCCTTCAATCAACCCGGGGATATCGGCGACCACAAAGCTTTGTTCACTGTCCATACGGACGACACCGAGGCTTGGAACCAATGTGGTAAAGGGATAGTCAGCCACTTTCGGCTTGGCGGCGGAAACGGCGCGGATGAACGTCGACTTACCCGCATTAGGCAGCCCCAGCATGCCGACATCCGCCAGCAACAGTAACTCCAGCATCAGTTCGCGTTCTTCACCCGGCGTACCGTTGGTTTTCTGGCGAGGCGCGCGATTGACGGAAGACTTGAAGCGGGAGTTTCCCAAACCATGCCAGCCGCCTTTGGCAACCATCAGTTTCTGCTGATGGCGCGTCATATCGCCCAGCACTTCGCCGGTGCCCTGATCCAGCACCCGAGTGCCGACAGGCACCTTTATCGTGATGTCTTTACCGCGTTTCCCGGTACAGTCACGGCTCTGACCGTTTTGTCCGCGTTCGGCGCGGAATGACTTTTCAAAACGGTAGTCGATCAGCGTATTCAGGTTTTCATCCGCCAGCAGATAAACGTCGCCGCCGTCGCCGCCGTCGCCGCCGTCAGGGCCACCATTGGGAATATATTTTTCACGGCGGAAGCTTACGCAGCCATTACCGCCATCACCTGCCACAACCAGAATTGTGGCTTCATCTACAAACTTCATCGATTCTCTCCGCAAAAAACCAATAGAGAATATCTACTTGTTTTAGGCTATTTATTGGTTCTTTTTGGCGTAACCTATTGATTTTAAGGTGTGTGGCATGCTTCGCCATTCACCATTAAAAACTGACGCGCCAGAACCTGTTCCGGCAAAGGGGCGGATTGTACCCGCTTACCTCAATATTTTCATCTGTATTAAAAATAAACAGTACAGACGGGATGTCAAAACGTCGCCATCATGATGACCTTTACAGGTTAGCGCCGCTTGTATTTTACACGGGCGACTTACTTTGGCACGACGATGGATACCGGCTCTCTTCTTCCAGGGAAAAAACGGTGCCCGATTGCAGAAAACATCGCCCCGGCCACCACGACCAAAGCGCCGATATACCCTAGCAAATTCAGCACCGGCGGCGCAAAGAACGTCGGCCAAGCCAATGCCAGCAAATCGGAAAAAAGCAGGGTAAATAACGGGGTGAGCGTAATAACCGCGCTTACCTGCGCCGCCTGCCAACGCGCCATCGCCTCTGCCAGCGCCCCATAACCTATCAGCGTATTGGCGCCGCAAAACAATAGACAAACAAGCTGCCAACCATCAAGTTGCAGAATAACCGCAGGGCGCGCCAATGGCGTAATAAACAGAACGCAAAGCACATAAAGCAGCAACAGAATCTGCTGTGACGTCAGACGGCGCAACAGCACTTTTTGCGCCACGCCGTATGTCACCCACACCGCGGCGGCGCAAACGCCCAGCAATACGCCCAGTGTGTAATCGGTAAGACGCGTGAAGATTTCAATCAGGCTGGCGTTAAAAAACAATACCAGTCCGCAAACCAGCATCACGGCGCCAATAACCTGCGTAATGCGCATCTTTTCTTTTAAGATAAGCACGCTGGCAAACATCATACCGACCGGCGAAAGCTGACCGATAACCTGAGACGCAGTCGGGCTGAGATATTGCAATGACGAACTGAAAAAAACGAAATTTCCCAATAGCCCGCAGGTCGCTATCAATAACACAACCCACCACCGGCGCCGCCGAAAGATCCGCAACGGCGGTAATTGTTTTCGTGAAAACAGCACGATCCCCAGACCGAATGAAGCGATGAGGAATCGGTACCAAACAATGGTGTACGGCTCCATGACAACCAGAACCTGCTTCATGGCGATCGGCAGCGCGCCCCAGCAAATCGCCGTAATCAGCGCCAGACAGAGACCGATGCCCGTCTGTTGTTGCGTATTCATGTTCGTCTCAGATGATCACCAGGAAGCAGAATGTAAAAAGCCCCGCAACGAATTGCGGGGCTTAAATCTATAAGACCTGACGCGAAAAATTATTCAGCAACGATACTGATATATTTACGGTTTTTAGGGCCTTTCACTTCAAACTGCACTTTACCGTCAGCCAAAGCGAACAGCGTATGGTCTTTTCCGCAGCCTACATTGCTACCGGCGTGGAATTTGGTTCCGCGCTGACGAACGATGATGCTGCCAGCTAATACAGCTTCTCCGCCGAAACGTTTTACGCCCAGGCGTTTGCTTTCTGAGTCACGGCCGTTACGAGTTGAACCGCCAGCTTTCTTGTGTGCCATTAATCCGCTCTCCTAAATCTTAAGCGCTGATGCCGGTGATTTTCACGTCAGTGAACCACTGACGATGGCCCGCTTGCTTACGGTAGTGTTTACGACGACGAAACTTAACAATCTTAACTTTCTCGCCGCGACCGTGAGCAACAACTTCAGCTTTGATCTTACCGCCATCGACGAAAGGAACGCCGATTTTGATTTCTTCACCATTGGCAACCATCAGAACCTGATCAAACTCAATAGCTTCACCAGTTGCGATGTCCAGCTTTTCCAAGCGAACGGTTTGACCTTCGCTTACTCGGTGTTGTTTACCACCACTTTGGAAAACTGCGTACATAAAAAACTCCGCTTTCCGCGCACTCAACGTATGATTATCCAGAGCGCACTATAAATATTCACAATAGGGCGCGAATTCTACGCAAAAATACTGAGGATGACAAGTGCAGAATCAAACGTTGTGAAGAAAAAGAATACAACGTATTAACTGCCGTTTATCTCTCTCATTTTTCCAGTACAATCTACTCAACAAGTTCCCTCATATGCCGATATGAAACAGCAATCTTACGGCGATGTTGAAGATATTAGCTGGCACAAACAATGAATCTAGAGCAAATCACAGCGTTAACCACTCAGGACATGACCGCCGTTAATGAAGTCATTCTTGAGCAACTGAACTCGGATGTCGTACTCATTAATCAACTCGGCCACTATATCATCAGCGGCGGCGGCAAACGTATCAGACCGATGATTGCCGTGCTCGCCGCCCGCGCGCTCGCCTATGACGGTCATAAGCATATTACCGTGGCGGCATTGATCGAGTTCATCCACACCGCCACCTTACTGCACGATGACGTTGTGGATGAGTCCGACATGCGCCGCGGCAAAGCGACGGCAAATGCGGCTTTTGGCAATGCGGCCAGCGTACTGGTCGGCGACTTTATCTATACCCGCGCGTTTCAAATGATGACCAGCCTGGAGTCGCTGCGCGTACTGGCGCTGATGTCCGAAGCCGTCAACGTGATAGCCGAAGGCGAAGTACTACAGTTGATGAACTGCAACGATCCCAATATCACCGAAGAAAGCTATATGCGGGTCATTTACAGTAAAACCGCACGATTGTTCGAGGCTGCCGCCCAATCATCGGCGATTCTAGCCGGTGCGACGCCGGAACAGGAAAAAGCATTGCAGGATTACGGCCGCTATCTGGGCACGGCGTTTCAGCTAATTGATGATTTACTGGATTATAACGCTGACGGCAAAACGCTGGGTAAAAATACCGGCGATGACCTTAATGAAGGCAAACCGACCTTGCCTTTGCTGCATGCGATGCATAACGGCAATGCGGAACAAAGCGCCATGATTCGCCAGGCGATTGAAAACGGCAACGGACGCCACCTGCTTGATCCCGTACTTGCGGCCATGCAGCAGTGCGGTTCGCTCGACTATACCCGTCTGCGCGCAGAGGAAGAGGCGGATAAAGCGATTGCAGCGCTGCAACCGTTATCGGAAACCCCCTTCCGCATTGCGCTTGAGGGGCTAGCTCACCTGGCAGTGCAACGTGATTTCTGACAACGTCGCCTTGTGGTGATTAGCAATTATGCTGTCTGGTCATCGGCGACATCATCCAGACGAGACAGCATAGCTAAGGTGCCTTCACGCAAAATAAAATTAATCAACCGGGATTGTTCGCTTTCCGAAAGCTGATGAAAAATATGAATCCATGACGCCAGCAATGCGGGTTCTTTTTTTGCCTGATACTCCAGCACCTCGCTTTCTTTCAGCAACAGCGAATCTTTCACCTCATCAGGCAAACTGCGGATGGAATACTCAACGCCGCGCCCTTGAACACCTTTGCGCCGCCTTCTCTCCCAACCGTCCTCGCGGGCCCGTTTGTTTAATCCCTGCGGAGTTTTAGGCAGCCCGCCCACGCCAATCAGTTCATTAGTCGCAAACCACTCTTTGTCCATACTCACTACTCCTTGTTTATTCCTGAGGCAACGCCGGTCGCGCGCCCCAAAAGTTTCCATATAATAGACTATAATTACCTAAACATCTAACGTTCACGCGTTATTGGTATCACTAAAGCTGTAAACGGCGCGCCATCGCAGGCATTTCATATGAATCATCAGGAAAGAGTAAAAACAGAGGAATAAGGCGTATCGCCATCTGAACAGATGGCAATAGAAGGCCGGCATTTACTCGGCGATCCTATCTGGATCGGCGTTCTCAGTAGACACGCCAAGCTGGCTCAGCGTGGCGGAGACGCCGACTCTCAAAATATAGCCAATCAGCTCGTCTCTTTCTTTTTCAGAGAGTTGATAATATATCTGCAACCAAACGGCCAGCGTGGCGGGCTGTTTTACGGAATATGCCGGGGAATCGCTTTCGAGTAATAAGGATTTTTTTACCGTATCGGGAAGACTATGAATCGAATACTCCACACCTCTCCCCTGAACGCCTTTACGACGGCGCTTTTCCCATCCATCTTCACGAGCGCGTTTATTCAATCCCTGTCTTGATTTCGGGAGGCCGCCGACACCAACCAGCTCGCTGGTAGCAAACCACTCTTTTTTCATAGCCTTTCATCCTGATAGTGCCATGCCTAACAAAAACCAATTTATTTGGAAATTAATTGAGAATCTTTTAGAAAATTAATGCTATATTATTTCCAAATAATAGTATCACGTTAGCCTGGCATATAACTCACATTCGTTATTTATACCACTAATACACAGTCGTCTTATAGCAATAAGGGAAGGATTATGACTTTAAGGAAACATGACTGGCATCCCGCTGATATCATTGCCGCCTTGCGCAAAAAAGGCACAACGCTGGCTGCGGTATCACGTGCTGCCGGATTAAGTTCATCAACACTGGCTAATGCGTTGACGCGCCCCTGGCCTAAAGGAGAGTGGTTGATAGCTGATGCGTTGGGGATCCACCCATCAGAAATCTGGCCAAGTCGTTATTATGATCCGGAAACCAACGAGCTTATTGACAGAAAGAAACTGATTCGCCCCCAGTAAAGACAAAAGCCGGAGAGACACTCTCCGGCTTGTAGACTCATGATGACGAAATCGCAGCGTTCATTAGCCTTTTATGAAAGACTCGCCCAGTTCGATATCCTGATTTAGCGTATCCAACATATTCGTGAGCGACGCTTGCTCAAACGCGCTTAACGTACCAATGTCTTTACGTTCAACAATACCCTCTTTACCCAACAGCACAGGCTGAGCAAAGAAACGGGCATATTTGCCGTCGCTTTCTACATAGGCGCATTCAACAACGTTGCTTTCACCCTGCAAGGCACGAACCAGAGACAGGCCGAATCGGGCAGCTGCCTGCCCCATCGACAAGGTCGCCGATCCGCCGCCGGCTTTCGCTTCCACAACTTCGGTACCGGCATTCTGGATGCGCTTTGTCAGGTCGGCGGCTTCCTGCTCGCTGAAGCTTACGCCGGGGATTTGCGACAGCAAAGGCAGAATCGTCACGCCGGAATGGCCGCCGATAACAGGAACATTGATGTCCTGCGGTTGTTTGCCTTTCAGTTCAGCCACAAACGTATTAGAACGGATGATATCCAGCGTGGTGACGCCGAACAGTTTGTTTCTGTCGTAAACGCCCGCTTTTTTCAACACTTCGGCGGCGATAGCCACTGTCGTATTCACCGGGTTGGTGATGATGCCAATGCAGGCTTTGGGGCAGGTACTGGCGATTTGCTCAACCAGATTGCGCACAATCCCGGCATTTACATTGAATAAATCTGAACGGTCCATACCCGGCTTACGGGCCACGCCAGCAGATATCAACACGATGTCGGCGCCAACCAGCGCCGGGGTCGCGTCTTCGCCGCTATAGCCTTTGATTTTGACTGCGGTAGGAATATGGCTCAGATCAACCGCAACGCCCGGGGTTACCGGAGCAATGTCATAAAGCGATAATTCCGAACCTGAAGGAAGCTGGGTTTTGAGGAGGAGCGCAAGGGCCTGACCAATACCGCCTGCTGCACCAAGAACTGCAACTTTCATCCTAAACTCCTTATTATCGTAAAGTACAAAAATTTTGTGAATTCATATAATTATAGAATTAACACTAGAAGAAAAAATGAAGCGCATTTACTTACCGTCAACGGATAGCGCTTAAAGACTGAAAATATCCTATGTCTCTAATAATAAATCAAAAACGGCTAATAATTTGAAAGGTAAGTAAAGTTAATGGGCTTTTGAGTTAAAAATGCGGCGCACATTTATGGCCAGTCAACTAGGGGACTACATTACACCGATCGTCGGTCTGCAAACAACATCATTCTGATAACATTTGGTTCACTTTTATGTGACCTGCAACACAGTTTTCAGACTCGCCGGCTTGGCGGAATTTTTATTTTTTTATTCATCCGGATCATAACGGATGAACGGCGCTATTATACGCATTATGATTGCATAAAAATTCACTTATCTGCATAATAACGACACAAATAACCCTATGAATCCGGTGCAGAATGCGTAACACGACAAAACAGGAAGACTTAGTTAAGGCGTTCAAAGCGCTGCTGAAAGAAGAAAAGTTCAGCTCTCAAAGTGAGATCGTTCAAGCTTTGCAAGATGACGGATTTGAAAACATCAATCAGTCCAAAGTCTCACGCATGCTGACTAAATTTGGTGCGGTACGGACACGTAACGCCAAAATGGAAATGGTTTACTGTCTGCCCGCCGAGCTTGGCGTTCCCACCACCACCAGCCCACTCAAGAATCTGGTGCTGGACGTCGACTTTAATGATGCCGTAGTGGTTATCCATACCAGCCCGGGCGCAGCGCAGTTGATCGCGCGTTTGCTCGACTCGTTGGGTAAATCAGAAGGGATTCTCGGCACCATCGCGGGCGATGACACCATCTTCACCACCCCAGCCAGAGGGTTCAGCGTCAAACAGCTTTACGAGGCTATTTTGGTGCTGTTCGAGCAGGAACTGTAGCCGAACAGCCGTAACAACATCGCCCGCGCCTTGATGATGTTGATGAAAGCCGCGATGTCGCCAGCGACGCGGGCTATGGATGATTCGGCTTAAATGGCCGGCAATTCAGCCAGCGGCCAGCGCGGTCGCACCGTGATGCCGAGTTCCCGCCGTTCTCCCTGTTGCAGGCGAACCGTTCCCGCGTAAGCGATCATGGCGCCATTATCCGTGCAAAACTCCGGCCGGGCATAAAATACCGCCCCGCCCCGTTTTGTCATCATCTCGCCCAGACGCTGACGCAGCGTACGGTTGGCGCTCACGCCCCCGGCTATCACCAGCCTTTTGAAGCCGGTTTCATCCAGCGCACGACGGCATTTTATCGCCAGCGTATCCACCACCGCATCCTCGAAAGCTCGGGCAATGTCCGCCCGGGTTTGTGCATCATCATCGTTATTGCGGATCGTATTGGCCGCGAAGGTTTTTAAACCGGAGAAACTGAAATCCAGCCCGGGGCGATCGGTCATCGGACGCGGGAACGTAAAACGCGCGGCGTCGCCGGCCTGAGCCATTTTTGACAGCATCGGCCCGCCCGGGTAATCCAGCCCCAGCAATTTTGCCGTTTTATCAAACGCCTCGCCCGCGGCATCATCGATTGACTCGCCAAGCAGCCGATACTCGCCGATGCCGGTGACGCTGATTAGCTGCGTATGACCGCCGGAAACCAGCAACGCCACAAAAGGAAATTCAGGCGGATTGTCTTCCAGCATCGGCGCCAGCAGGTGCCCTTCCATATGATGCACCGCGACCGCCGGAACATTCCAGGCAAACGCCAGCGAGCGGCCTATCGTCGCCCCGACCAACAGCGCCCCCACCAGTCCGGGGCCGGCAGTATAGGCCACGCCGTCAATATCACCGGCTTTTAAATCCGCTTCGCGCAGCGCCGCCTGGATCAACGGCACCGTTTTACGGACGTGATCGCGTGAAGCCAGTTCGGGAACGACGCCGCCATAATCCGCATGGAGTTTTACCTGGCTGTACAACTGATTAGCGAGTAAACCGGCCTGAGTGTCATAGATGGCCACGCCGGTTTCATCACAGGATGTTTCGATACCCAATACGCGCATTGCTGTTCCTACTTTATATTACGGTGCAAGCATCCCGACGATGCAGCTTGCTTCATACGGCAGATAGTCTACCATAAGCCCCCCGGTTTCTGCGCTGACGGTGCGCTGAGCGTTTTATGATCGCCCAGCCCTTTACAAGGACGCCCTGTTTGCAGTAGAATTCCGCACCATTTTGAAAAGGCTGGCACAAGGCCAGCGGCAAACCGAATTTATTAAGGTGAGAGGCACATGCCGGTAATTAAAGTACGTGAAAACGAGCCGTTCGACGTAGCTTTGCGTCGCTTCAAGCGTTCCTGCGAAAAAGCAGGTGTTCTGGCCGAAGTTCGTCGTCGTGAGTTTTATGAAAAACCGACAACTGAACGTAAACGCGCTAAAGCATCCGCGGTAAAACGCCACGCGAAGAAGTTGGCTCGAGAAAACGCACGCCGCACTCGTCTGTATTAATTTTCAGGAGGGCTTCCTCCACCGCGTGATTAATCCGCAGACTTAGTAGTTGCATACGAAGGCCGTGCATTTCCGCAAGGAATGCGCGGCTTGTTGTCGTTTATAAGCTATCGTTAACAGGGGCTTATGGCTGGACGAATTCCACGCGTATTTATTAATGACCTGCTGGCTCGCACCGACATCGTCGATCTCATTGACGCGCGCGTCAAACTGAAAAAGCAGGGCAAGAATCACCATGCGTGCTGTCCGTTTCACCACGAAAAAACTCCCTCGTTCACCGTAAACGGCGACAAGCAGTTCTACCATTGTTTTGGCTGTGGCGCACACGGTAACGCCATTGACTTTTTAATGAATTACGATCGTCTCGAATTCGTTGAAAGCATTGAAGAATTAGCCACCATCTATGGTCTTGAAGTGCCGTATGAAACCGGCACCGGGCCAACCCAGTTTGAGCGTCATCAGCGGCAAAGCCTGTATGAACTGATGGGGCAACTGAGTTCGTTTTATCAGCAAACGCTAAGCCAGCCTGTCGGCGCTCCCGCGTTGCAGTACTTGCAACAGCGAGGATTGAGCGCCGAAGTAATTAGTCATTTTGCGATTGGTTTCGCGCCGGCCGGCTGGGATAACGCCTTAAAGCGTTTCGGACGCAATAATGACGATCGCAGCACATTGAACGATGCCGGCATGCTGGTGACTAACGATCAGGGCCGTACTTACGATCGTTTCCGTGAACGCGTGATGTTCCCTATTCGGGATAAGCGGGGGCGGGTCATCGCATTTGGCGGACGGGTATTAGGCGATGGCGTGCCGAAGTATCTGAACTCGCCGGAAACGGAAATTTTCCATAAAGGCCGCCAGCTCTATGGCCTGTATGAAGCGCAGCAAAACCATCCGGAACTGAAGCGGTTGCTGGTGGTTGAAGGGTATATGGATGTCGTCGCCCTGGCGCAGTTTGGTATTGATTATGCGGTTGCGTCGCTGGGAACCTCCACCACAGCCGATCATATTCAGTTACTCTTTCGCGCCACCGATCAGGTCGTCTGCTGTTACGACGGCGACCGGGCCGGGCGGGAAGCGGCATGGCGGGCGCTGGAAACCGCGCTACCCTATTTAAATGATGGCCGTCAGTTACGCTTTATGTTTCTGCCGGATGGCGAAGATCCCGACACGCTGGTGCGCAAAGAAGGCAAAGCCCTTTTCGAACAGCGAATGGAGCAGGCTTTGCCACTGTCGCAGTTTATGTTTGAAACGCTGCAACAGCAGGTGGACATGAGTTCTCCTGATGGACGCACGAAGCTCAGCACGTTGGCGCTGCCCTTGATTGGTCAGGTGCCAGGTGAAACGTTACGCTTATATTTACGCCAGCAGTTGGGCAATAAGCTGGGTATCCTGGATGACAGCCAGTTAGACAGGCTGTTGCCCAAAGTGGCTGAACATGCTCAGCCCTATCAGCCTCCGCAGCTAAAAGTCACAACTATGCGTATACTTATAGGGCTATTAGTTCAGAACCCAAGACTTTCAGCGGAAGTTCCCGAACTGGCGCTGGAAGACATAGAAGAGAGCAAAGTGGCTGGCCTGTCCCTGTTTCAGGATCTGGTTAAAACCTGCAACGCCAGCCCCGGAATGAATATGGGTCTGCTGCTTGAGAAATATAGAGACAGCAAATACCGGAAGCAACTTGAAACCATGGCTTCCTGGAACCATATGATCGAAGAAGATGAGCTGGACGATAAGTTCAGAATAAGCCTGGCGGAACTCTACGATCAACTGTTGAAACAACGTCAGGAAACATTAATCGCCCGTGAGAGAACGCACGGGCTTAACGCCAAAGAAAGAAAAGAGCTTTGGTCGTTGCAACTGGCCTTAACCAGAAAAAACTGATTATTGCGGCTTAATTGCCGATAAATAGCAGGGTCGAGCCCTGCAAAGAGCCGCTACGGGGTCCGCGGCGATAAGAAAAAATGCCCTAATGCTATTGTTGGCATATTACGCCGACCGACACCAACCCAAATACTCTGAAGTGTGGATACCGTCTTATGGAGCAAAACCCGCAGTCACAGCTAAAGCTACTTGTCACCCGTGGTAAGGAGCAAGGCTACCTGACCTATGCTGAGGTCAATGACCATCTGCCGGAAGATATCATCGACTCCGACCAGATCGAAGACATCATCCAGATGATTAATGACATGGGCATCCAGGTGATGGAAGAAGCGCCGGATGCGGATGATCTGTTGCTGGCAGAAAATACCAATGACGCAGACGAAGATGCGGCAGAGGCTGCTGCTCAAGTGTTATCCAGCGTTGAATCGGAAATCGGTCGTACCACCGATCCGGTTCGTATGTACATGCGTGAAATGGGTACCGTCGAATTGCTGACGCGTGAAGGCGAGATCGATATCGCCAAACGTATTGAAGACGGTATCAATCAGGTTCAATGTTCTGTCGCAGAGTACCCGGAAGCGATTACCTATCTGCTGGAACAGTACGATCGTGTTGAAGCCGGCGAAAGCCGCTTATCCGATCTGATCACCGGATTTGTCGATCCCAACGCGGAAGAAGACATTGCGCCAACCGCGACGCACGTTGGCTCTGAGCTTTCCAGCGAGGAGATGGATGACGACGATGACGAGGAAGAAGAAGATGACGACAGCGATGACGATAACAGCATCGATCCGGAACTGGCGCGTCAGAAATTTACTGAATTGCGTGAGCAATATGAAACGACGCGTCAGGTCATCAAGACCCACGGTCGCAGTCATGCAAAATCGGCACAAGAAATTCTGAATCTGTCTGAAGTCTTTAAGCAATTCCGCCTGGTGCCCAAACAGTTTGATTTCCTGGTCAGCAGCATGCGCTCCATGATGGACCGCGTTCGTACTCAGGAACGTCTGATCATGAAACTGTGCATCGAACAGTGCAAAATGCCGAAGAAAAACTTCGTCACCCTGTTCGCCGGCAACGAGACCAATGACTCCTGGTTTAGCGCAGCCATTGCAATGGCTAAACCGTGGTCTGAAAAACTGCATGACGTAGAAGATGACGTCAAACGCAGCTTACAGAAGTTGCATCAGATCGAAGAAGAGACCGGTTTAACCATTGAGCAGGTTAAAGACATCAACCGTCGTATGTCGATCGGCGAGGCGAAAGCCCGCCGCGCCAAAAAAGAGATGGTTGAAGCAAACTTACGTCTGGTTATTTCCATCGCCAAGAAATATACCAACCGCGGCTTGCAGTTCCTCGACCTGATTCAGGAAGGCAACATCGGCCTGATGAAAGCGGTGGACAAGTTTGAATATCGCCGTGGTTATAAGTTCTCAACCTATGCGACCTGGTGGATCCGTCAGGCTATTACCCGCTCGATCGCCGATCAGGCGCGCACCATCCGTATTCCGGTACATATGATTGAGACCATCAACAAACTCAACCGTATATCGCGCCAGATGCTACAGGAAATGGGACGTGAGCCGACGCCGGAAGAGCTGGCTGAACGTATGCTGATGCCGGAAGACAAGATCCGTAAAGTGCTGAAGATCGCCAAAGAGCCGATTTCGATGGAAACCCCGATTGGTGATGACGAAGATTCGCATCTGGGTGACTTTATCGAAGACACCACGCTGGAGCTGCCGCTGGATTCCGCCACATCGGAAAGCCTGCGTTCGGCAACGCACGACGTATTGGCTGGTCTGACCGCGCGTGAAGCGAAAGTGCTGCGTATGCGTTTCGGTATCGACATGAATACCGACCATACGCTGGAAGAAGTCGGCAAGCAGTTTGATGTCACCCGTGAACGTATTCGTCAGATCGAAGCGAAAGCGTTGCGTAAACTGCGCCACCCAAGCCGTTCAGAAGTGCTGCGCAGCTTCCTGGATGATTAACCGATATCCAGATTGTCGTCTCTGAAAATAACCCCGGTCTCCCGGGGTTATTTTTTGTCGCAGCCTTTTGCCCAGCGCTTATCGGCTGGCGTGTAATGCCTGATACAACGCCTGATAAGACGCGACCAGCGACGCCAGCGTAGCGCGGTTCAGCCCGCTGGGATTGGGCAGTACCCACACCTGAGTTTCGCCAATCGTCAACGCCTGACGTCCCCATGCGACCTTATTAACACCAAACGCCTGACTGAACGCCTGCTTTCCCAGCACCGCAAGAGCCTGCGGCTGATAACGCCTCATCTTTTCAACAATGGCTTCACCGCCCTGCAAGAGTTCATTGCGCGCCAGTTCGGTCGCTTCTGTCGTCGGCCGCTCCACCAGCATGGTGATCCCGCATCCGGTATCCAACAAATGCTCCTCCTCCTGTGGCATGAGCAAACGTTCGGTAAACCCGGCCTGATAAATCACCTTCCAGAAGCGGTTACTGGGATTGGCAAAATGGTAGCCATGATGGGCCGTCGATAATCCCGGATTGATGCCACAGAAAACAACCTGAAGATTTGTTGCCAGAATATCCGCGATCATACTGCCTCTTTACGCTATGTTTTCCGCTGTTATCGCAAAATCTGACAATAATAACAACAAGCTATCTTGCATAGAAAACAGCCATCCAGCCGAACAACTATAGACCTTCCCCTGCACATTACCGTATAATCGTCGCCCGTTCGGCCCCTTAGCTCAGTGGTTAGAGCAGTCGACTCATAATCGATTGGTCGTTGGTTCAAACCCAACAGGGGCCACCAGAATTTCAAGGAGTTAGATGAGAAATCGTCTGACTCCTTTTTCGTTTTATATGAATTGGGTCAGGTAATGGATCAGGTAAGGAATTGCCTCCCTGCCCTCTTCATCTCGCTGCCAGCATCCCCGGATAGTGCTTCACTACGATATCATTCATCTTTTCTGTCAGGTCGCCCCGTTTAAAAGTGATGTGCGCAGTTCCCTTCTGAAAGTAACGAATGCTAAAAAACTTATCTTCGTAAACATCCTTCGAAGGGTTGTCCCGAATATGATCCATCAATCGGATAGTAACATCGCCACGGTTGTCGGGAATCGGTTTGCCATCAAGCAGAAACAGCATTCTTTCCAGGTCCGCCAGTTGATCCCGCCGCCAGCCCCAGTTTAAGCTAAAGCCCCAGCGGTTATGCGTCACCAGATTGTTGACGATGATCTTTTTACCGAAGCTGCATGGGCTATTGGTTTTGTAATCCCACGACAGCCCTTTGAATATGTTAATGATGCCACGCTCAAAGACATCCATTTTGTTCAGATGTAGCTGCTCAAACGTAGTGAGTATATTCGCCAAGCTGATTGCAGGGAGGTCGCCTTCCTCCAGGTTCTTATGCCACTGGTCACGGGCCTCAGCATCCATCAAGGCCATCATGCCGGATTTCAACATCCATAAAAGCAAACACACCTGCCGGGAGTGGCAAGACGCATTATGCGATGAATAAAAAGAGTGGAAAGTGCGGAGATAAAAATCAGGAATGGCGTCTGCTCCTGCCAACTGAAACCCTTACGATCAGTGCGTACCAGTTCATAACGTTCCACCAGGAAATTCACTGCATCGGCAAGTGTTATTCCCGCTTCAATATGTTCCTGAATGGCTGCGTCGTTATGGAAGGGCGTGTCGTTATGGAAGGGCGTGTCGTTGAGCGTGAGACCGTAATGGTACTCCAGCAGATACGTTAAGCCTTGCACAGGCGACAGGCGTGACGAAACCGGCACCGTGGCCGGTACTGATGAAATGCGCATGGGTTAAGTCCTGATAAAAGAAGAAGAGTGAGGCCGTTACTGGGTTGCTGAAGCTTGAGGATAAATAGCGATATAAACGTAACCGCAACTGGCACAGGTATCTGCTATGCAGGTGAATTCAGCAAGATGGATGGTCACCTGATGTTGCTATGATAACCAGCGACGACTGGGGAAGTTATGCCAGAGAAGTGCCGAAGGAGAAGCACCTGAAAGGAAAGATTTTTACGCAACGGATTGAGCGTAATAATCTGACACTCCGTACCCGAATCAAACGTCTGGCACGCAAAACGATTTGCTTCTCACGCTCCATCGAGGTCCACGAAAAAGTCATCGGCTCCTTCATCGAAAAGTATATGTTCTACTAATTAGATGCATCATCCATGAATTATTATAGAACAGTAATTTTTGGTAAAGAAATGAGGGGGCGTGAAATTGAAAACTTGTCTATTATTATTAATTCAGCATTTAAACTAAAACACTCATGGAGCAAAAGAATATATGTCGATAAGGATTAATGTAACAACATCTGGAGAACAAAGTTCAATTTCTACCAGTGCTGTAGGTGTTGTTAGAAACATCATTAGTGATACGGAACGTAATACATTTCAATTGAATGACAACCAATTAAAACGTGCATTTGAAATAACTCTTGGGCGCTGGCCTAACGATGCTTTCTTGCGAAGCCCCACGCCGTGGGGCGATTTATATGATAGATTTAATTGGCAACAAGTACAACGAACACTGCGTCCCAGAAATATCCGAGTTCTAAGCCAGACATCACGCCCGGAAATCGTGTTAACACAAGATTTTATTAACAATAGTTCAGTTGCTGGAACCTTTGACGCCAGTATCTCTCAAACTGTAGAGAATACAGTGACCTCAACCTGGAGTACAGGTGGTGCATTAACGGTTGGGCATTCTGTTGAATATGGAATTAACTTCTTAGGGACTGGCGTTACCGGGAATAGCTCTATTTCTTATACACAAGAATGGGGGGTTGGAGGCTCCCGCTCAACGTCTGTAACATTAGGTATGCAATCTGGCGTGACGATACCGTTAGGGCCGGGGCAAGCAGTAACTGCGGAATTAGTTGCTACCCGTGGAACGATGCGAATTCAAGTTGAATATATCGCATCCCTTCAAGGGCATGCAGCGGCAAACTACAACCCGCCTCATAACGGCCATCATTTCTGGCGGGGCGTTTTATCCAGGATGATGAGCGAGACTAATATAAGTAATTCGGTTGTATCAACTGAGACCATCAATATAGGCTTTTATTCTCACTCACAAATTATTCTGAGAGATAAACGCACGAAGCAGATAGTTAGAGTTGTTGATCTTGATATGCTTGGTGTAAGCGATGAAGATGTAAAAAATTAACTAAAAAGGGGCGGCATTTGTCGCCCTTTTGGTTGTCCCTGACTAGCGTTTACAGGGGTCAGTTTGGATATCGAATCTATGGTCACTCCCGTTTTTGCAACACTGATTTTCGACGATATCATTGGCTTACTTAAATCTATCCGGCGTCTGAATCGCACCACGATGAGTTCCGCACCTGATGAACCTCAGAATAATTATACTGAAGTGGACTGACCCCACCCCGGTAGACGATCCTGCCCTATCAATCATTGGTTCTGGCGCTAGAGTCAAATCTCTGACCTCTTTCACGACCCCTGGCAATGAATATAATAGTTTCCCTGAAGGGAATATATTTCCCCCCAACATCTGACCTCCTGTTTTAAGTTAACTGGTCATGCTCATATAGCTATTCTGCTATTAATAGCGAAATAGCAATGAACTTGAATTAAGGAAAAAAATATAATTAATCTGCACGATCATTTTTTGCTGACCCAGGGTATTAATCTGGTAACCAGATGAGAAACCATCTAGTATTATCGAGCATTGTTCCAGAAGAGTAAGTCGCTCAGCAGCCAGCCGCATCATGATGCTGCACAGCTTCGTGAAGAAGACACAGAAAACGCCCGCCCGCGATCGCTAAAAAGCCGAAGCCAGAATGAAGGAGGTAAAGAATAACTGGTAAAAAGAACGTCATGACTCACGACGAAATGATCAAAAGGATGCTGGCAGCCCCTGAGATCAAAGCCGAATATGACAATCTTGAGGCTGAGTTTTCCCTGCTGGATGAATTGCTGCAAGCACGTAAAAACGCAGGATTGACTCAGGCACAAGTCGCAAAGCGTAAGGGAACCAAAGCTACGGCGATAACCCGATTGGAAAGCGGTTTAGCGTCGGCTACAAATGTACATGCTACGCGCCCCTAAAAAATACGCTGCCGCTGTCGGTAAGAAGTTGCAGATTCGCTTGGTATGACTTATCGCCCCGTCTCACTGTGGGGCGTTTTTTTAATGGTTTAGCCGCTCAATCACTAATGCTTCAACCAATATTGATTAACCGCTCGCAATCACTTCTTCCCATGCTTGTTAAGCCATGCCTGCATCTGATCGATTTCCGGTTGCTGAGCGCTGATAATCTCTTCCGCCAGTTTGCGAAGCTCGGGATCTTTGCCGTATTGCAACTCCGTTTTGGCCATATCAATCGCTCCCTGATGATGAGCGATCATCCCCTTGGCGAACGCAACGTCAGGATCGCTGGACTGTATCCCTTCCTGCATCTGGCTATGCATCCGATCCATACCCTGCATATAGGCCTGCTGTGACTCGGTTGCATTCTCGGCATGATGGCCGCTATGCGCGCCGTCGGCCGCGAATGCGTACAAGGGCGCCACCAGGCTACCGATAATCAGTAAATTCATGCTTTTCATCATCACCTCTCTCAGACCAATTGGAATACCTGTCTAAAGATAGGCCTTCCCCTAAGGGGAAGGTCAAGAAGAAAGCGTCAAATAAGGAAAACCGCCGGACCTATCCACCGCGGTGATGAAAATCAGCGATGGATAAATCCGACGGTCTTAAGGGGAGTACGTTTGCTTACTCAGCCGGCGCGGGTTTAGCGTCAGGTTTTGGCGGTTGAGTCAGACGTTTTTCAAAATTATCGTTGTACTGTTTCTTCTGCTCAGGCGTCAGAATGTTATAAATCTTATTCTGGGTTTCCAGCCTGTTCAGCGTTTGCGCCTTGCGGGCGGCATCAGCTTTATCCAACTGCGCCTGGACCTTTGCCGCATCAAACGTGTCGGTGGCAATCAGACTATGCATTTCACGGCGTTCATCCTGCATGGACTTACGCATATTGTCATGAGATGCCTTCATAATCTCTTTCACCTGCTGTTTTTGAGCTTCGGTCAGGTTCAGCCCTTTAAACATCATCTCATGGTGCATGTCGCCGCGTGGCCCTTTCCCGTCTTTTGCCATTCTTACTTCGGGGTGACCTTTTGGCGCATCGGTAGCATGAGCGATGCCTGCCGTTCCCAGCGCCAAAGAAGAAGCAACCAGAAGTGCTGTTAATTTACGCATAATTTATCCTTCTCTCAGGTTTAATGCATTGACGACCATTGTCGTGCTGTCGAGAAAGAGTATAGGCCTGACTGTTTCAGTTAATTAGAGCAACGGTAAATGTGTGCAAGTAATAAAGGCACATTTGCGGCAAATATGAATAATACGAGTGAAATGTGTAAGGAATCGATAGAATTGCGTTAAGCGTTGCGTGAAGTCGCGGATTGTTTCACATATAACCCGTCATGTCCGATAGCCGATCAGGGTAGCGAGCGGACAAAATCTGACGCGTCTTTCGCCAACGCGTCGATATGCGCGCTGATGATTTGGATTTTTTGCAGCAGCGGATTGCGCGCCGGTGAGCTATCCATCGCGTTCAACCGGGCGACAAGCTGCTCAATCTGCTCGCAAAGTTGCGCTTCGCGCTGTTTGGCCTGCTCCAGCTGCTGTTGTAGCTGCTGATAATCGCTGCGCCAAATCTGCTGTTGCTGCTGAACGCTGCGCTCCAATTCCTGAAACGCGCCATCCAGCCGTGTCGCCAACTCTTCAACCCACATTAGAGATTCCTTCGCCTGATGATCCTGCGAATTATAATGACACAGCGCCTTAACAACAAACAATCTGACCGTTCATTATCCATTCGCGCGTTTTTCCCTGCTGGTGATAATGATATTAATCACAATAAATAAACATAAATTTCACAATTCATCCAAATGCAGCTAAATTTATGACGTTAACTCATCAGACCAGTTAAGCCCTTTCCCCATCCCGTTTGTCGGAGATAACCATGACGATCTACCCCAATCTGTTTTCTCCACTCGATCTGGGATTCACTACGCTAAAGAACCGGATCGTCATGGGGTCAATGCATACCGGTCTGGAAGAACACCCCGATGGTACAGCCAGGTTGACCGCTTTCTACCGCGAACGCGCACAAGGCGGCGTAGGCCTGATTGTCACCGGCGGTATCGCGCCTAACGCCAAAGGCGCGGTGGTAAAAGGCGGGGCTACGCTGCACGATGAATCACAGCTTGCCCACCATCAGGCGGTGACGCAGGCGGTTCATGCGGCGGGAAGCAAAATCGCCCTGCAAATTCTCCACGCCGGCCGCTACAGCTACCAACCGGAACCGCTGGCGCCTTCCGCGCTACAGGCTCCCATCAGCCCGTTTGTCCCGCGGGCAATGCGCCGGCAAGAGATACAACGCACGATCCAAGATTTTGCGCATTGCGCCGCGCTGGCACAGCAGGCCGGTTACGATGGCGTAGAAATTATGGGCTCGGAAGGCTATCTGATTAACCAGTTCCTTGTCGCACATACCAATCACCGGGACGACGAATGGGGCGGCGATTTTCAACGCCGCAGTCGTTTCGCCGTTGAGATCGTCCGCGCCGTGCGCCAAATAACCGGATGCAGGTTCATCATCATTTATCGATTGTCGATGCTCGATCTGGTGGAAGACGGATCGAGCTGGCAAGAAATCGAACAATTGGCGCAGGCCATTGAGGAAGCCGGCGCCACTTTGATTAATAGCGGAATTGGCTGGCATGAGGCCCGCATCCCCACTATCGCCACCCTGGTTCCGCGCGGCGCCTTTGGCTGGGTAACCAGGCGATTAATGGGGAAAGTCAGCATTCCGTTGATTGCCACTAATCGAATCAACGATCCTGAGGTGGCAGAGCAACTGCTGGCCGAAGGCTGCGCCGATATGATTTCGATGGCGCGCCCGTTTCTGGCTGATGCGGAACTGGTGAACAAGGCCGCCGACGGACGGGCCGATGAAATCAATACCTGCATCGGTTGCAATCAGGCCTGTCTGGATCAGATCTTCGCCGGCAAAGTCAGCTCCTGTCTGGTAAATCCGCGCGCCTGTCACGAAACCGTTATGCCAATCACCCCCGCGCCCGCGCCGAAACGTCTTGCCGTCGTGGGCGCAGGCCCTGCCGGTATGGCGTTCGCCGTCAATGCCGCCGGACGCGGCCATCAAGTCACGCTGTTTGAATCCGCCGCGCAAATCGGCGGCCAGTTCAATCTGGCGCGGCAAATCCCCGGTAAGGATGAATTTAACCAAACGTTGCGCTATTACCGTCGGCAATTGGCGTTACAGGGCGTGACAGTAAAGCTGGGTAAGCGCGCCGCCGTTGAAGATCTGGCTGATTTTGATGAAGTGATCCTTGCCTGCGGTATTGTGCCGCGCATTCCGGCGATTGAAGGCATTGAACACCCCCGGGTGTTAAGTTACCTGGATGTGTTACGCGACAAAAAGCCGGTCGGGCGGCGCGTGGCGATCGTCGGCGCCGGCGGTATCGGTTTTGATACCGCTCACTACCTCAGCCAGCCAGCGGATGCCGACTTCTATGAACAATGGGGAATCGATCGCCAGTTACGGCAACGAGGCGGCCTGCTGCGAAATAAACCAGCGACGACCCAGCATCGCCGTGAGATCACCTTATTACAGCGTAAAACCGGCAAACCGGGCGAAGGATTAGGTAAAACCACCGGCTGGATCCATCGGGCCAATTTACTCCGCCATGGCGTGACCATGCTGGATGGCGTTAGCTACCAGCGTATTGACGACGATGGATTGCACATTGCGCACCAAAAGCAAATGCGCTGCCTGCCCGTGGATAACGTCATTATCTGCGCCGGTCAGGAACCCTGCCGCGAGCTTTACTCCCCGCTGCTGGCCGCGGGTTACCGCGTTCATCTGATTGGCGGCGCGGATGTCGCTCAGGAACTGGACGCCCGCCGGGCAATAGCGCAAGCCACCCGGCTGGCATTAAGCATCTGAACGGATTTTACTTTGCCGCGGCTGTTTTCACCGCCCGCAGCACCACGAACTTGGCGTTGCTGGCGATGACTTCAGCGTTGCCGAACAAACGTTTCAGCTTGTGGAAATAATCCAGATGGCGATTACCCACAATACGTAACTCGCCGCCGACTTGCAGGCAGCGGCGGGAATCGAGGAACATTTGCCAGGCGATATTATCGGTAACGGCCTGTTGCTGATGGAACGGCGGATTACACAACACGGCCTGTAGGCTGTCACGCCCCACGCCGGACAGGCCATGATTAACCGCAAAACCACAGCGATCCCGATCCTGCGGGCGGTTAATCTCAACATTCATCCGGCTGGAAGCGATCGCCATATAGGATTCATCAAAGAAACTGACCGGCGCAGACGGATTGGCGGATAACGCGGCCAGCCCAATGACGCCATTGCCGCAGCCTAAATCAATAATCTTACCGTCCAACTGCCGGGGTAAATGTTGCATAAAGAAACGGGCGCCGATATCCAGTCCGCCACGCGAAAAAACGTTCGCGTAGTTATGGATGCGATAGCCGTACTCTTCAAGCGCCCACTGATTGGTTAGTGGCTGCTCACTTACTTTTATATCCGCGGCCTCACAATGGATCAGGCGCGCTTTCTTCCAGGCCAATGAGGTTTTTGTCGGCCCCAGGATGCGCTCGAACAGTTGCAATGTTGAGGTATGGATATCACGGGCTTTGGCGCCGGCGATAATGCGGGTTTGCGGCGTAACCACATTGCGCAGCATCCGCAGTTGGTGTTCCAGCAACGCCGTGGTTTTAGGGATTTTTATCACCACCAGAGCCGGCGCGGCAGGCAAGTCGGCAAGACTATCCAGCAGCTCCACCGCGTCCGCAGCAAAACCGTTCAGTTCAAGATTATGCCGCGTGGCCAACTGGCTCATGTAAGAGTCGCTGACGCTGACCGGCGACCGCGTCTGCAATCCGCAGGCTAACGCCCCGAATGCATCGTTAAAAATCAGACACGGCCCGGGCGCGATTTCCATCACGGCAAGCTCACGCAGCAGGAACTCATCCGCCGCCTCCCACGCCTGGAGCGCCGCGTTATCCGCTACCTGAGGATAACGCGCCAGCGTCAGATTACGTGTTTCCAGTTCGAGTTGGCTCATTCGTCCCTCCTGAATCACAAAATTTGCGCTGTTTATCCCTTAAAATGGCCCGGCAGTAAATGCTTTTCTCAGGCAGACAGGCAAATGACGTCTTTACCTGTACTTTAACAGTAATGTTGTCTCGTTATTTCGCCATGATAATCTGAACCTCCATCATCGATGTCAGCAGGATACCGAGCCTTTATGATTCGCTTTGCTATTGTAGGAACAAGTTGGATCTCCCGTCAGTTTGTCGATGCCGCGCACGAAACCGGTAAAATGAAGTTGACTGCAATCTATGCGCGAACCCCGGAGAAAGCGCAGCAATATCAGGCGGACTATCTGGTTGATACGCTGTTCAGTTCTCTGGAAGCCATGGCCGAATCCGATCTGATTGACGCCGTTTATATCGCCAGCCCTAATTCGCTGCACTGTGAACAGTCGCTGCTCTTTCTGAGCCATGGCAAACATGTCATCTGTGAGAAGCCATTGGCTTCCAACCTGTATGAAGTCGAACAGATGATCGCCTGCGCCAACGCGCATCAGGTGGTGCTGTTCGAGGCTTTTAAGACCGCCAGCCTGCCGAATTTCAGCGTGGTACGGCAGGCGCTGCCCAAAGTCGGCAAATTGCGTAAAGTGCTGTTGAACTACTGTCAGTATTCTTCACGTTATCCGAAGTATCTGGCCGGCGAAAATCCGAATACGTTCAACCCGGCATTTTCGAACGGTTCTGTCATGGACATTGGCTACTATTGCCTGGCCTTTGCGGTGGCGCAATGGGGTATGCCGGCGACGGTACAGGCCAGCGCGACATTGCTGGAGAGCGGCGTTGACGCACATGGCAGCATCGTGATGCATTACGGCGATTTCGACGTCGTCATCATTCACTCCAAAGTCAGCAACTCGGTTATTGCCAGTGAAATTCAGGGAGAAGAAGGTTCTCTGGTGATTGAAAAGCTGTCCCAATGCCAGCGGGTAACGTTTATTCCACGTGATGGGAAACCGCTGGATCTCAGCCAGCCGCAGCATATCAACAGTATGCTGTATGAGGCGGAAGCCTTTGCGACGCGGGTGGCGAATAATGATATCGATCATGCCGAACTGGCGCGCTCACGCGCGGTGGCGGGCCTGTTAACGGAAATTCGTCGCCAAACCGGGGTTATCTTTCCCGCGGATGTTGCGACATCGGACAAAGCGGACTAAACCAGATCACTGTTATCGTGGTGGTCACGTTGTTGGTTAAGGGCATGAGATAGCCGGGTCAATATTTATTTGACCCAGATCAAGTTTTCACCTATCTTCTGTGAAGCAAAGGGGAGTAACTTTTCCGCCGGTTAATCGTCATTACGGTGCGTAGCGCATCCGGTTACCGGGCAACCTTAATCAGATTACTGCATTAATGTTGTAAGTGAGACCTTGCCGGAAGGCGAGGTGCATTTGCGGCTTTGATGATGAGCGGCCAGCGTCTTCCGATGTTGGCCGTTTTTGTTTTCATTTAAGGATATTGCTATGCATACCATTGGTACGCCGTGGTTATGGGGCAGCTTTGCTGTCATTGTTATCGTTATGCTGGCCATCGACCTGCTCTATCAGGGACGCAAAGGATCGACGGTAATGACATTCAAACAAGCGGCCGCGTGGTCGATTGTCTGGGTGACGCTCTCCCTGCTGTTCAACGCCGGGTTCTGGTGGTATCTGGACGGTACGCTGGGGCGTGAAGCCGCCAATACGCAGTCGCTGGCCTTCCTCACCGGCTATCTGATTGAAAAAGCCCTGGCCGTCGATAACGTGTTTGTCTGGCTGATGCTTTTCAGCTATTTCTCCGTTCCGCCGCAATATCAGCGCCGGGTGCTGATTTATGGCGTACTGGGCGCTATCGTGTTGAGAACCCTGATGGTGTTCGGCGGTAGCTGGCTGGTGACGCAGTTCCAATGGTTGTTGTACGTATTCGGCGCGTTTTTGCTGTTTACCGGCATCAAAATGGCGCTGGCGAAAGAAGATGACAACGCCATCGGCGACAAACCGATGGTACGCTGGCTGCGCGGGCATCTGCGCATGACGGACAATATTGAGAACGATAAGTTTTTTATTCGTCGCAACGGTATTCTGTTCGCCACGCCGCTGTTTCTGGTGCTGATACTGGTTGAGATCAGCGACGTGATTTTTGCCGTTGACAGTATTCCGGCCATCTTCGCCGTGACCACCGATCCCTTTATCGTATTAACCTCCAACCTGTTCGCCATTCTGGGTCTGCGCGCCATGTACTTCCTGTTGGCGGGCGTGGCGGAACGCTTCTCCCTGCTGAAATACGGGCTGGCCGTCATCCTGATTTTCATCGGTATCAAAATGCTGCTGATCGACGTGTTCCATATTCCTATCGCCATTTCGTTGGGCGTCGTTGCCGGTATTCTGGTCATTACCATGCTGGTCAACGTTTGGGTCAACCGCCGTATAGCGCAATAACCGCCCCGCTTCTCTCGCTCCCGCCGTACGGAAATCCTTCTGTACGGCGCTACCCGCTATTAAGAAAATCCGACCCACAGCAGAAAATCCGTCACTGCCTCTTCTCCTATTATCATTTTTTCATATACTGATACGCGCAAACACATTTAGTTACGGAATAGAAAGAAATCCGGCGTCACGGACATCAGAGGTTTCACAGCCGTAAAACACAATCACTCAACGGAAACGGCCACGCCGTCAATACTATGGAAAATCAACAGTCACGTTTTTTACAGTACATTACTCGCGGTAGCCTGGTTCAGCAGATACTGCTGGGGCTGGTCGCCGGGATTATTCTGGCATCGGTTTCAACGCCGGCCGCTCTTGCCGCGGGTTTATTAGGCACGTTGTTCGTCGGCGCCCTGAAAGCCGTTGCGCCGCTCCTGGTGCTGGTGCTGGTTATGGCGTCCATCGCCAACCATCAGCAGGGGCAGAAAACCAATATCCGGCCGGTGCTGGTGCTTTATCTGATCGGGACATTCTCGGCCGCGCTGATTGCCGTGGTGCTAAGTATGCTGTTCCCTTCCACTCTGGCGCTCAGCGCACAGGCGGAAGACATCACGCCGCCTTCGGGGATTGTGGAAGTGCTGGAGGGGCTGTTGATGAGTATCATCGCCAACCCGATCCATGCGCTGCTGAATGCGAACTACATCGGTATTCTGGTGTGGGCCGTCGGCTTGGGGATAGCGTTCCGCCACGGTTCGCAGAGCACGAAAGCCCTGATTACCGACGCGTCCAATGCGGTAACCTTTATCGTCCGCGTGGTCATCCGTTTCGCCCCGCTGGGGATTTTCGGTCTGGTTGCCGCCACGCTGGCCGAAACCGGCTTTGGCGCGCTGTGGGGTTATGCTCACCTGCTTATGGTGTTGATCGGCGGGATGCTGCTGGTGGCGCTGGGTGTCAATCCGCTGATCGTTTACTGGAAAACCCGCAGCAATCCTTATCCATTAGTCCTCCGTTGCCTGCGTGAAAGCGGCGTCACCGCCTTTTTCACCCGTAGCTCCGCCGCCAATATTCCGGTGAACATGGAGCTGTGCCGCAAGCTGAATCTGGATGAAGACACCTATTCCGTCGCCATTCCGCTGGGAGCCACCATTAACATGGCGGGCGCGGCCATTACCATCACCGTGCTGACGCTGGCGGCCGTCCACACCCTGGGTATCCCCGTCGATCTGCCCACCGCGCTATTGCTCAGCATAGTGGCATCGCTCTGCGCATGCGGCGCATCCGGCGTCGCCGGTGGTTCGCTGCTGTTGATCCCGCTGGCTTGCAGCATGTTCGGTATCTCAAACGATATCGCCATGCAGGTCGTGGCCGTTGGTTTTATCATCGGCGTGTTGCAGGATTCCGCGGAAACAGCGGTAAACTCCTCGACGGACGTGATCTTTATCGCGGCGGTTTGTCAGGCTGAGGATGCGAAACTGGCGGAACAGGAACGTCTGAATATGCTGTAAACCTTACGGCGCCCTATCTGCTTTAATTCGGTCGTCCCTGCCCAGGCAGGGACTTTTTTTATCCGGCTTTCCTCTCTACCTTAAACGGATCGATGCCGCGTTTCTGCATCCTTCGGAAGCGAATGATATTAAAACCATTCATTAGCAGAAAACTGCCCTCAATCAGCGAACCGCCGATCGAACCCAGCCAGATATTGTGTATAACCCAACAGGCCGTGGAGCACCACATGATACAGCGCATGGTTAAACCGGAAGTACGGAACAGCGCCCAGGTGCTGGCGACGGTTCCCAGTATCGGCAATAGCTCGATAGCATGTTTCAGGTTGGAGAGGCCAAACGCCAGCGTCAGGACAATAAACACAAACATCACGGCAATATTATGCGTCTTCAGCGAAATCAGAGTACGCGTCGAGTTGAGTACGGCGCTGACTCCCGCCGCATTCGCCCCCATTAGAAAAAAGTGTAACCCGATGACGGCGCTGTATACCGAAAGCTGTATTTTGAATTTATTTTCGTCACGGTTAAAGAACATGGTAATGCCGACCAGAAAGGCCAGCACGCCCACCGACTGGGCAAACCAATAATGTGTCATGATCCCGGCCTCGGCAAAATTTGCGGCGGAAGAAAAAGCAAAACGGCGTCCAACCAAATGAAATGCCGTTTTATTTTAAATGGAATATTTTCGTTTTACAACGTCACGCCGCTTTTAAATATCGCCAACTCGCGGAAGTCATTGACTTCATTTTTAGCCGGTTTGCCATCGGCTATCTCGACGATAAGATCAATAAACTGCGCCAGCAGTTCATCCATCGGCATGCCGTGGATCAGACGGCCGGCATCAAAATCGATCCAGTGCGGCTTTTTCTGCGCCAGTTCACTGTTGGTCGCCAGCTTCACGGTTGGCACAAACCCGCCGTAAGGGGTGCCGCGTCCGGTGCTGAACAGCACCATATGACAACCGGCCCCCGCCAACGCGCTGGTGGCTACCGCATCATTGCCCGGCGCGCTGAGCAGGTTAAGCCCCGGGGTATGTAAGCGCTCACCATATCTCAATACATCAACTACCTTGCTTTGTCCGGCTTTTTGCGTGCAGCCGAGCGACTTTTCTTCTAGCGTGGTGATGCCGCCCGCCTTGTTGCCTGGCGAGGGATTTTCATAAATCGGCTGATCGTGGGCGATGAAATACTGTTTGAAGTCATTAACCATGCGCACCGTTTTTTCAAACGTGCTTTGATCACGACAACGACTCATCAGGATCCGCTCGGCGCCGAACATTTCCGGGACTTCGGTCAGCACCGTGGTGCCGCCATTGGCGATCAGATAATCGGAGAAACGCCCCAATAGCGGGTTGGCGGTAATACCCGACAAGCCGTCAGACCCGCCGCATTCCAGACCCAATTTCAGTTCGCTGAGCTTGCCCGGCTCACGCTTATCATGACGCATCACCTGATAAAGCGCATGTAGCTGCTCCAGCCCGGCTTCCACCTCATCGTCCTGCTGCTGGCAGATCATAAACGCGACTCGCTCAGCATCGTATTCGCCCAGCGTGGTGCGAAAGACATCGACCTGATTATTCTCACACCCCAGGCCGATCACCAGCACCGCGCCGGCATTCGGATGACGCACCATATTTTGCAGCATGGTGCGCGTATTCTCATGATCCTGCCCCAACTGAGAACAGCCGAATGGGTGGCTGAACAGATAAACGCCGTCAATGCCTGCCGCATCCTGGGTTTCTTTCAGAAAACGTTGCTGGATCTGGCGGGCGATACCATTGACGCAGCCCACCGTCGGCAGGATCCATAATTCGTTACGGATACCGACATCGCCGTTTTTACGACGATAAATCCGCACCTCGCGATCGGCCATTTGCGGCGGCAGATCGATAAATTCAGGCTGGTACTGATACTCATCCACATCGCTCAGGTTGGTCTTCGCGTTCTGGGAATGAATATATTCGCCAGGCGCAATAGCCGCCAGAGCATGACCGATCGGCAGGCCGTACTTGGTGATCATTTCTCCCGGCGCGATGGCTTGCAACGCAAACTTATGCCCGCGCGCGACAGGTTGCAGAAGCGTCGCCGAATGATTATCCACCGACGCCGTTTCCCCCGGTTGCAAATCACGCAGCGCGACGGCCACATTGTCCAGCGGATGAATTTTTATAATACTTTGCATGGATAACCCTTTTTGCCGTTAGCAATAACCGTCCACCGCCGCTCGCATGCCGCGCTCAACGATGGTTTGCAACTGCCGCGTGACCTGCGCCGCCAGCCCCGGAACCTGCGTTAAATCCTGTTCCCAGTGCTCAGCATCGCTTAATACGGCATTCACCAACTCATCCAGGCTGACGCTGTCGTCTTTCACGCCGCGCCAAAGCGTGGAATAGCGCTCCAGCCAGTGCGCATCATCCTGCAACGGGTAGTTTTCACCGTCGCGCTCGCCGCGGTAGAATGCGATCAACGCCGCCAGCGCGAATGTCAGACGCGCGGGCAGCGCGCCGTGGCATTCATGGTAGGCCAGCAGCTGCGGCAAAATGCGGGTACGGAATTTAGTCATGCCGTTCAAGGCAATAGACAGCAGTTGGTGCTGGATAAAGGGATTGCGGAACCGGCTTAATACCGCCTGAGCAAATGAGGTCAGTTCGTCGAGAGGCAAATCGAGCACCGGTACAATCTCTTCCGCGATGGTTTTTTCCACAAATTTGCCGATCCGGGCATCATCCATCGCTTCCCCAACGGTATTCAGGCCCGCCAGAAACGCCACCGGCACCAGCGCCGTATGCGCGCCATTCAGAATCGCCACTTTGCGTTCTTTGTACGGTTTGATGTCGTCAACGATGCGTACATTCAGCGCCAGCTTGTTCAGACGTAATGCTTCCGCCAGCCACTGCGGCCCCTGAATAACAAACAGATAGAAGTATTCAGCGGTGTCGAGGAACCTATCCTGATAGCCTAATTCTTGTTGTAATTCGTCAACCTCAGCGTGCGGATAACCGGTGACGATTCTGTCCACCAGCGTGGAACAAAAAGTATTGTGTTCATTTAGCCAGCCAACAAATGCCGGCGACAGCCTCCACTGTTGTGCATAGCGCAACACCAGCGTTTTCAATGCCTCGCCGTTGTAGTCAATCAGTTCGCAGGGCAGCAGTACCCAGCCGGTATCAGCCGCCCCCTCAAAATGACAAAAACGTTCATACAGCAGCCGAGTGAGTTTGGCCGGAAAGCTGGCGGGCGGCGTATCGGTCAGCCGATCGTCGGCCTGGTAACTGATGCCGGCTTCCGTGGTATTGGAAAAAACAAAACGAATATTCGCATCCCGCGCCAGCGCCAGATAGTCGTCAAACTGGCGGTACACGTTTATTTCACGGTTTACCGAGCGGATCAGACGAGCTTCCCGCACGGCTTCGCCTTGTTCATTCAAACCACGGATAAACGTAGTGTACAAACCGTCCTGCGTATCCAGCGCGGGCGGGAAGTCGCTGTCTATCGGACGAATCACCACGATACCGGCATCCAGATCGGTATGTTCATTCAACAAATCCAACTGCCAATCGATAAAGGCGCGCAGGAAATTACCTTCACCAAATTGAATGACCCGATCCGGATGCTGACGACCGGGAAAATTATCACGATTCAACGTTTGCATTTGCAGATTACCTCAGGGCAGCGATCGCATTCAGGGCATGAATGATCTCAAACCAGCGTCATCCTTGCCTAAAACGGACAATAACCGGCGAGGCGCCATACGGGCCTCGCCCACGGTGTTAAAGCTCAATGGCAAAGTAGTTTTTGGCGTTATCAAAACAGATGTTTTTCACCATTTCGCCCAGTAAAGGAAGGTCGGCGGGCGCCTCGCCCTCCTCGACCCAACGCCCGATCATCTGGCACAGAATGCGGCGGAAATATTCATGGCGGGTGTAAGATAGGAAGCTGCGGCTGTCCGTCAGCATGCCGATAAAGCGGCTTAATAGGCCAAGCTGCGCAAGCTGGGTCATTTGGCGCTGCATGCCGTCTTTTTGATCGTTGAACCACCAGCCTGAACCAAACTGCATTTTGCCCGGCATGCCTTCTCCCTGGAAGTTGCCCGCCATCGTGCCGATCACTTCGTTATCACGCGGGTTCAGGCAGTACAGGATGGTTTTCGGCAGCAGATTTTCTTCATTCTGTTTGCTGAGCAGGCAGGAAAGCGCCTGCGCCAAAGGACGATCGTTGATGGAATCAAAACCGACATCCGGCCCCAGTAGTTTGAACTGGCGCCGGTTGTTGTTGCGCAGCGCGCCAATATGATATTGCTGCACCCAGCCGCGACGCGCATATTCCGCTCCCAGCCATACCAGCACGGCGGTTTTGAACTGCGCCACTTGGTGTTCGCTCAAGGTTTCCCCGGACAGCCGGCGAGCCAGAATGTCATCCAGCGTTGTCTCATCCGCTTCAGCGAACAGCACGACATCCAGCGCGTGATCGGAGACTTTACAACCGTGAGCGGCGAAATGATCCAGACGTTTGCTTAGCGCCGCTTGCAGATCGTTGAAACGACGGATATCGATGTCGGACACCGCGCCCAGTTTCGCCATGTAATCGCTAAAGGTCTCCAGTTCAATATTGAACGCCTTGTCCGGACGCCAGCTCGGCAATACTTTGATCGGGAAGCCGTCGTCCTGGGCGATGGTTTTGTGGTGACGCAGATCGTCGACCGGATCGTCAGTGGTGCCCACCATTTTCACATTCATCTGCCGCATGATGCCACGGGCGGTGAATTCATCACGCTCCAACAGCGCATTACCACGATCCCAGATCGCTTTTGCGGTTGCAGGGGACAACAGCGTATCGGTGATGCCAAACGGACGACGCAGTTCAAGATGCGTCCAGTGATACAGCGGATTACCGATAGTATGAGGAACGGTTGCCGCCCAGGCGGCAAATTTTTCCCAATCCCCGGCATCCCCGGTACAAAGACGCTCAGGCACACCGTTAGTTCGCATCGCACGCCACTTGTAGTGATCGCCTTTTAACCAGATGTCATACAGGTTTTCAAACCGATAATTTTCGGCTATCTGCTCCGGCGGCAAATGGCAATGGTAATCAAATATTGGCTGATCGGCGGCATATTCATAATATAACCGCCGGGAAAATGCGCTATCTAGCAGAAAGTCCTCACTGAGAAACTGGGGCATGTTTTTCTTCCTCACCGTGCCATTTGTGCGCCAAATTGGCTGCTCGCTTAAAGATATCACACCAATTATGTTGGATATCCGCGATCATTAGTGCGCTCACGATCGCAAAATCTGATAAACAGCCGCCAGATACCGGGATTACCTAATAATTGTGATCGCCGCATTGGCTGCTGATGGCATTAAGTGGTATAACAAATCATCATCCGGCAATTAACAAGATAGTGCTTCAGGCTTTGACGTGGCACACGGATCGTTATCTATCCAAGAGCAGGCATCATGGAATTCACAGAACCCCGACGTCTATACCGGCAGCTAGCCGCAGAATTAAAGCAGCGTATTGAGAGCGGTGTTTACCGCGTAGGCGAAAAGTTGCCTGCGGAGCGCTATATCGCAGAAGAAATGAACGTCAGCCGCACCGTGGTGCGTGAAGCCATCATTATGCTGGAAGTGGAAGGCTATGTGGAAGTCCGTAAAGGCTCGGGTATTCATGTCATTTCCAACCAGCAGAAACACCGCCTGCCCCCTGGCGAGCATGCCGAATTCGTCACCGCCGGCCCGTTTGAACTCCTTCAGGCCCGTCAGTTGATTGAAAGCAATATCGCCGAATTTGCGGCGACGCAGGTTACCCGCCAGGATATCGTACAACTAATGGAGATTCAGGAACATGCCCGGCAGGAAGATCGCTTCCGCGATTCACAATGGGATCTGAAATTCCATGTGCAGGTCGCCCTGGCCACCCAAAACTCAGCGATGGCGGCCATCGTCGAGAAAATGTGGAGCCAGCGCATACACAACCCCTACTGGCGGAAACTGCATGAACACATTGATGACAAGTCGATCGAAAGCTGGTGCGAAGAGCACGACCAGATACTCAAGGCGCTGATGCGTAAAGATCCCCATGCCGCCAAACTCGCCATGTGGCAACATCTGGAAAACACCAAACAAATGCTGTTTCGCGCCACCACCGACGATTTTGAATTTAATGTGGATCGCTATATGTTTGCGGAAAACCCGGTCGTCCATCTGGATCAGAGCCATAGCAATAAGCACTGATTTCACGTCATACCGCCGTTGCCCTCGGTCTCTGAAGCGAGGGCAAAAAGTCAAAAAGCGTCGATTTCTGTCAGTGAGTGTAAAATATGGCAGAAAGATCAACGTTTCCCCCATAACATGCCTTAAATCAACCCAGTTGCTGTGATATTTTTCTGTTTCAGGAACGCCTATTTTGTTACAGTTAACGTGTTTTTTGGCGCTTAATTCACAGTTTCAAGCGTAAAACGCGTCAGTGGCAGACAATTCCTAACTCAAGATGTTTCTCTGCCGGAGATTCAGATTGCGCACTCAGAAAACATGAGTCAACCCCAGGAATCAGCGTTATCATCAGTCTGGCGCAAAACAGACATCACCTTCTGATAAACTATAAAGAAAAAAATTGGAATGTGCCGCCTGGTGAACCGTATTCACCCCTATCATGACCAGAAGCGTTTATAGCGCCACGGGTTAAATGAAATGCAGCAGTATTAGGAATACCGGATGGATATAATTAAAGAACTGTTAAATGCACTCTGGCATCAGGATTTCGACGTTTTGGCCGACCCAAAACTGGTTTGGACCATCTACATATTGCTGTTTTTGATCCTCTTTTTGGAAAATGGTTTACTGCCCGCCGCATTTTTGCCGGGCGATAGCCTACTCATTCTGGTTGGCGTTCTGGTTGCCAAAGGCACCATGAATTTCCCCTTTACCATCGTTTTGCTGACAACCGCCGCCAGTCTGGGATGTTGGGTCAGTTACATCCAGGGAAAATGGCTGGGCAATACGCGAATAGTACAAAGCTGGCTGTCGCATCTGCCCGCACACTACCACCAGCGCGCACATCAGCTTTTCCATCGTCACGGTCTTTCAGCGCTGTTAATCGGGCGCTTTCTGGCTTTTGTTCGTACTCTGTTGCCCACGATCGCCGGCCTGTCGGGCCTGGACAATGCCCGCTTCCAGTTCTTTAATTGGATGAGTGCGCTGTTATGGGTGCTGATTCTGGTTTCACTCGGTTTCGCGTTGGGAAAAACTCCGGTGTTTTTGAAATATGAAGACGAACTGATGTTTTTCCTGATGATGTTGCCGCTGGCGCTGCTGTTTCTCGGCCTGTTCGGATCATTATTCGTACTTTGGCGTAAAAAGCGTACCACTAACGCAGAGAAAGGAAATTAACGGTGTCACTCCGCCGGTATTACCCGAAAAAAATATGGCGCATACTGTTGCTGGTGACGCTGCCCATCCTGGCGCTGACGCTGACGCCGCATCGTTCTCCGGATGAGGCCATGTTGCATATCAAGCCGCTCCATCACGGTGCGGCGCTGCCTGACGGCTTCTATATTTATCAGCAATTAAATGAGCATGGCATTGCGATAAAAAGTATCACGCCCGCGCAGGACAGCCTTATCGTGCGTCTGGTTTCACCAGAGCAGAGTATTGAAGCCAGAGAAGTGTTGCGTGTCTCATTGCCTAAAGTGAACATCACGGCGCAACAAACGACTAAACCGGCATCATTCTGGCAGCAAAAGCTGACGCAAAAACAATCTAATTTAGGATAAGAATTTGAAAATACATCATTTAATCGGCGCTATCTTATTGGCGCTCTCTGGCAGTTCACTGGCTCAGACCGGGAATATGCAGGGCGGTTGTTTACAAAAAGAACAGGATATTCAAAGCCAGATCGATCATGCCCGTCAACACGGCAATCAACATCGTGTCCAGGGATTGCAACGCGCACTGGCAGAGGTTAAAGCAAATTGCACCGATGCCGGATTGGCCGCTGAGCGTCAGCAAAAAATCGCGGAAAAACGCGCGGAAGTCGCTGAACGCCAACGTGAACTGAATGAAAGCCAGCAACGCGGCGATACGCAAAAAATCCTTAAACATGAGAAGAAACTGGCCGAAAAACAACAGGAACTGCAAGCGCTGGAAAGAAAATAAACATCTCGAACAACGCCCGCCGATGCAAATTATTTTCTTTCCCCGACAATTCATCGTTCAATTTGTAACCAATATGTAAATTATTAAAATTTACAATAAGTTATCAGAATTATCCGCACGCAGTTTAACGGGCATAAATTGAAACTTAGGCTATAGTTAAAACTCCAGGTTCATGGCAACAATAAGGGTTATTAATATGGCTAAAGATCAAAATGCTGAATTTTTACGCGCCGAATTAAAATCACTGGCAGATACATTGGAAGAAGTATTAAGCAATTCCGGTGATAAATCCAAAGCCGAATTGGATAAACTGCGCAGCAAAGCAGAGTCAGCGTTAAAAGAAACCCGCTCTCGCCTGAGTGATACGGGTGAACGTATCGCCTCCCAGACACGGGAAGCGGTGGGATGTGCAGACGATTATGTCCGTGAGAATCCGTGGACCGGCGTTGGTATCGGCGCCGCCGTTGGCGTTGTGCTCGGTGTTCTGCTTTCCCGTCGTTAAGTTTCAATTATGACTGATAAACAACGACAAGGCCCCGCCAGCGGGGCTATAGCGTCGGCTCAGCGCATCATCACCATTATTGTCGGTATGGTGGAAACGCGCCTGCGTCTGGCGGTCATTGAGCTGGAAGAAGAGAAAGCCAACCTGATTCAGTTACTGATTATGGCCGGGTTGACGCTGCTTTTCGCCGCATTTGGTCTGATGAGTCTGATTGCCTTGATCATCTGGGGAGTCGAGCCGCAGCATCGTCTGTTTGCGCTGGGCTGTCTTACCGCAACTTTGCTTGGCCTGGCGGTCATTGGCGGGATTTGGACGCTGCTGAAAGTACGGCGATCTACCCTGCTCAAGGCAACCCGCAAAGAGCTGGCGACCGATCGGAAACTGCTGGAGGATGAATCAACATGAGTCATCAGCCGCGCGACAAAGAAAAAACGCAGCTTTTACGTAAAATCCAGCAGCAAAGGCTGGATTTATCCGCGGGTAAAAAACAGTGGCTGGAATCAACCGCCACCTGTGACCGTTACTGGCAAAACCTGATGCAATGGCGCAAATACTGGGTTATTGGCTCCGGCTTCATCGCCCTTTATGGCGTACGCCACCCAAGCCGCATGATTCGCTGGGGGCGTCGCGCAATTGGGCTTTGGGGAACCGTCAGGCTTTTCCGCAAAACCTTTTCTCTGCGCTAGCTTTCCCCTCCTCCTATAATACGTATTGCGGTTGCCAGACGACACATGCCACCGGCATCGCATACGCACGATTTGGATAGAACATCAATTTTTCTGAAATAAACAAACAATTATACTCGCTGGCGTGCCATGCGGGGTCACTATACTATCTGGCCATAAGTTGATGACAAGAGCGATATCCCATATCGAGCCTGTCACCAAAACACAACGGGTAAGTAAGTTTTATAAAAAATTGATTGGAGATATGATGAAAAATTTAGAAAGTACCGTTCTGTTGGCTGCGCGTATTTTAATGCCACTGCTATTTATCGTCGCAGGTTATGGAAAACTGGGTGACGCCTATGCCGGTACGCAACAATATATGCAGGCCATGGGCGTTCCGACCTTTCTGCTGCCGCTGACCATTCTGTTGGAACTGGGCGGCGGTCTGGCAATCCTGTTCGGCCTGCTGACCCGCACGGTTGCGGTATTTATCGCCGGCTTTACGCTGCTGACTGCGCTCCTTTTCCACACCAATTTTGCTGAAGGCGTAAACCAGGTCATGTTCCTGAAAAACCTGACTATCGCCGGTGGCTTCATTTTACTGGCCGTCACCGGTCCGGGCGCATTCAGCATCGACCGCCTGCTGAATAAAAAGTGGTAAAGCAGAGAATCTTCTTGTCTGTACTACACTGAGTAATTAAAAAGAACGACGACAAGTACCGCCATACAGCGCTTGTCGTCGTTCCGCATGGTTTCATTAACGGGAGGATTTATGGGACAACTGGTTGATGGCGTATGGCATGATACCTGGTATGAAACCAAATCTACCGGCGGCCATTTCAAGCGTTCAGAATCCGCATTCCGGAACTGGATTACCGCAGACGGAAAACCGGGGATTACTGGCGACGGCGGGTTTCCGGCACAGTCGGGACGCTACCATTTGTATGTTTCGCTTGCCTGCCCCTGGGCGCACCGCCCCCTGTTAATGCGCCAGCTAAAAGGGCTGGAAACACATATTCCTATTTCTGTCGTTCATCCGTTAATGCTGGATCACGGCTGGACATTCGATACGAATTTCCCTGATGCGACAGGCGATTCCCTTTATCAGCACGAATTTCTTTATCAGCTCTATCTCCATGCCCGACCGGATTACAGCGGCCGGGTTACGGTGCCGGTGCTGTGGGATACGCAGCAACACACTATCGTCAGCAACGAGTCCGCCGATATCATCCGCATGTTCAACAGCGCGTTCGATCGAGTTGGCGCCAGGGAAGGTGATTATTACCCGGCCGCGCTACGCTCGCAGATTGATGAACTGAACGGCTGGATCTATGACAAAGTGAACAACGGCGTCTATAAAGCCGGTTTTGCCACCAGCCAGTCTGCGTATGATGAAGCGGCGAGCGAGGTTTTCGCCGCCCTGTCCCGGCTGGAATCCCGCCTTGAACGGCAACGTTACCTGACGGGTTCGCAGCTGACGGAAGCAGACCTGCGGCTGTGGACAACGCTGATACGCTTTGATCCGGTCTACCACACCCATTTCAAGTGCGATAAATACCGCCTGAGCGATTACCCGAATCTGTTCGGTTTCTTACGCGATATCTATCAGATGCCCGGTATCGCGGAGACGGTGAATATGGCGCACATCCGTCACCACTATTACCGGAGTCACGGCACCATCAATCCACACGGGATAATATCGCTGGGGCCGGAGCAGGATCTGAATAGCCCGCACGGACGAGACGCGCAATTCACCCGCTAAGGCTGATCAGGCAATAAGGTGTGCGGGTCGCACCTTATTGCGAATCAGCGCCCCACAACTCAGGCCTGATTCAGCAATCTGGGAATTTCCCGTAAAAACCAGGATTTAGCCTCCCCCATACTGTCCCGTCGCCAGGCCATGATAATCTGACTTTCTATCGAATATTCAGGGCTGACGACACGTAACCGGCCTTCGGCGATATCCTGCGCCACCATCGGATAAGGCATGGTCGCCACCCCCAGTCCGGCCAGCAGCGCCCGCCGTTTATCATCAAGAGACGTCACGGTCAGCCGCGGTTGCTTATCCAGCAGTTGGACGGTTAGCACCGGGCGCTCACGGGCGGTATCGGCAACGGCAATCCCGCGGTATTTCAAGCGGGTAACTTCAGAAAGCGGCTCCGACTCCTGATGAATAGGATGATCCGGGCTGGCCACGTAGATGTTATTCATCGTATAAAGCTTGCGGCTGTTTACTTCAGAAGACGCCCGGAAGTGCATATCCGGCGCAATCACGATATCCGCCCGCCCTTGCTCCAGACGCTCCCAGGCGCCCGCCAGAATTTCGGTCAGCAAAGAAACCTGCGTATTGGCCTTCAGCGCCAGTTTATCGATCAGCGGAAACAGTTTTTCAGTGGGGATCAGCCCTTCAACCACAATCGTCAGATGCGTTTCCCAGCCGCGGGCCAGCGCTTCCGCGTCCGTGGTAATCTTATCCGCCGCTTCCAGTAAAATACGCCCGCGCTCCAGCAGCATCCGTCCCACATTGGTGAATTTGGTACGGTGCCCGGAACGATCAAACAGCACGACATCCAACTCTTCTTCCAGCTTTTGCATGGTATAGCTGAGCGCGGAAGGCACCCGCCCCAACTCGTCCGCCGCGGCGGCAAAACTTCCCCGACGATCGATCGCATCCATGACTCTTAAAGCTTCCAGCGTCAATGCCCGTTCTTTAGCCATTTTGGTACTCATTCAGGAATTTTGAATATACCCACCAGATTAACTAGCTAACAATCCAGCGTCCACACAATTACTATTGGTTTCAGAAATAATTATCCAGGTCAAACTACCATGATCATAAGAAGAGCGGCAGAACAATGCGGTCAAGCTGACTATGGCTGGCTACAGGCACGCTATACTTTTTCTTTCGGCCATTATTTCGACCCACAGCTGCTGGGGTATGCATCATTGCGGGTGCTAAATCAGGAAGTGCTGACGCCAGGGTCTTCATTTCAGCCCCGTACTTATCCGCGCGTGGATATTTTAAATATCATCCTTCAGGGTGAAGTGGAGTACCGCGGCAGCGATGGCCTCCATGTCCAGGCCAAAGAAGGTGATGCTCTATTGCTCGCAACGCAGCCCAATGTCAGCTACAGCGAGCATAACATCAGCCCCGCTAAGCCGCTGACGCGCATGCAGCTTTGGCTGAATGCCTGCCCGACGCGCGAAAACAGTCCGCTGCAACGGTTGACGCTGAATAAAAGCGGCCACAGTTTACTGGCTTCGCCAGAAGGGGAACAAAGCAGCATGCAGCTCCGCCAGCAGGTATGGATCCATCATCTGGAACTGCAAAAAAATGCGCAACAGGCCATTAAACTGAACGGCAATCAGGCTTATCTTCAGTTGATCCATGGTTCAATGGCCGTTAGTAGCGGTCATCAACATCGTGGCGAGACGCTGTACTGCGGCGACGGCGCCTTTATCCAGCAGGAAACCGAGTTGACCATGCAGGCTGCAACACCGCTGCGCGCCTTGCTGATCGATCTGGTGGTTTAACCTCTCTTGGCCAATATCTGCCGGTGAATGCCGCGGGTTCTGCGTTTTCTTTCAGTCGTGGTAAGATATCCCTATTGTTCTCAACGCGTCAGGGTTATACGGCGATGGATTCAACCAATCAGGACAAACTACTTGCCCAGGCTGAACAGATTTGTCAGCACCGTGGCGTACGGCTGACGCCGCAGCGGCTGGAAGTGTTACGCCTGATGATGCAACAGGCCGGCGCTATCAGCGCTTACGACCTGCTTGATCTATTACGGATATCCGAACCGCAAGCCAAGCCGCCGACGGTATACCGCGCGCTGGATTTTCTTCTGGAGCAGGGGTTTATTCACCGGGTGGAGTCAAACAATAGCTATGTGCTTTGCCATCATATCGACAGTCACAGTCACACCTCCGCGCTATTTATCTGCGATCGTTGCGGTCAGGTGACCGAACGGCAGACTGAAGGCGTGGAAGAAACGCTGCGTGATTTGGCGCAACAGGCCGGGTTTACCTTGCACCACAGCGTTATTGAAGCACATGGATTCTGTGAGGGTTGTCAGGAAGTCGCCTTGTGCAAACAGCCGGATCATTGCGATCACGACCATACGGTGCCAATCAAAAAGCGCTAGCCCGACCTGTTTAACAGCGAATCGGGCACGTTCGCCGTGCCCCGCCAGAATTTGGTTTACTGGCTGTTTTTTATACTCTTCTTAAAATCACCAATAAACTCTTTTAAAGCCGGATGTATTTTTTTGAACATCTCGTCTTTCCTGTTAAGCATGACGACCTCGCCAAACAATTTCATACCGATTAAAAATGGATAAATATGCTCTTCGGGAAGCGCTGTTTTACCATCGGACAAAGAAATGACTTTGATGAGATCATCATGCGAGGTGAACTGAAATGAGATTTCATTCTCAGGCTGTTCCGTATCTTTTACGGTAATGACATAATTTTTCGACATAGGCTAATTCCACTTAATGCAGGTGTGATTATAAAGAGGTTCATTCTCCCGCTACACCATACAAGAAATTGCCGGACGAAACCTACGTTTTCATATCGCGCTATGATGAGATCCTTCCGCCGCGTTTTCAGGCTTCCACGACATACCTCATTTTCCCCGCGCGATCTGTTGCATCGGGGCGTTTGCGCATATAAGGGATTAAGCAATATCGCCCCGGAATCGAAGCGATAGAGAAGACGCGTCAGCGCCGCCGTTGTAAAAGACGGCAATCAGCTCCAGTCGCCATTGCGGATCACGCCGACGGCCAGACCTTCAATAGAGAAATTCTGCTCGCGCAGATCGACGACGATAGGTGAAAATTCATCGTTTTCAGCCAGAAGATGAATGGTATTACCTTGTTTTTTTAGTCGTTTTACTGTCACTTCATCTTCAATGCGCGCCACGACAACCTGCCCGTTACGGACATCTTGCGTTTTATGGACGGCCAGCAAATCCCCATCCATAATGCCGATATCTTTCATCGACATGCCGCTCACGCGTAGAAGGAAATCGGCACTCGGCTTGAACATTGACGGATCGACCTGGTAATGACACTCAATGTGCTGCTGCGCCAAAAGCGGCTCACCTGCCGCGACGCGACCAATCAACGGAATGCCAGCCTCTTCTTCCATCAGCAAGCGAATACCGCGCGATGCGCCGGATACAATTTCAATGACGCCTTTACGCGCCAAGGCTTTTAAATGCTCCTCGGCAGCGTTCGGCGAACGAAATCCTAGCTGCTGGGCGATTTCCGCACGTGTTGGCGGCATACCGGTGTGCGCAATATGATCGCGGATCAGGTCATAAACCTGCTGCTGTCTGGCTGTTAATGCTTTCATTCCGCCCCCTGGTTGTTTATACAGTTTCGCTGTGAGTATATACAGGTCATTGCCAATTGGGAACCGGGATGTGCGTAAAGCGCCGGTTTTTATTAAGTTATGCAATCCTTCAGGCAAAATTTTGCCAAAGAATACTGCCCCAGACGACAGCCGCCAACAGTATGGCGACAAACACCGCGGCCGAACCGATGTCCTTTGCCCGACCGGATAACTCATGCCGTTCAGTACCAATACGATCGACCACCGCTTCAATCGCGCTGTTCGCCAGTTCAAACAGCATAATCAATACCACGACGGCGATCAGGAGTAATTTCTCGACCAGCGTCACGGGCAGTAGGCAAGCGATAATCGTGGCAATAATGGTCAACCCGGTTTCCTGACGGAACGCCGCCTCATGCAGCCATGCCTGCTTTAATCCTTGCAGAGAATAGCCCATTGCCTTGATTATCCGGGTCAGCCCCATTGTTTTATTCCTCCATTCACCATTATTTATAAGCGATCGACCGCATTTTAACGCTTAACCGTTGTCTCATCACAACAGATCTCCGGCGCAGTTTCTGGTATCCTTGCGACGCATTGCTAACAAGAGGCTTCAAGTTGTTATGTCAGGTTGGCGTAAAATTTACTATAACTTATTGAATTTCCCACTCAAACTGTTAGTGAAAAGTAAAGTCATCCCCATAGATCCCGTGGCTGAGTTGGGGTTAGATCCCTCGCGCCCGGTTCTCTATGTGTTGCCTTACAATTCTCAGGCAGATTTACTGACACTAAGAACAAAATGTCAGGCGTTAGGTCTGCCGGATCCACTACAGCCGGTAGATATCGGCGGAACGCAGTTGCCCAGTCATGTCTTTATCAATGACGGCCCGCGCGTCTTCCGCTATTACGTTCCGAAACAAAAATCCGTCAAGCTATTTCACGACTATCTGGACTTGCATAGCGCCAATCCCGATCTTGACGTGCAAATGGTGCCGGTATCGGTGATGTTCGGACGTTCTCCCGGTCGTGAAGGGCAACATCAGGCGACGCCTCATTTGCGTCTGCTCAACGGTATTGAGAAGTTCTTTGCCGTACTGTGGCTTGGTCGCGACAGTTTCGTGCGTTTTTCCAGCCCGGTGTCATTACGCTATATGGCAACCGAACACGGCACGGATAAAACCATCGCGCACAAGCTCGCCCGCGTCGCACGCATGCACTTCTCGCGTCAACGTCTGGCCGCAGTCGGTCCGCGACTGCCGGTGCGTCAGGAGTTGTTTAATAAGCTGCTGGATTCGAAAGCGATCAAAAAAGCCGTTGACGACGAAGCGCGCAGCAAAAAAATATCGCATGAGAAAGCGCAGCAAAACGCGATTGCCCTAATGGAAGAGATCGCCGCCGATTTCTCCTATGAAGCCGTGCGCCTGTCAGACCGCGTATTGAGCTGGACATGGAACCGCCTCTACCAGGGCATCAATGTTCACAATGCCGAACGTGTACGCCAACTGGCGCAGGACGGGCACGAAATCGTCTATGTTCCCTGCCATCGCAGCCATATGGATTATCTTCTGCTTTCCTATGTGCTCTATCATCAGGGGCTGGTGCCGCCGCACATCGCCGCCGGGATCAACCTGAATTTCTGGCCTGCCGGCCCGATCTTCCGACGTCTGGGGGCCTTCTTCATCCGCCGCACGTTCAAAGGCAATAAACTCTATTCCACCATTTTTCGCGAATACCTGGGCGAGCTATTTTCCCGCGGCTATTCCGTCGAATACTTCATGGAAGGCGGCCGCTCACGTACCGGCCGTTTGCTGGAGCCGAAAACCGGTACGCTGGCGATGACCATTCAGGCCATGCTGCGCGGCGGTACGCGCCCGATTACGCTGGTGCCGATTTATGTCGGTTATGAGCACGTCATGGAAGTCGGGACTTATGCCAAAGAGCTGCGCGGCGCGACGAAAGAAAAAGAAGGCTTTATGCAGATGGTGCGCGGCCTGCGTAAGTTGCGTAACCTGGGACAAGGCTATGTGAACTTCGGGGAACCGCTGCCGCTGACCGCCTATCTGAATCAGCATGTGCCGCAATGGCGTGACGCCATCGACCCGATTGAAGCCCAGCGCCCAAGCTGGCTCACGCCGACCGTGCAGGATATCGCGACGGATATCATGGTGCGCATCAACAATTCCGCGGCGGCGAACGCCATGAATCTCTGTTCGACGGCATTGCTGGCCTCGCGTCAGCGTTCTTTGACCCGCGAACAAATGTGCGAACAGTTGGATTGTTACCTGCAACTGCTGCGCAACGTGCCTTACCATAAAGACATCACCGCGCCGAAAAAGACGCCTGATGAATTGCTGGAACACGCGCTGGGGATGAATAAATTTGAAGTCGAGAAAGACAATATCGGCGACATCATTATTCTGCCGCGGGAACAGGCCGTGCTGATGACCTATTACCGCAATAACATTCAGCATCTGCTGATACTGCCTTCACTTATTGCCAGCATAGTGATCCATCATCGGCGCATTACCCTGCACGAACTGGTGCGGCAGATTACGCTGCTTTATCCCCTGCTTCAGGCGGAACTGTTTCTGTATTACACCAAAGAGCAACTGCCGGACGTGTTATCCACGCTGACCGAAGAACTGACGCGGCAGCAGCTACTGTGCGCCAAAGAAGGTAACTTGCTTATCAACCCGGCGCGTATCCGCACGCTACAGCTGCTGGCGGCCGGCGTACGTGAGACGCTGCAACGCTATGCCATTACGCTGTCGTTGCTGGGCGCAAATCCGGGGATCAATCGCGGGACGCTGGAAAAAGAGAGCCGAAATATGGCGCAACGGCTATCGGTGCTGCACGGCATTAACGCGCCGGAGTTCTTTGACAAAGCCGTATTTTCAACCCTGGTGGCCACGTTACGCAGCGAAGGCTACATCTCGGATACCAGCGAGGCGGCGCGGGGAAATATCCTGGAGATATATAACATTCTGGCCGACCTGATCACCCCGGAGGTCAGGCTGACGATTGAAAGCGCCAGCTCGCCTGCGGTGGCTGAAAAAGAAACGCTGAAAGCAGCAGACGTTCCCTCGCAAGAGTAGAGCTTGAAAAAGACCGGCGGCGATATCTTTCGCCGCCGGTCTTTATTTCATCGGCTTATAGGCTGAACAGCACACCGGCAAACAGCACCATTCCAACATAGTTGTTATTTCTGAATGCCCGGAAACAGGCATCCCGCTCGCGCCCGGCAATCAACGTTTGCTGGTACGCAAACAGCCCGGCGGCAACCAACAGCGACACGTAGAATACCGGGCCTAACGATGACATGTAGCCCAGTACCGCCAGCAGCAGCAAAACGCCCGCTTGCAGCAGGCCGATAATCAACGTATCAAAACGCCCGAACAAGATGGCGGTGGATTTGATGCCGATCTTGAGATCGTCATCCCGATCCACCATGGCGTATTGCGTGTCGTAGGCCACCGTCCAGCAGACATAAGCCAGAAACATCATCCAGCAGGTTAGCGGCAATGCCTCGCTCACCGCCGCATAGGCCATGGGTATCGACCAGCCGAACGCCGCCCCCAGAACAAGCTGGGGCAAGTGGCTGACACGCTTCATAAACGGATAGACCCATGCCAACGCCAGCCCGGCGACGGAAAGCCAGATGGTCATTTTATTCAACGTCAGGACCAGACCAAACGCCAGCAGAACCAACACCACAAACAATACTTTGGCCGATTGCTCGCTGACCATCCCGCTGGGCAGCGGACGCGAAGCCGTGCGCTTTACGTGTCCGTCAAAATGCCGATCGGCGTAATCATTGATGACGCACCCCGCCGCCCGCATCAAAAAGACGCCCGCGACGAAAACAAACAATATCCACGGTTCCGGCGCTCCTCGCCCTGCCAGCCATAATGCCCATAAGGTCGGCCACAGCAGCAGCAGAGAACCTATCGGCTTATCAATACGCATCAACCGACAGTAAGCCAGCCATTTCCCCGCTGTTACACTTCTTTCCAACGGACTGATCTCCTCAATTACCGGCTAGCCTTCACGGCTATCCGAAAAATAAAGCGGTGCCTCAGGTAAAAAAAGCTCGGTCAACAACAAAGGATGACCAGAAAGGCACAAACGGGAACGACGCGCCCACAGACTCTCACCGCAGCCGATGCGGATATAGTCACGCGTCAGGGCATCGTGTTGAAACAGATAACGCCCCAGCGGCACATTACCGATTTTCGTCAGCGCCGCGCCTGCGCCATCCAGCGTTTGTTGGGGGATCAGGGTGCGGCCGAATAACCAGGGACGCCCGTCGCCATACAACACAACCTCACGCAGCCAATAACGCTCACTGACGGGCAGGTGCGCGCGTTCATCGGTCAACGCCTCAGGAGAGAGAAAACGTTCATTGCGGATAGTCACCGTCAGTTGAGCGCAATAGCCATCAAGGCGCTGCGTCATTGAATCGGTTTCCATCAGCCAGTCCTCGATGTGCGCAGGAATTATTGCGGGCTTTTCGGTAAACCATTCAAGAGCACGCAGGGAAATTGGCGCATCATCAGACATTATCCCTACTCCACTCGGGGTTGATTTGTAAATAAAGTAAACGTCTCATATTGTAGCGCAGAATCGCACTCCGATAACACGTTCTGAACGTGTGGTTAACTATAAGGGGGCTTTTTATACGATCAGGATGTGCCGACCGACGCCAAGCGCGGCCAGAGGTGAGAGATTTTTCGGCGCGGTTCAGATAACAGGCGCGGTAAACGCCCGCGCGGACGGGTTAAAGCCGTTCAAAAAGCCGCTGCCCTTTCTGGATTTCCGCCACCAGCTGCTGATGGGAAAAACCGTCAAAACGGTTAGGATCATAAATCACCGACGGACTGAGCTTATTTTCCAGCAATAACTGATTCACGAAGAGAAAACCGAGCGTTCGCGCGTTGCCATCAGTAAAACAATGCGCCTGTTCCAACGTCTGGCACAGCCTGGCAATTTCGGTCAACTTTCCTTTTTCATCGCTTATCTGGCCGATATTCTGACGATAATGGCTTATCTGCGTTTGGGCGTACGCCGCCGGATGCAGTTCTTCTGGGAGTATTGCTGGCGACAAGCTGTTAAGACTTATCCAGCTAATTCCGCCAAACCGGGTTTGAGGATTCACATCCTCTCCGGTTGCCGATGAAAACAGCATAAACGGAAATGGCTCATTCCCTGTATAACGCTGCTTAAGTTCATTAAAGCCCTCCTTAGTCAGGTTATCATTTTTAAGGAGAACGAAGGAAACTGCTTGAGAACGGTAACCTTTTTCCATAAAACTCAAAATATTACTATAATCATCATCTGATTCGGCGCTATCGTTCCGGCTGGTTTCACGCCCGAGGCTCACCAATAAACTGCTTGTGTGGGGTTCATCGCTTATTTTCAGCTCTTCAGTAAGCAATTTCACACTGTTAATGTCCACTACGCCGCCGATGGCTTTATCATGAAGTTGCGCCAACATCGTTTCCGGCGATACGCGGTCATCACGCTGCAAATCATTGCGTAACACCTGTGTTAATCCGCGATACATACCGGCCATATATCCCGGCTCATTGTCAAAACGCAAACCCTGATGTTTTCCATCGTCGTGCGCCTTGCCATCAAGCAGCATTCGCCAAATGTTTTTGATATCCACCATCCTGAACACCGGATGTTCGGACATCACGGATTGCAGCTCGCCTTTCGCCTCTTCCATTTCTCTGATCGAATAGAGCGCCAGCATCATGCGCGCTTTGTTTTCCGCCCTGGCTCTACCGCCAAACTCGCCATCTACGATAGCCTGGCGCATCGTTTCTGCCGCCGCGCTTTTCGGGATGTTCATATCACGGGCCACTCCTGCGACATCAGCGGCGACATTCGCCATAAAACGCCCAAACCCCGGCCCGTGTAGCGGAACTTCCGGCGGAATAGTAAAACAGTGGAGCGACGACGAGAGCAAACCTTGATGCTTTGGTATCTGTTCCAAGCGATTAAACGCCGTTGTCCCGGCAAGCGCGTGCCGTAGATCAGAAGGTTGTTCCAATGCCGCCGGTGATGCGCCCGACGCCGCGCTGCTACTACCGGCCGCCTGATGGCTTCCCCGCAGAGAAGAACCACCCGCCTGCGCCGATTCGCCGCTGTATCCGACCGGAGACTGAATATGGGGTACGGAAGTGATACGCACGATGGATTTCCTTATTGATTATTGGCTGATGACCTGCCGATACATCAGCGGATACGGAGCGACGTCATAGGTGAACGGCTTTCGCAACTGCGCCTGAACCGCAGCGTCGGCCGTGAATACAATTTCGATGAGTGGAGATTTATGCCAAAAAGTTCCATGCCGTTGTCCGGAAAAAAAAGATGCGGGGCACAAAAAAGCGGAGTGAAACGGTAAGCTGTTTATCAGATGAAAAAAGCCGATGACAAGAACGTTTATTCTTTGGTCATCGGCTGAGATTACAAAATACTTGAGATTACAAGGTACTATGGAATACCTGCATTACGCCGGTATGCACAGGATGCGGCGATCGTCAGAATGACGATCGCGGCTCATCACATCATGCCGCCCATACCACCCATGCCGCCCATACCGCCGGCGGCGCCTAAATCCACCTTATCTTCTTTCGGCAGATCGGTAACCATGCATTCGGTGGTAATCATCAGACCAGCGATAGACGCGGCGTATTGCAGAGCGGAACGGGTTACTTTGGTTGGATCCAGGATACCCATGCCGATCATATCGCCGTATTCTTCCGTGTAAGCGTTATAGCCGTAGCTGCCTTCACCGCCTTTGACGGTATTGGCAATCACGGAAGCTTCTTCACCGGCGTTAATTACGATCTGACGCAGCGGAGATTCCATTGCGCGCAGCGCAACTTTGATACCCACGTTCTGGTCTTCGTTATCGCCTTTCAGGCCGGAAGCCGTGATGGAGGAAGCGGCGCGAATCAGCGCAACGCCGCCGCCGGCAACCACGCCTTCTTCCACTGCCGCGCGGGTCGCGTGCAGCGCATCTTCAACGCGGGCTTTCTTCTCTTTCATTTCAACTTCAGTCGCCGCGCCAACCTTGATAACGGCTACGCCGCCAGCCAGTTTAGCCACACGCTCTTGCAGTTTTTCTTTGTCGTAGTCAGACGTCGCATCTTCAATCTGCTGACGAATCTGGGTCACACGGCCCTGGATTGCGCCTTCGTCGCCCACGCCATCAATGATGGTGGTGGTGTCTTTGTTGATCACCACGCGTTTGGCCTGACCCAGATCTTCCAGCGTCGCTTTTTCCAGCTCCAGACCGATCTCTTCAGAAATCACCGTACCCGCAGTCAGGGTGGCGATATCTTGCAGCATGGCTTTACGACGATCGCCGAAGCCCGGCGCTTTAACCGCCGCCACTTTCACGATGCCGCGCATGGTGTTGACCACCAGCGTCGCCAACGCTTCGCCTTCAACGTCTTCGGCGATGATCAGCAGGGGTTTACCGGCTTTGGCAACGGCTTCCAGCACCGGCAGCATTTCGCGGATATTGGAGATCTTTTTGTCAGCCAGCAGGATGAACGGGCTTTCCAGCTCAACAGAACCGGTTTCCGGTTTGTTGATGAAGTAAGGGGACAGGTAACCGCGATCGAACTGCATACCTTCAACAACGTCCAGCTCGTCTTGCAGACCGGTGCCTTCTTCAACGGTGATAACACCTTCTTTGCCGACTTTTTCCATCGCTTCCGCAATCAGTTTACCCACGGTTTCGTCGGAGTTTGCGGAGATGGTGCCAACCTGTGCGATAGCTTTGAAATCAGAACAAGGGACAGATTGTTTTTTCAATTCTTCAACCGCGGCGATAACGGCTTTATCGATACCGCGTTTCAAATCCATCGGGTTCATGCCCGCGGCTACGGCTTTCAGGCCTTCAGTGATGATGGACTGAGCCAGTACGGTGGCCGTGGTGGTGCCGTCGCCCGCTGCGTCATTCGCTTTGGAGGCGACTTCTTTCACCATCTGTGCGCCCATGTTTTCGAACTTGTCTTCCAGCTCGATTTCACGCGCAACGGACACGCCGTCTTTAGTAATGGTGGGAGCGCCGAAGGATTTATCCAATACAACGTTACGGCCTTTAGGACCCAGGGTAACTTTCACTGCATCGGCCAGTACGTTTACGCCGCGCAGCATTTTTACGCGAGCGTCATTACCGAATTTTACGTCTTTAGCTGCCATTGGTGTATTTCCCTTAAATTCGTTCAGTTCAGATGATTACGCGCAATTATTACGCTTCAACAATTGCCAGAATGTCGCTTTCAGACATGATCAACACTTCTTCGTTATCGATCTTCTCCGCCTTCACGCCATAGCCATCATTGAAAATGACGATATCGCCTACTTTCACATCCAGCGGCTTCACTTCGCCGTTTTCCAGGATGCGCCCATGGCCGATGGCCAGAACTTCGCCACGGGTAGATTTACCTGCGGCGGAGCCGGTCAGAACGATGCCGCCAGCAGATTTGGATTCTACTTCTTTGCGCTTGACGATCACGCGGTCATGCAATGGACGAATTTTCATTGATAGCTCTCCTTTGAGAAAGTCCATATCAGTTTTAGGATGAACACCAGATATGCCCTCATATCCGGCCTTGTGGTGTTCTAAGTGGGGGCGTTTCTCATCCCTTCAAGGGAAGAAATTTACTTTTTTTGCATCAGATGATGCTTTTTTGTGCTAATGAAAATAAAAAGCCAGCAATATCAATACAATATTACCGGCTTATTTTGCTGTTCGATCAGGGTTCAGCGATCGTCTTTTTCATCCCGATGCTCAATATTTCTATGGCCGCCGTCTTTGCGCTGATACTCGCCCTCGAACGTATTACCGTCGGAAGAAGCGCCGGGACCGGAACGCCAAATGTGTAAATGCGGCATCAGTTTCAGCGTTAAACGCTTCTGTACCGGCGGCAACAGGAGCAGCAACCCGAGGAAATCCGTAAAGAATCCCGGGATCAGCAGCAGAAAACCCGCCAGCACCAGCGACACGCTTTTCACCATCTCCGCCGCCGGACTTTCACCCGACGCCATTTTCTGCTGCATCTGGACAATGGTTTTCATGCCCTGGTTACGCACCAGCGACACGCCGACACAAGACGTGAAGACCACCAACAACAGGGTCATCGCCACGCCGAGCACCTCCGCCACCTGAATGAACAGCGATATCTCTACGTAGGCAAAAAGAAAGATTAATAGTAACGGCAACCAGCGCACCTGATTCTCCTGTTTTTGAAAACGCATGCTGTTAAAAACAAACGCAATTGTTGTAAACAAATTATGTTATTGAAAACAAATATGACCAGGCATCACTGCTCTGCACATTATACTGAGATGGTAGCGCGACCGGCTATTTTCAAGCTATGCCGGCACCATTTATTATCCGAAAATAGTCGCGCGTGATGACTATCACAGTTCATTTATCTGAACATAAGGGAAAGATCAGATAGTGATCCAGGCTACGATTTTTTTTCGCCGTACAGAATATCATCATGACAACGGATGCAGTTATGGTTAAACATTCTGCGACTGTTGCCTCTGGTAATACAATTAGTTTACACAAGTTCTAGTCAGCAGCAGAATAAGAGAAGGCTCTCATGTCAGACAACATTCGTATTGAAGAAGACCTGTTAGGTAGCAAAGAAGTTCCCGCCGATGCGTATTATGGCGTTCACACGTTACGGGCTGTCGAAAATTTTTATATCAGCAATAGCAGGATAAGCGATATCCCGGAGTTTGTGCGCGGCATGGTGATGGTCAAAAAGGCGGCCGCTCTGGCGAATAAAGAATTGCAAACTATCCCCCGTAAAATTGCCGATGTCATCATCCAGGCCTGTGATGAGGTATTGAACAACGGCAAATGCATGGATCAATTTCCGATTGATGTTTATCAGGGCGGCGCCGGCACCTCGGTAAACATGAATACCAACGAGGTGTTAGCCAACATCGGCCTGGAATTAATGGGGCACCGCAAAGGCGAATACCAGTACCTGAATCCGAACGATCATCTGAACAAGTGCCAATCGACTAACGACGCCTACCCGACCGGGTTCCGTATCGCCGTTTATGCCGCCATTCTGAAATTGGTTGATGCGCTGACCCAACTTGGCGACGGTTTCGAGCGTAAAGCCAAAGAATTTGAAAGCGTATTGAAAATGGGACGAACCCAGTTGCAGGATGCGGTTCCGATGACTTTAGGTCAGGAGTTCCATGCTTTCAATGTGTTACTGAAAGAAGAAAACAAAAATCTGCTGCGCACCGCTGAATTGTTATTGGAAGTTAATCTGGGGGCGACGGCTATCGGCACCCGTCTAAACACGCCGGATGGTTACCAGCAACTGGCGGTACAGCGCCTGGCGGAAGTCAGCGGCCTGCCGTGCGTCCCGGCGGAAGATCTGATTGAAGCCACCTCTGACTGCGGCGCTTACGTGATGGTGCACAGCGCGCTGAAGCGGCTGGCGGTGAAAATGTCGAAAATCTGTAACGACCTGCGTTTGCTCTCTTCCGGGCCGCGCGCCGGTCTTAACGAAATCAACCTGCCGCAGTTGCAAGCCGGTTCTTCCATCATGCCGGCCAAAGTCAACCCGGTGGTGCCGGAAGTGGTCAATCAGGTGTGCTTTAAAGTCATCGGCAACGATACCTGCGTCACCATGGCTTCCGAAGCAGGGCAGCTTCAGCTCAACGTAATGGAACCGGTCATCGGCCAGGCGATGTTCGAGTCAACCTATATTCTAACCAGCGCCTGCTACAACCTGCTGGAAAAATGCGTTAACGGCATTACCGCCAACAAAGAAGTCTGCGAAGCTTATGTCTTTAACTCTATCGGCATCGTCACGTATCTTAACCCGTTCATCGGCCACCATAACGGTGATATCATCGGCAAGATCTGTGCGGAAACCGGCAAAAGCGTTCGTGAAGTTGTCTTGGAACGCGGTCTGCTGACGGAGGCCGAACTGGATGATATTTTCTCTATTCAGAACCTGATGCACCCGGAATATAAAGCCAAACGCTACACCGACGAGAGTGAACAACCCTAAAATCGTAATCTGATAGTCCCATCAGGCACGCCTGTTCTAAAAAGCTGCGTGCCTTTGTTTTATGCTTTGTATAACTATAAGAAAATCTTATACCAAATACATTACATTCAAATAGTAAAGGAGCATCTTTATGCTTACCCTGGAACTTCTTATCGTTCTGCTCGCCATATACCTGGGAGCGAGACTCGGAGGCATCGGTATTGGCTTTGCCGGCGGTCTGGGCGTGTTGGTACTTACCCTCGGGTTACAGATAAAACCCGGCGTTATTCCCTTTGATGTGATTGAAATCATCATGGCGGTTATCGCGGCGATTGCCGCCATGCAGGTCGCCGGCGGAATGGATTATCTGGTCGGCCTGGCTGAGAAACTACTGCGTCGCCAGCCCAAGTACGTGACCTTTCTGGCTCCGCTGGTAACCTATTTCATGACGATCCTGGCGGGAACCGGCCACACCGCCTTCTCTACCCTGCCCGTTATCGCCGAAGTCGCCAAAGAGCAGGGGATTCGCCCTTCCCGGCCTTTGTCGATCGCCGTCGTGGCGTCACAAATTGCCATCACCGCTTCCCCCATTTCAGCGGCGGTGGTGTTCGTGGCGGGCATCCTGGAACCCGTGGGCGTCAGCTATCTGATGCTGCTGGGGATTTGTATCCCCACCACGCTGACGGCCGTACTGTTGACCGCTATCGTGAGCAACTTTCTGGGCAAAGAGCTCGAACATGACGAAGTGTATCAGGAACGCCTGAAAAAAGGCGAAACCGTGCTGCGCGGCGCCAGCAAGCTGGAGGTGAAACCCGGCGCCAGACGTTCCGTGGCGTTGTTCCTGTTTGGCATCGTCGCCGTAGTGCTGTACGCCACCGCCATCAGCGATACGGTCGGCTTGATTCAGAACCCGGTTTTACCGCGTAACGAAGCGATTGTGGTATTTATGCTGACGGTCGCCACGCTGATTTGCATCACCTGCAAGGTAGATACGACACGGATCCTTTCCGCCAGCACGTTTAAATCCGGCATGAGCGCATGTATTTGCGTCATGGGCGTCGCCTGGCTGGGCGATACCTTTGTTAAGGCCCATATTTCCGATATTCAGGCAACCGCCGGCGGATTGTTGCAAAACTATCCGTGGATGCTTGCGGTGGTGCTGTTCTTTGCCGCCACCCTGCTTTATTCGCAGGCGGCGACGGCAAAAGCGCTGATGCCCGCAGCGTTGTTGCTCGGCGTATCGCCGGTTACCGCGGTCGCATCGTTTGCGGCGGTTTCCGCGCTGTTTGTATTGCCGACCTATCCGACGCTGCTGGCCGCCGTTGAAATGGACGATACCGGTTCAACCCGCATCGGAAAATATGTGTTTAACCACTCTTTCCTGATACCGGGCGTACTGGCCATTTCGCTGTCAGTGATATTCGGGTTTATCCTCGGCAATATTCTGTTGTAACCCTTGGGCGGATCGGCCGGGCGCGTCGATCCGCACCATTCCCCTCACGTCACAAAGCAAGGTATAGTGTCCGCACGTTCACCTGAAACCGAGGCCACGATGTCCGACCGCCCTGCCTGCGATGCCGTCGTCATACTCTGCACCGCGCCTGACGAGTCTTGCGCACAACGGCTTGCCGCATCGCTGTTGGAAGAACGGCTCGCCGCCTGCGTCACCCTCTTGCCCGGCGCCCGCTCGTTTTATCACTGGGAAGGCAAGCTTGAGCGGCAATCAGAAATACAAATGCTGATCAAAAGCGACACGTCACATCAACAGGCTTTGCTGGCTCATCTGAAACAACGCCATCCCTATCAGACGCCGGAACTGCTGGTGTTGCCGGTATTGGGTGGCGATAGCGATTATCTGACATGGCTCAACGCATCTTTACGCTGATTTTCCTGATTTGGGCGACATTTGGCGCCACGATCACGGCGGCGCCGTTTGCGCAAAACGCGCCTGCGCAGTTTTTGCCTGTCGATCGGGCTTTCGCCTTTGATTTCCAGCAGCGGGATAACCAACTGGTTGTCCGCTGGGATATCCAGCCGGGCTATTATCTGTATCGGCAGCAGATCAAGATTGAAGGAAACCGGGCGGTTATCGGCCAGCTTGATGTTCCTGCCGGCCTCAGTCATCAGGATGCGTTTTTCGGTGAGGTATTCATCTTTAAACACCAGCTGGCGCTGAATATTCCGCTGATTCGGGCGGATAACGCCGCAACGGTTCAGGTCACCTATCAGGGTTGCGCTGATGCGGGTTTCTGTTATCCGCCGGAAACGCGGGTTATCCCCATAAGCCAGATTTTACCGGCATCTGACGGCGGCGCGCGCCCCTCTCAACCACCGCGGGAAACGCCATTGCCTTTCTCTCCCTGGTGGGCGTTGTTAATGGGTATCGGCGTCGCCTTTACCCCTTGCGTACTGCCGATGTATCCGCTGATCTCCGCGCTGGTGCTCGGCAGAAAAGAACAACTTACGCTTCGCCGAACTTTCCTGCTCGCCATGACCTATGTTCAGGGAATGGCGCTGACCTACACGCTGCTGGGGTTGATTGTCGCCGCCGCCGGGCTGCGTTTTCAGGCCGCGCTGCAACATCCTTATGTGTTGATCGGCCTGTCGGTGCTGTTCATCGCGCTGGCGCTGTCGATGTTTGGTCTGTACACGTTGCAACTGCCTTCTTCCATGCAAACCCGGCTGACTGAATGGAGCAATCGCCAACAGGGAGGATCGCTGACGGGCGTGTTCGGCATGGGCGCGCTGGCTGGGTTAATTTGCTCCCCCTGCACCACCGCGCCGCTCAGCGCGATCCTGCTCTATATCGCCCAGAGCGGTAATCTGCTGGCCGGCGGCGGCTCGCTGTATCTGTACGCGTCAGGTATGGGGCTGCCTCTGATCCTGATCGCTTTGTTCGGCAATCGCCTGTTGCCGCGTAGCGGCCCGTGGATGCAATACGTCAAAGAAGCGTTCGGTTTCGTCATTCTGGCACTGCCCGTCTTTCTTCTTGAGCGCATACTGGGTGAAAGTTGGGGGATGCGGCTATGGAGTCTGCTTGCCGTCGCGTTCTTCGGCTGGGCGTTCACGCTGAGTTTGCGCAGCCATAAAGGCTGGATACGCGGCGTGCAGTTATTGCTGTTGGCGGGATCGTTAATCGCCGCTCGCCCTTTACAGGACTGGGTATTCCCTCCCCTGGGTTCAGAACAGCGACATTCGTCCTCCGCTTTGGATTTTATGCCGGTAACCACGATTGTCGGGCTGGAAAATGCGCTGACGGAAAGCCATCAACCCGTCATGCTCGATCTTTACGCTGACTGGTGCGTTGCCTGTAAAGAGTTTGAAAAATACACGTTCAGCGACGGTAACGTGCAACGTCATTTATCGCGCATGCGGTTATTACAGGCGGATGTTACCGCAAACCGCGCGGAGCAAAATGCGCTGCTGAAAAAATTACAGGTTTTGGGGCTGCCGACGATTTTATTTTTTGATGCGCAGGGGAAAGAGATCCCCGGCTCACGCGTGACCGGCTTTATGGATGCGGAAAGATTTCGGGCGCATTTGCAGAAGTTCGTCCCTTAAACGACACTTCTTATCTGATAACCGCTCTTCTGAAGGAGAACCCATGCAACGGGAAGAAGTTCTTGAACATGCCCTCACTCTGCTAGAGCAGCACGGTTTCGCCATGACCACTCTGGAGATGCTGGCGCAAAAACTGGATCTATCGGTAACAGAGTTACAGCCTTTTTGGCCCGATCGCGAAGCCCTGCTTTATGACAGCCTGCGCTATCACGGCCAACAGGTGGATACCTGGCGGCGGCAACTGCTGTTGGACGAGGCGAAAAGTATTGAGCAAAAACTTCTGGCGCGATATCAGGTTCTGTATGACTCGGTAAAACAGGGCCGTTATCCCGGCTGCCTGTTTATCGCCGCCTGTAGCTTCTTTCCTGATATTACTCATCCGATTCATCAGATTGCGGAACAGCAAAAACTGGCCTCTTACCGCTATACTCGCGATTTACTGGAAGCGTTGGAGACGGACGATCCGGAAATGGTGGCGCAGCAGATGGAACTTATTTTGGAAGGATGCCTGAGCAGACTGTTGGTAAAGCGTCAGATATCCAGCATAGAGACAGCCCAGCGGCTGGCTGAAGACGTATTGCGCTTTTCATTATGTCGCAAGAATGGCGCATTGACCTGATATCGGCAACAATGCGTGATGCGCGGCTTGTGCTTTGGCTGAAAAGTCGGCAGTCAGCAGTGTTTTCCGCGCTTTAGCGCATAAACCCGTTGACGACGCGCAGGCAATACGGTTTAATGCGCCCCGTTGCCCGGATAGCTCAGTCGGTAGAGCAGAGGATTGAAAATCCTCGTGTCCTTGGTTCGATTCCGAGTCCGGGCACCATATTTTTGTTTTGGGACGTTCCTATGCGTCCGGGAACATAGAAAAATCAGTGAGTTGATGAAAATCTGGAGTACCTCAAGGTACTACCAGATTTTTTGACATCCATAGTTTTTGGGGGCTTAATTGGGGGCCTGTCGGTTCGATAAACTACGGAGCCCCCACCATGCCTCTGACTGATACCGCCATCCGCAACGCCAAGCCGCTCGATAAACCTTACAAACTCAGCGACGCGCAGGGCCTGTACCTGCTGATTAAACCTAACGGTTCCAAGCTCTGGCATCTTAAGTACCGCTTCGGCGGCAAGGAGAAGAAGCTGGCGTTTGGTGCTTACCCGACGGTATCGCTTGCCAGTGCCCGTAAACTGCGTGAAGAAGCCCGGACTATTCTCAGCGCTAGGGACGATCCCGGCGTAAAAAAACAGCACGACAAACAGGCGAAGAAAAACGGCAATACCTTTGAAGCCATTGCCCGTCAGTGGGTGGGCGCTAATATTCGCTGGAGTGAGGCACACGCTGCCAAAGTCCTGCGTTCACTGGAACTGCACGCTTTTCCGCTCATCGGCAATGTCCTTGTCACCGACCTGAAAACCGCCAACCTGCTGATCCCGCTGCGGGTAGCGGAGAAAAAGGGTTGTCTGGAAACGGCTGCACGAATACAGCAACGTACGACAGTCATCATGCGTTACGCCGTACAGGAAGGACTGATTGCCAGCAATCCGGCCAATGATCTCTGCGGCGCTATCACCCCGCCGCCGAAAAACCATTACCCTGCCCTGCCGCTGGAAAAGTTGCCGGAACTGCTGGAAAGAATAGAAGGCTATTCAGGCAGACTGCTAACAAGGTTGGCGGTACAGCTTAATTTACTGATCTTTATCCGCTCCAGTGAATTGCGTTTTGCCCGTTGGACGGAGATCGATCTGGATAACGCCATGTGGACACTTCCCGCACAGCGGGAAGCTATCGCTGGCGTGCGTCACTCAGAGCGCGGCGCAAAAATGAAAACACCGCATCTGGTGCCGCTGTCAAAACAGGCGGTAACGATACTGAAGCAGCTAAAACTGTTGTCCGGCAACGGGGAATTACTCTTTCCCGGCGATCACGATGCCCGTAAGCCAATGAGTGAGAACACCATCAACAAGGCGCTGCGCACAATGGGTTATGACACACAGGTGGATATCTGCGGACATGGCTTCCGCACGATAGCGTGTAGTGCGTTGATCGAATCAGGTCGCTGGTCAAAAGATGCTGTGGAGCGGCAGATGAGCCATCAGGAGCGCAATCACGTCCGTGCCGCCTATATTCACAAAGCGGAACACCTCGACGAACGGACTCAGATGATGCAATGGTGGTCAGATTATCTCGATGCCTGCCAGCATCAATTCATCCCGGCTTATCGCTTTGAGAAGTCGATTAAGGTTGCCTGAGCCAGACTGATACACCGATGGAATAAGTCGCTTCTAATCGAACAGAGGCGACTTATCTTGTTTCTCTACGCCGCTGTTGTATCAGGGCTGAGGCGGAGCGCAGCAGAGCGAGCACCGAACATCCCTGATACAACAGCGGATTTTTCACCATCGCAATTACCCGTGTTTACAGGGACAAGTGATATGACAGGCTGCGCTTGTATGGCTTTTTAATGGATGCGAACAGCAGAAATTAAAAAGTGGCGTGAGGCGAGTAAATTCCATTTCGCAGAAATGGCTAATTTGCGTCGTCCGAACCCACCCGCGAGCGTTTCCCCCAAGGGAAACCGAGCAGGCCGGGGGGAGCCGAATAAATTTTGCCGCCCCAGCGAGCAAAAAGACGCGCCCACGCGTCGGTTTATTTGGGGGGCTTGCCCCGCACACCGTCGCCGCTAAGTCTCCGGCCACAAGCCGGTAGCGAGGCGCGACCAACCCATTTAAAGCAGCGTTTCCCGTTATTTCGCACCGAGCCAGCGAGGAAAAGAAATAACAGGCTAAAACGCGCGTCTTAAAGGGGTTGGTCGCGCGTAGCGCGCGACGGTGTGCCGCCGTTGACGTTGGGGGTTTTGGCGTGGCGTCCAGCCGCGACATTACCCTCATGTGCCAGGCAATAAGGGCGTCCAGCCCGCATGAACTGGAGCACGCCGTTTTGTGCCGGGAAATATATTTTCCGGCACAGGGCTGCATTGCTGCCACTGCATTCGCCTCATACGCTCGCCGCATATACTTGCCCCATACCATGGGGCGAAGTCATGGTGTGAGAGCATGGGGCGAACAACAAAAGTAAACTGCCGTGCTTCGCTTGCCTTCTCCCGAACCGTTACCGACCTAGGTTGATAACGGTTCGGGAGATCCTGTTTTACTTTAACGATCTTCTGACTTGCGGTAACGGGAAGGCCAGATTTCCGCCGGTGAAACCCCCAGCGCTTCCGCAATCAGCTTTTCCCCTTTCGGCCAGTGTTTTGTTAACGCGTTTGCCAGCGTGGAAGACGCTAACCCCGCTTCTCGGGAAACCGCTGCCAATGTTGTTCCCTTCTTTCTTAACCCGGCGATGATATCTGCCGGGTGCCAATCCTTATCAATCATCTCCATGATCCTTATTTTGTGGCCTCACATTAAACATCATCTGTTCAGATAGTCTAAACAACTACGATGTTAAGTAATGCTAAACACTAAGTCAATGTATGATCATTGATGGTGTAATGGATGCTGCCTACTCGTCTCAAAGCCGCCCGACTACGGGCTAATCTAACTCAGGAAAAATTGGGAGTTCTTGCTGGCATTGAAGAAGAAACTGCGCGGTCCCGCGTGTCTCAATATGAAGGTGGGATACATCGTCCAACATTTGAAATGATGTGCGCATTTGCAAAGGTACTTAATGTGCCGGAATGCTACTTTTACACCGTTAACGATGATTTTGCTGAGATGGTTCTGGAGCTTTACCTTAAACATCAGAGTCATTCTTAACGAATGCAAATAAATCCCCTCCCCTATTGTTCAGGAAGTCTAAGCAACCTACATGTAAAGTAGTGCTAAACATGCTATCAATATCCTTATTGATGGTGCCATCATGTTGCCCATTCGCCTTAAAACGGCTCGTTTACAAGCCAATCTCACTCAGGAAAAGCTAGGCGTACTGGCTGGCATTGAGGAAGCCACTGCACGATCACGCATATCCCAATATGAAAGCGGTATACATCGCCCAACATTTGAGATGATGTGCGCGTTTGCTAAAGTGCTTAATGTGCCGGAGTGTTATTTTTATACGGTTGATGATAATTTTGCTGAAATAATTTTAAAATTACATAATGGTGAAATAGTTCAGTGGGAAAAATAAATTAGTCCATATGATTATTTTGAAAATTAAACTAATAATATAATAAATAATTTTTTAACAACCAGTTAGGGGAGAAATCTTAAGAGTAGTGGAACCGGGTAGAGCTGGTTGCGACACTCCCCCCGAGCTCACCATAATTCGGCATAGCTAAGCATTGCGACATAAAAAATACGTAAGGCGAGTCATATATCACTAATGTAGTATTCGGGAGGCGAATCCTGGCACCTGAATTTTCAGGCAGGCAGATATGCCTAAAGCTACGAGTAATTGACGGCAAAAAATTTTGACTCACTCAAGATCTATAGTGAGACGAGTCAATATAATTATCGCATACAAAAATGTGTCTTAAGTCACATTTAAGATAACACATAATGGTAAAATAATTATCTCATTTATGCTTTATCGACCATTGCCCGCTCAGAATTCCCCATCGTATAATAAATGACATGGATCATCGTTCCTGTAGCTGACTAGAAGGTATTAACATGATAACGAGCATTAATATTCAGAATATCGCAACTTATACTAGGCCTTCCATACTTAATGATCTACGAAAAATTAACTTCATATTTGGAGCAAATGGTACAGGAAAGACAACAATTAGTCGTGTGATTGAGCAAGCTACAGGTCATGAACATTGCTTCTGTCAATGGACTGGCGGAACACCTCTAGAGGTGATGGTATATAACAAGGATTTCGTGGATCGCAATTTCAATCAGGAAAATACAATCAAAGGTATTTTTACTTTGGGTGACAATCAAGTTGAAGCTGAAAAAGAAATAGCCAAACTAAAGCCTGAATTGGAAAAATTAGATAAAGATATAAACAAGCTTAATATTCAACTTGAGGGTGAAAACCAGTCTGGAGGAAAGAAAAAAGAAGTCATCGAATTAGAAAACTCCCTTCAAAATCAATGCTGGAAAATGAAACAAAAATACGACACTATCTTTCAACAGGCTTTTACTGGCTTTCGTGGTAGTGCTGATAAATTTAAACAAAAAGTACTAATAGAAAAATCATCAAATAATGCAGAGGTTGTTAGTTTTGATATTCTTAAAGAGAAATCGGAAACTATTTTCTCAGAAAATCCGGATAAAAGAGAGATACTACCAATAATTAACGCACAACCATTAATGGACATGGCATTATTAGATATTCTAAAAAAATCGATCGTCGGCAGTCAGGATATTGATATTGCAGCAATGATTAATAAGTTAGGTAATAGTGACTGGGTCAAGCAGGGGATATACTTCCATCAACATAATGATAATCATTGCCCTTTCTGCCAGCAACCAACCGATAAAATATTCGCGCAAAGCCTTAAAGATTTCTTTAATGATAGTTATGAAGCTGAATTACGCGTAATAACACAGTTAGCTCATAGTTATCAGAAAGCGATTGAAGAAATTTCATCTACTCTTCAGACTATCATTACCATTCAATCCGTTCACTTAGATCATACCCTTTTCGACGTTTCTGTTAGAGCATTAAAAGAACGAATGGAGAGCAATCTCAAACTTATTCACGAAAAGCAACGGGAGCCCAGCAGGAAAATAACGTTAGAACCTCTTGACCATTTTTTTAACCCATTAAGCGAACAGATAGATGCTGCAAATGCAGCAATAACCAAACATAATCTCACAGTTGATAATCTACAGACAGAGAAAAAAAAGCTTACAAATCAGGTATGGAAATTTATTTTAGAAGAACTTAATCCTCATTTAAACACCTATAATTCCAATAAGATACAGTTACAGAATGTAGTAAATGGGATGCAATCCAGTCTCGAAGAAAAAAAACGCAGACGGAATGATATTGATCGACAGATTAAAGAGCAGGAAAAAAGTTCAACATCAATATTGCCTACCAAAGATACTATCAATGCTTTACTAAATTCATTTGGATTCACATCATTCAGTATCGACATTGTAGATGAAAAAGGTCATTATAAAATATGCCGCAGCAACGGAGATGATGCCAGCCGTTCACTTAGTGAAGGTGAAAAAACATTCATTACATTTCTGTATTTTTACTCACTAATTAAAGGTGCGCAAGCATCATCTGGAATAACTCAGCCAAGAGTGGTTGCTTTTGATGATCCAATATCCAGTTTAGATAGCGACATACTATATATCGTTAGCAGCTTAATTAAGGGTATTTTTGACGAGATAAGAAATAATAAAGGATACATTAGGCAAGTTTTCATATTGACACACAATGTCTATTTTCATAAAGAAATCAGCTATCACCCTAAACGCCCTCGTGATAATGTTCTGGCTGAGGAAACTTTCTGGATGGTAAAAAAACAAGCAGACACCTCATATATAGAGAGATGTGATAGCAATCCTATTAGATCTGCTTATGAATTACTTTGGGAAGAAGTAAAAAAACCTAATCTATCCAGTATAACATTACAAAATACTTTGAGGAGAATTCTAGAAAATTACTTCACTATGTGGGGTGGCATGTCAAAGGATAATATATGCGAACTATTTCAGGGAAGAGATAAATTAATTTGTCAGTCATTATTCTCTTGGGTAAATGATGGTTCTCATTCAATACATGATGACTTATATATTAATCATGGAGAAAGAACAAATGAGGTTTACTTACGTATATTCAAAGATATATTCACAAAATCAAAACAAATTGGCCATTATGAACTCATGATAGGAATAACTGAAGTTTCACCAAATTTAATAGCCGAACAAGCATGATATAGATAATATTTTTGGTAGCCTTAAAATAGGCTACCACCTATCTTTCCATTTCATACTAAGACCATTAAAACACTAAGTACAGCTACATTTACTTTCTGGTACAAATGACATAGTGCATTAAGATCAACTATTTTCCCCTGCTCCACAGCAGAAAATATTTAAATCACAAATCAGGAATAAACCCTTCTTCACGTAGTACCTTAATCACCCCGCGGATCAGATATGAGTTAGAAAACTTCGCCGTATAGGTACGAGCCCCCTCTTCCACTGGTTGGAGCAGTCCCCGGTCAATCAATTTACCGAGCTGATAAGTCACCTGCGCTGGTTTTAGATCAGGTAAAGCGGTACGGAGATCACCCGCTTTTATCGTCCCCAACTCGACAACGCGTTTCAGAACTTTAGATTCCAACCGGTTTATTAGCCCTCTTTCAGATGAAAAGTCGATCGCCGGATACAGTATTTTCGTACTCAAAAAAGCATGGTTTGTCAGTTGATCGACTTTCTTCAACTCAGATGAAATTCCCGAAAGTACATATAAACACCATTCTTCTAAGCCCCGCTCTGTTCCCTTATCCGCTAACGAAAGCATGGCATAATAACGCTCACGATCATTACAGAATACCGCTGTCGGATTAAGAACCCGTCCACCTGCCTGAACATTAAAACCATACTTGATCAATAACGCATAGGTTAGCAGTCTGACCGTTCTGCCATTACCGTTACCGAATGGGTGTATCCAGCCAAAACGGTGATGCACCAGTGCAATTTTCATCAGATCATATTTTGGTTTATCAGCACGGTTAATAAAGCTGGTCAGTTCTGACATATAGTCAGGAACGTGGATATGATCCGGCGGTAAATGGTCAGACTGAGCGATGCTGACGTTATGTTGTCGATAGGCACCGGGCGTTCTGTCGCCTTCCTGTTGCAACCCGACAACCGCCAGACTATGTAGCTCGCGGATAAAATATTCCGTTATCTCATCACCATTATTTAGATGCTCGTCGATGAATTCCATCGCGGCTTCAATATTGTTGATTTCTTTGAGCTGATCCGTCGAACTCTGTGTTCCTTCGACTTTGCTTTCCACATAGTCGGCAAGTGTCGTGTGGTTTCCCTCAATCCTCGCAGAACCCAGACTCTCCAGCATGTGGAAAACGGCTTTCAATTGCGCAAACAGGATAGGGTGAACATCCGTTTCCAGCCTCAGATGCCGGAGGATCTCCAGTTCCGTCAGCGCATCGACCAAAGGGGAGTCAAAGTTGGGGTTCAGAAGCGAAAGTTCAAAGTGATTAAATTGAGCCATGATATGTAGTTATCTCAAATAGAGTATGAGAACATCTCAAAATAATAGCAAAAATACCAATATAATCCATATATTATAGATCACATCATTTATTATTATCTCAAAAATTACCAATCCTACATATCAAGTCTACGTTTAAAAGATATTCAACACAGAGAGGTATCGGCTGTTGCCTGCACAGGAGATGAAACCACGTTTTTAGCGCCATTAACCGCTAAAACACCGATTCATCGTGACAACCATCACAAAAACAAAACGATTTTTTATGGGGGCTTTCGCGGGGGCGCTGTTTACGATAAATATCAACAAAATAGATAATTAACAGTATGTTAATCGTGAGTATGATTCCGAGTCCGGCACCATCTTTCCTTTTTTATGCCTCCTTATAAATCCCCATTTGTATGTAATTCAATAAGTTGGCGTAAAAATCTTTCCCGATGCGTTTTGGTTTATCCCTTCGTATCTGGAAAATTTGGGGTCAGATTGCGGGTCTTTCAGTTCGATGAAACGGAGAGACCCATCTATGGCCCTGAATGACAGTAAAATCCGCGCAGCCAAATCCCGCGCAAAATCCTACAAACTTTCCGATTCGCAAGGTCTGTACCTGACGGTATCCGCCAGCGGCGCTAAGCTATGGTATTTCCGCTATCGCTTCGCCGGTAAAGAAAATCGTCTGGCCTTTGGCCCTTACCCTCAGACTACGCTGGCGGAAGCCCGCGAAAAGCGCGACGCGGCGCGTAAGCTGCTGGCGTCCGGCATCAGCCCTGCCCTGATCCGCAAAACGGATAACACCATAGTTGATGAATCCCACACCTTTCAATACATCGCCACCGCATGGCACACCAGTTGTCTTAAGCTCTGGTCGGGCGTTCACGCTGATAAGATCCTCACCTGCCTGAAACGCTACGTTTTCCCTGATATCGGCGCGATGGATATTGCTCTGATTGAGACCCGACATCTGGCACAGTTGGTTAGGTTGGAGTTCAATCTTGGCTAATTGCTGAACAACCATGCTGAGTATATACTCAGAGTATACATAGAAGAGGATCACTATCATGAAACACCGTGTCAGCCTTACCGTGGACAAAGACAATTATCAGGTTCTGAGTGCTGCCGGAGTCAATATTTCCAGTCTGGTGAACGATGCCATTGGCAAAGAAGCCCGCCGTATCAAGGCTGAAGAGTGGAAGAAGGAAAACCGTGAAGGGATGGAAGAAGTCGCCAGATTTATCGCGCAGAATGGCTCCTTTGCGGATGAAAACAGGAACTGGTGATCATGCAATTCATTGTTTATGAATACAAAAGAGCCAGTCACTACAAAATGTTTATCGATGTGCAAAGCGATATTGTCGAGACACCAAAGCGGCGCATGGTCATTCCGATTATCGAAGCGCATCACCTCTCTGAGAAAGTGAATAAAACACTGTTCCCGCTGATCCGCATCGACGACGAAGATTATCGGCTGATGACGACTGAACTATCGAGCGTTCCCGTTGAGGTCATTGGTGAAGTGATTGCGGATCTTGGCGACTGCGCGGATGAGATCAAGGATGCTATTAATCTTATGTTTTGGGGGATTTGAGAGGGGTTCAGAGTGTTAGAATCGAAACTTATGCATAGCACTCATGTTGAAGATCTCGAAAAGTGAATGGTTGGGTTAAGCGGGATGCTTACACGCTGACGCTGCGTGATTAAGATGAGCCGTGTGCAAAGGCTTTGGATATGGTGCCTGCGTTGAACAAAAATGACGAAGACAGGCCTGTCTGAAAGCGTGCGTATAGCTTAAAAAATCAACCAGCTAAAGAGATACTCGCCCGATACCGGCTTTATCCAACAAAGCCCTAACTAGCTTCAAACCCGAATTATTTCAAAAATTGGGGAGGTGTATATTAAATCAATCTATTATCTGATAAAGTCAATGTCTAAATCCTATCGTTTAGTTTCTATTAAACCCAAAAAGTTAAATTATATAAGGTGCCTTAATTGGAATTTAATATCTGGAAAATAAAATTTAGCATCTCTCGTAATAGCAAAAATGACTTAGCTCCTGACAAGTTACTTTATGATCGAAAATATCTTAAAAGTTTTCTTCGTCCTTATTTCGACAACAAGTCAGCCAACATAGGGATTCTGCTATCGCAAATCAGTATTCTTGTTACCATAGGGTACACTATGCTTGTATCTGACATAAGTTCTAAATGGGGTATTGACAAGGGTATTTGGATGTTTTTGTCTATATTCGTCTTTTCGTCTTTAATAATATGGTTTATATATATAGTATATAAAATATTAGTGACGCCAAGTTACGAAAAATTCCTTCAGGTATTAGCAGGACAGTCCACAACCCGAGACGAACGCCGATTTGCATTTTTGATACTAGCAATTGATAAAGATGATTCTTTGAGATTGTTAGTAGAGTATTCTAAAATATGGGACTGTTGGCTGCTCCCTAATTTTGGAAAGAGTAGATCTGCTGATTTTGACTCAACTGATAAGCTAAGCAGTGCATTAGCAGATAAATGGGGTGCTTCTAGCGAAGATATCACAGTCACACCCGTTAATGATGATTTGATTAGTACAAAAATATCTTACAAAAGCAATAGTCTTACCACGTACTATTTCGACATTTTCTTTGTAAAAATATCAGAAAAACTTTCAAGAAAAATGCTAACAATGGACTTAACCCTCCCCGGCGGGAAATATTCATGGAAGACGATTGGCGAATTGAAAGAAGATAATCGTACTTTTGAAAGAAACCTTGATGTCATTGAACATGTAGAGCAACGAATTTTTGCAAACGGCAGGCCAGGTATATCAATACCTCATCATTTGGAGTTAAATAATGAAGCGATTGATTAATGAACTTAATAAATGGCACAATGAAGAGCTAAGCGATAAAAGGCTTATTGATATACTGACAGACTATGTAAGTCCAATAGAAATGCAGGAATACATATATTCTCTGTTAGCTCAGAATGACTTGGATATTATAGGGTATGAGCATCAACTCGGTTTTTACAAATTTGTAATTGCAGAGATCCCGGGGGCATATCCTCGCCGAATACGTCTACATTTCTGGAAACTAGGTAAAATAGGAAAGGATGTACATGACCATATTGCTTCTATTGCTTCCAGAGTTCTGCATGGAACTCTACTTTCCAGGAGGTTCAATCTACACGAGAATGGCGAAGAATATTATCGACAAACATTCATGGCTGCAGGACCTCATTGTGAGCCAAATGTACAAAACCTGGAAGTAAAAAATATCGTCTTGATTGACGAGTTTCAAATAAACTCGGGGGAAATATATTACGTTAATTTTGAAGAATTACATAGCATCGAGCCAATGTCAGACTATGCAATTACGTTAGTTCTTCAAGATTCGCCCGTCGAACGTGATATTAATTGACCTGCTCCCCGTTGATTAGTACACACCGATGTTAGTAATGTCTTCATAAGCCACATGAGGACATCCCCATGAAGAAGCGTTTTTCCGACCAACAGATCATCAGTATTCTCCGCGAGGCTGAAGC